>NZ_QTUA01000001.1:2822159-3527699 GCF_003386865.1 Calidifontibacter indicus | reverse complement strand
CCCGTGCTCGTGATCGACGAGGTCGGCTACATCCCGTTCGAGCCCGAGGCAGCGAACCTGTTCTTCCAACTCGTCTCATCCCGCTACGAGCGCGCCAGCCTGATCGTGACCTCGAACAAGAACTTCGCCCGCTGGGGCGAGGTCTTCGGCGACGACACAGTCGCCGCCGCGATGATCGACCGGCTCGTCCACCATGCCGAAGTCATCGCCCTCAAAGGCGACTCCTACCGGCTTAAGAACCGTGAACTCGGCCGCGTCCCCGCGGCCGCCACCGAAGAGAACCAGTAGACGAGGGGGTCAACTTTCGATTGCCGCTAGGGGGTCACTTTTCAGCCGCCGTTGACACCGTCGGCCTCGGGTCGCAGGCTCCCCGCGTCCGACTTCGTCGACGCCGGTGGGATCAGCTGAGTCCGACTTCGTCGTCCCCAACTGATCCCGACCTGTACTTGTGCGGCGTCTCCATCCGTCGGCCTCGGGTCGCAGGCTCCCCGCGTCCGACTTCGTCGACGCCGGTGGGATCAGCTGAGTCCGACTTCGTCGTCCCAACTGTTCCCGACCTGTACTTGTGCGGCGTCTCCATCCGTCGGCCTCGGGTCGCAGGCTCCCCGCGTCCGACTTCGTCGACACCGGTGGAATCAGCTGAGTCCGACTTCGTCGTCCCCAACTGTTCCCGACCTGAACTTGGGCGGCGTGTCCCCGGGGGGAGCAGTGCCGCACGGTCCGGAGCGCTCTGGCTGCGCCCGTAGAATGGGTGACCGTGACTGAGCAGCAACTTGACGACTGGGTGTCCCGACTCGCCGACGAAGTGATCGCCGATGCGAAGCAGCGCGACATCAAGGTGGTCTGCGCCTCGGGCATCTCCCCGTCGGGCCCGATCCACCTGGGCAACCTGCGCGAGGTGATGACCCCGCACCTGGTTGCCGACGAGGTCCGGCGCCGCGGCATCGAGTGCGAGCACATCATCAGCTGGGACGACTACGACCGGTTCCGCAAGGTGCCCAAGGGCATTGCGGGAGTGGACGATTCGTGGGCGGAGCACATCGGCAAGCCGATCACCTCCGTGCCGCCGCCGCCCGGTTCGAGTGCCGACTCCTGGTCGGCCCACTTCCGCGAGCAGTGTGAGCGCTCGTTGGCCGAGCTGGGCATCACCTACCGGTCGATCAGCCAGACGCAGCAGTACACCTCCGGCGCCTACACCGAGCAGATCCTGTTCGCGATGAGCCAGCGTGCCGAGATCGACAAGGTGCTCGACCAGTACCGCACGCTCGCGGCGGCCGAGACCAAGATCGACGCGAAGCTCGACGCCGACCAGCAGGCTGCCGCCGCCGAGGCCGCCGAGGGCTCGGGTGCGGCGTCCGAGGACGACGGCGCCAGCGGCACCGACTACTACCCGTACAAGCCCTACTGCACCGTGTGCGACAAGGACTTCACGAAGGTCACCGGCTACGACCCGACCACCGCGCTGCTCGACTACGAGTGCACCTCGTGCGGCCACACGGAGACCGTCGACCTGCACACCTTCCACCGCGGCAAGCTGGTCTGGAAGGTCGACTGGCCGATGCGTTGGGCCTACGAGAAGGTCGTCTTCGAGCCGTCCGGCGTCGACCACCAGTCGCCGGGTTCGTCGTACGCCGTCGGCAAGGAACTCGCGCCGATCTTCGGGTGGGAGCGCCCGATCGGCCCGATGTACGCGTTCGTCGGTATCAAGGGCATGGCGAAAATGAGCTCGTCGAAGGGCGGCGTGCCCGTCGCCGAGGACGCCCTGCAGATCATGGAGCCGGCCCTGCTGCGCTGGCTGTACGCCCGCCGCAAGCCCAACCAGGCCTTCGACGTCGCCTTCGACGCCGAGGTGCAGCGCATGTACGACGAGTGGGATGCGTTGGGCCGCAAAGTTGCCGACGGCAAGGGGCAGGCCGGTGACATCGCCGCCTACACCCGTGCGTCGAGCACGGCCGACGGCGCTCTGCCGACCACGCCCTACCCGGTCGCCTACCGCACGCTCGCGTCGATCGTCGACATCACCACGGGCGACGAGGAGCAGACGCTGCGCATCGTCGGTCAGCTCGACCCGGCCGACCCGCCGGCATCGCTCGACGCGTTGCGTCCGCGGCTCGACTGCGTCGAGCAGTGGGTGGCCACCCGGATGGCCGACGAGGACAAGACGGTCGTGCGCGCCGCGGCCGACCGACAGACCCTCGACAGCCTCTCCGACGACGACCGCCAGTCGCTGCGAATCCTGCTGGACGGCAACGGAACCGACCTCGGTGCGATCGAGGATGTCTGGTCGCTCGACGGCCTCACCCACCAGGTCTACGGCGTGCCGAAGGTGATGTTGGGCCGCAGCCCCGACTTCCGTCCCGACCGCAAGGCGGAGCCGGAGCTGGCGGCGTCGCTCGGCGCCGCCCAGCGCGAGTTCTTCAAGCTGCTCTACAACCTGCTCATCGGCAAGGACACCGGCCCGCGTCTGCCCACCCTGCTGCTCGCGGTCGGCCCGCAGAAGGTGCGCGAACTGCTGAGCTGAATTCCGCTGCGCGACAGCCGCAGACGAGACGGATCCCCCTCCACCGACGCGGTGGAGGGGGATCCGTCGTTCGTCGTCGCGGCGTCAGTTCGCCGGATCGTCGCGGATGCGCTCGTGGTGGTGGATGACCTCGTCGATCACGAACCGCAGGAACTTCTCACCGAACTCAGGGTCGAGTTGGGAGTCGGTCGCGAGCGCGCGCAGGCGGGCCAGTTGGCGCTCCTCGCGCGCCGGATCGGCCGGCGGCAGGTCATGGGTCGCCTTGTACTCACCGACCGCCTGGGTGATCTTGAACCGCTCGGCGAGCAGGTGGATCAGCGCGGCGTCGATGTTGTCGATCGACTGGCGGTAACCGCGCAGGGTCGCGTCCTCGGTGCTGTGCTGTTCGCTCACCCTGCGATTCTCGGACACCGGACGCGGGTGCGGCCAACCGCGTCCGGCACGTGGGCGGAGGCGGGGTGGGCAGGCGGGGTGGGCACGGCCGGGCTCAGCCGGGCAGCACCACCGTCATCCGGTGGGCGGCACGCGTGAGCGCGACGTACAGCACCCGCACACCGCCGGGCGACTCGCGGGTGACCTCGTCGGGGTCGACGATCACCGTGGCGTCGTACTCCAGACCCTTGGTCGACATCGGGTCGACCAACACGATTCGCTCGTCGCCGCCGTCGAGCGAATCGGCCAGCGCCGCAAAGTGTTTCGCCGGGGCGATCACCGCGACGAGTCCTTCCACCTCGGCCAGCAGGTTGTTCGCGGCCGAGACGGAGCCGGCGACGACGTCGCGCTCACGAACCTCCGCCGGTTCGACGCCGGTCTCGCGCACGGCGTCGGGGATGTCGGCGTCGGGCACCGACCGGCGCACCACCTTCGCGGCGTACTCGAAAATCTCGCGGGCGTTGCGGTAGTTGGTCGTCATGTGGAACGAGCGGCGCTCCTTCTTGCCGAACGCCTCCTCGCGCGCGGCGCGCGCCTCGGCCTCGTCGGGCCACGACGACTGCGCGGCGTCGCCGACGACGGTCCACGACGCGTACCGACCGCGGCGACCGACCATCCGCCACTGCATGGGGGAGAGGTCTTGAGCCTCGTCGACGAGCACGTGGGCGTACTCGCTCCACCGCTCGATGCGGCCCTGCAGCAACTGCTCACGGGCACCGGCCGGACGGCGGCGGTACTGCACCTCCTCGTCGGTGACCAGGGTGCCGGCGGGCCGCACTTCCTGCACGTCGTACTGGGTGGGGTCGTCGAGCAACTCGATCTCGTAGAACCCGCGCTCGGGGTTCTCCTGCTCGACGACGAGCCCGAGACGGGCCGACAGGTCGTCGACCAGGGCGGCGTCGGCGACGCTCCAGGTGCCGGTGGCCAGCGCAACGTCGAGCGACCGGCCGAGTGCCTCAGTCTCGGCGGCGGAGAGCAAGCCGTCGCAATACCGTTGCAGGCGTTGGCGATCGGTCATCCACAGCAGCACCTCGCGCGGGTCGGTCTGCGGCCACCACGCCTGCATGAACGACTCGACCTCGAGGTGGTCGGCGAAGCGTTCGAGGAACTCCGAACGCTCGAGCGTGCCGGCGTGCGGACGCACCTGGGTCCACGCCGCGTCGGCGAGGGCGTCCTGCGCAGCCGCGGTGGCGGTGTTGTGCTGGTGGTTGCGCAACACCCGGCGGCGGATGTCTGCCAACTGGGCGGCGCCGACGTGCACCGGGTGGCCGGACACCATCGCGCGGAACCGGTCGGGGGCGTCTGGGTGCGCGTCGCGGGCGGCGCGTCCGAGCACGGGGCGGATGCGCAGCGATCCCTTGACGACGGCCGCGTCGGGCTCGTCGAGACGGACGGTGGTGAGGCCCTCGATCACGTCGCCGAGCGACCGCAGGGTCACGGTGTCTTCACCCAGCGACGGAAGCACGCGCTCGATGTAGGCGGTGTAGGCCGCCGACGGGCCGATCACCAGGATGCCGCCGCTCTCGTACTTGCGACGGTCGGAGTAGAGCAGGTAGGCCGCCCGGTGCAGCGCCACCACGGTCTTTCCAGTGCCGGGGCCGCCGCTGATCTCGGTGACGCCGCGCGCGGTGGCCCGGATCGCTTGGTCCTGGTGCTGCTGGATGGTCGCGACGATGTCGCGCATGCGTCCGCCGCGGGTGCGGGTCAACGCCGCCATCAGCGCGCCGTCGCCCACCACGACCATGTCGTCGGGCGCCTCGGGCACCATCAGGTCGTCCTCGACGCCGATGACGCGTTCGCCGCGGCAGCGCAGCACCCGCCGGCGCAGCACGCCCTTCGGGTCGGACGGCGTGGCCTGGTAGAAGGCGGCGGCCGCCGGGGCGCGCCAGTCGATCACCAGCGGTTCGTAGTCGTCGTCGCGCACCCCGAGACGTCCGACATAGCGCACCTCGCGGGTCTCGCCGTGCTCGTCGGGCCGCTCGTGCTCGAGGTCGAGGCGGCCGAACACCAGGCCCTCGTACTGGGTCTCGTAGCTGCGTCGCTGGCGGCTGGCGTGGAAGACGAGCACGTCGCGCTCGAAGAGCCCGGTGATCTCCTCCTCGCGCACCTCGCCGGTGCGGGAGGAGCGGCCCCGGGTGTGTCCCTCGGCCTCCACCAGCGCGGCCCGGTCGGAAGCCTTCTTCAGTTCGGCGTAGACACGGTCGACGTGCGCCTGCTCGAGCTCGATCTCCTGCTCGACGGCAGGTGACACCTGTGGTGTCGATGACGTCATACTTCCCCCAGGTCGAAGGTGCGGCGGTTGGTCGGAGCCGCCGAATCAACGAGTTTACGGTCCGGCGTGGCAGCGGACGAAACGTGTCCGGCCGTTGCTCAGATCAATCCCGACTTCGCCGCCAACACGCCTGCCTGGAAACGGGTTTCGGCGCCGACCCGCTGCATGAGGTCGCGCACCCGCCGTTCGACGGTGCGCTGCGAGACGCCGAGCCGCCGGGCGATCGTCGAGTCGGTGGCACCGGCCGCCAACAGTTCCAGGACGCGTCGATCGCGCGGCTCGAGGGTGTGACCGGTGTCGCCGATCTGCCACGGCGAGGCCTGGCGCCAGGCCCACTGCACGGCGTTGTCGATCGCGAGCGTTGCCTCGGGTGTGCTGATCAGCAGGCCGAGGGCCTCGCCGTTCGGCCCGTCGATGTCGACTACCGCCATGCCGCGATCGTTGACCAGCGCCGAGAACGGCAGGAACGGCAGGTAGCGGTGCTGCTCGCCCGATCGCAGGTGGGCGGGCAGCACCTCGGCGGCCCGCGGATATCGCAGGGTGGCGGTCTCCAGGGTGAGACGAACCTCGAGCGCCACGCCGCGCTCGTTGCGCAGCGGTTTGCGGTGGATGTCCATCGGCCGGTCGAACAGGTAGCGCGTGTAGGCGGTGTTCTTGCGCACCCCGATCACGCGTTGCGACGCCAACGCCATGACCTGCTGTGACGCGGCGCCGATCTCCTCCTCGCCCGCGAGCCGGTCGTAACCGCTGGGGGCGGGCTTGTCGCCGAGGCGGCTGGCGTAGGTGCGGGTGATCGCTGCGGTCGATGCACGGATCGTGCTCGCGTACTCCTCCAGGCGGGAGGCGAACGCCGGTAGTGCGATGTCGGGTGGCGTGGCCTCCCAGGCGCCCACCGCCGACTGGCGCGCGAGCCCGCGATGGACGAACGAATCCATCACCCGCTCGACGTATTCGGCGTCGAAGCCGCGCACCACGAGTTCGTCGCGGGTCACCGACGGCGCCTCGACCAACGCCAGGTAGAGCGCGGTGTGGTCGTCGGCGGGGTCGAAGTCCACCCGGGGAGCCCCGGACACCCCCGGTGCTCCGGACGCGGGGTGCGCAGCGGACGTCGTCCGGCTCGGCGTCCGCTTGCTGCTGGTGGGTGGCATGACGGGGTCCTCAGAGCGCTCGTCCGGGTGGGCTGATTCACAGCTTAGTGGCGGTTATACGACACCGTCATACTTCCGACAGCGTTGCGTTGGACAACGATGATTCACGTGAGTAATAGTTGATCCCGCAACCTTCGGGTTGTGCGAGCTGTGAGCGAGTCGCCGAGTCCCCCTACGGCTGACCCCGCGGCTCGCGGATCGGGCTTCTCCCGAGAGACCTCCCCCCTGACTTTCGGGAGGCCCGATCCTTCTTATTTCTTCTGGAGCCTCCTGCGGCGTTCGTCCTGCGGCTCCTTCGTCGCTCGCAGCACGAGCCGTCCCGGCTCCGTGAGCCTTCCGCTGTGGTCCGGCGGTTGCCACCACCGGCGGATTCGATGGCGCGTTCGTTCGTTGCCAGCGGGTGGTCGGTAGCTTTGTGGGCGTGAAGATCCTGGTCATCGGTTCCGGCGCCCGCGAACACGCCATCCTGCGCAGCCTGGCTGCCGACCCTGACGTCGATGCGCTCGTCGCCGCGCCGGGCAACCCGGGGATGGCGCAGTTCGCCGACCTGGCCGCGGTGCGACCGACCGATCCCGACGACGTGCTGCGCCTGGCGCGTGAGACCGGCGTCGACCTCGTCGTCATCGGCCCCGAGGCACCGCTCGTGGCCGGGGTGGCAGATGTGTTGCGCGACAGCGGTTTCGACGTCTTCGGTCCGTCGGGGGTGGCCGCCCGGCTGGAGGGCAGCAAGGCCTTCGCCAAGGAAGTGATGGCGGCGGCCGACGTGCCGACCGCGCTCAGCCGGGTCTGCTCCGACCACGACGAAGCGGCCGATGCGCTCGACGCGACCGGGGCGCCCTACGTGGTGAAGGACGACGGTCTTGCGGCCGGCAAGGGGGTCGTCGTCACCGACGATCTCGACGAGGCGCTCGCCCACGCCGACGCCTGCTTCGCGGCCGGCGCAAAGGTGGTCATCGAGGAGTTCCTCGACGGTCCGGAGGTGTCGCTGTTCTGCATCACCGACGGTGAGACCGTGCTCGCGCTCGAACCCGCGCAGGACTTCAAGCGGGTGGGCGACAACGACGAAGGGCCGAATACCGGTGGCATGGGCGCGTATTCGCCGCTCGACTGGGCACCCGACGGACTGGTGGAACAGGTCGTGAGCACGATCGCGCAGCCGACGATCGACGAGATGGCCCGTCGTGGCACGCCGTTCAACGGGGTGCTGTATGTCGGGCTCGCGCTCACCTCGCGTGGCCCGCGGGTGATCGAGTTCAACGCCCGGTTCGGCGACCCGGAGACCCAGGTCGTGCTAGCCCGGCTGCGCACGCCGCTGGGCTCTCTTCTCTCTGCCGCCGCGAAGGGCCGGCTCGACCAGCACGAGGCGTTGCGCTGGCGGGAGCAGCACGCGGTGACCGTGGTGCTCGCGGCCAGTGGCTACCCGGCCGCCTCGCGCTCGGGTGACCCGATCGACGGTCTCCCCGCCGCAGACGCACCCGCGTACGTGCTGCACGCCGGCACCGCCACGGATGGCGACCGGCTGGTGTCGGCAGGCGGACGCGTGCTCTCGGTGGTCGCCCTCGGCGACGACCTCCCCGACGCGCGACAGACCGCGTACGCCGCGATCGAGGACATCACCTTGGCGGACAGCCACTTCCGCACCGACATCGCGCTGAAGGCCCAGCGCGGCGAGATCACGGTCTAGCCACCAGAACCGAACCACCACGAACGGCAGAAGCCCGGCCCCACCGAAGTGGGGCCGGGCTTCGTGCATCTCGCCGAGATCAGTCGCCGGTGATGGCGTCCTTGGCGTCGCCGAAGGAGTCCTTGGCGTTCTCGCCGGCCTGCTTCAGCTTGGCCTCGGACTGGTCGGCAGCACCGTCGGCCTCTTGGCCGGAGTCGCCGCGGGCCTCACCGATCTTCTCCTGGGCCGCGCCCTTGAGTTCCTCGGCCTTGTTCGAAATCTTGTCACCGATACCCATGTGGGTCTCCTTCCGTCGAACGTCGACCGGCAGGTGCCGGCCGCTGCTGTTTCAATCCTTACCTCTCGGGTGCGCGGATGGGGCGGTGCGCGTCAGTGAATTCGAGCACTGCGCGAGAATGTGCGCATGACTGCCGAACTGCCGGGATATGCCCACGTCTATTCGGGCAAGGTGCGCGACCTGTACGCCCCCCTCGAGGGTGATGTGGTGCGCGACGATCGGGTGCTACTGGTCGCGTCCGACCGCATTTCCGCCTACGACTTCGTGCTCGATTCGGTGATTCCGGACAAGGGCAAGGTGCTCACTCAGCTGTCGCTGTGGTGGTTCGAACAGCTCGCAGACCTGGTGCCCAACCACGTGATCTCCACCGACGTGCCCGACGAGGTGGCCGGCCGCGCCGTGCTGGTCGAGCGGCTGGAGATGGTGCCGGTCGAGTGTGTGGCCCGCGGCTACCTCACCGGCGGTGGCCTCGCCGACTACCAGCGCACCGGGGTGGTGTCCGGGGTGACCTTGCCGGCCGGTCTGGTCGACGGTTCGAAGCTGCCCGAACCGATCTTCACCCCGTCGACCAAGGCGCCGGTCGGCGAACACGACGAGCCGATTTCCTACGAGCAGGTCGTCGCCGAGATCGGCGAGCCGACCGCAGCCCGGGTGCGCGACCTCACGGTGGCAATCCTGGAGCGGGGCAACCGGATTGCCACCGAGCGCGGCATCATCCTGGCCGACACCAAGGTCGAGTTCGGCACCCGCACCGACGGCACGCTGGTGCTCGCCGACGAGGTGCTGACGCCCGACTCGTCGCGGTTCTGGCCCGCGTCGTCGTACGAGCCCGGTCGGGCGCAGCCGTCTTACGACAAGCAGTTCGTGCGCGACTGGCTGACCTCCGCCGAAAGCGGTTGGGACAAGAACTCCGGGGAGGCTCCGCCGGCCCTGCCGGAGGCGGTCATCGAGCAGACCCGCGCGAAGTACATCGAGGCCTACGAAGCCCTCACCGGACGCACCTTCGCCTGAGAATCAACGAAACCGAAGCGTGCCTTCGGTCTGAGCCGGTGGCGCGGGGTCTTCGGACGGGTCGAGCACCGGTTTGGCGGCGCGAGCCCATGCGGCGGTCTCCGCGGGGCCGACCAGGCTCGTCGGGAAGTCGGCACGGGCGATCGCCCGGCGCAGGTCGGTGACGTCGAGGGGCGCGGCGGACGCGACGAGCACGTAGTTGCCGAACCGCTTCTTCTTCAGCACCTCGGTCGTGGTGATCAGCAGCAGCTCGTCGAATGCCGTTGTCGCCGAGGCGAGTACGCGTCGCAGGAACACGCGATCGGGGCGGTCGGCGATGTTGAACAGCAACACCCCGTGCGGTTTCAGCACCTCGGTGCACCGTGCCATCGCCCCGGTGGTCACCAGGTCGCCCGGCACCCGTCCGTCGTCGAACGCATCGATGACGATCGCGTCTGCGCTGTCGGCCGCCAACTGCTGCAGTCCCGACCAGCCGTCGGTGGCCCGCACCCGGATGCGGTGGCCGCGCGGCAACGGCGCCTCCCGCCGCACGGCCTCGGTCAGCGCGGCGTCGGGCTCGAGCACGATCTGCGGCGACCCCGGTCGGGTGTGCTGGATGTAGCGGGGGAGCGTCAGCCCGGCTCCGCCGATGTGGGTGATCGCGAGCGGTCCTACGGGGAGGGCGTCGAGCACCAGCGCGAAGTGCTGCACGTATTCGAAGGCCAGCAGGCCGGGGTCGTCGGGGTCGACGTACGACTGAGGGTGGCCGTCGCGCAGCACCGTCACCCCGCCGCGCTCGTCGGTGCGGAACTCGATGCGATCGGGAGGGGCCACGGACACCGAGCCTAGGGTGCACGCGCTCCCGTGCTCGTCCGAGCGTCATTACGATCGCGGGAGAAACCGACGAAGGAGACCCGACGTGCCCGCACGCCGTATCGACCCGGCGGCCGGCCGGCAGGCCGTGCTCGACTGGTGTGCCGACCCTGCCGCGCCCCGACAGGTGGTCGCCACCGCCGTCCGTTACACGCTGGAGGAGTTGGCGCTCACGGCACCGGGCCGGTCGGTCGAGGTGCGCGTGCCGCCGTACGGTGCGGTGCAGGTGATCGAGGGCACCACCCACCGCCGCGGCACCCCGCCGAACGTCGTCGAGATGACCGCCCAGACCTGGTTGTCACTGGTGGTCGGAGACCTCGCCTGGACCGATGCCGAGGACTCGGGGGAGTTGCGTGCATCGGGTGGACGCTCCGATCTGTCGCGTTACCTCCCGCTGCTTCCCCGTCCCTGAGCACGGCTGCAGCACAACCAATCGGCGTGAGTCCGTGCCGCTCGCCGAGACGAAGGGCACGAACTCACGCCGATTTCGGGTGAGTCGCGCGGTCAGCGCTTGGACGCGTCCCAGTGCCGGAATCCGGCGGCCGTCGCGGTCTGCTCGTCCTTGAAGTAGACCTCGGCCTCGGCGCGCTCGTAGTGCGGCGAGTCGGTGGTGTGGAAGAGCATCGTGTCGGCGTTGCCCTTGATCCAGCCGGCCGGGCCCGATCCGTCGTCCTCCGGCATCGCCGAGCCGGGGCCGAACGGTCCGTCGGCGGGGCCGTCAGCGACCTGCGTGGACGCGGCAGGTTCTGCGGGCGCGGCGGCTTCTGCTGCTGCGGGTTCAGCAGCGCTGGCGGCGGAATCGGCGCTGTCGGCGCTGTCGGCCGCGGGTAGTTCGGGCTGCTCGGCCTTGACCGACTGCACCTCGCGGGTCGGGGTCTCTTCACGCGCCGGTGCCGACTTCGCCGGTGCCTGGTCGAAGTCGCCCAGCGGGAGCGCCGGGGTCGACCAGTCGTCTCCACGGGATGGGGCGGGTGCCTCGTCCTTGGTCGGCTCGGTGGCCGGCTCTGCCGGTGCTTCGTCGGCAGCCGGCTCGGCGGGTGCCTCGGTGGCGGCCGGTTTGGCGGGAGCTTCCTGCGTGGTCGGCTCTGCCGGTGCTTCGTCCTTGGCGGGTGCTTCGTCCTCGGCCGGTGCCTCGTCCTTGGCGGGTGCCTCGGTGGCCGCGGGTGCGTCGTCGAGCGGCGGGGGCGGGGTGGCCCAGTCGTCGCCGCCGGACGCGACCGGCGCTGCGGCCGGTGCCGGTTCTGCGGTGGTCGCGACGGCCTCAGCCTCGGGGGCTTCCTCCGTGGCCGGCTCAGCCGGTGCAGCGGACTCGGTCGGCTCAGCCGATGCTTCGTCGGCAGCCGGTTCGGCGGGAGCTTCCTGCGTGGTCGGCTCGGCCGGTGCTTCGTCCTTGGAGGGTGCCTCGGTGGCCGCGGGTGCGTCGTCGAGCGGCGGGGGCGGGGTCGCCCAGTCGTCGCCGCCGGACGCGGCCGGTGCTGCGGCTGCAGCGGTCTCAGCCTTGGGCGCCTCGTCCGTAGTCGACTCGGCGGCCGGCTCAGCCGGTGCGTCATCCTTGGCGGGTGCCTCGTTCTTGGCGGGTGCCTCGGTGGCCGCGGGTGCGTCGTCGAGCGGCGGGGGCGGGGTGGCCCAGTCGTCGCCGCCGGACGCGGCCGGTGCTGCGGCCGCGGGCTCGCTCGGCTCGGCCTTCGCAGGCTCGGCGGACGCGTCTGCCTTGGCCAGGTTGGCCGCGGGGGCAGCGTCGTCGAGGGCGGGCGGCGCGGCGTCCCAGTCGTCGCCGGAGGACGCGGCGGCGGGGGCAGCGGGAGTCGTCTCGGTGCGCGCAGCCGGCTTGTCGTCGAGAGCCGGGGGCTCGGCGTCCCAGTCGTCGCTCGAAGAAGCGGCGGCGGCGGGCTTGGTGTCGGCGACCGGTGCGGGTTCGGCGTCCCAGTCGTCGCCCGAAGAAGCGGCGGCGGCGGGCTTGGTGTCGGCGACCGGTGCGGGTTCGGCGTCCCAGTCGTCGCTCGAAGAAGCGGCGGCGGCGGGCTGGTCGGCGACCGGTGCGGGTTCGGCGTCCCAGTCGTCGCTCGAAGAAGCGGCGGCGGCGGGCTGGTCGGCGACCGGTGCGGGCTCGGCGTCCCAGTCGTCGCCCGACGAAGCGGCAGCGGGCGCTGCCTGCTCGGAACCGGCGGGCTTGTCAGATGCCTTGTCGGCGGCGGCCACGGCGGCGGTCGTGCCGACCGCACCGGCAGCCGACGCACCGGCGGCGGCGTTCACGGTGCCGGAGTCGGCCTTGGCCACCTTCTCCTCGGCCGGCTTGTCAGCGGCCTTCGCGGGAGCCTTCTCGGCAGCCTTCGGCGCCGGCTTGTCGGCCTGATTCACCGGCGCAGCGACCTGTGCAGGCTCCTCCTGCTGCTCGATCGCCTCGGGCTCGCCGACCTTCTTCTTGCCGTCGACACCGTGGATCCCGACGGAGCCACCACGCTTCGGGTCGCGCATGACGATGATCGCCAACTGCACGAGAATGATGATGACGAGGACGAGAATGACCCACTTCATGGGCGCTCCTTCGGCAAGCAGGGGATGAGGACCTGCCCGCAACCCTAACGACCGGTCGCATACCGTAGGGACGTGTCAGACCAGGAGCGCGACGGATCACCCGACAACGACGAGCAGCCGGTGCAGTTGGTGCCGGTGCGCCGCCGGCCGAACATCATCGCGTTCGTGCTCACCGGCGCCGTCATCGGAATTATCGCCGCAGTGGTGATCGCCAACGTTTCCGACGGTGACGGCAACTACTCGGTCTTCACCACGTTCGGCTACTTCGCGGTGATTTTCGGTGGCCTCGGTGCGCTGCTCGGCGGTCTCATAGGGGCCCTGCTCGACCGTCGGTAGGGTCGCTGACCGCGGCGTGGGAGAATGTCGGTGTGGCTCGCTCTGACGGACGTCTGTCCCACGACCTGATGCCCGGCGAGAAGGGTCCGCAGGATGCCTGCGGAGTCTTCGGCGTCTGGGCCCCCGGCGAAGAAGTCGCCAAACTCACCTATTTCGGGCTGTACGCGTTGCAGCACCGCGGCCAGGAATCGGCCGGCATCGCCACCAGCGACGGCCAGAGCATCCTGGTCTACAAGGACATGGGCCTGGTGTCGCAGGTGTTCGACGAGTCGAGCCTGGGCAGCCTGCGCGGACACATCGCCGTGGGCCACACCCGCTACTCGACCACCGGCGGCAGCACCTGGGAGAACGCCCAGCCGACCCTCGGCGGTCACGCCGGCGGCACGGTTGCTCTCGCCCACAACGGCAACCTGATCAACACCGTCGAACTGCGCGAGATGGTCGACGCCGAGCACGCCGGCCGCACCGTTCGCGGCGAGTTGGCCCGCGGCAACACCTCGGACACCGCACTGGTGACGACGCTGCTGTCGGCCGACGAGGACAAGACGCTCGAGCAGGCCGCGATGGACGTGCTGCCCAAACTGCGCGGCGCGTTCTGCTTCGTGTTCATGGACGAGCACACGCTCTACGCCGCGCGCGACCCGTACGGCGTGCGGCCGCTCGCGCTCGGACGGCTGGAGAACGGCTGGGTCGTCGCCTCGGAGACCGCGGCGCTGCAGACGGTCGGTGCCAGCGTCGTGCGCGAGGTCGAGCCCGGTGAGCTCATCGCGATCGACGAGGACGGCCTGCGTTCGCACCGGTTCGCCGAGCCGCAGCGCAAGGGTTGTGTGTTCGAGTACGTCTACCTGGCTCGTCCCGATGCGGTCATCAACGGACGCGTGGTGCACGAGGCGCGCGTCGAGATGGGCCGCCAGCTGGCCCGCGAGCACCCGGTCGAGGCCGACCTGGTCATCGGTGTGCCGGAGTCGGGCGTGCCTGCCGCGACCGGTTACGCGCAGGAGAGCGGCATCCCGTTCGGCCAGGGGTTCGTCAAGAACGCCTATGTCGGCCGCACCTTCATCCAGCCGAGCCAGACCCTGCGCCAGCTGGGCATCCGGCTGAAGCTCAACCCGCTCGAGCACTCGATCCGCGGCAAACGCGTCGTGGTGATCGACGACTCGATCGTGCGCGGCAACACCCAGCGCGCGCAGATCCGGATGCTGCGCGAGGCGGGAGCCGCCGAGGTGCACGTGCGCATCTCCAGCCCGCCGGTGCAGTGGCCCTGCTTCTACGGCATCGACTTCGCCACCCGCGCCGAACTCATCGCGACCGGCCTCGGCGTCGAGGAGATCCGTTCGTCGATCGGTGCCGACTCGCTCGGTTACATCTCCACCGAAGGCATGATCGCGGCGTCCGACCAGCAACCGTCGCAGCTGTGCACCGCCTGCTTCACCGGGGAGTACCCGATCGAGCTGCCCGAGGACGGCCGCATCGGCAAGCACGTGCTCGAGACGCTCCCGCTGGAGATCGCTTCCGGGCACGACCGCAGCGTGGCCGTCGCCGCGGAAGACCGCGCCCCTGACCGAGCGGGCGGTCGAGCCCCGTCCCAGCGCTCGGACGCCGAGGGCGTCAGCGTCGGAGTCGGCACCGGCGGTGCCGGAGCGCTCGACCACCCGTGAACCACCTTTCGACCGACCCGAACGGAAACGCCCCGATGAGCGATACCTCGCGACCGATCACGTACGCCGACGCAGGAGTCGACGTGCACGCCGGCGACAAGGCGGTCGAACTGATGAAGGCGTCGGTGCGCCGGGCGCAGCGGCCCGAGGTGCTCGGCGGTCTGGGCGGGTTCGCCGGGTTGTTCGACGCGTCGCTGCTCACCCGGATGCAGCGTCCGGTGCTCGCCACCTCCACCGACGGTGTCGGCACGAAGGTGGCCGTCGCGCAGGCGATGGACAAGCACGACACGATCGGTTTCGACCTGGTCGGCATGGTCGTCGACGACATCGTGGTCTGCGGCGCCGAGCCGCTGTTCATGACCGACTACATCGCCACCGGCAAGGTGGTGCCCGAGCGCATCGCGGCCATCGTCGGCGGAATCGCCGCGGCCTGCGAACAGGCCGGAGTGGCCCTCGTCGGCGGTGAGACGGCGGAGCACCCGGGTATGCTCGAACCCGACGAGTACGACGTCGCCGGCGCCGCCACCGGCGTCGTGGAGTACTCCGACCTGCTGACGCCCGACCGCGTCCGCACCGGTGACGTGGTGCTCGGCATCCCGTCGTCGGGTCTGCACTCCAACGGCCTCTCGCTGGTGCGCAAGGTCGTCGCGTCCGCCGGATGGGGGTGGGAACGCGAGGTGCCGGAGTTCGGCCGCACGCTCGGTGAAGAGGTGCTCACGCCGACCCGTGTCTACGCCGCCGACCTGCTGCGGCTGATCCGCACCGACGGCGTCGACGTGCACGCACTCTCCCACGTCACCGGCGGCGGGCTGGCAGCGAATGTCGCCCGTGTGCTGCCGCAGGGCGTTGCCGCCGTCATGGACCGCGCCACGTGGACTCCCGCGCCGGTGTTCCAGGTGATCGGTGAGCTCGGCAAGGTGCCGCAACTCGACCTCGAGGCCACGCTGAACATGGGTGTCGGGTTCGTCGCGGTGGTGCCGCAGGACAGCGTCGACACCACGCTGGAGGTGCTCGAGTCGGTCGACCTGCCCGCCTGGCGGATGGGGGAGATCGTCGGCATCGACAGCGTCGACCGCGACCGGGGCGAACTCGTCACCGGCTCCAAGGGCGTGGACGCGGGTGGCGCTCAGCTCGTCGGGCAGTACGCCGGCTGAGCCGACGCGGCTGGACGGTTGGCCGCGCGACGCGAGGTGTGCTCTGCGCGTGCCTGTGCACTGGGTCGGCGCATGCTGACACCGCCTCACCGGCAAACGGAGAGGCGGTCACGTGTGCTCGGAACAGATCACCCGTGCGAGGTCAGCAACGCGATAAACCGCGGCGGTGTGCCGCGGGTGGGTCAACGACCGTGCGACGCCCAGTCCGCGTAGTCGTCGTAGTCGTCGTCGTCACCCTGGTCGACGTCCGCGGCGGCGTTCTCCGCGGCGTGAGTGGATGAAGATGACCGCAGTTCACGCTCAAGTGCGTTGAGGTCGGTGTCGGGAGAGAAGTACTTCAACTCCCGGGCAACCTTCGTCTGCTTTGCTTTGGCCCGGCCGCGCCCCATGGCGAGACCCCCTCGTGTGTGTTGCCGGGTGCCTGAACGAATGAACCCCCGAGCCGAAGCCCGAGGATCGATCATCCGGAGACCCCGGGATCTTTGGTATCTGTCGTGGGGTCAACGGTACATCAGTGTGCGGCCCGGCGATGCATCAGTCGTCCGGATCGCGGTCCGCATCGTGGGAGGTTTGTCCGGAAACGGTCTCGTCGTCGGCATTCGGGCCCGCAGAACCGGCAATCTCGGAGCCGTCGGCGTCGGCATCGGGCGACGAAATCGGTGTGGCAGCCGGGGTGTCGGTGCCGTCGGCGAGGTCGGCGTTGTCGTCCTTGAGCCGCGTCCGGGCGAGGAAGGCGCCGCCCGCGATGAGCAGCAGCGCCAACACGGCGGCCGTGATGATCAGGGGCGCGTTGTTGTCGGTCGAGCTCGTCGGCACCTGCTGCACCGGCGGCGTCGGCGCGCTGGAGGACGCGCTCGGGGTGGTCAACGTCTCGTCCGACTGGGTCGCGCCGGCGGTCGCGCTGGAGGTGGTGGAACTGCTGCTCGCGGTGGCGCCGGCCACGACGAAGCTGAAGCTGCCCGAGATCGGGTGTCCGTCGGACGACAGGACCCGCCAGGTGACCTTGTACGAGCCGTTCGCAAGCGGCTGGCGCAGGTCTTGGGAGACGGTCGCTGCGTTGATCGACGGCGAACCCTGCGCCACCGCGCCGTCCGGGCCGTCGACGGTGACGGCGGCCCCGGTGGAGAGCACGGCCTCGTTGAAAACCATGGAGACCGACTGCACCGGCGCCGTCGTGGCACCCGACTTCGGGGTCGTGCTCAGGAGGGTGTCGTGGGCCTGTGCCTCGCCCGGTGCGAGGAAGAGCAAGGGGAGCAGCAGGAGGGCGGCGCTCAACCGCGCAAGGATCCGCATGGCACCCATCCTGACCCACCGGGCTGGGTGGCCCTTGAGCCGGGTCGGTGGCAGCTCGCCGACAACGCGAAAGCCCGCCGCGGCGAACCGGGCGGGCTTCCAGTGGAATGTGGCCAGAGACGGGGTCGAACCGCCGACCTAGCGATTTTCAGTCGCTCGCTCTACCAACTGAGCTATCTGGCCATTCGGCTTGATGACCACGTCACCAAACTGGCGACCCCGACGGGACTCGAACCCGCGACCTCCGCCGTGACAGGGCGGCGCGCTAACCAACTGCGCTACGGGGCCTTGTTTGCACAAGACCTGCTTGCGTATCCCCAACGGGATTCGAACCCGTGCCGCCGCCGTGAAAGGGCGGTGTCCTAGGCCGCTAGACGATGGGGACCTGTCCTTGCAGGTTCCCCACCAAGCGAACTCGGCTCGGATCCGTTGAGGACCTGCGCAACTATAGGGGAGTCTCGGCGGGTTTACCAAAACGGCTCCGGCGAGGCGGCCGCCGAAGAGCGTTTGTGCAGGTCAGCGACGTGCCGCCCACTCCAGCAGGCGCTCCTTCGGCCAGGTGTTGACGATGCGGTCGAGCGGGATGTCGAACTGCTCGGCCCGGGCCGCACCGAACTGCAATAGGTCGAGTTGGCCGGGGGCGTGGGCGTCGCTGTCGATGCTGAACAGGCACCCCGCGTCGCGGGCTTGCGCGAGCAGGTCGTCGGGTGGGTCGCACCGCTCGGGGCGGGAGTTGATCTCGACCGCGACGTCGTGTTCGGCGCACGCCGCGAAGACCGCCGCCGCGTCGAACGACGACTGCCCGCGGGTGCCGCGCGAGCCGCCGGTGAGCCGTCCGGTGCAGTGGCCGAGGATGTTGGTGCGCGGATTCTTGATCGCGCCGATCATGCGACGGGTCATCGGCGCCGACGCCATCGCGAGCTTGGAATGCACCGAGGCCACCCGCACGTCGAGCCGGTCGAGCATCTCCTCGCTCTGGTCGAGCCCGCCGTCGTCGAGGATGTCGACCTCGATCCCCTTCAGCAGCGTGAACGACCCGTCGAGGTGGGTGTTGATCGCGTCGACGACCCCGAGCTGCTCGGTGAGCCGAGCCGCGGACAGTCCGTTCGCGATCCGCAGCCGCGGCGAGTGGTCGGTGAGCACCAGGTAGTCGTGGCCGAGCTCCATCGCGCTCGCGACCATTTCCGGGATCGGCGAACCGCCGTCGCTCCAGTCGGAGTGGCTGTGACAGTCGCCACGCAGCGCCGCCCGCACCTGCTCGCCGCCCTCCACCATCCGGTCGGGGTACTTCGCCTCGACGGTCTGGAGGTAGTCGGGGCGTTGCCCGCTCAGCGCCTGCGTGATGACGGCCTCGGTCGACTTGCCGATGCCGGGGAGCTCGGCGAGGGTGCCGGCGGCGGCACGCTGCTCGAGCTCGTCGCGCGCAGTGGCGATGACGGTGGCCACCGCCTGCCGGAACGCCTTCACCCGGTATTGGCCGGCCCTGGCCCGCTCGAGCACGAAGGCGATGCGGCGCAGGGCGTCGACGGGTTCGATCTGTTGCGGCTCGGCCATGCCCCCGAGACTATGCGTCAGGCCTGACATGGGCCGACTACGCGGACGGCTATCGTCCCGTGGGTGAGGGCGTGGATCTTCCTGGTGCTGCTGGCCGCGGCACTGGCCTGGATGCTGTGGGCGCAGGCGCGGATGCAGCACCGCGTGCTGTGGTTCCTGGTGCGCCGCGCCGGCCGCAGCCCCCGCCGTGGGGCCACCCTCACCCACCTGGTGCAGGGCGGCGCGTTCCTGCTCGCCGTCGTTGCGCTCGCGCTCGCGATGGTCGCCGACGTGCACTGGCAGGCGCCCTGGCTGCGGATCCCGATCGGCGTGCTCGTGCTCGCCGCGTACGTGCCCTTCGGCGCCACCCTCGGTCGCACCCGCCTGCGCCGGTTGCGCCGCACGGTGGAACAACGGATGAACGACTTGGGCGCCCCGCCGGACGTCGCTGTCGCGATCGCCCGGGCGGGACGCCCGTGGAGTCTGGTCGCCTCGGTGGTCATGCTCGCCACGGTGCTCGTCGTCACCTGGCACCACCTGCGCGCCTGATCATTCCCGCTGCAAGCCGTCTGCGAGAGGGCCGTCGACGTCGTCCGGGGTGGTCTCGGCCAATTGCTGCTCGAACCGCGACGGACGGTAGGCGGTGCTGCCGCCGGTCTTGTCGGCCTTCTCGTCGGCGTTGTCCGCTGCGTCGGGCGTGCCGGCAGCCTTGGCGTCGGAGGTGACGTCGGACGCGTCGGTGGACTCGTCAGTGCTGTCGGCGCCGGCTTCGTCCGCGGCTGCCCGGTCGGCGGTTTCGTCGGTCGCACCGGCCGCGCCACTCGCGTCGGATGCGTCGGACTGACCGTCGGCGTCGGCGATCGTCTCGGCACCACCCTTGCGCTCGGCGACGTCCTTCCAGATCGGGGTGTCCTCGACGTTCGGCGTTGCCGTGCCGGGGGCGTCGGCGGCGTCTGCCGCAGACGCGGCCGCCAGGGCCGGGGCCTGATCGGACGAACCGTCCGTGCTCGACACGACCGGTCGCGCCTGATCGGTGGCAGTCGTGGAATCTGTTGCGGGAGCTATCTTTTCGGCCTTCTCCGCAGATTTCTTGTCGCCGTCCGAGGCGCTCGATGCGGCGGTCGAGTCCGCACCGGCGGACCCGGCAGACGCGCCAGAACCGGACGACCCAGTGGACCCGGCAGCCGTCGGGGCCGTGGTCGAGGTCGAGGGCTTGGCGCCGGTGACGGCGGGCTTGCTCGTCGCCGCGATGTCGCAGCGGCGCACCTTGTCGCCGGCCGCCGGCGGGACCTGGCGGCTGTCGGCGAACTTCGTCGCGGCGTCCTCGGCCTTGCGGGTGGCGGCGTCCTGCACCGTCTTGATCACGAAGACCAGGCCGATGGCGCCGACGGCCATCCACAGTCTCGGACGCTTCACGCCGCGCTTGGTGAGGTAGCTCTCGGCCTTCGCGTCGAGCTTCAGACCGATGCCGGAGGTCAGCAGGCTCAAGCTGCCGGCCGCTGCGGCCAGCGCGGAACCGGTGGAGGCGGCGGTGTCGCGGGGACCGCTCACCGGCTTGACGCCCAGGGCGCCGGTGTTCTCGGCGGCCTTGTTGGTCATCAACATCGACCCGGCGGTGCCGGCCGTGTTGGCCACGGTGAGGCTGCGGCGTGCCCACACCGGGATACGGGCCGGGCGCACCAGCACACCGACTCCGGCGACGGCGGCTGCGAGCAGATTCTGTGCGGCAGGGGATCGAAGAGCAGAGTTCGTCGGCATGGCGCCCACTCTATGAGTCCAGGGCTGTCGGCTGCGCCGAACGCTCGGAACCAAAACGGTGGCTTTGCGGGTGCTGATCCCGGATGTGTCGATCTGGGGGTTGGCTGGATGTTCGGTGCACGCCGGCGGCAGATTCGGTAACGAATGTGCATGCGGGCGGCGCGCCCCGTCATCTCGGCGCCGTGCGGATGACATCCTCAGCGGTGGAAACGGTCGGCATCGGGTTGGGAGGCCCGGTCGATCGGATTCGTCGACGAAGGGGAGAACGATGACGAACCACATCCGCCGGCGTTCGGTGCTGGCGTCCGGTTTCGCCGCGGCAACGCTGGCGTCGTGCAGCCGGGAGGTCACCGACGAGGTCGGCGTGGCCGACGGACCTGACGAGGCCACCAAGGTCGGCGTCACGACGACGACCTCGCCGCCGTCCGGCCACACCGGACGGCAGATCGGCGACGGGTCGACGTCCGACACCGGGCCGCAACCCAAGCAACCGAAGCCCGAGAAGTTGGCGCCGGGCACCAAGCCGCCCCAGTTCGTGGTCATCTCCTGGGACGGCGCAGGCGAGAACAAGCACATGCCGCTGTTCGAGCGGTTCCTGGAGGTCGGGCGCAAGTACGACTGCCCGCAGACCTGGTTTCTCACCGGGTTGTTCCTGCTGCCGGAGAGTAAGCGGACGCTCTACCGCCCGCCGCACCACCGTCCGGGTGCCTCCGAGGTCAACTACCAGGACGACGGCGAGATCCACCGCACCCTCGAACTGCTGCGCTCGGCGTGGCTCGAGGGGCACGAGATCGGCACCCACTTCAACGGACACTTCTGCGGGCCGGGCGGGGTGCAGGACTGGTCGGTGAGCGACTGGCTGAGCGAGATCGCGCAGGCGAAGCAGTTCGTGCGCACCTGGCGCACCAACACCGGGTTCACCGATCTGCCGTCGTTGCCGTTCGACTACGACAAGGAACTCGTCGGCGGCCGGACGCCGTGCCTGCAGGGCGCCGACAACCTGCGCAAGGCGGCCATGAAGCTCGGGTGGCGCTACGACACCTCGAAGGCGAACCGGCAGGTGTGGCCGGTCAAGGACGGCACCCTCTGGGATCTGTCCCTGCAGTCGATCCCGTTCGCGCACAAGGGCGGCACGATCCTGTCGATGGATTACAACTTCATGGTCAACCAGTCGGGCGGCACCAAGGGCGACCCGGCCAAGCGTCCGCAATGGCGCAAGCAGACCGCCGACAGTTACCTGGCCGGCTTCGAGTTCGCCTACGACGGCAACCGCGCGCCTCTGGTCATCGGCAACCACCTGGAGGGCTGGAACGGCGGCATCTACATGGACGCCGTCGAGGACGTCATCAAGCAGATGGCCGACCGACCCGACACCCGGTTCGTCACCTTCAAGCAGCTGTGCGACTGGCTCGACGCGCAGGACGACGCCACCCTGGCGGCGCTGCGCCGGTTGGAGGCGGCGCCGCAGGGCGGCTGGGAGTCGTTCGGCGGCTGAGCCGGGCTCACTCGCCCGGTTGCGGCCCGTCGTAGCCCTCGACGACGATGAGTTCGCCCTCACTGGCGGCCTGCCGGAAACCGATCACCGACTGGTACTCCGGCGAGTGGTAGCAGTCGAGTGCCGCCTGGTACGAGGGGAATTCGATGACGACGTTGCGGTCGCGGGCCTCACCCTCGCTCACGTCGAACTTGCCGCCACGCACCAACATGCGTCCGCCGAACTTGGCGTAGGCGGCGCCGTTGCCGGCCACGTACTTGGCGTAGGTGTCGGGGTCGTGCGTCGAGATCCGGCCGATCCAGTAACCCTTGGCTGCCATCTCAGATCCTTTCGTGATCACTGCGCGGGCCGAGCACGACCACGCCGTCGGGATCGACGACGACGGCACCTCCGGCGTCCATCGATGCCTCGAAGGCTGCCACGATGTGCAGCCCCGACTCGACCCGGGTCGGTTCGGTGCCGAGGTTGGCGACCACCCAGTGTGCGCCACGGTGCACCGTCAGCAGGTCACCGTCGCGCTCGGCGCGTCCGGACGTGAGGGACGGGTCGCGCAGGTCGGACACCGCGCGGCGCAACCGGATCAGCTCGCGGTACCACGCCAGCAGCGCCGCGTGCACCGGCTCGTCGCGTTCCTCCCAGCGCAGCACGGAGTCGGTCATCGTCGACGCGGCCTGCGGATCGGGCACCTCGTCGCCCCACCCGTGCTCGGCGAACTCGGCGCGGCGGCCCTTCGAAACCGCTTGTGCGAGTGCGGAATCGGTGTGGTCGGTGAAATAGGCCCACTTGGTGGAGGCACCCCACTCCTCACCCATGAACAGCATCGGGGTGTAAGGCGAGGTGAGCATGAGGGCCGCCCCGATCGCCAACCGACCGGGCGAGACCAGGTGGCTGAGCCGGTCGCCGGTGGCGCGGTTGCCGACCTGGTCGTGGGTCTGCAGCGACACCACGAACCGGTCGCCCGGCGTCGTGTCACCGTCGACCGGACGTCCGTGCTCGCGGTCCCGGAAGCTGCTCCACGTGCCGTCGTGGAAGAACGGCGTGCGGGCGGTCTTGGTGATCGCCTCGGGGTCGGCGAAGTCGGCGTAGTAGCCCTGCGTCTCGCCGGTGAGCAGCACATGCCAGGTGTGGTGGACGTCGTCGGCCCACTGGGCGTGCAGGCCGAGTCCGCCGGTGCCGCCGACGCCACGGTCGGTGACCGTCTTCGGGTCGTTGCGGTCGGACTCCGCGATGAGCAGCAACGGCCGGTCGAGCACCTCTGACAGTGAATCGGTCTGTGCCGCAAGCTGTTCCAGGAAGTGCACGGCGCGGTCGTCGATGAGTGCGTGCACCGCGTCGAGCCGCAGCGCGTCGAGGTGGAAGTCGCGGAACCACATCAGCGCGTTGTCGATGAGGTAGCGGCGCACCTCGTCCGACGAAGGCCCGTCGAGGTTGACCGCCCAACCCCACGGGGTGTGGTGGGCGTCGGTGAAGTAGGGGCCGAACACCGGCAGGTAGTTGCCACTGGGGCCCAGGTGGTTGTAGACGACGTCGAGGCAGACCCCGAGGCCGCGGGCGTGGGCGGCATCGACGAACCGTTGCAGGGCGGCCGCGCCGCCGTACGCCTCGTGCACCGCGAACAGGTCGACCCCGTCGTAACCCCAACCGCGGGTGCCCGGGAAGGTCGCCACCGGCATGAGTTCGACGAGGGTGACCCCCAGGTCGGCCAGGTGGTCGAGCCGCCCGATCGCGGAATCGAGCGTGCCCTGCTCGGTGAAGGTGCCGATGTGCAGTTCGTAGACGACGGCATCGGCCAGCGGCACGCCGCGCCAGTCGTCGTCCGACCACTGGTGAGCCCCGAGGTCGACCAGCGCCGAGCGTCCGTCGGGTCCGTCCGGTTGCGACAACGACCGCGGATCGGGGCGTTCCTCGCCGTCGTCGACCCGGAAGGCGTACCGGGCACCGGGCTCGGCCGGCGCCTCGAGCTGCCACCAGTCGTCGTCGGTGCGGGTCATCGGCAGGGCGTCGTCGCCGAGGCAGAGCGTGACGGTCTGCTCGGCCGCCGGCGCCCAGACCCGGAAGGTGTGCGTGCGGGTGCTCATCGTTCTCCCGTCGTATCGGGTGTCTGCGGGTGTCAGGTGCGCTCGAGCAGCGCGACCGGGGCGGCCGCGAACAAGTCGGCGCACCGGGTCGGTCCGGCGTCGTGCAGACGACCGGACAACAGGTCGGTCCAGGTGCCGTCGGGCAGGTCGACGGTCTCGTCGCTCCAACCGCCCTCGGCGGCCAGCGTGGCCGGGTTGCGAGTGGCCAGCACCAGCACGGCGCTCGACTGCTCGCGGCGCAGCACGCCCGACACCCGGCCCGGTTCGTGCGACCGCAGGAAGCCCAACAGGTGCGGGCTGCTCGTGGTCACCGGGGTGTACTGGCCGTTCGCTGCGAACGCCGACAGCCGTTTGCGGGCGAGCAGGGTGGTCTGCACCAGCGCCTGCTTCTCGCGGTCGAGGTCGGGGGTCTCCACCTCGGCGAGCGAGGCGGCGCGACGTTCGTAGTCGACCGGACGCCGGTTGTCGGGGTCGACGAGCGACGTGGTGACGTACTCCGTGCCCTGGTAGGTGTCGGGCACCCCCGGGAGGCAGAGCTGGATCAGCTTGGCGCCCAACGTGATTGCGCGAATCGGTTCGGCGAGCTCGGCTTCGATCGAAGCGGTGAGCGCGGCATGGTCGGGGTCGTCGCGCAGGTGCTTCGCGAACTCGATGACCGCCTGCTCGTAGTCGGCGTCACCGTCGACCCAGGCGGTGTGTTCCTTGCCCTCCCGCAGCGCCTTCTCCAGGTAACCGGTGAGGCGTTCGTCGTCGATGCCGGGCACGCCGAAGAGGGTCTGCCAGACCAGGTGCGCGGTGGGTCCGTCGACCCGTCCGGCGGCCACCCGCTGGGCGGACGTCGCCAACGCGCGCCACGCGTACGGCGCGCCGGCCAGCGCGAGCACCCGCGCCCGGGCGTCCTCACTGCGCTTGGTGTCGTGGGTCGTCAGACCGGTCATCGTCTGTGGCCAGTTCGACGCGGCGTGCGCGGCCCAGCGGTGCAGCAGGTCCGGGTCGGCGCCCGCGACCAGCGTCGGGTCGGAGCCGACCTCGTTGAGTGCGACGAGCCGGTGGTAGCGGTAGAACGAGGTGTCCTCGATGCCCTTGGCCATCACCGGGCCCCAGGTCTGCTGCAGCCGGATCGCGAAGTCGGTGGCCGACTCGTCGTCCTCGGCGAGGACGGTCACCGGCGCCAGTGCCTCCAGTTCGGTGCGCAGGTCGGGCCGCGAGTCGGCGGCCGTGGTGAACGCTTCCTGCAACCGGCGCCGCGCCTGCTTGGACAGCTTGTTGTCGGGGCGCACGTAGGCCCGGTAGACCTCGCCGGCGACGAGCAGCTCGACGACGGCCTCGCGCAGGCGCTCGGGGTCGAGGTCGGGTAGCGCCTCGCGGGCCCGGCGGGTGAGGCGGTCGACCTCGGGGGCGAGGGAGTGGGTGACGACATAGCGCTTCGACTCCGACACGATCGCGTGGAAATCGGGGTTGCCGCCGCACGCCTGCCAGGTCTTGTCGAGCACGGCGGCGCTCGCCGGGTCGGTGAACGCGGCCTGCACCACCTTGAGGGCGTCGTAACCGGTCGTGCCCGCGCACTGCCACGACTTCGGCAGCACCTCGTCGCCCTCGAGGATCTTCTCGGTCCAGATCGGGGTGTCCTTGCGGCATGCCGCGGTCAGGCGTTCCAGGTAGCCGGCCGGGTCGGCAAGGCCGTCGGGGTGGTCGATGCGGAAGGCGTCGACGAGGCCCTCGTGGTGCAGTCGCAGCAGCAGGTCGTGGGTTGCGTCGAAGACCTCGGGCAGCTCGACCCGGATCGCGATCAGCCCGTCGACCTCGAAGAAGCGCCGGTAGTTGAGCACGTCGTCCTTGTCGCGCCAACTCGCCAGCCGGTAGTGCTGACGGTCGAGGATCTCGGCGACGTCGTCGGTCGTGTCGGTGCCGAGAGCCACCGGCCAGACATGGTCGAAGTAGCGCAGCACGGGCTCGTCGCCGCTCCGGTCGAGGGTGAGCTCACCGGCGGCGAGCACCTCGGCCAGGGGCTTGCCCAGCACCGGCAGCCCGATGCGTCCGCCGCCGACCTTCCAGTCGATGTCGAACCACTGCTCGGTGGGAGCGTCGCGCCCCTCGCGCAACACCTGCCACAGCGGCGCGTTGAGCGACTCGGGCGCGACGAACGCCATGTGGTTGGGCACGACGTCGACGACGATGCCGAGGCCGGCCGCGTGCGCCCGCTCGGCGAGCTCGCGGAAGCCCTCCTCGCCACCGAGTTCGGGGTTGATGCGGGTGTGGTCGACGACGTCGTAGCCGTGCATCGAGCCGGGCACCGCGGTGAGGATCGGGGAGAGGTAGAGGTGCGAGACGCCGAGTTCGGCGAGGTAGGGAACCTGCCGGGCCGCGTCGGCGAAGGTGAAGCCGGAATGCAACTGGAGGCGGTAGGTGCTGGTGAACGCCATGGGTGCGATTCTCCCCGATCGGTGCGTAGCTTGGGCCCACCGGCGGTGCGGCGGACGTCACGGTACCCGCTGCTGGCCCATCGACGGGAGGTCTCGGGTGACCATCGCAACACAGGGCCGGCGCGCGCACGGATCGCCGTCTTGGCGGGCGCTCTGATCGGCTGTGTGATCGGACGCGAACGGGGCGCGGCACCACGTGCCACGCCCCGTCCGAATGAATTGTGATCAGGCGCCGTCGCCCTGACCGTCCTGGTCGCCGCCTTCGCCGCCGAAGCGCTCCTTGGCGAACTCCTGGCCCTGGTCGACCTTGTCGGCGTACTTGCCGCCGGTCTTGTCGTCGACGAAGTCGCCGCCCTTCTCGATGCCGTCCTGCGCCTTGTCGGCGTTGTCGCCGGCGAGGTCCTTGGCCTTGTCGCCGAGGCCGCCCAGGCTGTCTGCGAGACCCATGTCAATCTCCTCATTCGTTGATTGCAAACGGACGAGTTCCCCGTCTCCGGGGTACTGACTTCCACGCAAGCATGATTGTCGATCGATGTGGTGTTTCGGCGGCTGCGAAATTGCTCCGAGCCCCGCGCGCCGAGCCCGCCCCCGCGCCCGCCCGTGCACAAACGCTGCACTTCCCACCCGCAACCGCAGCGTTTGCGAGTAGGTCGCAGGCGTAGGTGAGGTGGGTTGGTGGTGGGCCCCCCGGGGCTCGAACCCGGAACCAATGGATTAAAAGTCCACTGCTCTGCCAATTGAGCTAGAGGCCCGCGCCCGCGTGCGGGCCACGACAGCGTACTCAGCCGCGGTCGGACGCCGGAAATCACCCGGCGCTCAGACCGGGAGGTCGGTCAGCGCGGGCCGGTCGCGTGGCACGGCCTCACTCGCCGTTTCGTCGGCACGGCCGCCGGGTTGGCAGGATGGACCCGCCATGACGACGACCCTCACCGACCTCATCCCGAAGAACCCGGACAGCGATTCCCTCTACGAGGCGTTCGCCGGTTGGGTCGAGGGTCGCGGCCTGAGCCTCTACCCGCACCAGGAGGAGGCGACGATCGAACTGCTCGGCGGCGCGAACGTCATCCTCGCGACGCCGACCGGTTCGGGAAAGTCGATGGTCGCCACCGCGGCCCACTTCATCGCGCTCGCCGACGACCGGGTGAGCTTCTACACCGCGCCGATCAAGGCGCTGGTCTCGGAGAAGTTCTTCGCGCTGTGCGAGATCTTCGGGGCGGACAACGTCGGCATGCTCACCGGCGACGCCTCGGTCAACGCCGACGCCCCGATCATCTGCTGCACTGCCGAGATCCTCGCCAATATCGCTCTGCGGGAGGGAAGTTCGGCCGATGTCGGACTCGTTGTGATGGACGAGTTCCACTTCTACTCCGAGCCCGAACGCGGCTGGGCATGGCAGGTGCCGCTGCTCGAACTCCCGCAGGCGCAGTTCCTGCTGATGTCGGCCACGCTCGGCGACACCGCCTTCTTCGCCGACGACCTCACCCGGCGCACAGGTCGCCCGACGGCCACCGTCGCCGGTGCCGAACGTCCGGTGCCGCTGTCGTTCCAGTGGGCGATGACGCCGCTGCACGAAACCCTCGAGGAACTCCTCACCACCCACCAGGCGCCGGTGTACGTCGTGCACTTCACCCAGGCGGCGGCGCTCGAACGGGCGCAGACGCTGCTGTCGCTGAAGATCCTGTCGGCCGACGAGCGGGCCGTGCTCGGGGAGTTCATCGGCGGGTTCCGGTTCTCCGCCGGCTTCGGCAAGACCCTGAACCGGCTGATCCGGCACGGCATCGGCGTGCACCACGCCGGGATGCTGCCGAAGTACCGCCGGCTGGTCGAGACCCTCGCGCAGAAGGGTCTGTTGAAGGTCATCTGCGGCACCGACACCCTCGGCGTCGGCATCAACGTGCCGATCCGCACCGTGGTGTTCACCTCGCTCACCAAGTTCGACGGCACCCGGCAGCGGGTGCTCAAGGCCCGCGAGTTCCTCCAGATCGCCGGACGTGCCGGACGAGCCGGCTTCGACACCAGCGGGTCGGTCGTGGTGCAGGCGCCCGACCACCAGATCGAGAACGCCCGGGCCCTCGCGAAAGCCGGCGACGACCCGAAGAAGCAGCGCAAGGTGCAGCGCAAGAAGCCGCCGGAGGGCTTCGTCAACTACACCGAGGAGACCTTCGAGAAGTTGGTCGCGTCCGACCCTGAGGCGTTGCGTTCGCGGATGCGGGTGAACCACTCGATGATCCTCAATGTCGTTGCCCGCGAAGGTGATCCGTTTGCCGCGATGGTGCGGCTGCTGCGCGGCAACCACGAGGACGAGCGCCAACAGCGCCGGCTGTCGAGGCGCGCGATCGCGCTCTACCGCGAGCTGCTGGCCGCCGGCGTCGTGCGCCGGCTCGACGAGCCGATGGCCGGCGGGCGACAGGTCGAACTCACCGCCGACCTGCACGAGAGCTTCGCGCTCAACCAGCCGCTGTCGCCGTTCGCGCTCGCCGTCTTCGACCTGCTCGACCCCGAATCGCCCGACTACGCCCTCGACGTCATCTCGGTGGTCGAGGCGATCCTGGAAGACCCGTTCCCGGTGCTGCGCGCACAGCAGTTCAAGGCCCGTGGTGAAGCCGTCGCGGCGATGAAGGCCGAAGGCATCGAGTACGAGGAACGGATGGAGTTGCTGGAGGAGGTCACCTGGCCCAAGCCGTTGGAGGAACTGCTCACGGCCGCGTTCGAGACCTACCGCAGCAAGCAGCCGTGGGTGCCGGTCGAGGCGCTGTCGCCGAAGTCGGTGGTGCGCGAGATGTACGAAAACGCCTGGAGCTTCGGCGAACTGGTGCGGCAGTACGAGCTGTCGCGGTCGGAGGGCATCGTGCTGCGCTACCTCACCGACGTCTATCGGACGGTGCGGCAACTGCTGCCGCAGGCCGCGCGCAACGAGGAGATCGACGACTTCGAGGAGTGGCTGGGCGAGACCATCCGGCAGACCGACTCCAGCCTGCTGGACGAGTGGGAGGCGCTGGTCGACCCGTCCGGGCTCCCGAGCGCCGAGGTGTTGCCGGTGCCGCCGCGCGCGGTCACCCGCAACGAGCGCGCGTTCCGGGTGCAGATCCGCAACGCGATGTTCCGCCGGCTCAAGTTGGCCGCCGCCCGCCGAGCCGGCGCGCTGGCCGCCCTCGACAAGGAGGCCGCCGCGTCGACCGAGCCGCCGACCCCGATCGTGATGGACGAGGCGGCCTGGGACGACGACATCGCCCACTACTTCGACGACCACGACGAGATGCTGCTCACTCCCGACGCGCGGGGCCCGCAACTGCTGCGCATCGAGAAGGAAACCGAGCTCTGGCGGGTGCGCCAGGTGGTGCTCGACCCGGCCGGCGACCTCGACTGGGGCATCGACGCGGAGGTGCCGTTGGCGGCGTCGGACGAAGCGGGGGAGCCGGTCATCGTCGTGCTGGGGTTGAACCGGCTCGACGGTTAGCCTGGTCCGATGCCCGACGAACAGCAGCGCCGTCCCCGCCGTCCGCAGCCGATGACGCCGGAGCAGATCGAGGTGCACGCCGAGTCGGTCGATCCGGCCAAGGCCAGCGAGATCGCCCACGAGACCGCGCAGATCCTGGTGCGCACCGGTCGGGCGAGCGACGACCCCAAGCTCACCGCGACGCTGGTCGACCTCGTCGCCGAGCTCGGGCTTTCCACCGTCGCCGACCTGTGGTCGCGGCAGCCCGCGGTGAGCCTGCCGGGCGCTCTGTGGCGCGTCTACGCCCTGCGCGAGTGGATCGAACGCGATGCCGCCGGTGCCTCACAGGACTACTTCGAGGGGCGTTTCCGCGCCGATGTGCCGGCCGCGATCGCGGGCAGCGCCGAACCGCCGTCGCCCGACGCGATGCGCGAACTCGGCCACGCGATCCTCACCGGTGTCTACCGGGGCGAGTTCGACACCGCGCTCGAGCGGGCGGCGGCGTTCTGTGAGGTGGTGGCCACCGGACGCGTGCACCGCGCCGACCTCAACGACGGGCGCGACGAACCGGCCGCGCGCACCCAGACCATCTCCGCGTCCAACCTGCGCGCCACCGCGGCCGACCTGCGCCGGGCGGCGGCGTCGTGGCGGGCCGGCACCCTCGACTGAGGTCGAGCGCCGGGCGACGCGAGGCGATTCTCCGTCGTCGAGACAGCTCGGTGCACGGCGTCGCCTCGGCGAGCCGGGCAGGGACGTCAGGGCTCGACGACCACCGTCTGCGCCGCGGTCACATCGCCGGCGCGCAGCACGGCGTCGACCGGCACATTGCGCTTCACGACGCCCAACGCGATCGGGCCGTCCTCGTAGTGGCGCACCACCGAGGTGAGCCGGCCGACCGGACGGTCGTTCGCGGGGGCGAAGAGGTCGGCGCCGGCCTCCGGCAGCAGGTGCCCCGAACCGTCGAGGTGCAGGAACACCAGTCGGCGCGGCGGACGGCCGAGGTTGTGCACCCGGGCGATCGTCTCCTGGCCGCGGTAGCAGCCCTTGTGCAGGTGCACCGCCGTACGCAGCCAGTCGAGTTCGTGGGCGATCGTGCGGTGGTCGGTGTCGACGAGGTGCCGCGGACGCCATGCGGCGACACGCAGCGCCTCGGACGCCCAGGTGCCGACGAGCGGCCGGTCGCCGACGACCGCTTCGAGGTCGTCGCGGGGCACGACGAGTTCGCGCCAGGCACGCCCGAACGCCGGGTGCGGGTCGACCGCCGAGTAGGCGGCGGTGTCGGGGCCGAGGTCGGGCCACGGGTCGACCCAGGTGATCGCCACCTGTGCCGGGGGAGCGTCGGTCGACGGGTCGCCCAGCACCGCGAACTCCGAGCTGCGGTCGGTCACCTCGACCCGGAGCATGAACTGCATCTTGCGCAGCCATTCGACCAGGGCCGGCGCCGTGCCCGGCTCGACGGTGATCCAGGTGGTCTCGCCGTCGTCGACGATGTGCAGGTCGTGCTCGACGTGGCCGTGCGGGCTGAGCACGAGCGACTCGGTGCCGACGCCGGGGGCGAGGTCGTCGATCTTCTGGCTGGTCATCGAGTTGAGCCAGCTGAGCCGGTCGGGTCCGGCGACGGTGACGACGCCGCGGTTGCTGAGGTCGACCAGCGCCTCACCGGACTCCAGCAGACGTTGTTCGCGCATCGGGTCGCCGTAGTGGGCCGCGACCCCGGCGTCGAGTCCGTCGGCTTCGACGGCGTGCTCGCGCTCGAGCAACGGCGACCGGTATGCCTGCATCTCATTGGCTTCCACGGCTTCAGGTTACGTCCGCACGGCCCTGCCTAGACTGGCGGCCATGACGGACCCGAACGAGCCCGCTGGTGCGGACGGGGCGCACGACGCCCCCGACCACCACGAGGCGACCGAAGCCCGCGACGACGATCTGCTGCCACCGCGCGGATCGGAGCGCCACCACACGGGTGCGCCGTCGCCGTCCGACGACGGCGCGGCAACGTCGGCGGTCGGCGCGACCGGGGCAACGGGTAGCGGACTCGACGGCGACACCGACGCCGACCTCGATGACGACAACGACAACGACGCAGACGGCGAGGAGCCGAAGAAGAAGGCCGGCTGCCTCAAGGTCGGGTGCCTGACCCTGCTGTCGATGGCGCTGGTCGCGGTGCTTGCGGTCGGCGGGTTCGCGGCCTACCTGAACTGGAAGCTGGACAACAACATCCAGCGCTCGAACATGATCCCGGACAGCGCCGGTCAGCCGACCCGTCGCGCCGAGGCCGGCGACGCTCTCAACATCCTGCTGATGGGGTCCGACTCGCGCAGCACCAACCTCAACGACGCCAGCCGTTCCGACGTCATCCAGTTGGTGCACATCAGCGACGATCGCAAGAGCGTGCAGGTCATCCACTTCCCGCGTGACCTCTACGTCTCCATCCCGGGGCACGGCAAGAACAAGATCAACGCCGCGTACGCGTACGGCGGTGAGCAGTTGCTGATCCTCACCCTGCAGAACCTGCTCGGCATCAAGATCGACCACGCCGCCCAGATCGGTTTCGAGGGCTTCGCCAAGCTCACCGACACCGTCGGTGGGGTCGACCTCTACGTCTCCCAGCCGTACAGCGAGGGGTCGTTCGGCACCTGGGACGTCGGCTGGCACCACATGAACGGGCAGCAGGCGCTGGGGTTCGTGCGCGAACGCCACCAGCTCAAGGAAGGCGACATCGACCGCGGCCGCAACCAGCAGGCGTGGATCAAGGCCGTCATGGCCAAGACGCTGAAGGCCGGCACCCTGCTGAACCCGGTGAAGCTCAACACGATCGTCGACGACCTCACCGCCGACAAGAACCTGCGCGTCGACCAGGACATGCCGGTGCAGAGCCTCGGCTTCAGTCTGCGCAACCTGCGCATGGGCAACGTCAGCTTCTACACCGCGCCGTTCACCGGTTTCGGCAGCGATCCGGTGGCCGGGTCGATCGACATCGTCGACGAGCCGAAGATGAAGGAACTCGGCAACGCCGTCGCGACCGACGACTTCAGCAAGTACACCGGTTCGGCGAACCCGCTGCGCTGAACCACCCCACGACCCGCAAGTACCAGACAGGACCTCACGCGATGCCGATCGAACTCGACCCGAACATGCCCCGTGAGCTCGCGCCCTTGGCGTGGCTCATCGGACGGTGGGAAGGAGCCGGCGTGGTCGGTTACCCGACCATCGAGTCCAAGCACTTCGGCCAGGAGGTGCACTGCTTCCACGACGGACGTCCGTTCCTGGAGTGGCACAGTCGCACCTGGTTGTTGGACGAGGAGGGCAACAAGGTGCGTCCGTTGGCCACCGAACTCGGCTTCTGGCGTCCGCTGCCGGACGGCGAGGTGGAGTTGCTGCTGACCCACCCGACCGGGGTGGTCGAGCTCTACTACGGGCGCACCACCCCGGCGAAGATCGAACTGCGCACCGACGGCGTGCTGCGCAGCCCGCACGCCAAGGAGTACTCAGCGGGTGCCCGGATGTACGGCTACGTCAACTCCAACCTGATGTGGGCGATGGACATGGCGGCGATGGGTCAGCCCCTGCAGAGCCACCTGTCGGCCGAGCTCAAGCGGGTCGCGAACAACTGACGCCTCAGCGGGCTCGACGGGGCCGATCGAGCCTCAGCGGGCCAGCAGCCAGAGCGCCGCGAACGGCACCACACCCACGAACAGCACGCCCGCCACCGCGACGGCGAGCTGTGCCGGGGGCTCCTGCGAGCGCGGCAGCGGGGCGGTTACCCGGCGCAGGGCGTGCGCGATGCCGCAGGCGACCAGCCCGGTGACCATCGGGACGTTCCAGGTGACGTCGGCGGCGAGACCGATGACTGTGCCGGCGGCGCCGGCAACGACCATGCCGATCGGCAGGCACCACTCGCCGAGCCGGGTGCGACCGACGGCGAAGTCGATCACGAGCCCGACCGCCACGCCGGCGGCCGCGGCGTAGGTCGCCACCGCGCCGTCGAACTGCACGAGGGCGTTGATGTGGAAGGCGCCCACGGCGAGCACGGCGAGCCCGAACACGGTGCCGGCGATCGAGGTGACGAGCGATCGGCGTCCGTCGGTGCGCAGGAGTTCGTGCAGGAAGGTCGCCATCAAGGAGACGGCGAGTGCGGTGACCAACCACCGCAGGCCGCCGGAGCGCTCGGCGAGGAAGGTGACCAGGCCGATGCCGACGACCCCGACGAGCAGCACTGCGGAGCTTCCGGGCGGGCGGGGCAGGTCGAGCAGGATCGGCCATCCCCAGGCGAGCACCAGCCCGCACACCGCCAGCACGGCGGCGAGCGCGTAGGTGCCGCCGGCGGCGCCGGCAGCCAGCGCGGCACACGCGATCAGACCGGCGCCGACGGTCGGCGCGGCCACGATCGGACGCGGGTCGGCGGGTGCGGCGGAAGTGTCGGGCACGGCCGACATCATGGCAGCCGGGCGCCCGGAATGCGTTATCCGTGCCGTGTCCGCACGGCGTTCTGCACGACTCTGCGCACGACTCTGCGCGGTCGTCTCGGTCGCCGGGCGAGGTTCGGCGGCGGCGTTCTCGCCGAGCCCGCTCATCCGCCGGCGAAGGGCGGCAGCACTTCGATGAGCGTGGCCGCACCGACCGGTTCGTCGGCGCCGACCCGGCGTCCGTCGACCAGCAGAGCGCAGTGCGGCACGACGCCCGCCAACGCGGGGCGTGCGGTCGTGACGAGTTCGAGTGCGGCGGAGACGGTGGAGGCGTCGACGACCTCGCTCTCGACCCCGGCGGCGGCCTTGGCTCCGGCCCAGTAGCGGATAGTCGGCATACGGCCAGGGTACGGCGCCGCGGACGGGCCGACGTGACGGGGATTACAGACGGATCGGGTCGACCGAACGTAGTCTGGTCTGTCATGGCCGGACTGCTGCTCCTCACCGACGCCCGTGGGGCGAGTGTCGAGGTGCTTCCGGCGCTGGCTCTGCTGGGCCACCGGGTGCGTGTTCTGCCCGCCGACGCGGAGCTGTTGGTCGACCCGCCGCCTTACGACGCCGTGCTGCTCGACGCCCGCCGCGACCTGGTCGGGGCGCGCACCCTGGCACGGATGCTGACCGGGTCGGGCAAGCCCGTGCTGGGCATCTTCACCGAGGGCGGTCTGACCGCGGTCAACGCCGATTGGCAGCTCGACGACGTGCTGCTCGACAGCGCCGGACCGGCCGAGGTCGAGGCCCGGCTGCGGTTGGTGCTGACCCGCGCGGCGCTCGACGAGGACGACGACTCGGCCAAGATCGTCGTCGGCGAACTCGTGATCGACGAGCACGCCTACTCCGCCAAGGTCGGCGGCACCACGCTCGACCTGACCTACAAGGAGTTCGAGCTGCTGAAGCAGCTGGCCACCTACCCCGGACGCGTTTTCACCCGCGCCCAGTTGCTGCAGGAGGTCTGGGGCTACGACTATTTCGGCGGCACCCGCACCGTCGACGTGCATGTGCGCCGGCTGCGGGCCAAGCTCGGACCGGAGAACGAGGCGTTCATCGGCACGGTGCGCAATGTGGGTTACCGGTTCGCCGGGCCGCGTGACGCCCGGGGTGGCGACGCCGACGGCGCGGATGCGGACGACGACGGTGACGCCGCGAGGTCGGGTGCGGCGGCCGAGAAGGACGCGACGGCGGACGCCTGACGCTCTGTCGGCGCGGCGTGGTGGAATCGACGACATGGATCGCCCCTCCCTCGAAGCCGTGAACCGACTCGCCGACGCCGCACGCGCGGCCGACGGTGTGGCGCCGTTGTCGGAGGCGACCTTGCTGTCGCTCGCCGCGCCGTCCGCCGACGGCCAACTGCACGGCTACGTCGAGGGTGAGAGCGGTCTCGACGCCTACTCACACCTGCGGCTCGAAGACGACGGCACCGCCTGGGCCGAGATCGTCGTGCATCCGCAGGCGCGTCGCCGCGGCCTGGGCACCCGGTTCCTGGAGTTCGTGCGCGACCAGAACCCCGCCGTCCGGGTCTGGGCCCACGGCGACCTGCCGCCGGCTCGGGCCTTCGCGGCACACCACGGGATGCGCCGGGTGCGTGACCTCTGGGTGATGTCGCGTGCGGTCGATACCGACCCCGCGATCACCGATCCGGTGGCGCCACAGGGGTTCTCGGCGCGTTCGTTCCGCCCGGGCGACGAGCAGGCCTGGCTCGACGTCAACGGCCGCGCGTTCGCCCACCACCCCGAGCAGGGCCGCATGACCCTCGCCGACCTGCAGGCCCGGATGGCCGAGTCGTGGTTCGACCCGGCGGGTCTGCTGCTGGTCTTCGAGAAGGGCACCGGACGGCTCGCGGCCAGCCACTGGACCAAGATCGCCGAGCCGACCTCCGGTGTCGGCGAGGTCTACGTGGTGGGTGTCGACCCCGACTTCCAGGGGCGGGGCCTCGGCGGTTACGCCACGGCGCTCGGCCTGGCTCACCTGCGTGACCGGGGCATGCGGGAGATCGAGTTGTACGTCGAGGGCGACAACGAGCCGGCGATCGCCACCTACCGGCGCAAGGGTTTCGAGCGGTCGGCGCGCGACGTGATGTACGCGTTCGAGCAGTGATGCGGCCCGTGAACCGCTGGTGTCCAACGGCATTGCCGGGCGGTCCTGCGCAAGCGGGCCGGGCCTGACACGATAGGCGGCATGGATGCCGTGGATGCCAAGGAACAGCAGGCAGAGAAGGTCGCGGAGGGGGCCCCGGAGAAGGTCTCGGAACGCACCGCCACCCCGGAACAGTCCGACACCCCCGCACCCGCGGCCAGCGATGTGGCGTTGGCCCGGATGGCGCAGCGCGCCCACCGGGCCCGGGGCAGCAACGGGCGGTTCATCCGCAACACGGTCGAGCCGACACCCGGTGACGCCGACGAACTGCCCGACGACCGCTTCCTCGACCGGGAGGTCTCCTGGTTGCAGTTCAACGAGCGGGTGCTCGAACTCGCGAACGACCCGGCGGTGCCGCTGTTGGAGAGGGCGCGGTTCCTGACCATCTTCGCCAGCAACCTCGACGAGTTCTTCATGGTGCGGGTGGCCGGTCTCAAGCGGCGCATCTCCGCCGGCATCGCCGTCCGGTCGGCGTCGGGGCTGGAGCCGCGCGAGGTGCTCGACGCGATCTCGCACGCGGCCCACGAACTCATGGACCAGCACGCGTACGCCTTCCACGAGGTGATCCGGCCGGCCCTGCGTGAGGAGGGCATCCGCATCCTGCGGCCCGACCAGCTGACCGAGGCCGAGCGCGCCCACGTCGACGACTACTTCGAGCGCCGCATCTACCCGGTGCTCACCCCGCTCGCGGTCGACCCGGCGCACCCTTTCCCGTACATCTCCGGGTTGTCGCTCAACCTCGCGGTGCTGCTGGAGAACCCCAAGACCGGCCGTGAGCACTTCGCCCGGGTCAAAGTGCCGTCGGTGCTGCCGCGGATGATCCACCTGCCCGCCGACGACGCCAGCGACGACGCGCTCTACGACGACCGCTTCGTCGCGATCGAGGACGTCATCGCCGAGAACCTCGAATCGCTGTTCCCGGGCATGCAGGTCACCGAGCACTTCACCTTCCGCGTCACCCGCAACGAAGACCTCGAGGTCGAGGAGGACGACGCCGAGAACCTCCTCACCGCCCTGGAGCGGGAGTTGACGCGCCGCCGGTTCGGTCCGCCGGTGCGACTGGAGGTCGCCGACGACATGGACGACCACGTGCTGGACCTGCTGGTGCGCGAACTCGGCGTGCACCGGTCAGAGGTCTACCGCCTGCCCGAACCGCTCGACCTGCGCGGCCTCGGCCAGGTGGCCGACCTGTCCCGCACCGAGTTGCGCTGGCCGGCGTTCGTGGCGAAGGCCCACCCGGCGCTGTCGCCGGTGGAGCGGTCGTCGGCGGCCGACATCATCGGCGAGATGCGTGGCGGCGACATCCTGTTGCACCACCCCTACGACTCGTTCTCCACCAGCGTGCAGGCGTTCATCGAGCAGGCGGCGGCCGACCCGCAGGTGCTCGCGATCAAGCAGACCCTCTACCGCACCAGCGGTGACAGCCCGATCATCGAGGCGCTCATCGAGGCCGCCGAGGCCGGTAAGCAGGTGCTGGCGGTCGTCGAGATCAAGGCGCGGTTCGACGAGGAGAACAACATCACCTGGGCTCGCAAGCTGGAGCGGGCCGGTGTGCACGTCGTCTACGGCCTGGTCGGGCTGAAGACCCACGCGAAGCTGTGCCTCGTCGTGCGGCAGGAAGGCGAGTCGATCCGCCGCTACTGCCATGTCGGCACCGGCAACTACAACCCGAAGACCGCGCGGCTCTACGAAGACCTCGGCCTGCTGACCAGCGACCCGGTGGTCGGCGAAGACCTCACCCGGCTGTTCAACCAGCTCTCCGGGATGGCGCCGCGGGCCCGCTTCAAACGGCTCCTGGTGGCGCCCCGTTCGGTGCGCGCCGGGCTGTTGGAGCAGATCGAGCAGACGATCAAGGCGGCCCGGGACGGTCGCCGGGCGACCGTGCAGATCAAGGTCAACTCGATGGTCGACGAGCAGATCATCGACGCGCTGTACCGCGCCTCGCAGGCGGGTGTCGCGGTCGACGTGTGGGTGCGCGGTATCTGCGCGTTGCGTCCGGGTGTGCCGGGTCTGTCCGACAACATCCGGGTGCGCTCGATCCTCGGCCGGTTCCTCGAGCACTCGCGGATCTTCCGGTTCGCCGCCGACGGCCAGGACGACGTGGTCTACATCGGCAGCGCCGACATGATGCACCGCAACCTCGACCGCCGGGTGGAGGCGCTGGTGCGGGTCGAGGACAAGGTGCACGTCGAGTCCCTCGGCGACCTGTTGGCGCTCGGGATGAGCGACGACACCGCGTCGTGGCACCTCCAGAGCGACGGCCACTGGGAACGCCACCACACCGACGCCGACGGCAACCCACTGGTCGACATGCAGGCCGACCTCATCGCCCGCTACGCCCGCCGTCGCTCGAAGGCGCGCCGGCGGTGAGCCAGTCGTCGGGGTCGTTGCCGACCATCGGGGCGAGCGGTCTGGTGTTGTGGCGTCGGCAGCGGTCGGCGTTGCAGGTGCTGCTGGTGCACCGCGCGAAGTACGACGACTGGTCGTGGCCGAAGGGCAAGCTCGACCCGGGGGAGTCGTGGGTGCAGGCGGCCGTGCGCGAGGTGCTGGAGGAGACCGGCCTGCGCGGACGCGTGGGCGTGCCGCTGCCCGACGCGAGCTACCCGCTGCGCTCGGGCGAGCTGAAGCACGTGAAGTACTGGGCCGGCGAGGCGATCGAGGGTGACGGCGCGCTGGTGAACGAGATCGACGACGTGGCCTGGCTTCCGGTCGACAAGGCGCACGCCCGGCTCAGCTACACCCGGGACTCCATCCAGTTGCAGGCTGTCGTCGAGGCCGACCGGCGCTTCGGCCTGGCCACCTGGCCGCTGGTCGTCGTGCGGCATGCCGACGCCCTCGCCCGGGACGGTTGGGAAGGCGACGACCCGGAGCGTCCGCTCTCGGCCGACGGCAAAGACCGCGCCGAAGCGCTCGTGCCGCTGCTCGAGGCCTACGCCCCCACCCGCATCGTGAGTTCGGCCTCGGTGCGCTGCGCCGACACCGTCGCGCCCTACGTCGAGAGCGCCGGGCTCGACCCGGTGTTCAAGAATGGGCTCTCGGAGGAGGGCTTCGCCGCCGACCCGCGGAGGGTCATCAAGCACGTCGCTCGGGCGTTCTCGCGGGCGGAGCCGGTGGCGTTCTGCACGCACCGTCCGGTGCTGCCGACGATGCTCATGCAACTCGCCGCCCACTCGACACCGGACAGCCTGGCGGCCAGCACGTTGCGGGGGCTCGCGGAGTCGGGCATCGACAAGGGCGAGGCGTTGGTCTGTCACGTGGCGGGCGAGGGCGACCTGGCCCGGGTGGTTTCGGTGGAGCGGCACCGGCCCTGACCTCGTCCGCCGGCCTGTGGGTCGGCTGAGCGGCAGCGCAGTCGGTCGCTCGTTCAATTTCGGCCGCAGTTCGGCGCCGAAACAGTCGTGATCCGTGTCACGATCCCGCGGTTCCGCTAGCAGAATCGTGACCTGAGGGGATATTTCGATGGACCTCGTTCATCGTCTGTTCACCGAACGAGGGCCATCCGGTCACGTGGCCTGCCTACCTTCACTGACGTCCGGTGTTTGGCCGGCGTCCTGAGAGTCACCCCTTGAGAGGTATTCCCCGTGAAGATCACGCGTTCCGGCCGCGCAGCGAGCGTGGCACTTGTTGCCGCCCTCGCGCTGACCGCCTGCGGTAGCGACAACAACTCCGGCTCCAGCTCGAGCGCCGGTGGCGACTCCTCGTCGTCCTCTTCCGCCGCCGGCTCGTCCTCCTCGGGCGGTGGCGACAGCACTGCTGACGAGTGCGGCACCACCAGCATCACCGCTGAGGGTTCGACCGCTCAGGGCAACGCCATCGACCAGGTCATCTCGGACTACAAGGACAAGTGCTCCTCGGCCACCGTGACCTACAACGGCACCGGTTCGGGCGCCGGCATCAAGCAGTTCATCGCCAAGCAGGTCAACTTCGCCGGTTCCGACTCGGCGCTGAAGACCGAGGCCAAGGACGGCAAGGTCGAGCAGACCGAGGCCGACAAGGCATGCGGTTCGCCGGCCTGGAACATCCCGATGGTCACCGGCCCGATCGCCGTCTCCTACAACCTGCCGGGCGTCGACAAGCTCGTCCTCACCCCGGCCGTGATCGCCGACATCTTCAACGGCAAGATCACCAAGTGGAACGACACCGCGATCGCCGCGATCAACAAGGACGCGAAGCTGCCGGCCACCGACATCAAGCCGTTCTTCCGCTCCGACGAGTCGGGCACCACCGAGAACTTCACCAAGTACCTCGCCGCCTCGGCGAAGGACAAGTGGACCGCCGAGCCGGCCAAGAAGTGGACCGGTAAGGGCGAGGGCAAGGCCAAGACCGCTGGTGTCGCTTCCGCGGTGAAGTCGACCGACGGTGGCATCGGCTACGTCGAGTGGGGCGCCGCCAAGGACAACAAGCTGTCCTACGCGCAGATCGACAACGGCGCGGGCGCCGTCGAGCTGACCGGTGAGTCGGCCGGTAAGGCCGTCGCCGCCGCGAAGATCTCGGGCTCGGGCAACGACCTGAAGCTCAAGCTCGACTACGCCACCAAGACCGCGGGTGCCTACCCGATCATCCTGGTGACCTACGAGATCGTCTGCTCGAAGTACCCGGACGCGAAGGTCGGCACGAGCGTGAAGTCGTTCCTCAACTTCTTCGCCTCCGACGAGGAGCAGAAGGCGATCGAGGAGATCGGCTACGCTCCGCTCCCGACCGAGATCTCCGGCAAGGTCAAGACCGCCATCGCGGCGATCAGCTGATTCACCGTCGGTGGTGGGGTCGACCGCGCGTCGATCCCACCACCCTCGTTTCACGTTCCACCCAGTTCTGTGACAGCACGATAGGTAGGCACGCATGACCTCCATCACCGGAGTCTCCGCCTCCGACAGCACCCCCGAGCCCGACGGCCGCCCGCCGCTCGAGGGTGACGGCGCCGGCACCGGTCGGCTCGGCGACAAGCTCTTTGCGGGCGCCGCCACCGCAGCCGGTCTCTTCGTGATCGCCGTGGTGACCCTGATCGGCGTGTTCCTCATCGCCCAGGCAGTGCCGGCGCTGAGCAAGAACAAGGACAACTTCCTCACCTCGCAGGCGTGGAACGTGTCCGACCCGAACAACATGCACTACGGCATCGCCCGACTGCTGTGGGTCACCGTCAGTTCCTCGGTGGTCGCGATGCTCATCGCGGTGCCGCTCGGCGTCGCGATCGCGCTCTTCCTCACCCACTACGCCCCGAAGTGGCTCGCCAAGCCGGCCGCGTCGCTGGTCGACCTGTTGGCCGCGGTGCCCTCGATCGTCTACGGCCTCTGGGGCGCCAACATCGTGGCCCAGTACTTCGACCCGGTCGGCACCTTCCTCAACAAGTACCTCGGTTGGATCCCGTTGTTCGGCGACGCCAGCAACAGCGTCGGCAGTTCGATCCTGTTCGTGTCGATCGTGCTCGCGATCATGATCCTTCCGATCGTCACCGCTCTCTCGCGTGAGGTCTTCGCGCAGACGCCGCCCGCGCACAAGGAGGCCGCGCTCGCGCTCGGTGCCACCAAGTGGGAGATGATCCGCACCGCGGTGCTGCCCTTCGGGCGCCCGGGCGTCATCTCGGCCGCGATGCTCGCGCTCGGTCGCGCGCTGGGTGAAACCCTCGCCGTGATGCTCATCGTCTCGGCGCTCGCCGAGGGCTCCGACTGGAACTGGTCGCTGCTGTCCGGCGGTGAGACCTTCGCCTCCAAGATCGCCAACAACGCCGGTGAGTTCGACACTCCGAGCAAGACCGGCGCCTACATCGCTGCCGGCCTGGTGCTGTTCATCCTCACCTTCGTCGTCAACGCGATCGCCCGAATCGTCATCGAGCGCCGGAAGGCCTTCACCGAATGAGCACCGTAGACACCACCGCCAAGGGCGGACACGTCGAGATCGGGTCCAAGTCCGGCGGCCGGGTGGCCAAGGACCGCGCGGCCACGATCATCATGTGGCTCGCGTTCTTCGTCGCGATGATCCCGCTGGTCTGGATCCTCGGCACCGTCGTGGTCAAGGGCGGCAACCTGCTGCTGGAGTCGCAGTGGTGGACCCACTCCCAGGACGGCATCACCAACCGCCGCGTCGGCGGCGGCGCGGCGCACGCCATCCAGGGCACCCTGATCCAGGCCCTAGTCACCGCGCTCATCTCGGTGCCGATCGGTGTGCTCACCGCGATCTACCTGGTGGAGTACGGCCGCGGCAAGCTGGCCAAGGCCGTCAGCTTCATGGTCGACATCCTCACCGGTGTTCCCTCGGTGGTCGCCGCGCTGTTCGTCTACGCCCTCTGGGTGACCACCTTCGGCTTCAACCGGTTGCCGATCGCCGTCTGTTTCGCCCTCACCCTGCTGATGGTGCCGACGATCGTGCGGTCGACGGAGGAGATGCTGAAGCTGGTGCCGAACGAACTGCGTGAGGCGTCGTACGCACTCGGTGTGCCGAAGTGGAAGACGATCGCCAAGATCGTGCTGCCGACGGCCTTCTCCGGCATCGTCACCGGCGTCCTGCTGGGCCTCGCCCGCGTCATGGGTGAGACGGCACCGCTGATCATCCTCGGTCCCTACTTCAAGGGCATCTGGGTCAACCTGTTCAGCGGCCTCATGCCGACGCTGCCCACGATGATCAACGAGGGGCGCGACAACATGGGTCTGGACGCCACCGCGAACCGCGTGTGGGCGGCCTCGCTCACGTTGATCCTGCTCATCCTCATCCTCAACATGCTCGGCCGGCTGATCAGCCGGATGAGCAAGGTCAAGTCCTGAACCCCCGCTAAGACACAAGGAATCACGTACATGGGTAAGCGCATCGACGTCCAGGACCTGAACGTCTTCTACGGCGACTTCAAGGCGGTCGAGGACGTCTCGATGACCATCGAGCCGCGTTCGGTGACGGCCTTCATCGGCCCGTCGGGTTGTGGCAAGTCCACCTTCCTGCGGACCCTCAACCGGATGCACGAAGTGATCCCGGGCGGACGCGTCGAGGGCAAGGTGCTGCTGGACGACCAGGACCTCTACGCCAACGGTGTCGACCCGGTCGGCGTGCGCCGCACGGTCGGCATGGTGTTCCAGCGTCCGAACCCGTTCCCCACCATGTCGATCGGTGACAACGTCACCGCTGGCCTGCGCCTCAACGGCATGCAGAACAAGAAGGAACTCGCCGAGCGCACCGAGCAGGCGCTGGTCGGTGCGAACCTGTGGAACGAGGTCAAGGACCGCCTCGACAAGCCGGGTGCCGGTCTGTCCGGTGGTCAGCAACAGCGTCTGTGCATCGCCCGCGCCATCGCGGTGCAGCCGCAGGTGCTGCTGATGGACGAGCCGTGTTCGGCCCTCGACCCGATCTCGACGCTCGCGATCGAGGACCTCGTGCACGAGCTCAAGGAGGACTACACGATCGTCATCGTGACGCACAACATGCAGCAGGCCGCCCGTGTGTCCGACCGCACCGCGTTCTTCAACCTGGCCGCCACCGGCAAGCCGGGCAAGCTGATCGAGATGGACGACACCACCACGATCTTCAACAACCCGAGCGTCAAGGCCACCGAGGACTACATCTCCGGTCGCTTCGGCTGATCGCACCCGCTCGCTGCGACGACGGTCAGGGGGAGTCGTCGACGCGCGGTGTGTCGGCCCGCACGGGACGAACGAGGCCCGCTCCACGAAAGTGGAGCGGGCCTCGGTGGTATCCGGACGGGGAGCGCCTCACGGCGCGTGGCCGCTCGTAGCGGCTGATTTTGGGACCCGGGGCTGCCGCCGTCCGAACACGTAAGAGACTAACCCTCGGCGTCGCCGGTTTGTTCCAGCCTTGTGGAAAGTGTCGGGGCACACAGTCCGTCGCGGGCGTGATCAGGATTTGACTTCGCCCGCGGCGACGACCGGCTTGCCGTGCTCGGGGTGCTTCGCGCGATGGGCCTTGACGTCGTCGCGGGCCTTCTCGCGGGAGCGGCGGCCGGGGCCACGCCAGTCGCACACGGTGCACAGGCCGAAGGTGAAACTGCCGACGTCCTCGGTGAGGTGTTCGGGTTTGACCTCGACGGTGAGCTTCTTGGTGCCGCCGATTGGTGGCTTCAACTTCAGCCGGACGGGGACGCGCTTCTTGCCCTTTGCCACGCGACAACGGTACGGCTGGGTGCCGGGTGCTGACCAGCCCGGTCTCACCCTTGTGGGTGAGATCACCTGTGAATGCACGCAATTCGCGGGTGTGACAGGCCTCACGCTTGCTCTGGCTTGCAAAGTGCTAACTACAGTTAGCATAATGAAGCCATGACACCGAACCCCGTCAGCGATCTCGGCGGCTACCTCAAGGAGCAGCGCCAGCAGGCGCAGCTTTCCTTGCGGCAGCTTGCGGAGCGTTCGGGAATCTCCAATCCCTACCTCAGCCAGATCGAGCGGGGACTGAAGAAGCCGAGCGCGGAGATCCTCCAGTCGCTGGCGAAGGGGTTGCGGATCTCGGCCGAACAGCTTTACGTGCAGGCCGGGATCTTGGACGAGGTCGGCGAGGCCGAGGCGATGATCGACACCCGCGTGGCGATCAAGTCCGACCCGCTGCTCACGGCCAAGCAGCGCAAGGTCCTGCTGGACCTCTACTCATCCTTCTTGGACGAGTGACGCTGCCCGCTTCGGCAGCACGACATCTCCCAAGAGCCCCCGAGTAACTGACTCGAAACCATTCGGAAGGAGTGGCCATGGCCACCAAGTTCGACATCAAGAAGTCCCTCACCGACGCCACCCCGCTGTACGCCGCTGTCGGCGCCGCGGACACCGTCTACACCACCGTTCGTGACCGTGCGCTGACCGCGTACTCCGACGCCGACGCCCGCATGCAGTCGCTGCGCGCCGAGCTCAAGCCGTCCGCCGTGCAGGCCAAGCTGACCAAGCGCGTCGCCGACGTGCGCGACCAGGTCGAGGCCATCCCGGCCACCGCCACCAAGCGCATCGACGAGGTCAGCATCGAGGCGAACGACCAGTACTTCGCGTACGCCAAGCGTGGCGAGAAGGTCGTCAAGTCGCTGCGCAAGCAGGTCGACGGCCTCGAGGCCACCGCCCGCAAGCAGGTCACCGACGCGCAGAAGACCGCCCGCAAGCAGGTCACCGACGCGCAGCAGACCGTTGTCTCTACCGTGGCCGCCGGCCGCAAGGACGCCGCCAAAGTCGTCGCCGACGCCGCCGGCAAGGTCGAGGCCGAGGCCCGCACCCAGGTGCGCTCGGGTGCCGCCAAGGAGGGTGCTGCGAAGCGTCCGGCGCGCAAGACCGTCGCCAAGAAGGCCACCGCGAAGAAGGCCCCGGCCGCCAAGAAGGCTCCGGCGACCAAGGCTTCGGCCACCAAGCCGGCTTCGACCACCGCTGCCGCGCCGAAGGCTGACGCCTGAACACAACTGAGCCTGCTGTGAACCGGGTCTGAGACCCGGCTCCGGCTCACCGAGCGAAGCCCCCACCGCGCCCCTGGTGGGGGCTTCGTCGTGCCTCGATAACCTGCTCGGGTGAGCAACGCGAGCGAGAACTCCACCCGATCCCTGGCCGAGGCACCGGTCGTCGCCGTCGTCGAGCGCAGCGGCTTCGTCGAGTCGGTGCACCGCGGCGTCGTGGTCGCGGTCGATGCCGACGGCAGTGTGCTGCTCGAACGCGGTGATGCTTCGGCACCGTCCTTCCCACGCTCGTCCAACAAGCCGCTCCAGGCGTTGGCGATGGTGCGGGCCGGCCTCGACCTGCGCGACGACCTGCTCGCGCTGGCGGCCGCCAGCCATTCGGGGGAGTCGTTCCACCTCGACGGGGTGCGCCGCATCCTCGCCGGCGCCGGTCTCACCGAGGCCGACCTGCAGAACACCCCCGACCTGCCCTACGACGAGCAGGCCAAGCGCGAGTGGCTCGCCGCCGACGGCGTCCCGACCTCCATCGCGCAGAACTGTTCCGGCAAGCACGCCGCGATGCTGGTCACCTGCGTCGTCAACGGGTGGGACACCGCCACCTACCGCGACCCGGCCCACCCCCTGCAGGTCGCCATGGCGCAGACCCTCGCCGAACTCTGCGACGAGCCAGTGGCCGCTACCGGCGTCGACGGGTGTGGCGCACCGGTGATGGCCGTCTCGCCGCGCGGCCTCGCGCTGGCCTTCGGTCGTCTGGCCGCCGCCGCTGACGGCCCGCAGCAGCGGGTCGCCGACGCGATCCGCGCCTCTCCGGAGTTCCTCGGCGGCACCCGTCGCGACGTCACCGACCTCATCCGCGGACTGCCCGGGGTCATCGCCAAGGACGGCGCCGAGGCGTTCTACGCCGTCGGCCTGCCCGACGGACGTGGCGTCGCGGTGAAGATCGCCGACGGCACCCAGCGAGCCCGGCCGGTGGTGCTGGCCGACGCGCTGCGTCGGATCGGCGTCGACGCCGAGGTGCTCGACCGGTTGGCGGCGTCGCCGGTGCTCGGCCACGGCGAGCCCGTCGGGTCGGTGCGGGCGGTCTGAGGTGCGCGCCGTCCTGCAACGCGCCACCACGGCGTCCGTCAGCGTCGACGACGAGATCGTCGGTGCCATCGACCGCCCCGGGCTCGTGGCCCTCGTCGGGGCGACCCACGACGACGGCGCTGCGCAGGTGAGCGCGATGGCCCGCAAGATCAGCGAGTTGCGCATCCTGCGCGACGAACGCTCGGTGCTCGACGAGGCGGCGCCTGTGCTGCTCGTCTCCCAGTTCACCCTGTACGGCAGCACCAAGAAGGGACGCCGTCCGTCGTGGAGCGCGGCCGCCCCCGGAGCTGTTGCCGAACCGCTGCTCGAAGCACTCGCCGCCGAGTTGCGCGACCTCGGGGTCGAGGTGGCCACCGGCCGGTTCGGCGCGATGATGCAGGTGTCGTTGGTCAACGACGGACCGTTCACCGTGCTCGTCGAGGTCTGACCCGCGCCCAGCCCGCGCCCACCGTCCGACCGTCGCCCGTGGGGATGTCGTCTAGGCTGGTGGTGTGCTCGAGCCGCTCTTCCAGATCCAGTCCACCGTCGCGATGGTGCTCGGTCTTGCGCTGCTCGCCACCACCGTCTTCGCTTTCGTCGACGCGCTGCGCCACCGCGAGGACGCCTATCGCGCCTCCGGCAAGATGACCAAGCCGCGCTGGCTGCTGATCATCGGTCTCGCCGCGGTCTTCGCGCTGCTGGTCGTGCAGCGGCCGTTGGGCCTCTTCGGCATCATCGCGGTCGTCGCGGCCGGGGTGTACCTCGCCGATGTCCGTCCGGCCCTGCAGCAGGTCGAATCCCGACGCGGCGGTAGCTCCCACCGGCCGTGGTGAGCACCCGCACCTCGATCCTCACGTATCCACAGGGCGGCATCGAGTACCTCACCACCGGCACCGGTCGCCCCTCGACGGTGTTCGCCCACGGACTTGCCGGTTCGATCGCCACCACTCGCCCGTTCGGGTCGGGCGTCGCCGGCAGCCAGACCTACTTCCACTTCCGCGGCCATGGCGCCTCGAGCTCGCCCGAATCGGCCTGGACCTATTCGGCGCTCGCCGACGAGCTGGACGCCGTCGCCACCCACGTCGGCGCGACGAACGCGCTCGGGGTGAGCATGGGCGCCGGTGCGATCTGCCACCTCGTCGAACGCGACCCCGACCGGTTCGAACGGGTCGTGCTCGCGCTGCCGGCGGTGCTCGACACCCCGCGCACCGACAGCGCCCTCGAGTGGCTGCTGGAGATGGGCCGGCTGGCGCAGGAGCACGACACCGACGGGGTGACCGAGTTGCTGCTGTTCGATCAGCCGGCCGAGCACCGCGACGAGCAGGTGGTGCGCAACTGGTGTCGCGACCAGGCCGACACGATCGTGCGCACCGACGTCTCCCGAGCCCTGCGCTCCATCCCGCACGCCACCGCGCTGCACGACCGGCAGTCGCTGACCCGGGTGACGGCGCAGGTGCTGGTGATCACCCAGCAGGACGACCCGGCGCACCCGCTGTGGGTCGGTCGCGAGATCGCCGAACTCGTGCCGAATGCGCGGCTGGAGGTGCTGCCACCCGGCGGCATCCTGTGGTCGCACCGCGCGCGGGTGCGCGAACTCGTGCGGGAGTTCCTGGCGTGATGTACCGACTCGACCCGGTGATCCGCAACTACGCGTGGGGCTCGCACACCGCCCTCGCCGAACTCGCCGGCCGGCCGGGCCCGACCGCCGACCCCGAAGCCGAGCTGTGGATGGGCGCGCACGAGGAGGCGCCCTGCGGGGTGCGCGGCGCGGACGGGCCGACGACGCTCGACCGGCTGATCGCGTCCGACCCCGTGGGCATGTTGGGGGAGACGACGGTCGGGCAGTTCCAGCGGCGACTGCCGTTTCTGCTGAAGCTGCTCGCTCCGGTGCAGGCGCTGTCGATCCAGGCCCACCCGAGCCGTGAGGAGGCGCTCACCGCGCCGAGCGGCACCTACGTCGACAACTGGCCCAAGCCCGAGGGGTGGCTGGCGATCACGCCCTTCGAGGCGTTCGTCGGCACCCTCACCTTTGATGAGATCGCTTCGATCGCAACAGAACTCGAGTGTCGTCGCTTCGAGAAGCTGGTGCAGGACGCTCCCGACGTGCGGCACCTGCTGCGCAGCGTGCTCAAGGCCGACCGGGCCGACCAGCGTGAACTCACCGACGAGGTCGTGGCTGCCTGTGCCGCCCGCACCGACATGCCGCACTTCGAGGCGGTGCACCGAGTGGCCGCACAGTTCCCCGGCGACGTCGGAGCGGCCGTCCTGCTGATGATGCGGCACCAGATCGTGCCGCCCGGGCACTACGTGTTCGTGCCGGCGGGGGTGCTGCACGCGGGCGTCAGCGGGGTGGCCGTCGAGATCCTCGCCAACTCCGACAATGTGGTGCGTGCCGGGCTCACCCCGAAGACCATCAACATCGACGAGTTGCTGCGTATCGTCGACACCGAGCGGGCCGTGTTGCCCGAGGTGCCCGACGGCGACCGACGACTGCACAGCTTCCCGGTCGACGTGCCCTACTTCCAGTTGCACCAGGTGCTGCCCGGCGACGAGCCGATCGAGGTGCCCGGTCGACACAAGCCGCGCATCGTGCTCGGCCTGGGCGGCCCGATCACGCTCGACGACGGCGACCGGCAGATGCATCTGGGCCCGGCGCAGTCGTGCTTCGTGCCGGCCTCGACCGGCCGGGTGACCCTGCACGGCCAGGGCACCGCCTACATCGCCACCACCGGCCTCGTCGGCTGAACCCCGTTACGACTCAACCGAACTCGGACCCGTTCGGCGCCACCGCCGACCAGTCGAGCGTCAGCTCACCGAGCCGGTGCCGACGGACGCCGTCGCGCACCGGCCACCCCCACTCCCGCACCAACCGGACGGTGGCCAGGAACCGTTGGCGGGCGCCGTACGACGCGTGCGGGGCGGCCGTCGCCCAGGCCCGGTCGAGGTCGCGCAGCAGTCGGTGGATCGGCTCGCCTTCGACATTGCGGTGGATGAGCACCTTCGGCAGGCGCTCGGCGATCATCGACGGGGTCTGCAGGCCGCCGAGCCGCCACGACAGGGTGAAGGTGAGCGGACGCTCGCGGTCGAGCGCGACCCAGGTCGCCAGGCGTCCGATCTCGTCGCAGGTGCCCTCGACGAACACCCCGGTGGGCGAGAGGCGCCGCTGCACGATCTGCCATGACCGCGCGACCTGCGACTCGTCGTACTGCCGCAGCACGTTGAACGCCCGCACCACGTCGACCTCGCCCTCGACCGGCAACTCGAAGCCGCCCAACCGGAAGCTCAGCGTGTCGTCCTCCAACGGTTTCGCCACCGCGACCCGTTCGGGTTCGATCTCGACCCCCACCACCCGGACGTCGGGGCGCACGGCCCGCAGTCGGTCGCGCAGTTCGACCGCGGTGATCGGCGAGGCGCCGTAACCCAGGTCGACCACCAGCGGCGGGGCGACGGGGGCGAGCAGGGCCTCGCGCTGGGTGGCCACCACCCAGCGGTCGCAGCGGCGCAGGCGGTTGGGGTTGGTCGTCCCTCTGGTCACCGTCCCGACCGGTCGCACCCTCGCCACCGCGCCAGCCTAATGAGGTCGGTGAGAGACTGGAGCCATGGTCGACAGCAGCGGATGCCCGGTGCGCAGGGTGGCAATGATCAGCGTCCACACCTCGCCGCTCGATCAGCCGGGCACAGGCGACGCCGGTGGTCTGAACGTCTACGTCGTCGAGACCGCCAAGCGGCTCGGCGCGCGCGGCGTCGAGGTCGAGATCTTCACCCGGCGCACGTCGGCGAGCCTGGCCGAAGTCGTCACCCTCGCCCCGAACGTCACCGTCCGGCACATCGACGCCGGCCCGTACGAGGGTCTCGACAAGGACGACCTGCCGGGCCAGTTGTGCGCGTTCGCCGCCGGGGTGATGCGGCTGGTCGCGAGCGTTCCCGAGGGGCACTACGACCTGGTGCACTCCCACTACTGGCTCTCCGGGCAGGTCGGCTGGCTCGCGGCCGACCGATGGAATGTGCCGCTGGTGCACACGATGCACACGATGAGCAAGGTGAAGAACCGCGCGCTCGCCGAGGGTGATCGGCCCGAGCCGAAGGGGCGGGAGATCGGCGAGGAGCAGGTGGTGAAGGTGGCCAGTTGGTTGGTCGCCAACACCGACACCGAGGCCCGCGAGCTCGTCGATCTCTACGACGCCGATCCGCAGCGGGTGCGGGTGGTGCCGCCGGGCGTCGACCTCGAGGTGCTGCACCCCAGTGATCAGGCCGACGCCCGTGCCCGGCTGGGGTTGCCGGTCGATGCCGAGGTGCTGCTGTTCGTGGGCCGCATCCAGCCGCTCAAGGCGCCCGACGTGCTGGTGCGTGCCGCCGCCGAGATGATCGCAGCCGACCCGTCGCGTCGCGAGCGGCTCGTGGTGGCCGTGCTCGGTGGGCCGAGCGGGTCGGGCCGGGAGAAGCCGCGTGCGTTGCAGGCGCTCGCCCGCGAGCTCGGGGTGGCCGACGTCGTGCAGTTCGTGCCGCCGCAGATCCGACCCGAGCTGGCCCGGTGGTTCGTCGCCGCCGACCTCACCGTCGTGCCGTCGCACTCCGAGTCGTTCGGTCTGGTGGCGATCGAGTCGATGGCCTGCGGCACCCCCGTGGTGGCGGCGAAGGTCGGCGGGCTGCCGACCGCGATCGGCGACGCCGGTGTGCTGGTCGACTCGCACGACCCTGCCGTCTGGGCCACCGAACTCTCCACCCTGCTCGACGACGAACCGAGGCGGAAGATGTTGCGCGACAAGGCGATCGAACGCGCTCAGGGTTTCTCCTGGGAGGCGACGACCGACAAGCTGTTCGAGGTCTACCGGCATGCCTGCGAGGCCGAGGTGTCGCAGGCGGCCACCGTGGTCGACTTCTCCACCGTGCCGACGGCGGTGGTGCCGTGAGCGGGGCGAACCGGCAGCAGGTGGGCGAGCTGATCGAGCGCGTGCTCGGCGACAACGACCTCGAATGGGAGCCGGGCGTCGACGACGGCGAGTACGTCGTCACGCTGCCGGGGGAGAAGAAGCTGAAGACCGTCGCCTCGCTGACGGTCGGTGACAACGACCTGCGGACCACCGCGTTCGTCGTCCGGCAACCCGACGAGAACCACCTGGAGTTCTACAAGTTCCTGCTGCGGCGCAACCTGCGGCTGCCCGGGCTCGCGTACGCGATCGACTCTTCGGGCGACGTCTACGTCACCGGACGCGTGCCGCACACCGCCGTCGACGAGACCTACCTCGACAACCTGCTCGGCGCGCTGCTGCACGCCGCCGACGAGCCGTTCAACGACCTGCTGGTGCTGGGTTTCCTCACCTCGATGAAGAAGGAATGGGACTGGCGCGTCTCGCGGGGCGAGTCGACCCGCAACCTCGAGGCGTTCAAGCACCTGCTGGCCTGAACAGCCGCCCGATCGAACATCGCGACTGGTTAGGCTGCGGACATGACCTACACACTCGTGCTGCTGCGTCACGGCGAGTCCGAATGGAACGCCAAGAACCTGTTCACCGGCTGGGTCGACGTCGACCTGACCGACAAGGGTCGGGCCGAGGCCGCGAACGGCGGAAAACTGCTGAGGGACGCTGACATCCTGCCCGACGTCGTGCACACCTCGCTGCTGCGTCGCGCGATCACCACCGCCCACCTCAGCCTCGACGTCGCCGACCGGCACTGGATCCCGGTGCACCGCTCGTGGCGCCTCAACGAGCGTCACTACGGCGCGCTGCAGGGCAAGGACAAGAAGGCCACGCTGGAGGAGTTCGGCGAGGAGCAGTTCATGACCTGGCGCCGCTCGTTCGACGTGCCGCCGCCGCCGATCGAGCCCGGCGCGGAATTCTCCCAGGACGCCGACCCGCGCTACGCCGACCTCGGCGACGAGGCCCCGCGCACCGAGTGCCTCAAGGACGTCATCGAGCGCTTCCTGCCCTACTGGGACGAAGCGATCGTGCCCGACCTGTTGGCCGGACGCACCGTGCTGGTCGCCGCCCACGGCAACAGCCTGCGCGCGATGGTGAAGCACCTCGACGGCATCTCCGACGACGACATCGTCGGCCTCAACATCCCCACCGGGATGCCGCTGGTCTACCGCCTCGACGACGACCTCAAGCCGACGGTGCCCGGCGGTGAGTACCTCGACCCGGAGGCCGCCAAGGCCGCCGCCGAGGCAGTGGCCAACCAGGGCCGCTGACCCCAACCCGCGAAAGGTTGCGAGGGTGTGCGCTTTCGGTGCGTGTTCTGTCGCAGGACATCGCAGTGCGCTTTCGGTGCGTGTCGCGCAAACTTTCGCGGAGGGGTCTAGTTGCCTTCGTACTTGTAGCCCAGCCCGCGCACGGTGACGATCACGCTCGGGTTGCCCGGGTCGTCCTCGATCTTGGCGCGCAGCCGCTTGATGTGCACGTCGAGGGTCTTGGTGTCGCCGACGTAGTCGTTGCCCCAGACCCGGTCGATCAGCTGGCCCCGGGTGAGCACCCGTCCGGCATTGCGCAGGAGCAGCTCGAGGAGCTCGAACTCCTTGAGCGGCAACGAGATCGACTCGCCGTTGACGCTGACGGTGTGGCGTTCGACGTCCATCCGCACCGGACCCGACTGCAGGGTGGCCGGCAGCAGCTCGCCCTCGCCCTGGCCGCGGCGCAGCACCGCCTTGATGCGGGCGAGCAGTTCGCGGCTGGAGTAGGGCTTGGTGACGTAGTCGTCGGCGCCGAGCTCCAGCCCGACGACCTTGTCGACCTCGCTGTCCTTCGCGGTCAGCATGATGATCGGCACGTTCGCCTTCTGCCGGATGATGCGGCACACCTCGGTGCCGGACATGCCGGGCAGCATCAGGTCGAGCAGCACCAGGTCGGCGCCGCCCCGGTCGAACTCGAGCAGGGCGTCCGGGCCGGTCTCGGCGACCGCCACCTCGTAGCCCTCCTTCCCGAGCAGGTAGGCGAGCGGGTCGGAGAGCGACTCCTCGTCCTCGACCAGGAGGATGCGGGTCATGTCGTCACCTTTCGGACTGGTTCGGCGGGTTCGCCGGGGGTGGGATTCTGGGGCTGCGCCGCGGGCAGGCGGATGGTGAAGGTCGACCCGTGGCCCTCCTCGGACCACACGGTGACCTCGCCGCCGTGGTTGGCACAGACGTGCTTGACGATCGCCAGGCCGAGGCCGGTGCCGCCGGTGCGGCGGGAGCGGGCGGCATCGACCCGGTAGAACCGCTCGAACACCCGGTCGAGCTCGGCCGCGGGGATGCCGCTGCCCTGGTCCTTGACCGCCACGGTGACCAGGTCGGCGCTGCCCTTCACGGTCACCGTCACGCGGGTGTCGTCGGCCGAGTAGTTCACCGCGTTCTCGACGAGGTTGCGAATCGCTGTGGTCACCAGATTCGCGTCACCGAACACCTCGGCCGGCGACCCGTCGTCGTCGGTGGTGATCGAAATGTTGCGGTCATCGGCGACCAGGCGCAGATGCTCGACGGCGTCGAGTGCACAGGCCCGGACGTCGACCCGCTCGGGGGCGTCGAGGGTCTCGGCGACCTGCAGCCGCGACAACTCGACGATCTCCTGCACCAACTGGTTGAGGCGCGCGGTCTCGGTGCCCATCCGGCCGGCAAAACGGCGGACGGCGTCGGGGTCGTCGCTGGCGTCGACGACGGCCTCGGCGAGCAGGCTCAGACCGGCCACCGGGGTCTTCAGTTCGTGGCTGACATTGACCACGAAGTCGCGTCGGGTCTCCTCGACCCGGCGCAGCTGGGAGCGGTCGTCGATCAGCGCCAGCACGTGACCACCCGACAGGGGTGTCACCCGGACACCGAGCACCAGGCGTCCGGCACCGTTGAAACCGCGGGTCAGTTCGAGCTCCACCTCGTGGAGGTCCTGGTCGCGGCGGGCGGTGCGCACCAGCGTCCGCAACTCGTCGTGCACCATCTCCGGGCCGCGCACCAGGCCGAGCGCCGACGCCGACGGCGACGAACGCACCACCCGGTCGGACGCGTCGACCACCAGCGAGATCGACCGCAACGCATCGAGGATCTCGGCGGCCTGTGCGCCGATCGGTTCAGGGGTCGCTACGGCCGAGACGGCCGGCTGCGTCGGGGTGGCCGAACGCGCGACACGGCCTATTGCCCAACCGGCAACCAGCCCGACGACCAACGCCGCCACCGCGATCACAACCTCCAACACGCGGCTCAATGTACGCGGGTCGCACAGACCCGCCGCGCCCGGTGAGCCAGCCGCGACGGGGGTACGACTGCGGTCTATCTGCCGTTCACCTTCGCGTTCGAAGGTGTTCATCGCAGCCTGCGAACCTCAGCTCGGCACTGACGGATCTGCGGCAGAATGACAGACCGACAGGTGCCTCGAAGACATCCGGGGAACCACCCACGAAGCAAGGACGATCCACGCATGCGTAACGCCTTCCACGACGATCTCGATCGTGTCTCCGACCAGCTGGTGGCCATGACCGGCATGGTCGGCACGGCGATGAAGCGCGCCACCGAGGCGCTGGTGAACGCCGACCTCGGGATCGCCGAGAGTGTCATCGCTGCCGACGACGACATCGACCAGGTGCGCCGCCAGGTCGACGACCTCTCCGTCGACCTCCTCGCCCGCCAGCAGCCGGTCGCCACCGACCTGCGCATGGTCGTCACCGCCATGCACATGGCCTCCGACATCGAGCGCATGGGCGACCTCGCCCGCCACATCGCCAAGATCGCGCGGATGCGCTACCCCAACCGGGCCGTGCCCGCCGAGGTGCTGCCGCACATCACCGCGATGTCCGAGTGCGCGATCGACCTCGCCGCCAAGACCGGTGAGGCCATCGACAGCAAGGACGTCCACGCCGCCCTCGCCATCCAGCAGGCCGACGAGAAGATGGACGAACTGCACCGCCAGATCTTCCAGGCCCTGCACTCCGAGCGCTGGGACCACCCGACCGAGACCGCGGTCGACATCACCCTGCTCTCGCGCTACTACGAGCGCTTCGGCGACCACGCGGTGGCCGTCGCCAACCGCATCGTCTACTTGGTCACCGGCCGCTACGGCGATCCGGACGAGGGTCTCAGCCGATAGTTCCTTTGGCAGGCTCCTTCGGCTGAGGCCCCCAGCAGTCACTCCGTTCCTGCTGGGGGCCTCAGCCGTCCCGCCTGCGTGAGCCTGTCGCTGTGGTCACCGGAGAGCCACCGCCGGCAGATACTTACCGCAGACGCTGCGCTCGCCTGCAGGTGCTGCTGTTGCAACAGCAGCGTCTGCAGGGGACTGCAGCGTTTGCGGGTTGGAGCGTCTGGTTCTGGCTGGTTCTGGCTCTAGTTCTTTGTGACGAGGGCATTGGCGATCGCGCCGATGCCCTCGCCGCGTCCGAGGAAGCCGAGGTGGTCGGTGGTGGTGGCCGACACCGAGACCGGCACTCCACCGAGCGCGGCCGACATGGCCTGCTGGGCCTCCTCACGGCGCGGACCCACCTTGGGGGAGTTGCCGACGATCTGCACGCTCACATTGCCGATGCGCCAACCGGCCGCGGCAAGGGTGCGGACGACGTCGGCCAACATCGCGGCGCCGGTCGCACCCTTCATCTCCGGACGGTCGACCCCGAACTGCGTGCCCAGGTCGCCGAGACCGGCCGCCGACAAGAGCGCGTCACACACGGCGTGCGCCGCGACGTCGCCGTCGGAGTGGCCCTCGATCCCGCGCTCGCCCGGCCAGGTCAGGCAGGCGAGCGAGAGCGTGCGGTCGTCGTCGGCGTACGCGTGCACGTCGACGCCGATCCCGGTGCGCGGCAAGAGCATTGAATCCTCCGGTTCGGTGTTCTCCGGTTCGGCGTTCTCCGGTTCGGTGTCCTCCGACTCGGTGCTCTCGGACGGCGCCAGCAGGCGCCGCGCGGCGTCCAGATCGGCCGGCACCGTCACCTTGAGGGCGGCGGGATGCCCGGGCACCACCACGACACGTCCGCCGTCGGCCTCGACCAGAGCGGCGTCGTCGGTAGCCTGCAGCCCGTGGGCGTGCGCGGCGTCGAGGGCCGAGCGGCGGAAACCCTGCGGGGTCTGCACCGCGCGCAACGACGAACGGTCGGGAGTGGCCACGACGGTGCCGCCGCCGTCGACCTGCTTGACCGTGTCGACGACGGCCAGCCCGGGCACCACCGCGTCGGCGCCGTCGAGCACCGCGTCGATGACGGCATCGAACAGCGTCGCCGGGGCGAGCGCCCGGGCGGCATCGTGCACCAGCACGATCTCGACGTCCGGCGCGAGCGCGCGCAGACCTGCGGCGACGGAGTCGGTGCGCTCGGCGCCGCCGTCGATGAGCAGAACATCTCCCACCATGTCGCCGAGCACGCCGGCGAACTCAGCCCGATGACCGGCCGGCACCACGACCACGACCTGGCGCACGCGGCCGACGGCCCGCACCGAGCGCAGCGCGTGCACGACCAACGGCTCGCCGCCGATCTCGACCAGCGCCTTCGGGATGCCCGCAGCGAGGCGGGTGCCCATGCCCGCGGCGACGACAACGACGCCCACGGAAACTCCGTGGGCGTCGTTCATGTCTGTTGCGTGACTCAGGACGCGAGAACCTCGTCGAGCGTGGCCTCGGCGGTGTCTTCGTTGGTGTGCTCGGCGAGCGCCAACTCCGACACGAGGATCTGGCGCGCCTTGGCCAGCATCCGCTTCTCGCCGGCCGACAAACCGCGGTCTTGATCGCGGCGCCACAGGTCGCGGACGACCTCGGCGACCTTGATCACGTCACCGGACGCGAGCTTCTCCAGGTTCGCCTTGTAGCGGCGCGACCAGTTGGTGGGTTCCTCGGTGTGGTCTGCGCGCAGCACCTCGAACACGCGGTCGAGGCCCTCCTTGCCGACGACGTCGCGGACGCCGACCAGATCGCAGTTCTCCGCCGGAACCTCGATCGTGAGGTCGCCTTGGGCCACCTTCAGGACGAGGTACTGCTTCTCCACGCCCTTGATCGTTCGGACCTTGATCTCTTCGATGAGCGCCGCCCCGTGGTGCGGGTAAACGACCGTCTCGCCGACCTTGAAAACCATGTGTTGTGTGCCCCTTTCGCGAACACCAGGATACCACGGGTGGTCGGGGTCACAGAAACCGTTTGTGCTGGTCAGCGGCGCGCGGGCCCCCTCCACCGGGGTGGATGAGGGGTTGACATCGGCGCCCGGCTGTGGTGCGCGCGCGGTTGTGTGGGGCAGGGGTCCACGACGGTCCGGCGACCGGTACCATCCGGGGTGTGATGCGACGTGTGACTTCCCGGCAGGCCGTCCGCCGTGGCGCTGGAGCGATGCTTGTCGCCGGCGTCGCCTCGACCACGCTGACCGGTTGCTTCTACTTCAGTGACCCGACGACCGACATGCAGTACGTGGCGGCCGACGGCAACATCGCGACGGTTGGTTCGGTGAAGATCACCAACGTTCTCGTCGTGTCCGCGGGCAAGGGCCAGAAGGGTTCGATGCAGGGGCTCGCCACCAACAACGGCACGTCCCCGGCGAAGCTGGTCGTCACCCCGCAGGGCGGTTCGGCCACCACGATCACGATTCCGGCGCTGCAGTCGGTGCGCCTCGACGGCAAGCCCAGCGGCGACGGCACCGCCACGGTGCCGCCGGTGCAGGTCGCCGCGACTCCGGTCGCCCCGGGCGAGCAGTTGCCGGTCACCTTCGCCACCGCCGACGGCGGCAGCAAGCAGGTGTCCGTTCCGGTCGTGCTCGACCAGGCTCCCTACGGCAGCGCGACGGCCGACCACCCCGGCAGCCGCACCGACGAGTCCAAGCCCAGCGCCGAAGGCCACTGAGCAACGAACCACTGAGCAACGAACGCGTCGGCGGCCCGATCTCCATCCCGGAGATCGGGCCGCCGTCTCGTTGCTCGGCGCACCTTCGTAGGGTGGGCACGAGCCAGAAAATTCGTCCCGAGGAGGCCGCAATGCCGCAGACCGTCCAGGGCGTCATCGCCCGCGCCAAGGGCGCACCCACCGAAGTCGTCGACATCGTCGTTCCCGATCCCGGCCCCGGTGAGGCGGTCGTCGCGATCGAGGCGTGCGGGGTGTGCCACACCGACCTGCACTACCGCGAGGGCGGCATCAACGACGAGTTCCCGTTCCTGCTCGGCCACGAGGCGGCCGGACGCGTGGAGGCCGTCGGCGAGGGCGTCACCGAGGTCGCCCCCGGCGACTTCGTGATCCTCAACTGGCGTGCGGTCTGCGGGCAGTGCCGCGCCTGCGCCAAGGGCAAGCCTTGGTACTGCTTCAACACCGCCAACGCCACGCAGAAGATGACCCTGACCGACGGCACCGAGCTGTCGCCGGCGCTCGGCATCGGCGCGTTCATCGAGAAGACGCTCGTCGCCGCCGGTCAGTGCACCAAGGTCGACGAGTCGGCGTCCGCCGCGGCGGCCGGCCTGCTCGGCTGCGGCGTGATGGCCGGCTTCGGTGCCGCCGTCAACACCGGCCAGGTCGGGCGCGGCGACTCGGTCGCCGTCATCGGCTGTGGTGGCGTCGGCAACGCCGCGATCGCCGGCGCACAGGTAGCCGGTGCGACCACGATCATCGCCGTCGACGTCGACGACCGGAAGCTGGAGCAGGCCAAGACCTTCGGCGCCACCCACACCGTCAACTCCAAGAGCCAGGACGCCGTGGAGGCCATCCGCGAACTCACCGGCGGCTTCGGCGCCGACGTCGTGGTAGATGCCGTCGGCCGTCCGGAGACCTACGAGCAGGCGTTCTACGCGCGCGACCTGGCCGGCACCGTCGTGCTGGTCGGTGTGCCCACCCCCGACACGAAGATCGAGCTGCCGCTCATCGAGGTGTTCGGACGCGGCGGGTCGCTGAAGTCGAGTTGGTACGGCGACTGCCTGCCCTCGCGCGACTTCCCGATGCTCATCGACCTCTACCGGCAGGGCCGGTTCGACCTCGACGCGTTCGTCACCGAGAAGATCTCGCTGAACGACCTCGAGTCGGCCTTCGACAAGATGCACAAGGGCGACGTGCTGCGCTCCGTCGTCGTGATCGGGGAGCAGGCCTGATGGCCGAAGTGGTTGCCGGACAAGGCGACACGAAGCTCGAACGGGTCGTCACCTCGGGCACCTTCAGCCTCGACGGCGGCACCTGGGACGTCGACAACAACGTCTGGATCGTCGGTGACGACGCCCAGTGCATCGTCGTCGACGCCGCCCACACGGCCGCCCCGATCCTCGAGGCGATCGGCGACCGCAAGGTCGTCGCGGTGCTCAGCACGCACGGCCACGACGACCACATCACCGCCGTCCGGGAGGTCGCGCAGGCGACGGGTGCCCCGACCTACCTGCACCCCGCCGACCGCATGTTGTGGGACCGCGTGCACGACGTCGCCCCCGACCGGGAACTCGCCGACGGCGACCGCTTCGAGGTCGGCGAGGTGCACCTCGAGGTGATCCACACCCCGGGCCACAGCCCGGGCGCGGTCTGCTTCCGCATCCCCGAACTCGGGGCCGTGCTCACCGGAGACACCCTTTTCCAGGGCGGCCCCGGCGCGACCGGGCGGTCGTTCAGCAGCTACGACACGATCACCGCCTCGATCCGCACCAAGCTGTTCGCGCTGCCGGCCGACACGGTCGTCTTCACCGGACACGGCGACTCGACCACGATCGGCGAAGAGGCCGCCGGGCAGGACGGCTGGGAGCGCCCCGAAGGCGCCTGAGCCACAACCGAATACGAACGAACCCCGCCGGGAAGTCCGGCGGGGTTCGTTCGTATTCGGTCAGCGCCGACTGTGTCACCCTCCCCGAAAGTGTGTGCGACACGCGACGGAAGTGCTCAAATCAGCAAACTTTCGTGGCCCGGGCGGCCAGGCTCCGGTCAGCTCACCTTGCGAGAGGCCGAGACCACCGTTCCGTTCGACGGGTTCAGGATCACCTGCGGCGCCTTCGGGTTCGGCAGGTGCAGCATGTTGTCGAGCGAGCCGGCCTGGGCGTCCATCGAGCCGTCACCGATGCGGCCGAGACCCCAGTTGTCCTCGATGAACTTGGTGACCGAGGACTGGTCGGTCTGGGTGTGGTCGACGAAGTCCGACTTGGCGTAGGGCGAGATGACCAGCAGCGGCTGGCGGGTGCCCGGGCCGCAGCGGTCGACGTAGCCGCCGCGCATCGGCACGCCGGCGGCCGCAGCCTGGGTGCAGACGGCCGCGTCTTCCCGACAGCCTGCATACAACCTTGGAGGAGGGCGAATCCCCGGTGACCTTTCGGTGACGTCGGGGGAGGCCGCGTTCACCGTTAGAATCCCGCGTGTGACTCTGCAGCTCTTCGACAGTGCAGCCGGTGAGCTGCGCCCCTTCGAACCCGTGCGCCCCGGCCAGGTGGGCATGTACATCTGCGGACTCACCACCCAGGGTTCGCCGCACATCGGCCACGTGCGGTTCGCGGTCGCGTTCGACATCCTGCGCCGCTGGCTCGAGACCGGACACGGCTACCGGGTGACGCTCGTCCGCAATGTCACCGACATCGACGACAAGATCCTGGCGAAGTCGGCCGAGCACGACGTGCCCTGGCAGGAGTGGTCCTACCGGCACGAGCGCGAGACCAACGACGCCCTCGACCTGCTCGGCGTCGCGCGTCCGTCGTACGAACCGCGCGCCACCGGGCACGTCACCGACATGGTCGACCTGATGGAGATCCTCATCGAGAAGGGTCACGCCTACGCCGCCGAGGACGGCAGCGGCGACGTCTACTTCGACGTGCGCTCCTGGCCCGAGTACGGCTCGCTGACCCGGCAGAAGATCGACGACATGGAAGCGGCGGCCGACGCCGACCCGCGCGGCAAGCGCGACCCGCGCGACTTCGCGCTCTGGAAGGGACACAAGGCGGGCGAGCCGGAGAGTGCGAGCTGGCCCACGCCCTTCGGTGCGGGTCGCCCCGGCTGGCACCTGGAGTGCTCGGCGATGGCGCGGCGCTGGCTCGGCGACGAGTTCGACATCCACGGCGGCGGCATCGACCTGCGCTTCCCGCACCACGAGAACGAGCAGGCGCAGTCGCGTGCGGCCGGGTTGGGCTTCGCCCGCTACTGGCTGCACAACGGGTGGGTCACCCTCGGCGGCGAGAAGATGAGCAAGTCGCTCGGCAACACCCTTGCGATCGGCGAGATCACCAAGAAGGTGCGCCCGCTGGCGCTGCGTTACTACCTCAGCGCCGTCAACTACCGCGCCACCATCGAGTACCACGACGGAGCGTTGGAGGAGGCGTCGGCGACGATCGACCGCCTCGAGACCTTCCTGGAGCGGGCGCTGCCGCAGCCGCCCGAGCCGGGGGAGTTCGTCACCGTGCCCGCGGCGTTCGCGGCCGCGATGGATGACGACCTCAACGTCTCCGGCGCCCTGTCGGTCGTCTTCGAAACCATCCGTGAGGGCAACACCGCCCTCGACGAGGGCGACGACGAGCGCGCCGCCGACCTCGCCCTGCAGGTGGTCGCGATGACCGAGGTGCTGGGCGTCAACCCCTTTGACCCGCAATGGAGTTCGGAGGGGAACGACCGGTCGCACGACGCGCTCGGTCAGGTGGTCGAGGTGTTGCTCGCCACCCGGAAGCAGGCGCGGGCCTCGCGCGACTTCCAGACCGCGGACGCGATCCGCGACCAGCTGACCGCCGCCGGTGTGGTGGTCGAGGACACCCCGGACGGTGCGCGCTGGTCACTTATGTCGGCGGCCGAACGCGCCGCCCAGCAGACGAAGGACTGATCCCATGGCAGGCAACTCCCAGCGCCGCGGCGCGGTGCGCAAGAGCGGCTCGAAGAAGGGGATGGTCGTCGGCAGCGGTGGGCAGCGCCGGCGCGGGCTCGAAGGCAAGGGCCCCACGCCGAAGGCGGCCGACCGGCCGAACCACAAGGCGTACAAGGACGCCCAGCGTTCCGGTGGCACCTCCGGTGGCGGCTCGCGCTCCGGTGGCAGCCGACGCGGCAAGCCGTCGTCGGAGATGATCGCCGGCCGCAACTCGGTCGTCGAGGCGCTGCGGGCGCACGTGCCCGCGACCACCATGTACGTCGCCGGTCGCATCGACTCCGACGACCGCGTCAAGGAATCGCTGAAGCTGGCCGCCGACCGGGCGATCCCGATCCTGGAGACCCCGCGCGGCGAGCTCGACCGGTTGACCGACGGCGCCGTCCACCAGGGATTGGCCCTGCAGATCCCGCCGTACGACTACGCCCACCCGAGCGACCTCATCGACCCCGAGGCCCCCGGCATCCCGCTGGTCGTCGCGCTCGACGGCATCACCGACCCGCGCAACCTCGGCGCGATCATCCGTTCGGTGGCCGCGTTCGGCGGCCACGGCGTGATCGTGCCCGAGCGCCGCTCGGCCGGCATGACCGCCTCGGCCTGGAAGACGTCCGCCGGGGCGGCGGCCCGCATCCCGGTGGCGCTCGCCGGCAACCTCACCCGCACCCTCGAGGACTTCCGCAAGGCCGGCTTCTTCGTGATCGGTCTCGACATGGACGGCGACGTGGAGTTGCCGCAACTGGAACTGTCGACCGAGCCGCTGGTGGTCGTCGTCGGGTCGGAGGGCAAGGGGCTGTCCCGCCTCGTCAGCGAGACCTGCGATCAGATCGTGTCGGTGCCGATGAGTTCGTCGGTGGAGTCGCTCAACGCCGGCATCGCCGCGTCGGTCACGCTCTACCAGATCGCCACCTCGCGCGCCGCGCGCTGACCGCGCCCGGTCGTCTCCGCTCACGTTTCGTCACTTGGACGGTGAGGGAACCGTTCGGTGCCCGTCTTCGTCGGTGCCCTTGGCACGTCTGTGTCATGAAATCGAAACGCTCGCCGGCCTGCGGGCTGCCGACGGCCTCCTAGGCTGGTGGGCAGTGCCGGGCAGGCCGGCAACGTGGACCGCGACGTCGCGACGTCGCGCAGGAGGAGACAGATGAGCAACTACGGCCAGAACGACCCGAACCAGCCGTACGACCCGAACAACTCTGGCGGCAACGACCCGTACGGTCAGCAGGGCCAGCAGGGTCAGCAGCCGCAGTACGGCCAGCAGGGCCAGCCCTACGGTCAGCCGCAGTACGGCGACCAGTACGGCCAGCAGGGATCCGAGGGCTACGGCGCGGCGCCGGGTTACAGCCCGATGCCCGGTGGTGGTGGCCCGGTCGGCACCCCGCCCCCGAACAACCTCGCGCTGGCGATCATCAGCACCGTGCTGTGCTGTCTGCCGCTCGGCATCTACGCGATCATCCAGGCCACCAAGGTCAACTCGCTGTGGCAGCAGGGTGACGTCGCCGGTGCGCAGGATGCCTCGGAGAAGGCGAAGAAGTTCTCGATCTACGCGATCGTGATCGGCTTCGTCGTCGGCATCATCAGCCTCATCCTGCAGATCACCGTGCTCAACAGCACCAACTCCTGATGTCACTCGCGAAGGCACCCGAACCCGCCGTGGAGCGGGTGCCTTCGCCTGTGCCGCGACATCGGCCCCGACGCGGGCTGTTCTTGTTGCACTCGCAGCCCGACCCGCACTGGCGCCCGCGGCACACCCGTGCGCGCCGGATGCTCGGGCCGGCGATGTTCGTCGGTGCCGGCATCGCCACCGGGCTGATGTTGCACACCGTCGACCCGCGCGAACCCGGTCACTACCCGACCTGCCCCTTCCTGGCGGTCACCGGTCTGTACTGCCCGGGCTGCGGGGCGATGCGCGCGATCGCGTCGCTGACCGACGGCGACGTGCCGGCGGCGCTCGGGTACAACCCGTTCGCGATGGTGGCGCTCGTGCTTCTGATCGGCATCTTCGTCGAGTGGGCCGCCCGCCAATGGAGCGGCCGGCAAAAACTCATGACCGCCAGACCGTGGGTGATCGGGCTGTTCGCCGTGCTCACCGTTGCGTTCTGGATCGCGCGCAACCTACCCGGCATGACCTGGCTTTCACCGGCCTGACAACGGCAGCGCCGCGGCACCTCTAGACTCTCGACCACCAACAACGACCTTTCAGTGGGGAACTCAGCACCATGTCCGACCAGTACGGCTACGGCTCCTACGACCCGAACCAGCCGCAGCACAACGACCAGTACCAGCAGGGCGGTCAGTTCCAGCAGCCGAGCGGCCCGCAGAACGACAGCTTCTTCGTCAACTACATGGGCGCCGAGCAGGGCCCGATGGGTTACGGCCAGCTCCAGCAGATGGCGGCCGCCGGCCAGCTCAAGCCGGAGACGCTCGTCCGTTCCGCCAGCGGTGGCCACCCGTTCCAGGCCAAGCAGGTGCCCGGACTCTTCTCCGACAAGGAATGGGTCATGGCGCTCATCCTGTCGATCGTGCTCGGCGGCATCGGCGTCGACCGCTTCTACCTCGGCTACACCGGTCTCGGCATCGCCAAGCTGCTGACCCTCGGTGGCTGCGGCATCTGGTCGCTCATCGACATCATCCTCATCGCGATGCGCAAGGTGCCCGACGCGAACGGCCGCCAGCTGAGCTGATCTTTTCTGAAGGCTCCTTCGGCGTTTAGGCCCCCAGCAGTCACTTCGTTCCTGCTGGGGGCCTGAGCTGTCCCGCCTTCGTGAGCCTTCCGTTCTGGTCGGGTGGGTGCCACCTCCGGCAGTGCGGGTGTCGTAGTTGCGGCGGGTTGGTTGCGGATACGGGAGCACGAACTCCCGCTGGGGCAACCAACTCCCGCCTGCGCACCAACTACTTCGCCCGGACAGGGAGCTCCTGGGTGTCGACGCCGACCACGGCTGACTCGTCCGGCTTGGCGGGCAGCACCTTCTCGACGTAGTCGGCCGCGGCGTCCTCGATCGGGATGTCGTGTTTGGCCTTTTCGGCCATGTACCAACGGTGTTCGAGGATCTCGTGGAACACCTCGGCCGGTTCGAGCTTGGCTCGCATCGCCGGGGGCACGCGGCGGGTGATCGGTTCGTAGATGCGGGCGAGCCATTCGTGAGCGACGAGGTCTTCGTCGTCGTTCTGGCGGTCTTGGCTCGCGCGGTAGGCATCGAGGTCGTTGAGCAACCGGCGGGCCTGGTTGTCCTCGACGTCGAGCCCGGTAAGGCGCAGCAGGCGCCGCGCGTGGTGGCCGGCGTCGACGATCTTCGGCTGGATCGACAGGTGGGTGCCGCCGAAGTCGGTCGTGATGTCGAGTTCGCCGACGTCGAACCCGAGGTCGTTGAGGTGGCGGATGTGCTCGTCGATCTTCCAGCGTTCGTCGATCTCGTACCGTTCGACGTTCGTCAGCGCCTTCCACAGTTCGTGGTAGCGACTGAGGATCAGGTCGGACACCGACAGCGGGTCGACCTCGGCCGCGATGAAGCCGCCGGCCTGCAGGTCCATGATCTCGCCGGCGATGTTCACCCGGGCGATGTCGAGGTCGTGCTCGCGCTGCCCGTCGGACAGCTGCGGCCGTAGCTCGCCGGTCTCGGCGTCGACCAGGTAGGCCGCGAACTCGCCGGCATTGCGCTTGAACAGTGTGTTCGACAGCGACACGTCACCCCACCAGAACCCGACCAGGTGCAAACGCACGAGCAGCACGGCGAGCGCGTCGATCAAGCGGTCGGCGGTGTCGGGTCGCAGCGACTGGCTGAGCATCGCGCGATAGGGCAGCGAGAACTGCAGGTGGCGGGTCAGCAGGCAGGCGTCGAGTGCGGTGCCGTCGTCGGCAGTGCGTCCGGCGACCACCCCGACCGCCTCGACGCACGGGATGTCGAGGCGACGCAGCGCCCGCAGCATCTCGTACTCGCGGCGCGCGATGTCGGCCTTGATCTCCTTGATCGCGATGATGCGACCCTCGATGCGCACGAACCGGACGACGTGCCGGGAGATGCCGCGGGGGAGCGCCGCGAGGATGCTCTCGGGCCATTCCTCCAGCGGTGTCGACCACGGCAGATCGAGCAGAGCCGGCCAGGGGCGCCCGGCTTTGATGTCCAATGCCACCGTTTCATCCTGGCATTGACCGCGGCGTGCTTCAACGATGAAACCCCCAGGCGCCGCCTGGGGGTTTCATCAGTCAGTCTCGGTCGTGGTGCCTGCCCAGGCGGCGCTGCAGGGTGGCGATCTGGGTGCGGGTCTGCACGCGCAGCTTCGCGTCGAGGTACGACAGCGGTTCGTCCATCAGGAAGACCTGCGGCGAGCGCACGATGGCGCGGCCCATGGCGACGCGCTGGCGCTGACCACCGGAGAGGGCCTTCGGCTTGCGGTCGAGGTAGGGGCGCAGGTCGAGGATGTCGGCCGCCTCCTCGACACGCTTGCGGATCTCGCTCTTGGCGACGCCGGCGATCTTGAGCGCGAATCCCATGTTGTCGGCGACGGTCATGTGCGGGTAGAGCGCGTAGTTCTGGAACACCATCGCGACGTCGCGTTCCTTGGGCGACAGCGCGGTGACGTCGCGGTCGCCGATGAGGATGCGTCCGCTGTTGACCTCTTCGAGGCCGGCGAGCATCCGCAGCGAGGTGGACTTTCCGCAACCCGACGGGCCGACGAGCCCGAGGAACTCGCCGTCCTCGATCTGCAGGTCGAGCTTGTCGACGGCCGCGGGGTGGCCGGCGTCGTGTTCGTCAGCGGACGGCACGCCGACACCACCGCCGACATCTCCCACTACCAGCGGTTGGCCGAGCGGGGCCTGCCGGTCGTGGTCGTCAACGGTTACCGCGAGGAGATCGACGCACCCTCGGTGTCGACGAACGAGGCGGCCGCGGTGCGCACCGCGCTCAACCACCTGCGGCAGCTCGGACACCAACGAGTCGGGCTCGCCACCGGACAGTCGCGCTATCTGCCGAGCAGGTGCAAGGTGACCGAGTTCCGTGCCCAGGTCGCGGAGTTCGACACCGACGAACCGGCGATCGAACAGACCTGGTTCTCGGTCGAGGGCGGCGAACTCGCCGGGCGACGGTTGCTCGAACGCGGCGTCACCGCCGTGATCTGCGGTTCGGACATGATGGCGCTAGGCGTCGTGAAAGCCGTTGAACAGCAAGGCCTCTCGGTGCCGTCCGACGTGTCGGTCATCGGCTACGACGGGTCGCTGCTGACCCAACACACGTCGCCCGCGCTGACCACCGTCCGGCAAGACCTGAACGGTCTGAGCGCAGCGATCGTGCACGCGCTCACCGAGGAGATCGCCGGTCATCGCCACCCGCGCGGAGACCTGTTGTTCGACCCCGAACTGGTCGTGCGCGCCTCGACCGCACCGGCACGGCCGGGTGCGGCGAAGCGTCCGTGACGAGTTGGCCCGAGGGCTGCCCGCGAGGGTCGCAAGCGCGTTAGATTCAGGCATGCGAATCTCCGACGTACTGCGTGGCAAGGGAAGTGACGTCGTCACGATCACCGGCTCTGCCTCGGTGGCGGAACTCGTGGCGCTGTTGAAACAGAAGGGAATCGGCGCCGTGATGGTCGTCGGTGACGACGACTCCGGCGCGATCGCCGGCATCGTCAGCGAGCGTGACGTCGTGCGTCGCCTGGCCGGCGGCGCCGAGGGTCTGCTCGAGGGCCCGGTGAGCGGGCTGATGACCACCCAGGTGCACACCTGCACCGCCGACGACGACCTGCACGACGTCGCGGTCAAGATGACCGACGAGCGCATCCGCCACCTCCCGGTGGTCGACGGCGACGGCCGGCTCGCCTCGATCGTGAGCATCGGCGACGTCGTCAAGATCCGTCTCGGGCAGTTGCAGGCCGAGCGCGACGCGCTCGAGGGCTACATCAACTCCTGAAACTTCCGGTCGCCGCCGGGCGTTCGAAGCGGGGACGGTGTGCCATGGCGCGCTGTTCGCTGCAACGACCTACGGTGGGAGACATGGCACCTGCACGACCCGAACCTGCGACCAGCAGTCACCGACTGCCCGGGGCGGGACGTCGGCAAGCCTCGGAATCGATCCCACAGGTGGAAGACCCGACCACCGAGCTGCCCGCCGCCGGCGACGACTCCACGACCCGGCTCGAGCAGGCACGCGGCCGCCGCACCGACCCTCGGTCGGGGCGCGAGCGTCGGATCGGCCCCTACCGGTTGCTCGATCGCCTGGGGGAGGGCGGCATGGGCGTCGTGCACCGTGCGATCGGCCCGAACGGCGGCGAGGTCGCGATCAAGGTGCTGCGCCCGCACGTCGCCTACGACGAGAAGGCCCGCGAGCGGCTGCGGCGTGAGGTGAGCTCACTGACGCGGGTGCGCGCGGCCGGTGTCGCGGGTGTGCTCGACGCCGACACCGACGGCGAACAGCCTTATCTGGTCACCGAATACGTGCCCGGCCCGCCCTTGGACGACGTCGTGGAGGAGCGCGGACCGCTCGACCCCGAACAGCTGGCGACTCTCGGACGCGGCCTGGCCGAAGCGCTGCGCGAGATCCACGCCGTCGGCGTGGTGCACCGTGACCTCAAGCCGGGCAACGTGCTGATGGTCGGTGACCGGCCGGTGCTGATCGACTTCGGCATCGCACACATCGGCGACGACTCCCGCCTCACCCAGACCGGACTGGTGATGGGCACCCCCGGTTATCTGTCGCCGGAGATCGTCGACGGCGCCGACGTCGGGCCTGCCACCGACTGGTGGGGTTGGGCCGCCACCCTCGCGTTCGCCGCGTCCGGTCGGGCGCCGTTCGGCAAGGGACCCATGCCGGTCATCCTCGACCGGGTCGCCCGCGGCCAGGCCGATCTGTCCGGCGTCGACCCGCGCATCCGCCCGTTGCTCGAGGCGGCGTTGTCGCCCGAGCCGCAGCGCCGTCCGTCGGCCGACGAGGTGTTGCGCGAACTCGACGTCTTCGCCCGCGGCGGCATGACCGGTGCCATCGTGGCTCGTCGCGCGGCCCGGCCGGGCACGACGCCGATCGGTCGGTCGGCGCCCGCCGCTCGCCCTGGTGCTCCCGGTAGTGCGATCGATGCCGCCGGCGGCCAGCCGTTGCACCACAAGAACGCCCCCGTTCGCCCGCAGCAGCCGCGCACCGAGCGGATCGACCCCCGCGGGTCGTCGGCCGGGGCACAGGTCGCGCCGCAGGTGCCCCAGCAGTGGGTGGCCGACCCGTCCGCCGTGCAGGCGGCAGCCCCGGCGCGCGACCCGCGCATCGGCCAGCCGGCGCGCACCTGGACCCTCACCTGCCTCGCGCTCGCGGTCACCGGCCTGTCGATGCTCGCGCCGATCGTCGCCTGGTTCGCCGCCCTCGCCTGGATCTTCGCCGCCCGATGGAACGACTTGGCCACCACCGCGATGGTGCTGCGCCGGTACGCCGCCGGGCATCGCAAGTCCGACCGCGCGGTCGCCATGGCGCTGTCGCCGTGGCACGCCTTCCAGGCGGCGCTGTCGACCCTGCTGGCAGCGATCATCCCGGTGTTCCTCGGCGCGGTCACGGTCGTGGTGGTCGCGTTCGGCAGCAACTTCGCCGGCATCGCCTCGGCGACGTACGGGCGACCGCTCGCGATCGGCGCCGGCACGCTCGTCGCGCTCTGGTCGGCCTGGTGGGGCGTCGGTGGCACCGCCACCCGGCGCGGGTCACGCAGCCTCGTCCGCACGCTCGCCCCGAACCGGCAGATCACCCTCGGCGTCGTCATCGGGCTGCTGGTCATGGCCGTGCTGTGCATTCTCGTCGCGGCCGGCCGCCTCGACGAACCCCTGTCGTGGTGGCCCTACACCGACTCGACACAGGTGCCCGGATCGGGAATCATCCCCGGGATTCCGGCGAGCTGGCGCTGAGTTTCCGGCGCCCGCACGAGTTGTCAACAGAGTGACCCGTGGGGTGGCTGAACGTCCGCTGAGCGGGTAGCCTGAGCGGGCGTTTCACCGGGCCGACGAATTTCATGTGCGGCTCGCACAACTTCAGATCCGTCCATGTCATCGCGTCGGGACGCTGAACCTCATCCGACGCACCCCGGAAAAGCCGGGTTCGAGGGCGGGGGAACCACTTTGATCCGACCGCGGGGGCGGGCGGATCTCGGGGTGAAGTCGGCACCGCCGACGGGGCAACCTGACCGCCCTAACCCGACAGCTCACCCCGCAGGCGTCGTCAGGAAAGGGAACCCCTTTGAGCTATTCCCCGAAGCACGCTGCCGCCAAACAGCCCAGCACCACCGGTCGCCGTGCGGCCGGTGTGCTGATGCTCTCGGCCGCCACCGTCGGCACCACCGCCGTCGCGGGCGCCGGTTCGGCCGAGGCCGCGACCTCCACCGTCGCCGTGAAGTCGGCCGTCGGCTGGAACGTCTGGGACCGCGTCGCCACCTGCGAGTCGGGCAACCGTTGGAACATCAGCACCGGCAACGGTTACTACGGCGGTCTGCAGTTCTCCTACACCACCTGGCGCGGGTTCGGCGGCACGCAGTACGCGTCGTACGCCCACCTCGCCACCCGTGAGCAGCAGATCCGCATCGCCCAGAACGTGCTGCGCGTGCAGGGCCCCGGCGCCTGGCCGGTCTGCTCCGTCCGCGCCGGGCTGACCCGCGCCAACGGTGCCGCGGTCAACACCGGTGGCACGACCACCACCACCACGACGACCTCGCGCACCGCCAGCCGCCTGCTCGCCGTCGACGGTTCGTTCGGCCCGTTGACCACCCGCGCGGTGCAGAAGTGGACCGGCGCCTACCAGGACGGCGTGTGGGGCTACTACGCCAAGACGGCGCTGCAGCGCAAGGTCGGTGCGGTGCCGGACGGCTCGATCGGCCCGGCCACCGTCCGCGCCCTGCAGATCAAGATCGGTGCGCCGCGCAACGGTGCGAGCTACCTCGACGCCAACACGGTGCGGTACCTCCAGCGTTACCTGAACGCCAATGTCCTCTGAGTAATCTGGCGTCTCCTTCGGCGTCGAGGCCCCCAGCAGTCACTTCGTTCCTGCTGGGGGCCTCGGCCGTCCCGACGCCGTGAGCCTTGCGCTGTGGTCGGGAATGTGCCACCACCGACGGTGCGGGTTGTCGGAGCTGTCTCAAGAGCCCTCGGTCGTCACGGTTGTGTCTGCTGGGGGGCCTCGCTGTCATTGCAGTCGGTCGAGGGCGCGGACGCGGCGCTTGGTGAGCACATCGCCCTTGCGGCGCAGGCGTCCCGGCATCGAACCGAGCGTGACGCCGGACGCGATCGCCAGCCCGATCATCACGGCGCCGAAGAGGGTGGAGCCGCCCTGGGCGGGGTCGGAGGGCACATTCACCAGTTCGAACACGCCCCGATAGACGGTCAGACCCGGCAGCAGCGGAACGATGCCGGCCGTCGCGATCGCGAGTGAGGGCACCCGCAACCGTGCGCCGAGCAGCGTCGCCAGCGCGCCGATGATGAGGGCTGCGATGCCGGCCGACCACTGCGGCGATGCGCCGTGTGCGGTGAGGGCCAGCGAGGCCGCCCAGGCGGTGGTGCCGACGAGCGCGGAAAGGATGATCGTTCGCCCGCCGGAGTAGGCGCCGATCGCGAACGCGCAGGTGATCGCGGCCGCCGCGAGCAGGCTGACCACGGGGTTCGTCGACAGGGCGAGCCGGGTGCTGATCGCCAGGTTGATGCCGAGCTGCTGGGCGAGCGCGAGCATGCCCAGCACGCCGGCGACGATGCCGCCACTGAGAATCAGCACCTCGAAGGTGCGCGCGGCCGCGGTCAGGTAGAACGCGTCGATGGTGTCCTGGGCCGAGCCGACCGCCGAGAGTCCGGCGAGCAGCACCACCACGCCCGAGGCCACCACAACCGATGGTCTGATGTCGGCGAACATCGCGACCTCAAGGTTGTTGGCCAGGTAGTAGAGCAGCACCGCCACCGCGGTCGGAATGGCGGCGCCGGCCGCCTGGCAGAAGAACGGTGCGACACCGTTGCGCCCCAGCACCCGGACGGTGCGGTCGACCGCCGCCGCGGTGAGCGCCGACAGCACCACCAGCAGCAGGTCGCCACCGAGCAGCGCGGCCAGCGCCGCGCCGAGCAATGCGTTGGCGAGCAGCACGATCAGCCGGGAGTACGGGTGTTCGGCGGTGGTGATCGAGTCGAGGCGGTCGTGCGCGTCGGTGATCTCCAGCGTGCCGTCCTCGGCGTCGCGCACCAGACGCTGCAGCCGCTCGAGTCGGGTGAAGTCCTGCTGCAGCACCGGCACGATGCGCATCACCGTGATCGGGTCGCGCAGCACGCCGCGGTGGTGGGAGACCGTGATCGAGGTGTAGGTGATGTCGACGTGCAGCGAGCGCACGCCGTACGCCCGGGTGAGCCGCAGCACCGCGTTCGTGGTGTCAGCCGCACTCGAACCGGTGGCCAGCAACGCCTCACCGACGCGGAGGCCGAGGTCGATCACGAGGCGGGTGTGACTGTCCGACGGACCCGACTCCTGACCGCGTAGCCCGATCGGCACGGTCGGCTGGCCGCCGGCGATCGCGCGTCGGGCGCGCAGGCCGAGGTCCTTGGCGGACGGTGGTGGGGGAATGCGGCGACGGTCGTGCGGATCGCGGGCGGAACGGTCGGTCACCGCACCACTTTCCCACTGGCGGCTTGGCATGCGCTGTCGGGCTCGCCGGTGCCCGCTGGACGCGTGCTGTGTGTGCGCGGGCTCCGGCCGGACCGGGTGTCGGCCCGGCCGCAGTGGCCCACTATGCGGTGAGGATCACCTTGAGCGCGTGCTCGTCGGCGGCATTGGCGAAGGTGTCGTAGGCCCGGACGATGTCGGCCAACTCGAATCGATGGGTGACGAACTTCTCCGGTGCGATGTCGCCGGCGGTGATCCGGTCGAGCAGTTCCGGGGCCGTCGTCGCGTTGACCAGACCGGTCGTGATGGTGATGTTGTTGATCCAGTCGCGTTCGATCGGGAACGGCACCGGCACGCCGTGCACGCCGGCGTTGGCGACGCGTCCACCGGGGCGGATCGAGTCGAGCGCGGTGGCGAAGGTCTGCGGCACCCCGACCGCCTCGATCGCGACATCGACGCCGAGCCCGTCGCGGCTGAGCTTCTTCAATTCGGCGACCACGTCGTCGCCGGAGTTGACGTCGATGGTGTCGGTAGCGCCGAACTCGCGCGCCTGCTCGAGCCGGAACTTGTTGCCGTCCACCGAGATCACCCGGGTGGCGCCCCTCGACTTCGCGGTCATCACCGCGGCCAGTCCGACCGGCCCGGCCCCGATCACGGCGACCGTGTCGCCGTCCTTGACCGCGCCGTACAGCACGCCGATCTCGTAACCGGTGGGCAGGATGTCACTGAGCATCGTGCCCTGCTCCGCGGTGATCCCGTCGGGCAGCGGGATGAGTCCGTTGTCGGCGAACGGCACCCGCACGTACTCGGCCTGCGTGCCGTCGATGAGGTGGCCGAAGATCCAGCCGATGCCGCCGAGGGTCTGGCAGTGGGAGGTGAGGCCGGAGCGGCACATGTCGCAGTCCATGCACTTGCTGATGCAACTGATGATCACCCGGTCGCCGACCTTGACCCGGGTGCAGTCGGGGCCGACCTGCGTGACGACGCCGACGCCCTCGTGGCCGAGGATCCGGCCGGGTGTCACCGCGGGCACGTCGCCCTTGAGGAATGCAGGTCGGTGCCGCAGATGGTTGTGGTCTCGACCTTGACGATCGCGTCGGTCGGATCCTGGATGGTCGGGTCGGGGACGTCGTCCCAGGACTTGTTGCCGGGGCCGTGGTACACGAGTGCCTTCATGGCGAACCTCTTCCGGAAGAGCCCGGTCGCTCATCGATCGAGCCTCTACTACAGATCGTAGTTGTTTGTCGGTGGTTATGGAGCGGGGCCACGAAATTCCACAGTTTCGCTCGTGTCCCGCCGTTCGAGCGGACGCGATGGCAGGGTGGGCGCCATGCTGCCCGCCGTCCTCTTCGCGCTGGTCGGCGCCGTGGTCGGCTGGGGCGAGCGGCGATCGCTGCGCGCCGGCGAGTGGCGGCGTCCGTCGGATGCCACAGCGGTGCCGCGCTTCGACTGGGTGCCCGTTCTCGGTGCGGTCGTGTTCGGGCTCGTCGGATGGAAATGCGCGGCCCTGTCGTGGTGGACGGCACCGGCCTACCTGCTGTTCGCCGGCATCGGGCTGCTGCTCGTCGCCGTCGACGCCGATGTGCACCGGCTGCCGGACAAGCTGACGGTGTGGCCGCTGCCGGTGTTCGCCGTGTTGTTGGTGTTGGCCTCGGCAGGCGCGGGCCAGTGGTCTCGGCTGGTCGTGGCGTTGGGGTGCGGGGTCGTCGTCGGCCTGGTCTTCCTCCTGCTGGCGCTCGCGGTGCCCTCAGGTCTCGGGCTCGGCGATGTGAAGCTCGCCGTGCAGATCGGGTCGGTGCTCGGCTGGCTCGGGGCCAGTGTCGTGGTCAGTTGGGTGTTCCTCGGCTTCCTCGCCGGTGGACTCTGGGCTGCCGCGCTCGTGATCACCCGCCGTGCGACCCGCAAGACGCACCTTGCATTCGGGCCGCCGCTGCTGCTCGGAGCGCTGCTCGCCCTGCTCGGCGCCGGACCGCTCTGACCGGCCGAGCAGGTACGATCTGCTCTGGCCCGAACGGGCCGCGCCGGTGTAGCTCAGTTGGTAGAGCGCCTCACTTGTAATGAGGATGTCGCGGGTTCGACTCCTGTCACCGGCTCTCTTCGTCCCTGATCTGGCGGCGCACTGCTGTGCGGCTGCCCGAAGCCGGCCGAGTCCCACGCTTCGTCCCACGTTTGGCGGGCTTCGGCCACGGTTGGGCACGTGTGGGGCATGCGACTGCTTGCCGAACCGGCATCGCGGGCGACCTCGGCCGGCTCCAGTGAAAAATCACTGCTGCTATGACAGCAGCAATCTTTCACTGGGGCGGCTCCGCGACGGTTGGACCTGGACCGACCGTTGACCGGTTGTCCACAGCCCTCCCGGTGGGTGGCTGTTTGCCTGTGGATGAATCGACTCAACGAGGGGGCTGTGGATACCGACGAGTATCGAATTCTTCTGCGTTTCAGTCGAATTCGTGACGAAAAGTCTTGTTTCAGGATTCGAACGGGTGTACGTTTGAGGTATTCCGCACGGCACACCTGGGGAGGTGTCCCTATGGTCTTCGTCAAGCGGCGGCTGGGGTTTTCTGTTGGTAGAGGGTTCCGTCGCGAAGCATCGCGTACAGCACGTCGCAGCGTCGTCGGGCGAGGCAGATGAGGGCGGCGTTGTGCTTCTTGCCTTGGCCGCGTTTGCGGTCGTAGTACGCCCGCGAGGTCGGGTCGTGCAGTGCGGCGAACGCGGCGAGGAACATCGCTCGTTTGAGGTGCTTGTTGCCGCCTCGGGCGGGGTGCTCACCGCGGATCGAGGTGCCGGATCGGCGGGTGACGGGTGCGAGGCCGGCGTACGCGGCGAGGTGGCCGGAGGTGGGGAAGCTCGAACCGTCGCCGACTTCGAGCAGGATCCGTGCGCCGGTCCTGACGCCGATGCCGGGCATCGAGGTCAGGACCGCGGCAAGAGGGTGGGCATCGAGCATGTCCTCCAGTTGGGTTCCCAGCTCGTCCCGGTCGTGCAGCAGGCGCGCCAGTCCGGTCGCGAGTTTGGGCAGGACGAGCTCGGCGGCTCGGGTGCCAGGGACGGTGACGGTCTGCTCGGTGAGCGCTGTCTGGATGTCGTCGACGAGGCGTTGGTAGGAGCGGGGCGCGCGGGGTTTGGCGACGGCGAGCAGACGTCGCCGGCCGGCCGCGCGCAGGCCGGTCGGGCCACCGAAGCGGGTCAGGAGTTCGAGGACTGCCGGGTGTTGGATGCGTGGGCCGAGGACACGTTCGAGGGCTGGGTTCACTTGTGTCAGAAGGCCTCTGATCCGGTTTGCTTGCGCGGTGACCTGCCCGGCCAGGTCGTCATCGAAGCCGACGATGACTTCCAGGTCGGCCAGGGTGTCGTCGCCGACATCAACCCGTCGCAGGGCGTGCGGCATCGACCGGGCGGCTTCGGCGATGACGTACGCGTCCCTTGCGTCGGTCTTGGCGTTGCCGGGGTGCAGGTCGGCGATACGGCGCATCGCCAGCCCGGGCAGATAGGCCACATCGATACCCATGGCTCGGGCGACCGCGACGGGCAGCGCGCCGATCGTTGCGGGTTGATCGACCACGACCAGCAGGCGACCGTGCGTGCCGAGTTCGGTCAGCAGGCCACGCAGCGACGACTCGTCTTGGGGCAACGGTTTGTCGTGCAGCCGTGTGCCATCGACGTTCAGCGCGCAGGCGTGGTGCGCCTGTTTGCCGACATCGAGCCCGATGTACACCGCGTAGTCAGGTCGGGACATGGTCCCCTCCTCGTGCGTCCGAGCGGCTGGTCACCAGATCAGGCGCAGGAAGCCGACATCCACGTTACGAAGAGACCTACCCAGGCGTTCGGGCGGCCCGGTCCCTATCAGCGGTCCACCAGCGCCACCAGCACCCGGTGACAACACCTCCCGGATCATGCAAGCGACAGGGGTGATCAGTCATGCCGGGGCCGGCGACCAGGGGCCTTGCTTCAAGGCCCATCAAAGACGGTAACGGGTGAATCCGGACATGACCACAGACGATTTCCAACCGTCATTGGAGTACGCGCACGACTCGTACCCGGGGGAAGCCGCTGCCTGTGCCGCGCTGGTGTCCGACGCGGTGGCCGCCGTGTCCCGGTTGGCGCAGCTGACCGGCAACCTGACCGACACCGAACTCACCGCGCTCGCACGGTCCCTGACGCTTGTGCAGCAGCAGTCCGAGGCCACTCTCGTCGCCGTGACCAGTGACGCGATCGACCGCGGGGTCGTGTACCGGTCCACCGCTGCGGACGCGACCCAATGGGTGCGCCGACTGTCCACCGGTGAAAGTGCGGACGCGTTGCTCGGTGCCGAGTCCTGGTCCGTGGCCGATCCGCTGGTGCCACTCGATGAACCCGCCACCAGTGAAGGCGCGGCGGGGGTCTGGGGCAACGCCAGTGACGAGTCCGACGACTCTGACGCCTCACGCACGGACGACGAACTCTTGCGGTCGGGTCTCAAGCCGTCGCACGCGTCTCGGATCGCGAAGTTGGCCGAAGCAGCCCGGTCCCCGTTGAACCAGGCATTGGCCGACGCCGTGACCTCCGGTCAGGTGAACACCACGATCGGGAAAACCTGCCTGGACACCATCGACAAGATCAACGCGGTGCTGCCGAAAGCGAGCCGGGACGAAATCTACGGCTGGCTGCTCACGTTGGGCCCCGGCGCCGGCGCGAAAACGGTGCGGGAACTGACCAAGCGGATCCTGGCCGAGTACGGCGAAGAAGTGCTCGACGAGAACGAAGACGCCCTCCAGGAAGTCGAATCCCTCACTTGGTCGGATTTGCCGGGTGGGATGGTCCGGTTCACCGCCGACCTGTCACCCGACCACGCCGAAGCCCTCATCCACGGCGTCCAATCACTCGCGGCACCGTCCCCGACATCAGCGTGTTGTGACGACCCGCACCACCGGCACACCCCCGACCAAGACGGCAACTCCCAGAAGACCGGGGAACCCGACCCCCGCACCCCCGGCAAACGCCGCGCCGATGCGTTCCTGCTGCTCCTCGGCCTCGGCGCCGCCGCCGTCGACAACGATCCAGAGGTCACACACCGCGGCGGTGCGACCCTGGTGGTCACCATCGACTTCCTCGTCCTCGCCGGACTACTCGCCGGACTCGGCATCACCGATACCGGCACCGGCGTCACCCCCGACACCGTCCGACAACTCGCCTGCGACGCAGGCATCCTGCCGATGGTCCTCGGGTCGAAGAATCAACCCTTGAACGTCGGACGGAAACGAAGACTCGTCGAGAACGAACTACGACGCGCGGTCATCCACCGTGACAAACACTGCACCTACGCCGGCTGTGACCGACCACCAGTCATGTGCGAAGTCCACCACCTCATCCCCTGGTATCTGGGTGGCGAAACATCCCTCACCAACAGCGCCCTGTTGTGCGACACCCACCACCGCATCACCCACCGCGACCACCTCACCGGCACCGCCACCGGCACCAGCGTCACCTGGCACTACCAAGCCACCAGCACCCACGCCGCCTGACCGAGTCCGACCACAGAGGCATCGCGGACGACCGCAGCCGACCGCAGCCGGCTCCAGTGAAAGATCACTGCTGCTATGACAGCAGCAATCTTTCACTGGACGGCTCCACGGAGGCGGCTGCGCGTATGGCGCAGCTACGACAGCACGAGCAGCGTGGCCACCAGCAACATCGTGAAGCCGATGATCACGTCGAGCACGCGCCAGACCGAGGGCCTGGCCACCCAGGGTGCAACGGCGCGGGCGCCGAAGCCGAGGGCGCTGAACCACACCAGAGACGCGGTCACGGCGCCGGCGGCGAACCACCACCGTCCGTCGAGGCCGTGCTGGTTGGCGATATTGCCGAGCATCAGCACGGTGTCGAGATAGACATGCGGGTTGAGGTAGGTCAGGGCGAGCGTCGTGGCGATGACGCCGGATCGTTTGACCGGCCCGCCGAGTTCGAGCCCCTGCGGGTGCAGTGCCGCGCGGAACGACTTGATCGCGAACCACACCAGGTAGCCGGCACCCAGCCACTTCGTCACGGTCAGAGCCGTCGGGTGGTCGGCGATGAGCGCACCCACCCCGGCGACGCCGAGCACGATCAGCAGTGCATCGCTGAGCGCGCAGATCGCGACCACCACGCCGACGTGCTGGCGGTGGATTCCCTGCCGCAGCACGTACGCGTTCTGAGCCCCGATGGCAACGATCAGCCCGAGGCCGGTGAGGGCGCCGGTGAGGTAGGAGTCGAACACGGCTGAACGCTAGTCGAACCCGGCGGCGCGAGAACGAACCATCCACGTCGCCCGGCGTCGAGTGCGCGGCGGCCTCGATTCGTCGCCCTGGCACTGGACGAGCGCACCAGCAGCAGCGCCGGCCGGGTCGCTCTGGCAGCGGACGGAAGTACCCGCCGGAGCGGTGGCTTCGCCGGTCGGCCTAGCGCCGGACGAACGCACCCGCCGGAGCGGAGGTGTCGATCGCCGTCCCGCGCAGCCAGGTGGAGTAGCGGCGTCCGGTGAGTTGCACCCCGTCGTAGGCGGAGATCTTGTTCTTGTGCTCGAGCGCGTCCGCATCGACCGTCCACAGCTCGTCGGGCGCGAACTCGATCAGGTCGGCGCTGTTGCCCACCGCGATCGAGCCCTTGCCGGTCATGCCGACGATCTGGGCCGGGCGCTCGCACATCCACCGCACCACGTCGGCGAACTCGAAGCCGCGCTCGCGGGCAGCCGTCCACACTGCGGTGAACGCGACCTGGATCGAGGAGACGCCGCCCCACGCGGTCTGGAAGTCGCCGACATCGAGTTGTTTGAGCTCGGCGGTCGAGGGGGAGTGGTCGGACACCACGCAGTCGATGGTGCCGTCACGCAGCGCCTCCCACAGCAGATCCTGGTTGGCCTGGTCGCGGATCGGCGGGCAGCACTTGTGCGCCGTCGACCCGTCGCGAATGGTGTCGGCGTCGAACGACAGGTAGTGCGGGCAGGTCTCGACGGTGAGCGCCAGCCCGTCCGCCTTCGCGGCCCGGATCTGCGGCAGGGCCTTCGCCGATGACAGGTGCAGGATGTGCGCCCGGGCGCCGGTGGCGCGGACGGCGTCGATGAGCAGTGCGATCGCCGCGACCTCCGACTCGTCGGGGCGCGAGGCGAGGAAGTCGGAGTAGGCCCGGCCTCCGACGGACGGCGCGGCCGCGAGGGTTTCGGGGTCTTCGGCGTGCACGATCATCAGCGACCCGATGCGCGCGATCTCTTCGAGGTGGTCACGCAACTGCGCCGCGTCGAGCGGCGGAAACTCCGGCACGCCGGAGTCGGCCAGGAAGCACTTGAACCCGAAGACGCCGGCGCGGTGCAACGGCTCGAGGTCGGCCTCGTTGCCCGGGATGGCACCACCCCAAAAGCCCATGTCGACGTAGCAGTTGCCTTGCGCCGCAGCCTTCTTCGTCTCCAACGCATCGACCGACACGGTGGAGGGCAGGCTGTTGAGCGGCATGTCGACGAGCGTCGTGTACCCACCCTGTAGGGCGGCCTTCGTCGCGGTCTCGAAGCCCTCCCAGTCGGCGCGACCGGGGTCGTTGATGTGCACGTGGGTGTCGATCATGCCGGGCAGCAGCAGGTGGTCGTCGGGGATCGTCACCGACCCGGCACCGGTGAACTCCTCGTCCAACTCACCGATGGCGGCCACCACGCCGTCGCGGACGCCGATGGTCGCCCCGCGCAACTCGCCGTCGAGCAGGCACTGACGGGCGCGGATGACAAGGTCGAAGGTGTTGTCGCTCAACGTGATTCCTTGGGGCAGCGGGTGAGTTCGGGCAGCGGGTCGGGTCAGCGGGTGAGTTCGGTCAGTTGGTCGAGGCGCAGGCCCGAGGCGTCGAGCACCTCGGTCTCGTCGATCGCACCACAGTGCACTCCGCGCAGCAGCGCCATCGCCAGCATGCGGGCGGTGGCCGGCTCGTCCATCACGTCGCCGCCGGTCTTCGACAGGTACGCGGCCAGTCGCTTGCAGGCATCGGGCATCGCCCGGCGGAAGAACAGGTAGTTGGCCAGGTAGCGCGTGGGCAGGTGGCCCGGGTGCATGTCCCAGCCCTGGTAGATGCCGCGCACCAGCGACCGCTCGACGAGCCCGTAGTGCAGCTTCCAGGTGGCGTGCGCCTGCTCGGCGTCGCCGAAGGCGATGACGTTCGTCGAGCCGTCCGACATGCGCACGCCGGTCTGTGCCGCACTCACCTGCATGACGTTCTTGGCATGGTCGGCCACCGGGTGATCGAGTGCCTGATAGGCGGCGGCGATGCCGAGCCCGGCGCTGTAGTCGAAGGTGCCGTAGTGCAGCGAGCTGACCCGCCTCTTGCCGGCCCTGATCATCGGCGCCAACGGAGCCACCCCCGACGCCGCCATGATCGCCTGCGCGGTCTCGACCTGGATCTCGAATGTGACTGTGCCACGGTCGAGTCCACCGGCTTCCTCGATCTTCTCGCAGGCGATCCGCATCGCCTCGACCTGCTCGACCGAGGTGACCTTCGGCAGCGTGAGGGTGAGGCCGTCGTGGGCGCGGTCGGCCATCGCGCCGACGAACATCCCGAGCGTGCGCACCCCGCGGGCCCGGGTGGGCGCCTCGAAGCACTTGAACCGAATGCCCCACCAGGTCGGTCGATTGTCAGCATCGAGGATGGCGCGCAGCCCGTCGACCGCGGCGGCCAGGTGGTCGTCCTCGATCGCGTCGTCGCGGCGTCCGTAGCCGTCCTCGAAGTCGACCCGGAGGTCTTCGATCGGCTGGGCGGTCAGCTTGGCGCGCAACCGCTGGTAGATCGGCTCCACCTCGGCGACGTCGACGCCGACGGCGGCGGCGAGGGTGGCCGCATCGGGCGCGAACCGGTCGAGCAGATCGAGCGCCTGACCGCCCCACTGTGCGACGGTGTGACCGGTGAACAGGTCGCCGGGCACGTAGACCGTGTGCACCGGGCCGCGTCCGGTGGGCTCGCCGGGGTAGTCGGCCGCCAACTGTTCGTCGGCCGCACGCAGGTGCTCGTCCAGACTTGCGGCCAAGTCGGGTACGAACTCCGGGACGTCCATCTGAACTCCTTGGTGCTGAGGGGTGGCTTCTTCTGCTTCGTGGAGGATAGATTCCATTTTGCGGAATTACCATCCTTGGTCCGTGAATCGATCCGCGAGAGGACACCCCAAGATGGCCGAACCGAAGTCGGGCGGCGTTCAGTCGGTCGGACGCGCGCTGGAGATCCTCGAGCTGATCGGTGCCTCGGGCGGGTCGATGGCCCTCGTCGAACTCGCCGAGGCGTCGGGTCTGCCGATGCCGACCATCCACCGGCTGGTGCGCACCCTGGTCGGACGCTCGTACCTGCGACAACTGCCGAACCGCCGGTACGCGCTCGGCGCCCGGTTGATCCCGCTCGGCAGCACCGCCCTCGAGGTCTTCGGCGCGGGCGCCGCGCCACACCTGCGCAGCGTCGTCGACGCCCTCGGCGAGACCGTCAGCCTCGCCACCCTGGACGGCGACATGCTGGTCTACGTCGGCCAGGTGCCCTCGCCGCACTCCATGCGGATGTTCACCGAACTCGGCCGGCACGTGCACCCGCACTGCCGTGCCGGCGGCAAGGTGCTACTGGCCGGGATGGGCGACGAGGAAGTGCGGGAACTGTTGTCCCGCATCGGAATGCCTGCGCGCACCCCGAACACCATCACCGACCCGGACGCCTTGATCGAGCAACTCGCACAGGTGCGCGACACCGGCAGTGCCTTCGAGGTCGAGGAGATGGAGATCGGCGTGCAGTGCGTCGCGGTGCCCGTGCCCTCGGACGAGGTGCGGCTGGCACTGTCGATGTCGGCGCCGTCGGCCCGGATGAGTCCCGAGGTGAGTGAGCGGGCCGTCGAACTGATGCGCGAGACGGCGATCGCGGTGGCGAAGGACCTCACCCGCCATGCGGCCCGCTGACCCAGTCGGTCTGCGCAACGGCGATCGCGCGCACCGGGCGCATTCGCAGGCGCCGGGCTCTCTGAAGTTGGCGCGACACGCCATGCAAGCGCCTGCGATGCAAGCGCCCGATCGCGCAAACTTTCGCACACCCTGCGGACGGGGTCTTGACGGCCGCGCAGGTTTCATTCAGAGTTCAACATGCGAAATGCAAGTTTCGCAATTTGGAATCTGCGAATCGCACCGGAGGATCGATCCATGAGTCAGGCCGTCCAGAGCGGGAAGCATCCCGTCGACACCCCCATGCCACCGGGCCCGTCGCTGCTCTACGGCCTGCAGCACGTGCTGTCGATGTACGCCGGCGTGGTGGCGGTGCCGCTGATCATCGGCGGCGCCCTGAAACTCGAACCGGGCGACCAGTTCTACCTCGTGTCGGCCGCGTTGTTCATGGCCGGCGTCGCGACCCTCATCCAGACCATCGGGTTCTGGAAGATCGGCGCGCGACAGCCCATCGTGCAGGGCACCTCGTTCGTCGCGGTGTCGAGCATGCTCGCGATCGCCGCGAAAGACCAAGGTCACGCCGGGCTACAAACGATCTACGGCGGACTCATCGTCGCCGGCGTGCTCGGCTTCCTCATCGCCCCGGTCTTCACCCAGTTGCTGCGGTTCTTCCCCGAGGTGGTCACCGGCACCGTCATCACGATGATCGGTCTGTCGCTCATCCCGGTCGGCGTCGGCTGGGCCGCGGGCGGCGTCGGCACCGACGACTTCGGGCAGCCGAAGAACTATGCGCTCGCGTTCATCACACTCCTCATCGTGGTGCTCATCTACCGCTTCCTGCCCGGCTTCTTCGGTCGCATCGCGATCATCCTCGGGCTCGTGCTCGGCACCCTCGTCGCGATCCCGATGGGCATGACCGACTTTTCCAGCATCGGCAGCGCCAAGGCCTTCCAGGTGCCCACCCCCTTCCACTTCGGGGCACCGCAGTTCGAGGTGAGCGCGATCGTCTCGCTGTCGATCTGCATGTTGGTGATCATGGTGGAGGCGACCGCCGACATCCTCGCGCTCGGTGAGGTCACCGAGAAGCCCGCCGACCGCCGGACGGTCACCAACGGTCTGCGCGCCGACACCGGATCCACCGCTCTCGCAGCCGTTTTCAACGGCTTCTCGCTCAGCGCCTTCGCCCAGAACGTCGGCCTCGTCGCGATCACCGGCATCCGCAGCCGCTTCGTCGTCGCCTACGGTGGCGCGATCCTCATCGTCCTCGGGCTGCTGCCGAAGGCGGGTGCGATCGTCGCCGCGGTGCCGATGCCGGTGCTCGGTGGAGCCGGCCTGGTGCTCTTCGGCACCGTCGCCGCGTCGGGCATCCGCACGCTGAAGGAGGTCGACTTCTCCGGCAACGCCAACATCGTCATCGTCGCCACGTCGCTCGCCTTCGGCCTGCTGCCGATCGTGCAGGACGGCGCCTACGAGCACTTCCCGAGCTGGTTCCGCACCATCTTCGACTCCGGCATCACCTCGGCCGCCATCTGCGCGATCCTGATGAACATCCTGTTCAACATCCTCGGCCGCAAGGACGACGACGAAGGGCCTGTGTTCTCCCACTCACCGGCGATGGGCGCGATCTCCGACGAGGACGAGGAGCGGCTCTACCGTCCGATGCGGATCAGCGCCGACCCGTTGGCGAAGGACAACGGCGTCAACGGCTGACCCGCCGCAACGACCGCAGGAGGGGCATGATCGACCGGCGATCGTGCCCCTCCTGATGTGTGGGGCTTCAGTAGAAGAGCCGCAGCGCCCCGGGCAACAGCCCGATCTGCACCGGCGCGACGGCGATCGGGTCGCCGTCGGCGTACACCTCCAACGGACGGCCGTCGCGGTCGACCGCGGTGATCTCGACCAGGGTCGCCCGCCAGCCGTCGACGTGTGGCAGGCGCACGTGGTTGCCCCCGCGCTCCAACAGGGCCGACGTGGCCTTCTGGTCGAAGCGACGCCCGCGCGTGACGACCACGTCGAGCAGCCCGTCCGCGAGGTCGGCGCCGGGGGTGGCGGTCAGCCCGCCGCCGTGTCGACCGGAGTTGCCCACCGCGACATTCCAGCCGGCGAAGCTCTCCTCGCGGTCGCCGTCCGGCCCGGTGGTGCGCACGGTGAAGGTGATCGGACGCGTGGTGAACGCGGTCTGCACCCCGGCGGCCGTGTAGACCAGTGCGCTGCGCAGCCGGCGCACCCGGTTGGCTCGCGCGTTGGCCAGCGCATCGAAGCCGACGGCGGCCGTGCCGACGAAGGTCCGATCGCCGATCGTGCCGACATCGATGCGTCGTTCGGCCGCGGCGCCCAGCGTGCGCGCGACCGCGAGCGTGTCGCGTGGCAGCCCGAGGCCGCGCACGAAGTCGTTGCCGCGCCCCGCCGGCAGCGGAGCCAGCAGCGCCCCCGAACGCACGCAGCCGGCGGCCACGAAGGAGATCATGCCGTCGCCGCCGAGCGGCAACAGCACATCGTCGGGAGCCGCCGCAGCGGCCACCGCGACCGCGTGCTCGGCGCTGGTCGTCTGCACCGCCTCGGGGTCGAAACCGAGACTGCGTAAGGTCGCCAGCACCTCGCGTTCGGAGGTGCCCGCGGTGCCCCCACCCGCCGCGGGGTTCACCAGAACCGTTGCGCGGCCTGACAGTTCGGTCATCAGCTCGGGGCCTCCGTGGTCGCACCTGTGCTGGTCGGGACCTTCTGCGACGTGGTGTCCGGGATCAGCACACACGGGTTCATCGTGTCGCCCGGGTCGAGCTCATTCTTCAGTGCGCGCAGCATCCGCACGCCGATCTCGCCGATCTCATCTGCGAGGTACCGGCGGTGGTCGCGTCCGACCGCGTGGTGATGAGTGATCGTCGCCCCCGCGGCGACGATCGCCTCGCTGGCCGCGGTCTTCACCGTCTGCCATTGGTCGAGCGCGTCGTCGGCCTCGGCGGCGAGGTAGGTGAAGTAGAGCGACGCGCCGCTGGGGTAGACGTGCGAGATGTGGCATTGCACGACGCCGGGGGTGCCGCCGGCATCGAGGGCATCGGCGATCGCGCCGCCGACCCGGCGGTGCACGGCGGCGATGTTCGACCAGTGCGTGGCGGTCTCCAGCGTCTCGACGAACACGCCGCGGGTGATCAGTTCGTCGCGCAGGTACGGCGCGCTGAACCGTCCGTGTTCCCAGCCGCGGGCGATCTTCGCCGGCAGGGTGACGGCCCCGTTGCGCTTCAGGATCTGCTGCGCGCGACGCTGCCGGTGCTTGGCCCGCTCGTCGGTGGCGTCGTGCCACAGCAGGATCGTCAGGCAGGGCGCCTCGAGCCCGCGCACGGCGAGATAGCGCTGCAGCGCCTTGCCGCTGCGTCCGGCGAGCCCGAGCGACACCTCCGTCTCGACGGCGTCCGACACCCGGGTCACATCGGGTTGCTGGTCGTGTCCGAGCTGCTGCACCAGCTCGCGCAATGCCGTTGCGGCCGAGTCGAAGTCGGGGAACGCCACCGCCGTGTGTCGGGTTACCTGCGGCGCCTCGACCACCCGCAAGGTCACCTCGGTGAGCACCCCGAGCGCGCCCTCGCTGCCGACCATCACGTCGAGCAGGCGGGGCCCCGCGGCCGACGCGGGCGACCGCGACCCGAACTCGAACTCGCCGGTCGGGGTGACCCCACGGACGCCGTCGACCATGTCGTCGATGCGGCCGTAACCGCTCGACGACTGCCCGGCGCTGCGCGTGGCGACGAAGCCGCCGAGCGAGGCCTGCTGGTAACTCTGCGGGAAGTGCCCGAGGGTGAATCCCCGTGCGCGCAGGGCGGTTTCGGCGTCAATCGCCATCGTGCCGGCGTGGAAGGTGGCGGTGTGGTCGTGCTCGTCGAGCCGGATCAGGCCGGCCAGCCGGCGCAGATCGAGGCTGACGACCGCGCGCTGCTCGCCGGTGGCGGTGAGGCCGGCGACCACGCTGGTGCCTCCGCCGAAGGGCACGACGGCGGCGTCGTGCGCGACGCAGGCGGCGACGACGTCGGCGACTTCGCGATGGGTCGACGGCAGCGCGACGGCGTCGGGCACGTACGGCAGGTGGCCGGTGCGGACGCGCACCAGGTCGGGGTAGCTCTTGCCGCCGGCGCGCAGGATGCGGTCGGCCGCGGAGTCGAGAAGGTGCTCGGCACCGACCGCGTCGATGAGGGCCGACCGCAGCCGGTCGCCGACGCGCGATTCGGGCACCTCGATCGAATCCAGTTGCACCGGAGGGTGGTTGGTGGTGGAGGAGCGGGCGCCGAGCCGTTCGTCGAGCATCCGACGGGCGTGGACAGGCAGCGGTGCGGCATTGGCCGGGTCGCCCCAGCCCCACCAGACCGAGCGCTGAACCTGTTGCAGAGTGACGTCCATGCTGTGACAGTATTACATCAAGTGTCACATCGAGAGGGAGAGGCGGCGATGAGCCAGAGTTCCGAAGAGGCGTTGTGGCGGGCGGTGCGCGAAGAGGTGATGACCTACGGCGTCTCCCGCTCGACGGTCACCTCGGTGGCCAAACGCGCCGGCCTCTCCCGGATGACCGTCTACCGACGGGCGGGCGGCATGGAGCAGCTGGTGCTCGACGCGCTGGCTCACGAGCTCGGCAGTGTCGGGGCGCTCGTCGCGGATGAACTGGCCGAATCCACCGATCCCGTAGGCGAACTCGCCGAGGGTGTCGCCGAAGTCGTCGGGGCGCTCGTCGACTCCGAACTGCTCGACGCGCTGCGTCGCCACGACCCCGAGCTGCTCCTGCCCTACCTCGTCGGTCACTTCGGACGGGGCCAGGTCGGGCTCGCCGCGCAACTCACCCGATCGATCGAACAGACGCGCGCACGATGCGCCGAGCTCGGCCGGCCCCTGCGGGCGCAGCCCGCACCGCACGAGCAGGCCCGCTTCCTGATCGTGGCCCTGCAGTCGTTCGTGATGGTGGTCGGCGACGAGCCCGAGCTCACCCGTGAGCTGATCGAGCGCGAGGTCACCCACCTGGTGGCCGGTTACCTGAGGAGCGGAGCGACCGATGACTGACCGCGCGATCCTCGACCGATCCACTCGCGCCACCGCCCTGCAGGAACTCCAGCGCGAACAGTTCGACGTGCTCGTGATCGGTGGTGGCATCACCGGAGCGGGCGTCGCCCTCGACGCCGCGAGCCGCGGTCTGCGCACAGCCCTCGTCGAGGCGGACGACCTCGCATCGGGTACCTCGCGGTGGAGCTCGAAACTCGCCCACGGCGGACTGCGCTATCTGGCCACCGGACACGTGCGCATCGCCAAGGAGAGCGCCGACGAGCGGCACCTGCTGATGACCACCGTCGCGCCGCACCTCACCCGACCGCGCCGCAACCTGCTCCCGCTCACCCCCGACCTGCCGGGCCCCGCCGGCTACCTCAGCGCGTTCGGGCCGGTCGCCGCCGACCTGCTGCGTCGCCGCGCCGGCACCGCATCACACCTGCTGCCGGCGCCGAAACTGTTGTCGGCCAAGCGAACCCGTCCGCTGATGCCCGCCTGGCGCGGTGCCGAGGTGCGGGGTGCGGTGAGCTTCTGGGACGGCCAGTTCGAGGACGACGCCCGGTTGGTGGTCGACGTCGCGCGCACTGCCGCCGCGCACGGCGCACGGGTCGCGACCTACCTGCGCGCGGAGTCGATCGAGGCGACGAGTGCGGTGCTGCACGACGTGCTCACCGGACACAGCTTCACCGCACGCGCCCAGGTCGTCGTCAACGCGACCGGGGCGTGGGCCGACGGGTTGGACGACCGGGTGCGGCTCGCGCCGAGCCGCGGTTCTCACCTCGTGCTGCCCGCGGCCCGCTTCGGCCGACCCACCTGCGCGATCAACCTGCCGGTGCCCGGCCAATTCGGACGCTTCGTGTTCGTGCTGCCGCGCCCCGACGACCTGGTGATCGTGGGCCTCACCGACGATCCGGCGCCGGGTGTCGACCCGCGCGCACCCCGGGTGCCGGCGCAGGACGAGGAGTTCCTGCTCGGCGTCGTCGGACGCCATCTGGCCCAACCGGTCGACCGGGCCGACGTCGTCGGACGGTTCGCCGGCCTGCGGCCGCTCGTGGTCGGCGCCGACGCGGGCAGCGCACCGCCGACATCTTCCGTGAACATCTGCTGGTCGACGAACCCGGAGCGCCGATCACGATCGTCGGCGGCAAGCTGACCACCTACCGGCGGATGGCGCAGGACACGGTCGACGCCGTCGCCCGCCGTATCCCGGGGGGCGGGCCGTGCCTCACCGATCGGTTGCCGCTCGTCGCAGCCGCGTCCGCTCCGTTGCTGCGCCGGGTGCGCGCGCCCCGGCGCCTGGTCGACCGCTACGGCACGCTCGCCGCCCAGGTGCAGCAACTCATCGCGTCCGACCCCGCGCTCGGCGAGCCGGTCGTGGCCGGCTCGCCGACCGTGCGCGCCGAGTTGGTGTACGGCGTCCTGGCGGAGGGCGCGCTCACGCCCGAAGACCTCGTCGAGCGTCGCACCCGGATCACCATGCGCGAGGGGCTGCGCGACGAATCGCTCTGCGTGGCAGGCGAACTCATCGAGCGCTACGGCCGCACGGTGCGGGCCTAGGCGAACGGCCAGCCGGCCTCGATGCCTTCGGGGCGACCGGGCTCGATGTACCACTCGGTGCCGAACGCGATGTCGAAGATCGGCCGCGGCATCGCCATGAACATGCCGATGTCGGTGACCTGCGACGAGTGCGCCTGCATCGCCGCACGCTTCCGGTCGAGATAGCCGCAAACGTCGACCTCCCAGTGGATCTCGGCCTCCGGGCTGCCGAACGGGTTGCCGTCGTCCATCGGCCGGTCGGGGTCGAGGTCGGATTCCTGACCGGCCGCGAGGGCCGCCTCGTGGAAAGCGCGCATCCGGTCGCGGTTCATCGTCGACTCCAAGACCCGCGGACGCCGGGCGGCGAGTTCGGCGCCCCGGTGGCCGACGTGGTGGGCCTTCACGTGGTCGGGGTGGCCGTAGCCGCCGTGCCAGTCGTAGGTGACCAGCACGTCGGCGTCCTCCTCGTCGAGGATCGCCGCGAGCCGTCCGCCGGCCTCGTCGAGGTCGGCCAGGTGGAGGTTGCCGGCGAGCGAGTTCTGTTCCCAGCCGGTCATTCCCGAGTCGGAATAGCCGAGCCAGGCAACGCGTGCGGTGCCGAGCACCTGCGCCGAACGCATCGCCTCCGCGCGGCGGCGGTCGACGAGCGTCTCGGCGTCCGCAAGGTCGTCGGGCACCTCGCCGTGCTCGCCGTTGGTCGCGAACACGACGACCACCCGGTGACCTTCGGCGGCGGCGCGCGCCATCGCACCCGAGGTCTGCGAACTCTCGTCGTCGGGATGGGCGTGCAGGAAGACCAAGGTGCTCACGGAACAAGGAGCCTAGGGGAGTTGTGCCCATCGACGTGCACGCCTGACGACCGCAGGCTCGAGGTACCGACAAGGGAAGCGGCTTCAGGGGGAAGTTGCTCGGAGCCGGGGGGGAGAAGATCATGAACACGCAGATCAGTCGACCGATCAGTCGGCGTGGAGCGATTGCCGGAGTGGGAGGTCTGCTCGCGGCGGGGGCCGTGGCGCAGATCGCGACGTCGTCGTCGGCCGGCGCGGCCGGCCCTCCGCGTCCGTTGGGCATCGGATCGTCGGGCCACCACGTGGAGCAGTTCCAGTTGGCGATGAACGCCAACGGTTTCTGGTGCGGCACCGTCGACGGACAGTTCGGCGAACTCACCCAGCAGGCGGTGTACGCGGTGCAGAAGACGCACGGGCGGCCCCGCACCGGCAAGATCGACCTTGCCCTCTGGGACAGCGGGTTGGCCCGGGTGCGGGCCCGCAGCCGGTACACCTACACGGGCATCGAGATCGACAAGACCCGCCAGTTGTTGCTTGTGGTCTCCGGCGGCTACGTCCAGGTCGCGCTCAACACCAGCACCGGCAACGGGTCACGCTTCTATTACAGCGGTCGCTGGTACACGGCCGTGACGCCGTCCGGCACCTACCGGATCAACCGCTACGGGAGCAACGGCTGGGACTACGGAGCGCTCGGCGGACTGTGGCGTCCGCGCTACTTCAACGGTGGAATCGCGGTGCACGGTTCGAATTTCATTCCGCCGTACCCCGATTCGCACGGCTGCTGCCGGTTGTCGACCCGCGCACAGAACTACCTGCTGGCCAGCGGTCGCGAGCAGATGGGCAGCTACGTGCGGGTCTACTGAGCGGCGCAGCGACTTTCCACAGGTCTTGTGTTCGAAGTGGCACAGGTGACGTCCGGCGGGGCATGATTGCGCTCGGGGCGCCACTTGTGCCACAACCATTTCGGACACTGCATCTGCAAGGGGACTGTCATGACTGCCAACCTGAGCCGTCGTTCGCTGATTCTCGGGGCCGGGGGTGCTGCTGTGGCAGCCGGCACCTCGCTCGCCCTCGCCGAATCGGCCCATGCGGCCGGCCCGAGCACGCCGCTCGGCATCGGATCATCCGGCCACCACGTCACGCAGTTCCAGTTGGCGATGAACGCCAACGGTTTCTGGTGCGGCACCGTCGACGGGCAGTTCGGTGAGCTGACCCAGCAGGCGGTGTACGCAGTGCAGAAGACGCACCGTCGCGCCCGCACCGGCAAGATCGACCTCGCGCTCTGGGACAGCGGGTTGGCCCGGGTGCGTGCGACCAGCCGCTACAAGCTCGACGGCATCGAGATCGACCTCGCCCGCCAGTTGCTCATGGTGGTGCGCGGCGGCATCGTCCAGGTCGCGCTCAACACCAGCACCGGCGACGGCTCGACCTTCCGGTTCAACGGTGGTTGGGCGCGGGCGATCACCCCGACGGGCACCTTCACGATCTACCGCAAGTCGGTGCAGGAGACCTCGACCAACCCGTGGGTCACGGCCGAACTCGGCACCATGTACAAGCCGCGCTACTTCGACTCCCGCGGGTTCGCGGTGCACGGCTCCACCAGCATTCCGCCCTACCCGGCCTCGCACGGCTGCGCGCGGGTGTCGACCCGGGCCCAGAACTACCTGCTCTCGTCGGGCTTGCTGAACATGGGCGTGAAGGTGCGCATCTACTGACGCTCGCTCACCCACCGACAAGAACGCCCCGGGTTGTCCCGGGGCGTTCTTGTGTCCGCGCGACTGTGCTTGCTCGTTCAGGAGGTGGTGAGGTCGACGATGCGCCCGTTCACCCGGTCGGCCGGTTCGTCCCAGAGCGCGAGGAGGGCGCCGGCCACTTGCTCGACCGGGGTGAACCCGGAGAACTTCGCGTTCGGTTTGTCGGCGCGCATCTGCGGGGTGAGCAGCGCCATCACCCGCAGCACGACCGCCGCGGCGTGCGACCCGTCGAACGAGTCGGCCACCGCGAGGGTCCATGCCTCGGACGCGGCCTTCGCCGCGACGTACGACGCGTTGGTCGCCGTGGGCTTGGCGACGCCGGTCGAGGAGATGATCGCCAACCGGGCATCGGACGACGCGCGCAACGAGTCGTGCAGTGCCCGACTGGTGTGCTGCAGGGTGCGAATCAGGTTGTCGTGCAGGAAATCCCAGTCGGCAAGGTCGGCGTCGACGATGCCCTTGCCGCCGCGCCAGCCGCCGACGAGGTGCAGCAGGCCGCCGACGCCGCCGTGGTCCTGCGCGAGCTCGTGGCCCCACGCGAGGGTGGCCGGCTCGTCGAGCAGGTCGACCACGAAGGGCAGGTAGTCAGCGCCGAACTCGGCGGCCGAAGCTTCGAGGTTCTCGGCGCGATGGTCGACCGCCGCCACTCGTGCACCGGCCGCCAACAACCGGCGGCTGGTCTCCACCCCGAGGGCGCCACCGGCGCCGGTGACGACCACCAGCCGTCCGCGCAGCCCGGTCATGCCACCGCCACCGGCTCGACGACGGCCGAGGCGGCGGTGATGCCGCGGGTCGACTCGATCACAGCACCGAGCTTCTTGCGCAGCGCCTCGTAGAAGACGTTGAGCGGGAACTCGTCGGGCTGCACCAAGTCGACCAACTCCTTGACCGTGCCATCGAGCGGCAACGACTGCGGGCCCTTCGCCCAGGTGGACGCCGGGTGAGGTGCAACGTACCGCGTCACGAACTCGTACGACGCCAGCCAGTGACCGACGCGGGAGCGGTCGATTCCACTGCGGTAGAGCGTCTCGACCTCCTCGCAGAGGGCCACGACGACCTCGGGCACCCGACGCCAGTCGAACGACAGCTTGTTGTCGGTCCAGCGCAGCGCGTCGTGCTTGTGCAGGTATGCGAACATCAGCTGGCCGCCGAGCCCGTCGTAGTTGCGTACCCGGTCGCCGGTGATCGGGAAGCGGAACAACCGGTCGAACAGGATCGCCAGCTGCACCGAGCGGGCGTAGGGCTGGCCCTCGGCCTCGAGCTTCACGGCCTCGCGGAAGGTCGACAGGTCGCAGCGCAATTCCTCCAGCGCGTACATCCAGAACGGCATGCGCTGCTTGATCATGAACGGGTCGAACGGCAGGTCGCCGTGGCTGTGGGTGCGGTCGTGGATGAGGTCCCACAGCGCGAAGGTCGACTGCGCGAGTTCCTGTGAGCCGAGCAGGCGCTCGGCGTCGGGCGGCAACTGCAGGCTCAGCAGGTCGGCGGCCGACTCGACCACGCGACGGAAGCGGGCCCCCTCGCGGTCGCAGAAGATCGCACCCCAGTAAAACTTCGGCACCTCCCGCACGGCGACCGTCTCCGGGAACAGCACCGCGGAGTTGGTGTCGTAGCCGGGGGTGAAGTCGAGGAAGTTCACCGGCACGAACGCCGGGTTGACGTACTCGCGCTCCACCTCCGCCAGCCACTGCGGCCACGGCACGGTGACCAGCAGCGCCTCGAAGACGCGGTTCGGGTTGCCGTTCTGGGTGTACATCGGGAAGAGCACGAGGTGCTCGATGCCGTCGACGCGGTGCAGGTCGGGGCGGAACTCCATCAGCGAATCGAGGAAGTCGGGCACCCCGAAGCCGCCCTCGACCCACTTCGTGAGATCGCCCGGCAGGGCCGCGAGGTAGTCGGCGTCGTGCGGGAATCGCGGTGCGAGAGCGGTGATCTCGGTGACGATCTGCTCGACGAGGTAGGTGGCGCGCCGGTGGTCGTGCTGCGCGCCGTCGATCGAGCCGTCCTTGCTCTGCATCTCGCGCAGTTCGAGGGTGGCGGCCTTCAGGCGCTGCCACTCGGGCAGGTTCGCGGTGTCGGAACCGGCGATCGCGCTCGGCGCGGCGGCGTGGCCGGCCGATGCCCAGGTGACGATATTGGTCCAGAAGCGGGCGTGGTCGAGCTCGTCGATCGAGTCGTCGCCGACGAGGTCGGAGTCGGCCAGCACCACGACGCGGCCCTGTCCGTGCCGCAGCGCAACGGCCAATGCACGCTGCGCGGGGTGGGCGGTGGCGCTGCTGCTGGCGAGCACCTGCGCCTGCGGGTTGGCGCTGATGTCGATGACGCCCGCGCGGTAGAAGCACAGCTGGTCGACGCCGGCCAGGATGCCCTGGCCGTGACCCGTCGGGATCTCGCCGAGCACCCAGGTGGCGTTGTGGTGGTGGCGGCGTCCGCCGTCCGTCGACTCGTGCACGAGCGTGCTGTCGACGTGCACCCCGAAGCGGGCGAGCAGGTCGTTGAGGTTGTTGCCGTAGGTGTCCTGCTCGCACTCGGCGAACACGATCAGCCCGCCGCCGGCGGCGACGTAGGCCTCGACGGCGTCGATCTCGGCGTCCGTCAGCACCGGCGGGAGGTCGCCCATGACCCGCTCGGCCTTGGCGTCGGCGAGGTGGTCGATGACGAGCACCTCGGCGTCGCCGAGTGTCTGCGCCGAGAACGCGTCGGTGAGGGCGGCAACCTCGAAGCCGCGGGCGCGCAACGCATCGGCGGCCTTCGCCAGACTCGCGTCGGCGGGGTTGGCGGGATTCATCGTGGCGGCGACGCCGGCGTCGAGCGACCACGCGCTGCTGTGGGCCTGGTCGACCAGCACCTTCGGGAACACACTCATCGAAGGCCTCCTCTGCTAGAAATTATCCGGTTTGAACCATCGTAGACAGAAGATCTTTCGACAGTCGAGTCGGCGGGTGGCGCCGGTCACACGCCCCGTAATCTGTGCGCCATGCCCGTTGAACGACTGTTGCCGACCGACGAAGCGGCCGACCTGCTCGCCCTGACTCGTGAACTCGCCGACAAGGAAGTGCTTCCGCGTGCGGCCGAGGGGGAGCGCACCGCGACGCCGCCGCGCGACCTGTTCCGCACGCTCGGCGAGGCCGGTCTGCTCGCGCTGCCCTACCCGGAGGAGTTCGGCGGGGCCGACCAGCCGTACGAGGTCTACCTGCAGGTGCTCGAGCAGCTCGCGATGCGCTGGATGGCGGTCGCCGTCGGCGTGAGCGTGCACGGGCTCACCGCCTACCCGGTGGCGACCTTCGGCACCCGCGAGCAGCAGGAGGCGTTGCTGCCCGGCATGCTCGGCGGCACGCAACTGGGCGCCTACTGCCTGTCGGAGCGGGAGTTCGGCTCCGACATCGCCCACATGCGCACCCGCGCCGTCGCCGACGGTGACGACTGGCGGATCAAGGGCACCAAGGCGTGGATCTCGCACGCCGGTCACGCCGACTACTACACCTCGTTCGTGCGCACCGACGACACCGAGGGCAAGGGCCTGTCGTGCTTCGTGGTGCCGTCCGACGCCGATGGCCTGGGCTTCGGCGCGCCCGAGAAGAAGATGGGTCTGCACGGCGACCCGGTGGCCGAGGTCATCTTCGACGACGTGCGGGTCGCGGGCGACCGCATGATCGGCGAGCGCGGCCAGGGCATGCACATCGCGCTCAGCGCACTCGACGCCGGTCGTCTCGGAATCTCCGCTGCCGCAACCGGATTGGCGCAGGCCGCGCTCGACCACGCGACGGCGTACGCGAAGGAGCGCAAGCAGTTCGGTCGGCCGATCGCCGACAACCAGGGGCTCGCGTTCATGCTCGCCGACATGGAGGCGGCGGTCAGCTCGGCGCGCGCCACCTATCTGCACGCCGCCCGCCTCAAGGACGCCGGCCGCCCGTTCGCCAAGGCCGCCGCGGTGGCCAAGCTCGTCGCGACCGATGCGGCGATGCGGGTGACGACCGACGCGGTGCAGGTGCTCGGTGGCGCCGGCTACACCCAGGATTTCCCGGTCGAGCGCTTCTTCCGCGACGCGAAGGTCACCCAGATCTTCGAGGGCACCAACCAGATCCAGCGTCTGGTCATCTCGCGGCACCTGCTCGCCTCGCTCTGAGCCTCGACTCGGGCCGACCGTGGCCTCGGGCGTCGCGGGCGGACACCCGCGCTGCAACTCGAGCCTCGCCGCGAGGCAGCCGCCCGGAATTCCGGGGCTTGCGGTCGTGCGGCGCCGCGAGTTGCAGCGCGAGTGTCCGCCTCGCAGGGGCGGCTGCGAAGATGACCGCCGTGACTGCACTCGACATCCTGCACGACCCCACCAACCGCGGATTCGCCAGCGACAACTACTCCGGGGTGCACCCCGAGGTGCTCGCCGCGATCGTCCGGGCCAACGGCGGACACCAGACCTCCTACGGCGACGACGTCTACACCGCGCGGCTGCAGGAGGTCTTCCGCGAGCACTTCGGCCCGGGTGTCGAGGCGTTCCCCGTGTTCAACGGCACCGGCGCGAATGTCGTTGCGCTGCAGGCGGTCACGCAGCGCTGGGAGTCGGTCGTCTGCACCGCCACCGCACACATCCACGTCGACGAGTGCGCCGCGCCCGAGCGCATGGGCGGCCTGAAGCTGATGACCGTGCCGACACCCGACGGCAAACTCACTCCCGAGCTGATCGACACCGTCGCGGTGCGCAAGGGCGACGAGCACCATGCGCAGCCGAAGGTCGTCTCGATCACCCAGACCACCGAGCTCGGCACGGCTTACACGGTCGACGAGATCGCCCACATCGCCGACCGGGTGCACGCGAACGGTTGGGTGCTGCACGTCGACGGCTCGCGCCTGTCGAACGCCGCCGCGACCCTCAGCGTCTCGTTCAAGGAGATGATCACCGACACCGGTGTCGACATCGTCTCGTTCGGCGGCACCAAGAACGGACTGATGGTCGGCGAGGCGGTGCTGGTGATCAACCCTGACGTCGTCACCGGCATGAAGTACCTCCGCAAGCAGTCGATGCAGCTTGCCTCGAAGATGCGCTTCATCAGCACCCAGCTCGAGGCGCTGCTCACCGACGAGCTCTACCTGCGCAACGCCGGCCACGCCAACGCGATGGCCCAGCGGCTGGCCGCTGCGGTGCACGACATCGACGGTGTCAGCGTGCCGCGTCCGGTGCAGGCCAACGCGGTCTTCGCGGTGCTGCCGAAGGTCGTGTCCGAGAAGCTGATGGACGACTTCCACTTCTACTTCTGGGACGAAGCGCTGGGCGAGGTGCGCTGGATGTGTTCCTGGGACACCACCGAGAAGGACGTCGACGAGTTCGCCGCGGCGGTGCGCGCCGCAATGTCGGCCTGATCCCCGCGACTCGGGGTAATTCGCAGGCGAGTTTCAGGGGCGGGTGCGAGGATGAGCGCATGACTGGTCGGGGGGCCGGGTCGACGGTGAGTCGACGCCGCGCGGTGTTCGTAGCAGGGGGCTCGGCGATCGCGGGGTTGACGATCGGCTCCGGGGTGGCGCGTGCCGTCGACGGTTACGACGACGACAACCGTCCGCCGTCGTACCGGATCTCGCCACCGTCGCCGCGGTCGGGAGTGTTCGATACGCAGATCGTCTGGCGCACGGCGGGCCCGAGCGTCGCGCTCACCTTCGACGACGGACCCGACCCGCGCTGGACGCCGCGGATCCTCGACATCCTCGCAGCGTCGGACGCCCGGGCGACCTTCTTCGTGCTGCGCGACCACGTGCTTGCCCACCCCGAGCTGGTGCGCCGCTCGGCGGACGCCGGTCACGAGATCGGCGTGCACGGCGCCGACCACTGGGACATGACCCGGTTGACCTCGGTGCAACTCGACCGGTCGATGGCCGACACCAAGCGCGCGGTCGCCGACCTCGTCGGACGCGAACCGGTGCTCATGCGTCCGCCGTACGGCCGCTTCGACGCACCGGTGCTGCATGCCGCACGCAGCCATGGGCTGCAGCTGATCCTGTGGTCGGACTGGCTGCCCGGCCGCAACTCGGCGTCGGCCTCGGCGGCTCTGCTCGCTCAGCTCACGCCCGGCGCGGTGATCCTGTGCCACGACGGCCGGCGGACGCCGAGCGAACAGATGGTCTCGGCGCTGCGCACCTTCGTGCCGTCGTGCGTCGCGAAGGGCTTGCGGCTGGCGACGGTCAGCGAACTGCTGGCCGAACGGTGATGCCCGCCCCGGCGTGACATGCTGACCGGCGTGGATCCGGGGAAAGACCTGAGCAGCGTCGGCAGGTGTGGGCGGCTCGTCGCGATGGGCGCGCTCGTCGTCGCGCTCGGCCTCGGCACCGCCATCGGCAACGACCGGTGGTGGCCGATCGGCCCGATGGTGATGTTCGCCTTCGGAGTCGACCCGAACAGCCAGGTGCATTCGCTCGGCGTCGAGGCCGACACGGTCGCAGGCAAGCGGGTCGTCGTGCCCCTCGGCGCGGGCGGAATCGGGTTGGAACGAGCCGAGATCGAAGGCCAGCAGACCGCCATCGAGGCCGAGCCCAAACGCTTGCAGGCGGTTGCGGTCGCCGCGTCCCGGTCGTTGCCGGACGACCCCCGCTACCGCACGGTCTACCTCGTCGACACCGTGCAACAGCTCAAGGACGGCGCCGCCGACGGCGCGCCGGTGCGCAAGGTGCTGGCCACCTGGCAGGTCGTCGACCCCGACCACCCGAGGGACCTCTCATGAACTGGGCCTTCCCGCAGGTGCCCACCGAGCGCGTCGTGATCCTTCGCCGCCTGGTCTACGCGGTGGTGCTGCTCGACATCTTCCTGCTCACCGCGTTCCCGATCGGACACGGCAACATCCCGGCCGACCTCTACTCGCAGTTGCCGGTGCGCGCGATCCTGCACCTGCCGCAACCGACCGCGGTCTACGTGCAGGTGCTGCGCATCGTCATCGCTGTGGCCGCCGTGCTCGCGCTGCTCGGGGTGCGGCCCAGGATCACCGGCTGGGTCGTCGCGTTCGGCATGCTCGACTGGCTGAGCAACGCCTATTCCTACGGCAAGATCAACCACGATCACCTGGCGCTGCTGGTGGCGTTGTTCGTGCTCCCGCTCGCCGCCGCCAAGGCGACCGACGCGCGAGAAGCGTTGCAGCGCAACGGCTGGTCGATGCGGATGATCCAGGTCTCGGTCGTCGCGACCTATTTCCTCGCCGCGATCGCGAAGGTGAGCGAGGCCGGGTGGGGTTGGGCGAGTTCGGCGGTGCTGGTCTGGGCGATCACCCGTCGCGGGTCGGCCCTCGGCCAACTCGTCGCACACTGGCCGTTGCTGACCTACGTCTTCCAGTGGGTCGTGTTGATCCTGGAGTTCTGTGCACCACTGATGCTCTGGCTGCGCGGTCGGCCGCTTTACGCCTACGTCGCGTTCTGGTTCGTCTTCCACGCCTCGACGTTCGCCCTGCTCGGAATCCACTTCATCCCGACCGCGGTGTGCCTGTTCGCCTTCCTGCCGTTGGAGCGGCTGGCCGGACGGCGGGTCATCAGTCGAGCGGTTCGACCTCGGGCCGCTTGGCGCTGATCGAGTCGCCCGAGCTCGTGCCCTGGATCCGGCGCCGCACCCACGGCGCGGCGTACTCCTTGGCCCACGCGGCGTGCCCGGCGAGCGCCTCCCGGCGGCCCAGCGGGGGAGCCGGCGGCAACTCCTCGGCCCAGTCACGGTCGGTGTCGCGGTGGCCGAGGGCCCAATAGGCCTGCGCGGCAACTCGTTCGTGGCCTTCGGTCGACAGGTGGATGCGGTCGGTGCCCCACATCCGCGCGTCCCGCAACGCACGCAGCCCCCACAGGTCGACGACCAGTGCGCCCTGGCGTTGTGCGATGCCGAAAACGTTCGCGTTGTGCACGGCGATCCGTCCCCGCAGCCGGCGCAACACCGGCGCACCGACCGGGTCGCCCATCGTCGCCATGAGCACGGTGACGCCCGCGTCGCGCAGGCGGGCGACGGCGTCCTCCAGCGAGTCGGCGATCGCGTCGAGGTCGGCCTTCGGCCGCAGGATGTCGTTGCCGCCGCCGACGATCGAGACGAGGTCGGGTTCGAGTGCCAGTGCGGCGTCGAGTTGCGGACCTACGATGTCGGCGAGCAGCCGTCCGCGGATCGCCAGGTTGGCGTAACCGAAGCCGGGGGTGTCGACGGCGAGTCGTGCCGCCAGCCGGTCGGCCCAGCCGACGTAACTGCCCGGGTCGCTCGGGTTCTCGTCGACCATCCCCTCGGTGAAGCTGTCGCCGATCGCGACGTAACGGCGCAGGTCAGTGGGGAATTCGGTCACGGCAGTCTCCAATCGATGGGCTCGGCGCCCTGCTGCTCGAGCAGGGCGTTCGTGCGGCTGAACGGGCGCGAGCCGAAGAAGCCCGACCGCGCCGACAACGGTGAGGGGTGGGCGCTCTCGACGTAGGGCACCGACCCGAGGTGTGGGGCGAGGTTGCGAGCGTCGCGCCCCCAAAGGATCGCCACCAGCGGCCCGCCGCGTGCGACCAACCCGCTGATCGCGGCCGCGGTGACGCTCTCCCAGCCCTTTCCCCGGTGGCTCGCCGGCGCTCCCGACCGCACGGTCAGCACCCGGTTGAGCAGCAGCACGCCCCGCTCGGTCCACGGCGACAGATCGCCGGTCGACGGACGCGGCACGCCGAGGTCCGCTTCGAGCTCGGCGTAGATGTTGGTCAGGCTGCGCGGGATCGGCGACACCTCCGGTGCCACCGAGAACGACAACCCGACGGCGTGCCCGGGCGTCGGGTAGGGGTCTTGCCCCACGACGAGCACCCGCACCTGATCCATCGGCGCCGCGAACGCCCGGAGCACGTTCTCCGGGGCCGGGAGGTAGCCGCGTCCGGCGGCCAACTCGGTGCGCAGGTAGGCGCCCGCCGCGGCCAGCGCGTCGGTGGCGGGGGAAAGGGAGTCGACCCAACTTGGATGGACGAGTTCGGCCAGCGGTTTGGGCATGGGTCAAACCTACGGCGGCCCGGGCGGGCGCCCGACGCGGGTCGGAACACGAGCACCGGCTGTGACGTTGATGAGAACGTGCACAAGCATTACAACGGCCTCAAGACTGCCTTGCTGTTCGGGGCGATCTGGGCGTTGCTCCTCGGTATCGGGTCGCTGATCGGCGGTGGCCGGTACATCTGGATCTTCGCTCTGATCGGTGTCGCCACGACGTTCTACAGCTACTGGAACAGCGACAAGCTCGCCCTGCGCGCCATGCAGGCCTACCCGGTCAGTGAGATCCAGGCCCCCGCGATGTACCGCATCGTGCGCGAACTCTCCACTGCCGCAGGCAAGCCCATGCCGCGTCTGTACATCTCGCCGACCCAGGCGCCGAACGCCTTCGCGACCGGACGCAACCCGAAGAATGCCGCGGTGTGCTGCACCGAGGGCATCCTCGAACTGCTCGACGAGCGCGAACTGCGCGGGGTGCTCGGCCACGAGTTGATGCACGTCTACAACCGCGACATCCTCACCTCCTCGATCGCGGCGGCGCTCGCCGGCATCATCACCTCGGTCGCACAGATGATGATGTTCACCGGTGGCTTCGGTGGTGGCAGCAACAACGACGACCGCCCGAACCCGTTCGCGATGCTGCTGATGGCCTTCCTCGCGCCGTTCGCCGCGATGCTCATCCAGATGTCGATCAGCCGCACCCGCGAATACGACGCCGACGAGGATGGTTCGAAGCTCACCGGCGACCCGCTGGCGCTCGCGTCGGCGCTGGCCAAGCTGGAGAACGGTGTCGCCCGGGCGCCGCTGGCGCCCACCCCGCGGGTGGTCAACGCGAGCCACATGATGATCGCCAACCCGTTCCGTCCGCAGGATGTTTCGCGGATGATGTCGACCCACCCGTCGACCGCCGACCGCATCGCCCGACTGCAGGAGATGGCGCGCCGCGGCTGATACCGCTCATTTGACGGGACAGCGGCCGTTCGTCGGTGAACTTTCGGTGCCGCTTCGGAGAACGGTCGGTCCCGATCGCCACGCCGGGTTGTGTGTAGGTGCAGACTGACCTGCGAGCCGGGGTCCGGGGTGAATCACGTGTCCGTTCCGCGGCCACCACCCACCCCGTCAAGGAGCTTTACATGCAGTCAGCTCGTCTGCTCGGCGCCGCGACCACCGTCGCACTCGTCGCGTCCTTCGCAGCCTCCCCTTCGGCCGGAGCCGCCACCAATGTCGGTGACGGCCCGATCGATCCCTCGCTCACAACGATCAACCTGCTGAACACCAACGACTTCCACGGTCACTTCACCAAGGACTTCGCCTGCACGGTGACCACGGCGCAGAAGGAACTCGCAGCGGTGTTCCTGTCGGCCGGCGACAACGTCGGCGGCACGCCGTTCGCGTCGGCGTCGCAGAACGACACCCCGTCGATCGACTACCTGAACGCGCTCGGCCTGCAGGCTTCCGCAGTGGGTAACCACGAGTTCGACAAGGGTTTCAACGACCTCACCGGACGCATCCAGAGCCGCGCCCAGTGGACCTACCTCGGCGCCAACGTCTACCGCGCCGGCACCACGACCCCGGCACTGCCGGCGTACAAGATCATCGACGTCAACGGCGTGAAGGTGGGTGTCGTGGGCGCCGTCACCAAGGACGTCCCGTCGCTGGTCGCCGCCGACGGCATCGCCGGCCTGGAGTTCGGCGACCCGGTCGCCGCGGTCAACCGCACCGCCGCCGCGCTGAAGGACGGTAACCCCGCCAACGGAGAGGCCGACGTCGTCGTCGCCGAATACCACGAGGGCGCCACCGAGGGCGGCTCGGCCACCCTGGCGTCGCAGTTGGCGTTGGGCGGAGACTTCGCCCGCATCGTCACCGACACCTCGGCGAACGTCGACGCGATCTTCACCGGTCACACCCACCAGCTGTACGCCTGGGACGGCCCGGTGCCCGGCGGCACCGGCACCCGCCCGGTGGTGCAGACCGACTTCTACGCCTCCCACCTCGGGGTGCTGCAGCTCGGCTACGACCCGGCCACGAAGAAGGTGACGCAGTACGCGGTCAGCAACCGCGCGGTGACCGCGCCGACCGATGCGTGCGCCACCGACACCCGCTACCAGGCGGCGGCCGGCATCGTCGACTCCGCGAACGCGCAGGCCGACGTCATCGGCAAGCAGGCGATCGGCAAGATCACCGCCGACATCACCACCGCGCTGAAGGCTGACGGCAGCCGTGACGACCGCCTGCGTGAGTCGACGCTGTCCAACCTCATCGCGCAGTCGTACGTCGACTCGATCAACAAGCCGGGCCGCTTCGGTGGCGTCGACATCGGCGTGATGAACCCCGGTGGTGTGCGCGCCGACCTGAAGTACGGCACCGACGGCACGGTAACCTACGCCGATGCCGCGGCGATCATGCCGTTCAACAACACGGTGCAGACGACCCAAGTCACCGGAGCGCAGTTCAAGCGGGTGCTGGAGCAGCAGTGGCAGCCCGCCGGCAGCTCGCGGGCGTTCCTCAAGCTCGGCCTGAGCAGCAATGTCACCTACACCTACGACCCGAACGCGGCCGACGGTTCGCACATCACCTCGGTCACGATCGGCGGCCAGCCCCTCGACCCGGCGAAGACCTACACGGTGGCGTCGAACTCCTTCCTGGTCGCCGGCGGTGACAACTTCACCGCGTTCGCCGACTCGAAGTCGACGATCAAGGACTCCGGCCTGATCGACCAGTCGCTGTTCATGGAGTGGATCCGTGAGCACAACCCGGCCAGCCCGTCCTTCGCCAAGAACGGCGTCGCGGTCGAGAACCAGCCGTCCGAGGTGACCCAGGGCAAGGACGTCACGTTCACGGTCTCCGGCCTCGACATGACCTCGGCGGGCTCGCCGACCACCACCGAGGTCGAGGTCCTCCTCGGCACGACCTCGCTGGGCAAGTTCCCGGTCACCAAGGTGCTCACCACCGCGCCGCCGTTCCCGACCCGCAACGAGACCGCGACCGTCACCGTGCGGATCCCGGCCGACGCGGCCGTCGGTGCGCAGAACCTGTTCGTGAAGGCGGCGCAGACCGGCACCGTCGTCACCATGCCGGTGACTGTGGCCGCTGGTGACGGTCCGACCTCTCCGCCGACGTCGTCGCCGACCTCTTCGCCGACGTCGAGCCCGACCTCGTCGCCGACCAGCTCGCCGACCAGCTCGCCGACCAGCTCGCCGACCAGCACGGGCACCGCGACCAGCACCACCAGCACCGACGTCACCGGCCCGCCGGTTGTCACCGACGGTGACCAGAACGCCGGCAACGGCGGCAACGGCGGCCTGTTGGCCGGTGCCGGCGCGCTGTTCGCGATGCTCCTCGCCGGTGCGTGGGTGCTCGGACGTCGACTGAGCTGACCTACCAAGTTCCATCCGTTCCGAACGACGGACGCCGCAGGTGATCACCTGCGGCGTCCGTCGTGTTGTGCGGGTCGCGATTGCCTAGGTGATTCGCCGCCGAACTGGCAGAGTTGACGCATGGCGATCTTGTTGCAGCAGGAAGCGGTCGAGCGGGCCCGGTTGATCTCGGTCGGCTCCTACACCGTCGACCTCGACCTCACCGTGTCCGACACCGAGTTCGGCTCGCGCACGGTGGTGCGGTTCGACTGCGCCGAGCCGGGTGCGTCGACCTTCGTCGACCTCAAGGCGGCCTCGATCGCCTCGATCAGGTTGAACGGCAACGAGATCCACCCGTCGCAGGTGGCCGACGGACGGCTCCCGCTGGGCCGGTTGCAGGCCACCAACGAACTCGAGGTGGTCGCCACGATAGCGTTCACCCACGACGGGCAGGGGCTGCACCGTGCGGTCGACCCGGCCGACGATCTGGCCTACGTCTACGGCATGTCCTTCCTCGACGCGGCGCCGCAGATCTACGCCTGTTTCGACCAGCCCGACCTCAAGGCGCCGTACGACCTCACGGTCACCGCGCCGTCCGGCTGGGTGGTGGCCGGCAACAGCCCGGCCCGCGAAACCGACTCGGGCCGTTGGGAATTCGAGACCACGAAGCCGCTGTCCACCTACTTCTTCACGGTCTGTGCGGGGCCCTACGAGACGGTGCGCGACGAGCATCGCGGCATCCCGCTGGCGCTGCACGCCCGCGCGTCGCTCGGTGCCGACCTGCGCCGCCACGCGCCGCAGATGCTCGAGATCACCAAACAGGGGCTCGACTACTACGAAGACCTCTTCGGCATCGCCTACCCGTGGGGCGAGTACCACCAGTTCTTCGTGCCCGAGTTCAACGCCGGCGCGATGGAGAACCCCGGCTGTGTCACCTTCCGCGACCAGTACATCTTCCGCGGGGCCGCGGGGCGTGCCGAGATCATGCAGCGCAGCAACACGATCCTGCACGAGATGGCGCACATGTGGTTCGGCGACCTGGTGAGCATGAAGTGGTGGGACGACCTCTGGCTCAACGAGTCGTTCGCCGAGTACATGGCCCACCGGTCGTGTTCGGCGGCAACGGAATTCGACGACGCCTGGGTCGACTTCGGCATTGCTCGCAAGAACTGGGGCTACGCCGCCGACCGGGCGCCGTCGACCCACCCGATCGCCGGCAACGCCGCCGAAGACACCGACTCCGCCCTCACCAACTTCGACGGCATCTCCTACGCCAAGGGCTGCTCCGCGCTGCGCCAGCTCGCGCTCTACGTCGGCGACGACGCGTTCGTGGCGGGCGTGCGTGACTACCTGAGCCGCCACTCCTACGGCAACGCCACCCTCGCCGACTTCCTCGAGGCCATCGGCGGCCACACCGACGCCGACCTCACGGGCTGGTCGACCGGCTGGTTGGAGAGTGCGGGCACCGACGAGATCTGTGTCGCCGTCGAGGGCGACCCGATCGCGGTCGTCGAGGCGTCGCGCACGACACCCGAGGCCCACCCCGCAGACCGTCCGCACATGCTCGACATCGCCGGCTTCAGCGGCGGCCGGGAGCTGTGGCGCACCCCGGTCTTCACCCTCGGCGGCGACCGCACCGAGCAGGCCCCGCTTGTCGGCCTGGCGAACCCGAACCTGTTGGTGCCCAACGCTTCCGACCTCACCTGGACCATCCCGGTCTTCGCCGAGGCGACCCTGGCGGCACTGCCGCAGGAACTCCCGCAGGTCGGTGATGCGCAGGTGCGGCAGGTCGTGTGGGCGGGGCTGCTCAACGGCATGGCAACGGCAACCGTCGACCCGCGCACCGTGCTGGCGACCTTCGAGACGGCCTTCCCGGTGGAGACCAACGAGTCGCTGCGGCACTGGACATCGCGACTGGTGCCGCGGCACCTCGGCGCGTTCCTGCCCTACGGCGAGCGGGACGACGCGGTCACCCGTATCGCGGCGACCGCCCAGCGGGCCATCGACGCCGCCTCGGACGACGCCGTGGTCACCCCGACCCGGCTGCTGGCCGCGACCAGCACCGACGAGGCATTGCTTCGCGCCTGGGTGGCCGACGAGCAGATCCCGTCGGCGCTCGCCGGCGACATGGACTTCCGGTGGTCGGCGCTCATCCGACTGGCCGAGCTCGGCCTCGTCGACGACGCCGCGATCGATGCCTTCGCGGCACACGACCGCACCCTCACCGGCGGCCAGAAAGCGCTGACCGCCAAGGTGATTCGTCCGACGCAGCAGGCGAAGGAGTGGGGCTGGACCCAGCTGGAGCAGAACACCGGCCTGTCCAACTACGACTGTCTCGCGATTGCGGTGGGCATCTTCGTCGCGCCCGACCCCGACCTGGTGCGCCCGCACATCGAGCGGTACTTCCGGGTGCTGCCCGCGCTCGCCGAGCGGCAGGGTGAGTTCGCCTCGCAGAAGGTGGCCCTGGAGGCCTTCCCGGTCGAGATCACCGAGGACGCCACCTCGCAGGCGGCCCAGGAGGCGCTGCGCACCGTACGGATGACCGCGAACGTGCGCCGCGCGATCGTCGACCGCGCGGCCATCCTCGACGAGGCGCTCGCATCGATGCGCCGCTTCGGGGGATGAGCCTCGACTACACGCTGCTCGCCGTCGACGGCACCGGACGTGTGCTCGCCCGGACCGGTGATGTCGACCGGGTGCGTCCGGTGGCGTCGGTCGGCAAGCTGCTGCTGCTCGGTCACGTCGCAACCCTGCTCGACCGCGGCGAGCTCGACCCGGCGGAACAACTCGCCCGCGAATCGACGGAATTCGTCGCCGACTCGGGCCTGTGGCAGCACCTCGACGTGCCGTCGCTGAGCGTGCTCGACTGCTGCCGGCTGGTGGCCGCGGTGAGCGACAACCTCGCCACAAACGTGCTGTTCACCCGGGTCGGTGTCGACGCGGTGCGTGCCTACACCGACGCACTCGGCGTCGCGCCGTACGAACTGCTCGACCTCATCCGCACCTCCCGCGGCCCGCACACCGCGCCGACCTTCGCCCGTGGATCGGCCACCGCGCTGGTTCGTTTCCTGCAATTGCTCGACGCGGGGGAGGTGCCCGCGCAGGTGCGCGAGTGGATGCGGCTCAACGTCGACCTGACGCTCGCCGCGTCGGCCCTCGCGTTCGATCCGCTCGCGCACATCGACTCGAAACCGTTGCTGCACAACAAGACCGGCTCCGACGACGGCGTGCGGGTCGATGTCGGCACCGTCGTCACCGGCGACCGCACGGTGCACTACTGCGCGATGGCCCACTGGACGCCGTCCGAGCCCTTCACCGCGGCGATCGCGCAGGAACTGCGCGCACTGTTGCGCGACGCGCTGCAGTGACGGTCGGCAGTGACGTCCGGCAGCGACGTCCGGTAGCGACGTCCAGTAGCGACGAGGAAGGCCGCACCCCGGGCGGGATGCGGCCTTCCTCGTCGAACGTCTGTCGTCAGGGCACGACGACCGAGATGGTCTGGGCGACCATCGCCGGCTTCTGCACACCCTCGATCTCGACGGTGACCTTCGCGGTCACCTGCACGCCGAGCGGGATGTCGTCGACTGCGGTGAGCTCCACGCCGGCCCGCACCTTCGAGCCCACGGGCACCGGCGTCGGGAAACGCACCTTGTCGGAGCCGTAGTTGACGCCCATCTTCACGCCGTCGACCCGGTAGACCTCCCACACGAGCATCGGCACCATCGACAGGGTCAGATAGCCGTGCGCGATCGTGCTGCCGAACGGACCGTCCTTCGCCCGCTCCGGATCGACGTGGATCCACTGGTGGTCACCGGTCGCCTCGGCGAACTGGTCGATGCGCTCCTGGGTGACCTCGTGCCACGAGCTGTACCCGAGGTGCTCACCGACCGCGGCGCGCAGTTCGTCGACTCCGTTGATGACTCGCATGATTCGCCTCAGTCCTGCGGTCCGCCGGCGACGTACAGCACCTGGCCGCTGACGAAGCCAGCTTCCTCGCTGCAGAAGAACGACGCCGCGGCGGCGATGTCGTCGGGGCGACCCACGCGGGCCACCGGGATCTGCGAGGCGGCGGCCTTCTGGAACTCCTCGAAGTCCATGCCGACGCGCTCGGCCGTGGCGGCCGTCATGTCGGTGACGATGAAGCCCGGGGCGATCGCGTTGGCGGTGACACCGAACTTGCCCAGCTCGATCGCGAGGGTCTTGGTGAAACCCTGCAGACCGGCCTTCGCGGCGGAGTAGTTGACCTGGCCGCGGTTGCCCAGGGCGGAGGTCGACGACAGGTTCACCACGCGTCCGAACTTCGCCTCGGTCATGTACTTCTGAGCCGCGCGGGTCATCAGGAAGCTGCCGCGCAGGTGCACGTTCATGACGGTGTCCCAGTCGGAGACGCTCATCTTGAAGATCAGGTTGTCGCGCAGCACGCCGGCGTTGTTGACCAGCACGGTCGGCGCGCCGAGCTCGGTGGCGATGCGCTCGACGGCGGCGGTCACGGCCGCCTCGTCCGACACGTCGCAGCCGACGGCGAGGGCCTTGCCGCCCGCCTCGGTGATGCGGTCGACGACGCCCTGGCAGGCCGACTCGTCGAGGTCGACGACGGCCACCTGCATGCCGTCCTTGGCCAGGCGCTCGGCGACGGCGGCGCCGATGCCGCGGGCCGATCCGGTGACGATGGCGGTACGGGTTTCGCTCATTCCATGGCTCCTTCGAGTGTGCAGTGGATGGAAAAGGGGAAAGTGGCCCCAGTCACAGGACCACTTTCCCCTAACGGGTCGGACGTCGGCTCACAGGCCCAGGTCGCGGCCGATGAGTTCCTTCATGATCTCGTTCGAGCCGGCCCAGATCTTGGTGACGCGGGCGTCGCGCCAGGCGCGCGCCACGCGGTACTCGTTCATGAAGCCGTAGCCGCCGTGCAGCTGCACGCACTCGTCGAGCACCTTGTTCTGCACCTCGGCCGAGAACCACTTCGCCTTGGCGGCGTCGACCGGGCTGAGCTTGCCCTCGGCGTGCGCGGCGATGCAGTCGTCGACGTAAGCCTCGGCGACCTCGATCTGGGTGACCAGCTCGGCGATCTTGAACTTGTTGTGCTGGAACGAGCCGATCGCCTGGCCGAAGGCCTTGCGCTCCTTGGTGTACTCGATCGTCTCGGCCAGGATCTGCTTGGCGTGGGCGACGTTCGACACGCCGGCGCCGATGCGCTCCTGCGGCAGGCGCTGCATCATCGCGATGAAGCCCATGCCCTCCTCGCCGATGCGGTTGGCGTCGGGCACCCGCACGTTGTCGAAGAACAGCTCGGAGGTGTCGGACTCGATCTGGCCGACCTTGTCGAGCTTGTTGCCCTTGGTGAAGCCGGGCATGTCCTTCTCGAGCATGAACAGCGTGATGCCCTTGGCGCCCTTGGTCGGGTCGGTGCGGACGGCGACGATCGCCAGGTCGCACTGGTTGCCGTTGGTGATGAAGGTCTTGGATCCGTTGATGATCCAGTCGTCACCGTCGCGCACGCCGGTGGTCTTCAGGCCGGCCAGGTCGGAGCCGCCGGACGGCTCGGTCATGCCGATCGAGCAGATCAGCTCGCCGGCGGCCATGCCGGGCAGCCACTTCTGCTTCTGCTCCTGCGTGCCGAGGTCGACCAGGTAGGGCGGGCAGACGTCCGAGTGGATGCCGAAGCAGCTCGAGACCGCCGCGTTGAAGGCCGCGAGTTCCTCGGCCGCGATCGCGTTGAATCGGTAGTCGTCCGCGCCCGCGCCACCGAACTCCTCGGGGATGTCGAGGCCGAACAGCCCCTGGCGGCCGGCTTCCTTCCAGATGTCGCGCGGGATGACCTTGCTCTCCAGCATTTCCTCGGCGCGCGGCTTGAGGGTGCGCTCGACGAATTCGCGCACGGAGGCGCGGAACGCCTCGTGATCCTCGGTGTAGACGTTGCGGGGCATCGGTACTTCCTTCGTGATTCGTTCGACGGACGCTGACTAAGCGCTTGCTGAGCGTCTCATTGTCGGGCACCCTCGTCAATGCATCCCGTGCAGCGCTTCCTGCCTGCGCGGCGGACGCACCGGCGGTACCCTCTCGCCGGACGAAAGGAGCCGGCGATGACGACAGAAACCACCTCGACCCGCGAGCGGCTTTTGCTTGCGGCGCGGAAGTCGTTCGCGCACAAGGGTTTCCACGGCACGACCACGCGAGACATCGCGGCTGCCGCGGGATTGTCGCCGGCCGGCGTCTACGTGCACCACCGCAGCAAGGAGGACATGCTCTACGAGCTCAGTCGGCTCGGCCACGAGCACCTCGTGGGGCTGGTCGAGGACGCCGCGAGCGGTCCCGGCGGCAGCGCGGACCGGCTGCGCGAGATCGTCCGCGTGATCGTCGTGATGCACGCCGCCGACCACGAATCGGCGCGAGTGGTCAACTACGAGATCGAGGCGCTCGCCCCCGAACACCGCGCCGAGATCGAGGCGCTGCGCACCCGCATCCAGCGGGCGCTGCGGGCCACCGTCCAAGACGGCGTGGCCGCGGGGGAGTTCCACACCGACGAGGTCGCGATGACCGCCAACGCGATCAGCGGCATGTGTGTCGACGTCGCCCGCTGGTACATCGCCGGCGACCGCTGGACGCCCGAGCGCATCGCCGATCACTTCGCGGGGATTGCGCTGCGGATGGTGGAGGCCGGCTGAGGAGTTGGGCTCTCCGGGGGTCTCGGCGCTCCGGGTCTCCGCGGTCGGAGTCGGTTGCGACCTGTGTTGTCGGTGGCGGGTTGTGGAGGTAGAGCTCCACCGACCGCAAGCAACTACACGAGACGGGGCGGCGTTCTTGACCAAATCTTGGACAATCGTTCAGCTTTGCGTTACCCGCGGGTAGGGCGGCTCGGCCAGCCTGAGTCGCATGACTTCGATCAGGAGACGGACGATCCTGCTGGGCGGCGCGGCCGGCATCGGGTCCGCGGCTCTCGTCCGCACCGACTCGGCCCACGCGCAAGCCCTGCGCAGCACCGCGAACCGCGCACTGTTCACCCGCGGCACCACGCTCGAGCAGGCCGCCGCGCCGCGTAGCACCTCCGGCTACACGCGGCTGACCGCCGGCCCCGGCTACGCGCTCGCCGTCCGCGAGGAACTGTGCCCGGCGAAGACCGGTCGCGACAACACCCGCACCGGCAAGGCGTCCATCGTGCAGTTCACCGACCTGCACATGATCGACGCGCAGTCGCCGGTGCGGTTCGAGTGGCTGCACGACGTCACCGGGTCGGCGTTCCGGCCGCACGAGGCGCTCGGCACCCAGGGCGGCGCGCAGCTCGTCCGCCGCATCAACAGCCTCGCCAAGGGCCCGTTCTCCGGGCGCGCGTTCGACTGCGTCGTCTCGACCGGCGACAACACCGACAACCACGAGCAGGTCGAGCTCGACTGGTTCCTCACGCTGATGAGCGGCGGCACGATCACACCCGACACCGGTGCGGCCGGACGGTGGGAAGGCGTGCAGACCGGCGGCGACACCGCCTACTACCTCGTCGAGGAAAGCACCGCCGACCGGTACAAGAAGGCCGGATTCCCTACCGTCCCCGGCTTCTTCGCCCGCGCGACGAAGGCGCACGCCGGCGACGGGTTGAAGACGAAATGGTTCTCGGTCTTCGGCAACCACGACGACTCGATCGAGGGCACGCTGCCCTCGAACTTCCCGGTGCTGTCGCAGATGTACACCGGCAACGTGAAGTTCACCGGGTTCGCCGACAGCACCAGCAACACCGCGCTGCAGCAGGCGCTCGCCTCCGGGTCGACGACCATCCTGAAAACCGCTGCGACACAGCGCTCTTCATGGATCGTCACCCCCGATGAGCGGCGCGCGCCGTTCACACCGCGGCAGTACATGGCGGCCCACCTGGAGTCGCGGTACGCCGGGGCCGGCCCGGTCGGACACGGCTTCACCCCGGCCGCCGTCGCCGACAACATCGGCTACTACAGCTTCCACATCGCGCCGGGCGTCACCGGCATCGCGATGGACTCCACCAACCGGGCCGGCTTCACCGAGGGCTCCATCGGCGACGCCCAGTGGAAGTGGATCCAGCGCACCATCGAGGCGGGCAGCAGCCGCTACATCGACGGATGGGGCCGCGAGGTGCGCCGCGCTGGGGTCACCGACGAGCTGTTCGTGTTGTTCAGCCACCACACCAGCGGCTCGATGAGCAACCTGATGCTCGACCCGGAGCGGCCCTTCGACGTCCGGCACGCCGGGTTCGAGCTGGTCTCGATGATCAAGCGCTACCCGAATGTCGTCGCCTGGGTCAACGGCCACACCCACGCCAACAAGATCACCCCGCAGCAGCACAGCGACCCCACGCGCAGCTTCTGGGAGATCAACACGGCCTCGCACATCGACTTCCCGCAGCACGCGCGGATCATCGACGTCTGCGACAACCGCGACGGCACGCTGTCGCTGTTCACGACGCTGGTGGAGTCGGCGGCGCCTTACCAGGCGTCGTACACCGACAGCTCGCAAGCGGCGTTGGCCTCGGTCTATCGCGAGATGTCGTACAACGACATCCACCGCGACCTCGGTCAGCTCGGCACCGCGGCCGACCGCAACACCGAGTTGCTGCTGAAGAACCCGCTGGCGTGAAGCCGTCCGGTGCGGGTCTTGGGTTGTTTGCCTCGAGTTGGTGGCGCGCGGTATAGTCGGTGCCGAGTTGTGGAGGTAGAGCTCCACAACTCGCTGCCAACTACCCGAAACGCCACCAACTCCGAGGACGACGGTTGTCCACAGCCCGCGGCGGTGCGGGCCGGGTCGCGCGCAGAGGGTCCACGATGGCGCCCATGGCTGACAGAGGAAGGGCGCGGTCGAGGCTTCGGCAGGCCGCCGTGCGGGAGACGGCGGCCCGACAGGGCGGGGTGGTGAGCCGCGCACAGCTGCGGTCGATGGGCCTGGGGCCCAACGATGTTCGTAGCGAAGTGGCAGCCGGACGCTGGCATGCCGAAGGTCGCGTGGCCGTGCGGGTCGGCGCTGCGAGCCGACTCGGACGGCTCTGGCGGGCGCTGTTCGAAGCCGGTCGGTCGGCGCGGTTCGACGGCGTGACCGCGCTGCAACTGGCCGGTCTCATCAACTGGGAAGCCCGCACCGTCGATCTGGTCGTGCCGCACAACCGCAGCTACCGCGCCGTCGAAGGCGCCCGCGTCTTCGTCGAACGCGACCTCGAGCCCGCCGCACCCACCCGCACCGCCGACGCGCCGCGCAGCGAGCCGGCGTACGCGTTGGTGCGGGCCGCGATGAACAGCGACTCCGACCGGCAGGCCGCCACCCTCATCGCGATGTCGGTGCAGCAGAAGGTCGTCGACCCGGCGCGGCTGCTTCAGGTGTGGCGCGCGTGGCGTCTACCACGCCGCCGGGAGGCGCTCGAGCCGATCATCGTCGACGTCTGCGACGGCGCGCACTCGCTCGGCGAACTCGACTTCGCACGCCTGTGTCGCGAACGTGGCCTGCCCGAGCCGAAACGGCAGGTCATCAGGAAGGGCCGCGACGGACGTGTGTTCCTCGACGTCCGTTGGGAGTGCGGACTCGTGGTCGAGATCGACGGAGTGCAGCACTTCCAGGGACTGGCGCCGGTGGACGATGCGCTCCGACAGAACGCCGTGGTGCTGCGGTCGGACGCCGTCCTGCGCATTCCGGTGCTCGGGCTGCGGCTGTACCCCGACGAATTCCTCGATCAGGTGGCCATGGGCCTGGTGGCGCGGGGCGAGTCGGTGGCCTGACGCCGTCCGCCCCGCTGTGTGGTCGAGTCGGACGGAGTTGGGTCCGACTCGTGTAGTTGGTGCCGACCGGTGGAGGTAGAGCTCCACAATCCGCAATCAACTACACGAAACGCAGCCAACTGCCCGGCGGACGAGGGACGGGGCGGCGGACTCGTTGCGGACCGGCGCCTCAACTCGCCAGCGATCCCAAGGGACTCAGCGGTAGTTCGTGAACTGCAACGCCACGTCCAGGTCGGCCGCCTTGAGCAGGCGCTGCACCTCCTGCAGGTCGTCGCGCGACTTGCTCGACACCCGCAGCTCGTCACCCTCGATGCGCGACTTCACCGACTTGGGGGCTTCGTCGCGGATGATCTTGTTGATCTTCTTGGCGTTCTCCTGCGACAGGCCCTCCTTGAGGGTGCCCTCGAGGCGGTGGATCTTGCCGGTGAGCTTGGGTTCGCCGTCGTTCGAGAGTTCGATCGACTTCAGCGACACGCCGCGCTTGACCAGCTTGGTCTGGAAGACGTCGAGCACCGCGAGGCAGCGCTCGGCGGCGTTGGCCTCCATCACGATCGTCTCGCCCGACCACTCGAGCCGCGCGTCGACGTTCTTGAAGTCGTAGCGGGTGGAGATCTCCTTGGCCGCCTGGTTCAGCGCGTTGCTGACCTCCTGCTTGTCGACCTTGCTGACGATGTCGAACGACGAGTCGGCCATGACCTGCTCCTTGACGTGGTGGGACGTGGTGGGTGGGCTCGCCCCGAAGGGTAGTCGCCCGCTGAACGGACCGGTGACTGCATCGCCTGCGTCCGCTACCGTCTAGCGGCCCCTGAAGGAGGAATCCGTGTCCGAATCAGAGACGATCGAGTCCGACTCGAAGCAACCGCACCACCCGGGTGATCTGCACCGTGGCCTGAAGGCCCGTCACCTCAACATGATCGCCATCGGCGGTGCGATCGGCACCGGGCTGTTCCTGGCGTCCGGCGGCACGATCTCGCAGGCGGGCCCGGGCGGTGCGCTGCTGGCGTACAGCCTCATCGGGTTGATGGTCTTCATGCTCATGCAGAGCCTCGGTGAGATGTCGACCTATCTGCCGCTGGCCGACTCCTTCCAGGCCTACGGCACCCGGTTCGTGTCGCCGTCCTTCGGCTTCGCCCAGGGGTGGAACTACTGGTTCAACTGGGCGATCACCGTCGCCGCCGAACTCGTCGCCGCGGCACTGGTCATGAAGTATTGGTTCCCCGACACACCGTCGTGGATCTGGTCGGCGCTGTTCTTGGCGATCCTCTTCGCGCTCAACGCTTTCCACGTGAAGGCGTTCGGTGAGAGCGAGTTCATCTTCGCCGCGGTGAAGGTCATCGCCGTGATCGTGTTCCTGGTCGTCGGTGTGCTGATGATCTTCGGGGTGATGGGCGACGGCGGGTCGCCCGGCTTCAGCAACTGGACGGTGGGTGAAGCCCCCTTCGTCGGCGGCATCGGGGGAGTGCTCGCGATCTTCATGATCGCCGGGTTCTCCTTCCAAGGCACTGAGATGGTCGCGGTCGCCTCCGGTGAGGCCGAGAACCCCGAGAAGACGATCCCGAAGGCGATCCGCGCGGTGTTCTGGCGCATCCTGCTCTTCTACATCGGCGCGATCGCGGTGATCGGCTTCCTGCTGCCCTACACCGACAAGCGCCTGCTGTCGGCGTCCGAGAGCGAGGACATCACGATCGCTCCGTTCACCCTGGTCTTCGACCGCGCCGGCATCGCGTTCGCCGCGGCGGTGATGAACGCGGTCATCCTCACCGCGATCCTGTCGGCGGGTAACTCGGGCCTCTACGTGTCGAGCCGGATGCTGCACAGCCTCGCCCGCGACGGCAAGGCCCCGGCGTTCTTCGCCAAACTCACCCGCCGCGGCATCCCGATGCCTGCGCTGTTGGCCACGACCGTGCTTGGCGCGCTCTGCTTCATCACCAGTCGGTTCGGCGACGGCACCGCGTACACCTGGCTGGTGAACGCGTCCGGCCTGGCCGGTTTCATCACCTGGTGCGGCATCGCGTGGAGCCACTACAAGTTCCGCCGGGCGTACGTGGCCCAGGGCAACGACGTCGCCGACCTGCCGTTCAAGGCGCTGTGGTTCCCGCTCGGCCCGATCGTGGCGCTCGCGATGTGCATGGTGGTGATCGTCGGCCAGAACTACGAGGCATGGCTGACCTCCACTCCGGACATCAAGGGCCTGCTCACCGCTTACATCGGCCTGCCGGTGTTCCTCGCGCTCTGGTGGGGGCACAAGCTGATCACGAAGGCGCCGAAGGTCGACCCGATGGAGGCCGATCTGCGGCGGCACTGAGCGCGGCGCCCCGCCGATTGGCCCCGATCCGCACTCGTTGTTATCCTTGCGGACGCACCACGCCAGGTTGCCCGAGCGGCCAATGGGAGCGGACTGTAAATCCGTCGCGAAAGCTACGAAGGTTCGAATCCTTCACCTGGCACCAGGTCGCAGGACCAGTGCACCGAACGCCCCGGCAGTCGCCGGGGCGTTCGTCGTCGGTGGGCCCGGATACGGTGGCTGCGGGGTGCATCGCGGTCCGATGAAAACTCCGAGCTGAGAACTTCCAGACGAGCACACCCAGACGAGAACTTCCGAACAGAACGAGGTCGACAGGTGGACGAGGTGGACGCGTCCGGGAAGCGGCCGTTGTGGGTGCTGCTGGTGACCCTCGCCTCGCTCACCATGCTCGGGCCGTTCACCATCGACACCGCGTTCCCGGCGTTCGGGCGGATGGGCACCGAGTTCCACGCCGACACCGCCGAGATGCAACTCGTGGTGACGGCCTACATGCTCGCGTTCGCGGCGATGAGCCCGTTCCACGGCCCGATCTCGGACGCCGTCGGACGCCGTCCGGTGATGATCGCCGGGTTGTCGGTCTACCTGCTCGCGTCGATCGGGTGCGCGCTCGCGCCCAACCTGACGGTGTTGCTCGCGTTCCGGGTGTTGCAGGGGTTGTCGGCCGGCGGTGGTGTGATCGTGTCGCGGGCGGTGGTGCGGGACATGTTCGAAGGGCCGCAGGCTCAGAAGCTGATGAGCCGGGTCACGATGATCTTCGGCATCGCGCCGGCGGTCGCCCCGATCATCGGTGGCCTGCTGCTGCGCACCGGCTCGTGGCGGTCGATCTTCTGGTTCCTCGTCGTGGTCGCCGCGCTGATGATCGCGCTCGTGGTGTTCGTGCTGCCCGAGTCGCACCCGACGCACCGGCGCACCGCGTTCGTGCCGAAGGTGCTGGTGGCCGGGCTCGTGCGTGCCGGTCGTTCGGCCGCCTTCCACCGACTGTCGTGGGCGGCGTCGCTGTCGTTCGCGGGCTACTTCGTCTACGTCGGCGCCGCGCCGATCTTCGTCGTCGACCTCATGCACAAGGGCGAGGACGACTTCTGGATGCTCTTCGTGCCGTTGATCGGCGGCATGATCATCGGCTCGGCGATCTGCTCCTGGAGCAGCGGCCGCATGTCGGCCAACCGGCTCGTTACCGGCGGGATGCTGTTCGGACTATTCGGCGCACTCGTCAACGTCGTGCTCGCGGCTGTGACCGCGACCCAGGACCTGCCGTGGGCGGTGGTCGGTCCGGCGCTGCTCGGTGTGGGCAGCGGCGTCTGTTATCCGGCGCTGCAGTTGATGCTGCTCGACATGTTCCCCGCCTCGCGCGGCGCCACCGTGTCGCTGTTCACCTTCTTCACGCTCGTGCTCAACGGGCTCACGGCCGGGTTCGTCACGCCGCACACCTCGGGCAGCACCCTCGCGCTCGCGCTGACCTCGCTCACCGGCCTCGTGCTCGGCTTCGTCTTCTGGACCTTCCACCTGCGCCACCGTCCGGGAGCCGGCGGACGGCTGCGCGCAGCGGCCGTGCCCGCCGCCGACCCAACGTGAGCAGCTATCTCACCCTCGCCTCCCGCCACGACCTCACTGCCGAGATCGAGGTGAAACGGTCACGCTTCCTCGCGGTGGTGCGCCGGGTCGACGACGAAGACGCCGCCCGCGCGCTCGTCGCCGAACTACGCAAGCAGCACCACGACGCCCGCCACCACTGCAGCTCGCGCACCGTCGCCCCCGGCGTGGTCTCGTACAAGTCGACGGCCTGACGACGGACGCGTTCGTGCTCGGGCCCTCCCCGTCGATCGAACGCTCGAACGACGACGGCGAGCCCGCCGGCACGGCCGGTTCGCCGATGCTCGACGTGCTGCGCGGCCGCGAACTCAGTGATGTCGTCGCGGTCGTGGTGCGCTGGTTCGGCGGCACCCTGCTCGGGGCCGGTGGCCTGGTGCGGGCGTACGGCGACGCGGTGGCGGCCGCGGTCGACGGTGCCCGGTTGGTGCGTCGCACCGAGTTGTCGCTGTTCGATCTCGCGGTGTCGCACGCCGACGCGGGCCGGGTCAAGGCCGGCCTGCGCGCCCACGGGGTGTCCGTGCGCGGCGTCGACTACCTCGACCGCGCGGTGATCCACCTCGCCGGCTCGCTCGCCGACCTCGACCCGCAGGTCGCCGAAATCACCTCTGGCGCAGGCCGACTCGTGCCGGCCGGCACCACCTGGGTCGATCTCGCCGCGTCCGCCGGCTGAAGGGCGCGGGATCAGCCCGCGTCGGTGGTGCCCTCGTAGAGGCCGACCACGTTGCCGTCCGGGTCGCGGAAGGTCGCCCACCAACTCGTCTCGGAGATCGGCGACTTCTCCATGACGGTCTCGCCGCCCGACGCGTTCACCTTCGCGAGGGTGTCGTCGATCGAGTCGACCTCGACGTACGAGCGCGGCTGGGTGAACTCGCCGTCGCGCGGTGCGAGTCCGCCGCCGCTGATCTTGTTGGGGGCCTGCCACATCGGGTAGCCCTCGTAGCCGGGGATCTCCGCGATCTGCCAGCCGAACAGGTTGCCGTAGAACTCCGCGCCCTTGGTGAGGTCGGAGACCGGGATGTCGATGTGCGTGATGTCGCCGTGTGCCATGTCCTCGCACCTTCGTCGCTTTCGGCGTCGGCGGTTCCGGCGCCGTCTTCCCAGCCTTGCGGTTTGCCGGCCGACGCACAAGGAAGCGGCCCGCCCGATCGTCGGGACTACCGTTCACCCGTGGAGCCACAACTGCTTCGGCTGTCCGACCCCGCCGGACGGCGCCTGCTCGCGACCGCGGCCACCGGCTCCGGCCTGGTGTTCCTCGACGGCACCGTCGCCAATGTGGCCCTGCCCCGCATCGGCCGCGAACTACGGGCCGACGTCGCGGGCCTGCAATGGGTGGTCAACGGCTACACGCTCGCGCTCGCTGCGCTCATCCTCGTCGGCGGATCGCTCGGCGACCGGCTCGGGCGTAAACGCATGTTCGCCTGGGGCACAGCAGGATTCGCCGCCGCATCGGTGCTCGTCGCGTTGGCTCCGTCGATCGAACTGCTGGTCGCCGCGCGCATCCTGCAGGGTGTGGCCGCCGCGCTGCTCACCCCGGGCAGCCTCGCGCTGCTGCAAGCTAGTTTCCACCCCGACGACCGGATGAAGGCGATCGGTGCGTGGACCGGCATGCTCGGCATCGCCACCGCGAGCGGCCCGGTGCTCGGCGGCTGGCTGGTGGGCATCGACTGGCGCATCGCGTTCTGGATCAACGTGCCGGTGGCGGCGATCGTGTTGTGGCTGGCGCGCACCGCGCCGGAGTCACGCGACGCCGAGGCCGGCGGACGCATCGACCTCGCGGGGGCGATCGTCGCGCCGATCGCGCTGGGCGGCATCACCTTGGCGCTCACCGACTGGCCGAGCCGCACCGCCACGGCGGCAGCGGTCGTCGGCATGGTTGCCGCCGGCGCGTTCGTGATGGTGGAGCGGCGGGTCGAGCATCCGATGACACCGCCGACGCTGTTCACCAACCGGGAGTTCACGGTGATCAACCTCGTCACCCTGTTCGTCTACGCCGCGCTCGCCGGCAGCATGTTCTTCCTCGCGGTGTTCCTGCAGATCTCGGCGGGCTGGAGTCCGCTGGAGGCCGGGGCGGCGACCGTGCCGGTGTCGGTGCTGATGCTGTTCCTGGCGTCGTGGTTCGGCGGCTACGCCACCCGCAACGGCGCACGCCCGCCGATGGTCGCCGGCTGCCTGGTGCTCGCCGCCGGACTGGTGCTCCTCGCGCTGGCTCCCGATCGTCCGAACTACCTGCTGCACATCCTGCCGGGGGTGTTGCTGCAGGGTCTTGGCCTCTCGATGCTGGTCGCCCCGCTCACCGGCACGGTGCTGGCAGCCGCGCCGGCGAGCCGGTCGGGGGTGGCGTCGGGCATCAACAACGCCGTCTCGCGCACCGCGGGTCTGCTCGCGATCGCGGCGCTGCCGCTGATGGTCGGCCTCACCGGCGAGCAGTACCGCGTGCCCCACCTCGTGGCGGACGCCTACCGCGCGGCCACCTGGTGGTGTGCCGGATGGGTGCTGGTCGGCGCCGTGCTCACCGTCGTCGGCCTGCGCCGTCCGCGTCCGCGCCGTTAAGCAAGCCAACTCGCGGCTGCCGACACCAAGTCGCGTCAGACGCGACTTACTCGCCGGTTCGAGCGAATACGGCTGAGTAAGTCGCGTCTGACGCGAGTTGAGGTTCGGGCCCGCTCCCGGCGAGACCCGAGGCTCAGGCGAAGGTGGTGCTCGGCGTGCCGGTGGCGATCGGCGCGGTGATCAGCGACTCGGGGATGCCGAGGCCGTCGACCAGCGAGTGCACATACGGACGCAGTTCCTGGCACAACTGGTTGACGGTGGCCGTCACCTGACGCGAGCGGCTGGTGTTGAGCCGTCCGTGTTCGAGGAACCACGCCTTGTCCTGCTCGATCGACGACAGCGCGTAGAGCGACAGCACCTTGCCCATGAGCGTCTTGGCGTCGCCGTCGGGCATCTGCTCCAGCGCCTCGAGCGAGTCCTCGAGCACGCAGCGGTCGACGTGGGTGCGCGCCGCGAAGAGCACGTGGTCCTGAGCGTCGTTGAACAGCTCGAACCCGTTGTCCTTGGTGGCCTTGCGCAGCCGCTTGCCGACGGTCTCCAGTGCGTGGTCGGCGCGCTGCTCGAACATCGACAGCTGCCAGCCGTGGTCGTCCATCGCCGACTCGTGGTCGCGGCCGCGGGCGATGTCGCGCAGACGCTGCAGCCCGGCACGGCCGGCGGTGCGCTCGACCAGACCCTCGGCGACCTGCTTGGTGACGAGTCCGGCGAGGTCGGCCATCGCGAGGTCGCCGAACATCTCCTTGTACTCGGTGAGCAGACCCTTGGCGACCAGCTGCAGCAGCACCGTGTTGTCGCCCTCGAAGGTGGCGAACACATCGACGTCGGCACGGGCCTGGGTGAGCTGATTCTCGGCGATGAAGCCGGCGCCGCCGCAGGCCTCGCGCGCGGTCTGCAGTGCCTCGATGGCGTGCCAGGTGCTGACCGCCTTGAGCCCGGCCACCCGGGTCTCGAGCTCGCGGATCGCTTCCTTCGGGTGCTCCTGACCGTCGGGCAGCGGGGTGCCGTGGAGCTCCTGCAGCGTCTCGGTGACGGAGTTCTGGGCGAAGGTCAGCGCGTACGACTTCGCCAGCAGCGGGAACAGCTTGCGCTGGTGGGCCAGGTAGTCGAGCACGACGATCTCCTGCTCGGCGCCGGGCGCCTCGAACTGCCGGCGCCGCGCCCCGTAGCGCAGCGCGATGGCCAGCCCCTTCTTGCCGGCGCTCGCCGCGCCGCCGCCCACACACACACGTCCGCGGACGAGGGTGCCGAGCATGGTGAAGAAGCGTGCGTTCTCGTTGGCGATGTCGGAGTGGTAGGTGCCGTCGGAGTCGAGGTCGGCGAACTTGTTGAGCAGCGCCTCGCGCGGGATGCGCACCTGATCGAAGCTGAAGGTGCCGTTGTCGACGCCGGGCAGGCCGCCCTTGACGCCGTTGTCGCCGATGGTGACGCCCTTGATCGGGTTGCCCTCGCCGTCGCGCACATCCATCAGGACGGCGTGCACGCCGTACTCGGCGAACGAGTCGCCGGCCGGGGTGCGCAGTTGACCGAAGACGACGGCCATCCGCGCGTCCTTGGCGGCGTTGCCGATGTAGGTCTTCGCGGCGCTCGGGGTGGGGGAGTCGACGACGAGTTCGTCGGTGGCCGGGTCGAAGGTGATCGTGGTCTCCAGGCGCTGCACGTTGGAGCCGTGGCCGATCTCGGTCATCGCGAACGACCCGAGGATCTCGGCGTTCATGATGCCGCTGAGCACCTTGTCGTGGTGGCGGGCCGAGCCGAGCCGGGCCACGGCGCCGCCGAAGAGCCCGAACTGCACGCCGCCCTTGACCAGCAGCGACAGGTCGCCGTAGCCCTGCATCTCGAACAGTGCGCACGACGCGCCGTAGTCGTGGGTGCCGCCGTAGGCCGCCGGGAAGCCGACGCGTCCGTGGCCGAGCGCCGCGATCTTGCCGAGTTGGTCGGTGACGCGCTCGCGCTGCTCCTGGGTGGAGGCGCCCGGGTCGCCCAGCAGCAGGGCCGGGTCGGCCTGGCCGCGGAACTCCTCGCGGATCTCGCGGTAGTGGCCGTCAAGGGCGTCGCGCAGGCCGGTGGCGATGGGGTCATTCATCGGTGGGACTCCGTTCGTCGAGTGACTCGAGGTCATCGGTTTCGAGGGGAGAGGTCGGAAGTAGTGGCGGCTTCGGCTCCGTCGACCGGACGCAGCACGCCGGTGAGCCCGACGGACGCGAACTCGGCGAGGTGTTGCACGACCTGCGCACGGGGCGGACGGTCGGGGTCGGCGAGCCAGCGGTCGGCGGCCTCGCGCACGTATCCGACGAGCGCGTGCCCCCACGTGCGTGCGGGGGAGGTGTCGCGGCCGGCCGCCGTGAGCGCCGCGGTGAACAGTTCGGACAGCCGTCCGGCGATCGCGTCGGTCAGCCCGGCGACCGGGTCGGCCTCGGCGGGCAGGTCGACCAGCGGACGGCGGACGACGAACCGGTAGACCTCGGGGTCGTTCTCGACCAGTCGCAGGTAGCTGTCGATCACCGCGACCAGCACCGCGTGCGGGTCGGCGTCACGCAGCGAGGCGGGGTCGTCGGGGTCGATGCCGGAGGAGATCGCCTTGTCGAAGTCGCTGAGGATCAGTGAGTCGACCGCCTCGACGACCGCGAGATAGAGCCCGAGCCGGTCGCCGAGGTGGCGGTAGATCACGGTCTTGGAGGTGCCCGCGGTGGCCGCGATGTCGTCCATGCCGACGGTCGCGCCGTGTTTGCGGATGGCCTTGATCGCGGCTTCGACGAGTTGTCGGCGCCGCTGCACCCGGTGGGTCGTCCAACGGGTGTCGCGGCCGTCGAGGCGGTTGGTCTCCGAAGTCATGATCTGCCAAGAGTATCTGAAACTCTGCGTACCTGCTACTCTGGGTATCGGTAAATTTCGACGGCGCAGACGCCGTCCGATCATCGAACCACGGGAGTGACCCACATGAGTTCCAGCGCGCGTGACGTCTACGTCATCGGCGGAAACCGCATTCCGTTCGCCCGCTCGGGCGGCAAGTACCTGAAGGCGTCCAACCAGGACATGCTCACCGCCGTGATCGACGGTCTGGTGGCCCGCTTCAGCCTCAATGGCGAGCGACTCGGCGAGGTCGCCGCGGGTGCCGTCATCAAGCACGCCCGCGACTTCAACCTGACTCGCGAGTGCGTGCTCGGCTCGCACCTCGACCCGACCACCCCCGCGTACGACGTGCAGCAGGCGTGCGGCACCGGCCTGCAGGCCGTGGTGCAGGTGGCCAACAAGATCGCGCTCGGTCAGATCGACTCCGGCATCGCCGGTGGCACCGACACGACGTCCGACGCCCCGCTGGCCGTCAACGACGACCTGCGCAAGACGCTGCTCAAGGCCAACTACGCCAAGAGCCCCGCGCAGCGCGTGCAGGCCCTGCTGAAGGTGCGCCCCAACCAGCTCGCGCCCGAGCAGCCCAAGAACTCCGAGCCGCGCACCGGCCTGTCGATGGGCGAGCACATGGCGATCACCGCCAAGGAGTGGGGCATCACCCGCGAGGCTCAGGACGAGCTCGCGGTCGCCTCGCACCACAACCTCGCCGCCGCCTACGACCGCGGCTTCTTCGACGACCTCGTCACCCCCTATCTCGGTCTCACCAAGGACCAGAACCTGCGCCCCGACTCCTCGGTCGAGAAGCTCGCCACCCTCAAGCCGGTCTTCGGCAAGGGCGAGGGAGCCACGATGACGGCGGGCAACTCGACCCCGCTCACCGACGGCGCCTCCGCGGTGCTGCTCGGCTCGCAGGAGTGGGCGCACGACCACGGTCTCGCACCGCTGGCCCGTTTCGTCGACGCCGAGACCGCGGCTGTGGACTACGTGCACGGCAACGAGGGGCTGTTGATGGCCCCGCCGTACGCCATCGCCCGACTGCTCGAGCGCAACAACCTCACGCTGCAGGACTTCGACTACTACGAGATCCACGAGGCGTTCGCGTCGACCGTGCTGTGCCACCTGGCCGCGATGGAAGACGCGGAGTTCTGCAAGACCAAGCTCGGCCTCGACACCCCGCTCGGGTCGATCGACCGCGCCAAGCTCAACGTCAACGGCTCCTCGCTGGCCGCCGGACACCCGTTCGCGGCCACCGGCGGCCGCATCGTCGCCTTGCTGGCGAAGATGCTCCACGAAAAGGGCGAAGGCAGCCGCGGCCTCATCTCTATCTGTGCAGCCGGCGGCCAGGGCGTCGTCGCAATTCTGGAGGGATCCAAGTGACTGACGGATACACCAAGTTCGTGAACGGCGGCTTCGGCAAGAAGATCGCCGGCACCGTCGGCCTGCCGCAGCCGACGGTCCTGCGCCGCTACAAGGTCGGCCAAGACCTCCTCGAAGGTCCGGCCGCCATCGCCGGCGTCGGCGAGGCCCCGGCGCTCGAGGTCGTGCGCAAGGTGCTCGCCGACTCGGGTGTGAGCGTCGTTGAGGCACAGGCCGATTCGACCTACGACAGCAAGCTGTCGGCGATCGTCTTCGACGCCACCGCGGCTCGCACCATCGACGAACTGCAGCAGCTGCGCGCCACCGTCGGCCCCGCGATGAAGTCGCTCGGCAAGAACGGCCGCATCATCGTGCTCAGCGCCGTGCCGGCCCAGGAGACCGACGTCGAGGCCGCCGCCACCCAGCAGGCGCTCGAGGGCATCACCCGCAGCCTCGGCAAGGAGATGCGCGCCGGTGGCACCGCCAACCTGCTGCGCATCGGTGAGCAGGCATCGGACGACGCGCTCGCCGGCCCGCTGCGCTTCTTCCTGTCGGCGCGCTCGGCCTACGTGTCGGGTCAGCCGGTGACGATCGACGCCGGCGACGTGCCGACCGTCGAGGACGTGCACGTGCCGCTCGCCGGCGAGGTCGCCGTCATCACCGGCGCCGCCCGCGGCATCGGTGCCGAGATCGCGAAGGTCTTCGCCCGCGCCGGCGCGAAGGTCATCGCCGTCGACATCCCGGCCGCCGGCGATTCCCTCGCCAAGGTCGCCAACTCCATCGGCGCGACCGCCCTGCAGCTCGACATCACCTCGCCCGACGCGGGCGAACGCATCGCCAAGGCCGTCGCCCAGCACGCCGACAAGCTCGACATCATCGTGCACAACGCCGGCATCACCCGCGACAAGCTGTTCGTCAACACCGACGAGGCCCGCTGGGGTTCGGTGCTCGACGTCAACCTGCAGTCGCAGTTCCGGATGAACAAGGTGCTGCTCGACCCGTCCGTCAAGGGTGGCCTGAAGGACGGCGGCCGGATCGTGTCCGTCGCCTCCATCAGCGGCATCGGTGGCAACCGCGGCCAGTCCAACTACGCCGCGTCCAAGGCCGGCGTCATCGGCATGGTGCGCCAGCTGTCGCAGGAGCTCGCCGACCGCAAGATCACCGTCAACGCCGTCGCGCCGGGCTTCATCGAGACCGAGATGACCGCGAAGATCCCGATGGGCACCCGCGAGGTCGGACGGCGCCTCAACTCGCTGCTGCAGGGCGGCCAGCCGGTCGACGTGGGCGAGGCCATCGCCTTCTTCGCCGAGCCGAGCTCGGCCGCGGTCACCGGCCAGGTGCTGCGCGTCTGCGGCCAGTCGCAGCTCGGCGCCTGAGCGACCCGTCCGAACAGATCGGTCTCACAGATACCGTCACTCCTGACCGTCCCGTCGCCGGCCCACCGCCGGCGACGGGACGCACGGGCAAGACGCAGGAACAGGAAGCAACGATGACCAGAACCATCGAACTGAAGGCGACGCCCACGCTGGGTCCGATCCTGGCCAAGGCCGCCGCCACCGGCTTCGTCCGCAAAGGCCGCACGCTGCCCGACGTCCGCGTCGTCCAGCACGGCGTACGCATCGACCAGGGCGCGCTCGCCGCCTACGACCAGGTGTGCGGGTTCCCGGTGACCCACCTCGTGCCGTCCACCTACCTGCACGTGCTGGTGTTCCCGCTCCAGGTCAGCCTGATGGCCGACAAGGAGTTCCCGTACCCGCTGATGGGCAGCGTGCACCTGTCCAACACGATCACCCAGCACCGCCGCGTCGACGCCCTCGAGGTGCTCGACATCGAGGTGCGGGTCGACAACCTGCGCCCGCACTTCCGCGGCGCGCAGGCCGACTTCATCGCCACCGTCAAGGTCGGTGACGAGGTCGTCATGGACGAGGTGTCCACCTACCTGTTCCGCGGCCAGAAAGTGCCCGGCGAGGTGCCGCTCAAGGCCGACGAACCCGAGCCGGCCGACGGCCCCGGCGTCACCTGGGCGCTCACCGCCGACCTCGGACGCCGGTACGCTGCCGTCTCCGGCGACGTCAACCCGATCCACATGCACCCGCTCACCGCGAAGGCGCTCGGCTTCCCGACCACCATCGTCCACGGCATGTGGAGCAAGTCGAAGATGCTCGCCGCCGTCGAGAACCGCCTGCCCGAGCGCTACACCCTCTCCGTCGAGTTCAAGAAGCCGGTGCTCATCCCGGGCAAGGTCAAGTTCGTCGCCGGAGAGACCGCCACCGGCTGGAACCTCGTGCTCCGGTCGGCCCGCGAGGGCACCGTCCACGCCGTCGGAACCGTCGTCAGCGCGGGCGCCGACGGCTCGATTTCGTGAATCGAGCAGACGTCCGGTAATCTCTTCGCTGCGCTACCGAGCGGTTCGGGAACACCCCGGACGTCGGTGGAGGCAGGCCCCTATAGCTCAGTCGGCAGAGCGTCTCCATGGTAAGGAGAAGGTCAACGGTTCGATTCCGTTTGGGGGCTCTGGTCCACGTCAGGGCCTTGGAATGAACTCCGAGGCAGATGTGTTCCCCCTGGCGGGGTAGCTCAGCTGGTTAGAGCGCACGACTCATAATCGTGAGGTCGCGGGATCGAGCCCCGCTCCCGCTACCAAATCCCAAGCAGTACCCATATTCATTCGTTTTCGAGAGCAGGTTGCCCCGTGGCTAGCAAGAGCGCAGACATCCGTCCCAAGATCACCTTGGCGTGCGTGGACTGCAAGGAGCGCAACTACATCACCAAGAAGAACCGCCGCAACAACCCCGACCGGTTGGAGATGGCCAAGTTCTGCCCGCGTTGCGGCAAGCACACCGCGCACCGCGAGACCCGATAAGTCTCTTCGCGGCTCCTTCGCAGTCGAAACCCCCGGCGCTCGCGCCGGGGGTTTCGTGCGTCCCGCCGCGGTGAGCCTGGCGCTGTGGTCTGGTGGGTGCCACCTCCGGCAGTGCGGGTGCTCGACCTGCTTCGTGCCGGTGGGGAGTGAGCGCCGGGGGTTTCGTGCGTCCCGCCGCGGTGAGCCTGGCGCTGTGGTCCGGTGGGTGCCACTCCGGCAGTGCGGGTGCTCGACCTGCTTCGTTTCGACGGGTGCATCAACAACCCGCTGGTCGAGTAGGTGCGAGCCCGCTAGGGCGAGCGCCGCGATCGAGACCTCCCAGGGTGTTCGAGGCCGCTGGCGGGAGACCACACGGGGGTAGCGGGACCTCATTTGGATACCTGTAGTATCGGCGCGGGGATGTGACTTTGTGCAAACCCTTGTGCTAGAGGGCCCACTCGGGGCTACGCTGGCACTGCTCGGCGATGGTGACCCTCGGCTTCGGCCGGTGAACCTGACCCACAGCGCGGACACTTCGGGAAATTTTCAGGGGATAACAACATGGCTGACACTCGTACACCGGATCGCTCGATCTCACGACGCACGCTCGCCAAGGGCGCCGCGTGGAGCGTCCCGACCGTTGCCCTCGCGTCCGCTGCGCCGGCGCTGGCCAGCTCGATCCAGGTACCTCCGACGTTCACCTACAAGAGCGCGAACAAGATCCCGGGCAACAGCTGCAAGCCCGTCTGGTTCAAGGGTTACGTCTTCAACTTCACGGTGTGCAACCCGTCGCCGGTCGACATCTGGATCCACACCGTTTCCTACGTGCTATCGGGCACCAACGTTGCATACGCCCCGAACCCAAACCAGTTCCCGATGCTCATCCCGGCGAACCAATGCCGCGACGTGGGCTTCAACGCCACGAACAACGGCAACAGTGCCAACGACGTGTTCACGGCAACGCTCACCGTGGTCTGGGACCACACGCAGGACGGCAGCGACAGCACCGATCACAACCCTGTGGTTGTGCCCATCAGTGTGACTTCGACGCCGCCGATTCCCGAATGCGAAGACGCGAAGAAGACGGCTGCTGCGGCGTCCGAAGGCACGTCTTCCACGAGCTCGTCTGCCGCGAAGTCGTCGGCTCCGGCCTCGTCCAGCTCGGCTCCGGCGTCCTCGTCCGCACCGGCCTCCACGAGCGCACCTGCATCGACGAGCGCTCCGGCAGCCCCGGCCTCGCAGGCACCGACGAGCACCGCCGCGCCGTCCGGCTCCTGATCAGCTCCGCACGCGAAGGGCACCGGCCACGGCCGGTGCCCTTCGGCGTCCCCGGGCATTCACGGCGATTGTCGTGACCGGGGGATAGGGTCGGCTCCATGCCGGTCAACCCCGAAGTCGAAGGCCGCACCTACCCGGCCATCCCGACCTATTCCGTGTCCCGCACGAAGATCGCCGAGTTCGCCGCAGCCGTCGGCGCGAATGATCCCGTGCACACCGACGTCGACCACGCGCGGTCGCTCGGTTACGCCGACGTCGTGGCGCCGCCAACCTTCGCCGTGATCATCGCCCAGCAGGCCGAAGGCGCCGCGATCATCGACCCCGAGGCCGGCATCGACTTCAGCCGGTTGGTGCACGGCGAGGAGAGCTTCACCCACCACCGTCCGCTGGTCGCGGGCGACGAGGTCAACGCGGCCACGACCGTCGACCGGGTGCGATCGGCCGGCGGCCACTCGATGGTCACCCTGAAGACCGCCATCACCACCGTCGACGGTGCGGCCGTGTGCGACGTCAACTGTGTCGTGGTCATTCGAGGAGGAGACGACGCATGAGCCCCAAGGCTTCCGAACTCGAGGTCGGTCAGGAGATCGGCCGCACCCAGATCAAGGTCGACCGCGCCACCTTCGTGCGCTACGCCGGTGCCTCCGGCGACTTCAACCCGATCCACTGGGACGAGAGGTTCGCGACGTCCGTCGGCCTGCCGAGCGTGATCGGCCACGGCATGTGGACGATGGGCGCCGCGGTCTCACTGGTGTCCGAATGGGCCGGTGACGCCGGCCGGGTCGCCGAGTACGGCGTGCGCTTCAGCGCCCCGGTCGTGGTGGAGTACGAGGGCGCCACCCCGCTCGACGTCACCGGCGTCATCAAGAAGATCGACGGCGACCGCGTCACCGTCGAACTCGCCGCCACCCAGGGCGAGTCGAAGGTGCTCAGCCGCGCGCTGGCCGTCGTCGACCTCGGCGAGCGAGCAGGCACGAACTGATGCAGGAAGCCCACGACGTCGCGCTCGCGACGATCACCACCATGCACGTCGGCGGTCCGGCCCGCCGGTTGGTCACCGCCGAATCGACCGACGACATCGTCGACGCCGTGCGCGAAGTAGACGACGCCGACGAACCGCTGCTGGTCGTCTCCGGCGGCTCCAACCTGGTGATCAGCGACGCCGGGTTCGCCGGCACGGTCGTCCGCATCGCCAGCCAGGGCATCACGCTGGAGTCGGGCGACAACTGCGGCGGCGCAATGGTGCGCGTCGCCGCAGGCGAGAACTGGGACGACTTCGTCGCGCGCGCGTGCAGCGAAGGATGGTCGGGCATCGAGGCGCTGTCGGGCATCCCGGGCCTCGCCGGCGCGACGCCGGTGCAGAACGTCGGCGCCTACGGGCAGGAGGTCGCCCAGACCATCGCCGAGGTGCGCACCTACGACCGGCACACCCAGCAGATCCGCACCTTCGCCAACGCCGCCTGCAACTTCACCTACCGGCACTCGGTGTTCAAGGCGACCGACCGGTTCGTGGTGCTCGACGTGCTGTTCCAGCTCAAGATCGCCGACCTGTCCGCGCCGGTCGCCTACGCCGACCTCGCCACCGGGCTCGGCGTCGAGCAGGGGCAGCGGGTGCCGCTCGGCGACGCGCGCGAGGCGGTGCTCGCCCAGCGCCGCAAGCGCGGCATGGTGCTCGACCCGGCCGACCACGACACCTGGTCGTGCGGGTCGTTCTTCACCAACCCGATCCTCACCGCGGCCCGCTTCGCCGAGCTCGAGAAGCGCGCTGCCGAGCGCCTCGGTCCCGACGGGCCGACGCCGCCGCGCTTCGACGCCGCCGACGGCATGGTCAAGACCAGTGCCGCGTGGCTCATCGACAAGGGCGGCTTCGGCAAGGGTTACGGCATGCCGGGCCCGGCAGCCCTGTCGACCAAGCACACGCTCGCGGTCACCAACCGGGGCGACGCGACGGCGTCCGACATCGCTGACCTGGCGCGCACCGTCCGCGACGGCGTGCGCGACGCGTTCGGGGTGGAACTGGTCAACGAGCCGGTGTTCGTCGGCCACGAACTCTGACGGCCGGCGTCAGCCGGCGGAGCGGACGGGGGTGTCGAGCCAGGCGTCGATGTCGGCGAACAGACCCCGCTTCACGTCGTCCGGAGCCAGGGACGCCCGCACCGACCGGCGCGCGAGTTCGGCGAGCTCGACGTCGGTGAAACCGTGCGCCGTGCGCGCGGTGTCGTACTGCGCCGCGAGCCGACTGTCGAACAGCAACGGGTCGTCGGCGCCGAGCGCGATCGTCGCGCCCGCCTCGAACAACTGCCGCAACGGCACGTCCTCCGCGCGCGGGTAGACCCCGAGCGCGACGTTCGAACCGGGGCAGATCTCCAACGCGATGTCGTTCTCGATCACCCGCTCCAACACCGGCACCGACTCCGCCGACCGCACGCCGTGCCCGAGGCGCTGCGGGCCGAGTGCGTCGATCGTCTCGCTGACCGCCTGCGCGCCGAGCAGCTCGCCCGCGTGCGGCACCGACGCAAGACCGCCGGCGTGCGCGATGCGGAAGGCCGGCGCGAAGTCGGCGGTGAGTCCGCGGCGCTCGTCGTTGGAGAGACCGAACGCGAGCACGTCGCCGGTGTGCTTCACCGCGAGGCGGGCCAGGGTGCGGGCGTCGTACGGGTGCTTGATCCGCGACGCGGCGACGAGCACACCCACGCCGATGCCGAGGTCGCGGCCGGCCGACTTCGCCTCGTCGATCACGATCTCCAACATCGGGGTGATGCCGCCCACGAACCCGGCGTACGACGTCGGGTCGACCTGGATCTCCAACCAGCGCGAGCCCTCGGCGGCGTCGTCCTCGGCGGCCTCGCGCACCACCCGGCGCATGTCCTGCTCGTCGCGCACGCAGGCGCGGGCCGCGTCGTACAGCCGCTGGAACCGGAACCAGCCGCGCTCGTCGACACCCGACAGTTGCGGCGGATAATCGTGGGTCAGGGCGTTCGGCAGGCGCATCCCGTGCTTGTCGGCGAGGTCGCGCACGGTGTCGATGCGCATCGAGCCGGTGAAGTGCAGGTGCAGGTGCGCCTTCGGCAGGGCCTGGATGTCGCGCCGACCTGCGGTGTCTGTCATGGCCGAACGCTAGTGGCCGGGGCGAGTTGGCTTCGTCGGCGGGGTCTGTCGTAGACTCGTCCTTCGGTTGGCTGTCAGCCACGCTCCGGCGTGTCCGCGGTCAGTCACCCGGTCGGGGAAATCCAACACCCCCGACCACAGGGCACTAGCTCAATTGGTAGAGCACCGGTCTCCAAAACCGGGGGTTGGGGGTTCGAGTCCCTCGTGCCCTGCGCATACGTGATCGATCTTCAGAGAGGCAACACCGTGGCCGACACGAGCACCGCGAGCGCTCGCGACACGGAGCAGTCCTCGAAGGGTTTCTTCGGGCGGATCCTGCTGTTCTTCAAGCAGGTCATCTCCGAGATCCGCAAGGTCGTCCGCCCCACCCGTGACGAACTCACCCAGTACACCGCTGTGGTGCTGATCTTCATCGTGTTCATCATGTTGTTCGTCGTCGGTTTGGACTGGGTGTTCAACCACGTGATCAACTTCGTCTTCGGCACCAACTGAGCTCGCGCGAGCTAGCCGACGACAGCCGACGACAGCAACGAATCCAAGGAAGCAGGTCCATGACTGAGCAGCACAGCACCGACTTCGACGCCCAGGCGGACGAGTCCGCCCTGCCGTCCGAGGCTGCCCAGGACGTGGCCGAAGCGACCGAGGTGCCGGGTGCCGCCGCCGACGACCAGACGCGTGTCGCCGACGCGGAGGAGGAGGGCATGCCCGCCTTCGCCGACGACGTCGACGGCGAGGGTCGCGACAAGGAGTCGGCCGACGCTTCCGAGGCGCCGGACGAGGTTGCCGGCGACTCCGCTGACGCCGCCGACGCTGGCTCCGATGAGGCGGACGCCGACGCCGCGGGCGACGCTCCCGCCGCACCTGCCGCCGACCCGCGCGAGGAGTTCATGCGCGAGCTGCGCTCGCAGTTCGGTGACTGGTACGTCATCCACTCGTACGCCGGGTATGAGAAGAAGGTCAAGGCCAACCTGGAGAACCGCATCCAGAACCTCTCGATGGAAGACTTCATCTTCCAGATCGAGGTTCCGATGGAGGACTTCACCGAGATCAAGAACGGCCAGAAGAAGGTCGGCACCCGCGTTCGGATGCCCGGATACGTGCTGGTGCGCATGGACCTCACCGACGAGAGCTGGGGCGCCGTCCGGCACACCCCGGGTGTCACCGGCTTCGTCGGCAACGCCCACTCGCCGTCGCCGCTGACGATCGACGAGGTCGTCACCATGCTCAACCCGGTCTTCGACGAGCCGGAGGCTGCCACCGAGCCGGGCCAGAAGGCCACCGGCGGCGCCACCAAGAAGGCCGCCCCCGCAGACGTCGACTTCACCGTCGGAGAGTCGGTCACCGTCATGGAGGGTCCGTTCGAGACGCTCCCGGCGACCATCTCCGAAATCAACACCGACACCCAGAAGCTCAAGGTGTTGGTCTCCATCTTCGGCCGCGAAACGCCGGTCGAGCTGGGCTTCAACCAGGTCGCCAAGATCTGATTGCGGTCCGTCTCCTCACCCGGTCCCGGGTGAGGACTGCAACCGGGTCATCGCCCACGGCGTAGGCCCATCACCACAGAAAGAGGAAGCACTATGCCTCCCAAGAAGAAGGTCTCCGGCTTCATCAAGCTGCAGATCCAGGCCGGCGCCGCGACTCCGGCTCCGCCCGTCGGTCCGGCCCTGGGTCAGCACGGCGTCAACATCATGGAGTTCGTCAAGGCGTACAACGCCGCGACGGAGAACCAGCGTGGCAACGTCATCCCGGTCGAGATCACGGTCTACGAAGACCGCTCGTTCACCTTCATCACCAAGACCCCGCCGGCCGCCGAGCTGATCAAGAAGGCCGCCGGTGTCGCCAAGGGTTCGGGTGAGCCGCACAAGACCAAGGTCGCCAAGCTGACCAAGGACCAGGTGCGCGCCATCGCCGAGCAGAAGATGCCCGACCTGAACGCGACCGACATCGACATGGCGTCGCGCATCATCGCCGGCACCGCCCGCTCGATGGGCATCGACGTCGAGAACTGACGGCTTCGCCGTTCGGGGGTCGTCACCCATGTGACACCACCGGCAGAAGCGTTGTAGGTCAGCGGGGTTCGGGCGATTCGCCTGAACCCCGCTGATTTGCGATAATGGACAGGTTGCCTCGACGGCAACACGTGGATGGGGCAGCGCTGCCCCGCACAACCACAACTCCCACTCACAACCTGAGGAGCACGCAATGGCGCGCAGCAAGAACTACCGCAAGGCCGCCGAGAAGATCGGCGAGGGCAAGGTCTACGCCCCGATCCAGGCCGTCCGCCTGGCGAAAGACTCGGCGACCACCAAGTACGACTCGACCGTCGAGGTCGCGTTCCGTCTCGGTGTCGACCCGCGCAAGGCCGACCAGATGGTGCGTGGCACCGTCAACCTGCCGCACGGCACCGGTAAGACCGCCCGTGTGCTCGTCTTCGCCAACGGCGACAAGGCCGCCGCGGCCGAGGCTGCCGGCGCCGACTTCGTCGGTTCCGACGACCTGATCGAGAAGGTCGCCGGCGGTTGGACCGACTTCGACGCCGTGGTCGCCACCCCCGACCTCATGGGCAAGGTCGGTCGCCTCGGTAAGGTGCTCGGCCCGCGTGGTCTGATGCCGAACCCGAAGACCGGCACCGTCACCATGGACACCGCGAAGGCCGTCAGCGACATCAAGGGCGGAAAGATCGAGTTCCGCGTCGACAAGCACAGCAACCTTCACTTCATCATCGGCAAGGCGTCCTTCGACGAGAAGGCTCTCGTCGAGAACTACGCCGCTGCGCTCGAGGAGATCCTGCGTCTGAAGCCGGCGTCGTCGAAGGGCCGCTACATCACCAAGGCGACCATGTCGACCACGATGGGCCCGGGCATCCCGCTCGACTCCACCGTGACCCGCAACCTCACCTCCGAGGACGCGGTTTCCGAAGAGGCCTGAGCCGAAACGCTCTCACCGAAGGGCCGTCACTGCTTCGCGCAGTGACGGCCCTTCGCCATGTCAGGGGCGGCCGATCACTGTTGGATCACGGCTTCGGGCCAATGCGCGGACGGCGGTCAAAGCCGAGAAGACGTACACGATGACAATGGTCGGCCGGCCGGGGTGATGTTGGATTCGGAAGGTCCGACGGCCACGCCCGGCGCGACGGAGACCATGACCGCGAAGGTCGATCAGTCGTCCGGCCTCAAGATGCAGATGTCCATCGGCGACGACCAGATCGTGCTCATCGACGGTTCGATGTACCTCAAAGCGAACCCGATTCCGTGCTCACCGGCATGGTCGCGACCCTCGCGCCGACGATCCGCTACTCCGCCTGGGGTGCGCGGTTCACGGTCACCAAGCCGCCGGCCGCCGACGTCATGTCGTTCGACGAGGCGATGAAGTCGATGACGTCCGATATGCCGACCGATGGGCCATCCGCCACGACGACGTACGGCTCGCTCGCGCCCACGCAGTAGCCGGGCGGCACGCGCTCGCGTCAAGACCGCGTCAAGACCCGTCAAGGCGGCCGGAAGCACCCCGGCCCGAGCGCCCGTCGGGCCTTGACTGGCAGGTATGGAAAATCTCGTCGCGGGCGTCATCGCGCTCGCCCTGATCGGCTACCTGCTGTACGCGCTGATCCACCCGGATCGGTTCTGAGCGATGAACGTGGGCTTGCAGACCGCGCTTTATCTGGCGACGGTGGCAGCGATCCTCGCGGTCGTGCACGTGCCGCTCGGCAACTGGATCCATCGGGCGCTCACCGACCCCCGGGACTGGCGCGGCGAACGGTGGATCTACCGGCTGGTGGGGGTCGACCCGCGCGTCGAACAGAGCTGGCGCTCCTACGCCGTAGCGGTCGTGGCGTTCGCAGCTGCTTCGATCGGGCTGCTGTTCGCGCTGATCATGGCGCAGGAGCTGCTGCCGGCGTCGTTCGGTCGCAGCCAGCACTGGCACACCGCCCTCAACACCGCGGTCTCCTTCACCACCAACACCAACTGGCAGTCGTACGCCGGTGAGCTGGGGGCCGGCTATCCGGTCGCCATGGCAGGCCTCACCGTGCAGAACTTCGTTTCCGCCGCCACCGGCCTTGCAGTGGCCGCCGCGCTGTGCCGCGGCATCGCCCGCAGTCGCGGCGCGACTATCGGCAACTTCTGGGTCGACCTCGTCCGCGGGTCGGTGCGGGTGCTGCTGCCGCTGGCCGCAGTGGCCGCGCTGGTGCTCGTGGCGGGCGGCGTGATCCAGAACCTCGCCGGCCCGCACACCATCGGCACGCTCGCGGGCGGCCACCAGGTGATCCAGGGCGGGCCGGTGGCCTCGCAGGAGGCGATCAAGGAGCTCGGCACCAACGGCGGCGGCATCTTCAACGCCAACTCGGCGCACCCGTTCGAGAACCCGAACCCGTTCACCAACCTGTTCGAGATCGTGCTCATGCTCGCGATCCCGTTCTCGATGCCGCGGGTCTACGGCCTGATGGTCGGCGACCGGCGGCAGGGCGCCGTACTGGTGTCGGTCATGGGCGTGCTGCTCGCCATCAGCGCTGCGCTCGGCACCTGGGCGGAGCACGCGACGTCGCTCACCGGAGCCGGCGCGATGGAGGGCAAGGAGCAGCGCTTCGGGCTCGTCGCCTCGATGATCTTCGGGGCGTCGACCACCGGCACGTCGACCGGGGCGGTCAACTCGATGCACGACTCGATGAGTCCGCTCGGCGGTGGCGTGCTGATGGTCAACATGATGCTCGGCGAGGTGTCGCCGGGCGGAGTCGGCACCGGCCTCTACGGCCTGCTGGTCTTCGTGTTGCTCACCGTCTTCATCGCGGGCTTGATGGTCGGCCGCACCCCCGAACTGCTCGGCAAGTCGATCGGTCGCCGCGAGATCACGTACGCCGCATTGGCCACCATCACGACGCCGATGCTGGTGCTGCTGGCCACCGGCTCCGCGGTGGTGACACCGACCGCCGTGTCGGCGCTCACCAACTCCGGCCCGCACGGCCTGTCGGAACTGCTGTACGCCTACACGTCCGCGTCGAACAACAACGGCTCGGCGTTCGCCGGCCTCAGCAGCGACCAGCCCTTCCTCAACCTCACCCTCGCGGTCAGCATGCTGCTCGGACGGTTCGTGCCGATCGTGCTCGTGCTGGCGCTCGCCGGGGCGTTGGTGCGTCAGCCGCGCCGCGCCGCCACCGCCGGCACCATGCCCACGCACGGCGGCGTGTTCGCCGCGCTGCTGGTCGGCATCGTGCTCGTCGTCGCCGGCCTCACCTTCCTGCCCGCTCTTTCGCTCGGCCCGATCGCGGAGGCCCTCTCATGAACGCCGATCCCCGACTCCTGCACACCGCCCACGAGGCGCTGCCGCAGGCATTGTCCAAACTCGACCCGCGTCACCTCGTGCGCACCCCGGTGATCTTCGTGGTGTGGATCGGATCGGTGCTCACCACCGTCCTGTCGGTGCTGCACCCGTCCGTCTTCTCGATCGCGGTGGCCGCCTGGCTGTGGCTCACGATCGTGTTCGCCAACCTGGCCGAGGCGGTGGCCGAGGGCCGCGGCAAGGCGCAGGCCGAGAGCCTGCGCCGCACCCGCACCGAGTCGGTGGCCCACCGGCTCGTCTCCGGCTCGGCCGACGGCGCGATCGAACAGGTGCCCGGCACCACCCTGCGGGTCGGCGACCGGGTCGTGGTCGAGGCCGGTCAGGTGATCCCGGGCGACGGCGACGTCGTCGAGGGCGTCGCCAGCGTCGACGAATCGGCGATCACCGGCGAATCTGCGCCGGTCATCAGGGAATCCGGCGGCGACCGATGCGCCGTCACCGGCGGCACGACCGTGCTGTCCGACCGCATCGTCGTGCAGATCACCAGCAAGCCGGGGGAGACCTTCGTCGACCGGATGATCGCGTTGGTCGAGGGCGCGCAGCGGCAGAAGACCCCGAACGAGATCGCCCTCGGCATCCTGCTGACCGCGCTCACGCTCATCTTCGTGCTGGCGGTGTCGATGATCCAGCCCATGGCCTCCTACTCCGGCCACGACGTGTCGGTGGTCGTGCTGGTGGCCCTCTTGGTCTGCCTCATCCCCACCACGATCGGAGCGCTGCTGTCGGCGATCGGCATCGCCGGCATGGACCGCCTCGTGCAGCACAACGTGCTCGCGATGTCGGGCCGCGCGGTAGAGGCCGCCGGCGACGTGTCGACGCTGCTGCTCGACAAGACGGGCACGATCACCTACGGCAACCGGCGGGCCTGCGAGTTCGTGCCGGTGACCGGTGCCGAGCAGGCCGAGCTGGTGCAGGCCGCCTACCTGTCGTCGCTGGCCGACGAGACACCCGAGGGCCGCTCGATCGTCGAGTTGGCGCTCGCGCAGGGCGCCTCGGCGCAGACCGTCGAGCGCGGGATCACGGTGCCGTTCACCGCGCAGACCCGGATGTCGGGTGTCGACCTGCCGGACGGCGCCGCCGTGCGCAAGGGTGCGGGCACGGCCGTCGGTGGCTGGCTGGCCGAGCACGGAGCACGGCTCGACGATGACACGCAGGCCACGATCGACCGCATTGCCGGCGACGGCGGCACCCCGCTGGTGGTCGGCTGCAGCGGCGCCCACGGCGCAGCCCGCGCCCTCGGCGTGGTGCACCTGAAGGACGTCGTGAAGCCGGGCATGCGTGAGCGGTTCGACGAGCTGCGCCACATGGGCATCCGCACTGTCATGATCACCGGCGACAACCCGCTCACCGCGGCCTCGATCGCTGCCGAGGCGGGGGTTGACGACTTCCTCGCCGAGGCCACTCCCGAAGACAAGATGCGGTTGATCAAGGCCGAGCAGGAGGGCGGACGGCTGGTGGCGATGACCGGCGACGGCACCAACGACGCACCGGCCCTCGCGCAGGCCGACGTGGGCGTCGCGATGAACACCGGCACCTCCGCCGCGAAGGAGGCCGGCAACATGGTCGACCTCGACTCCGACCCCACCAAGCTCATCGACATCGTCGGCATCGGCAAACAACTGCTGATCACCCGCGGCGCGTTGACCACCTTCTCGATCGCGAACGACATCGCGAAGTACTTCGCGATCATCCCGGCGATGTTCGTGCCGATCTTCCCCGGGCTGGCCCGGCTCGACGTGATGCGGTTGCACAGCCCCGAGTCGGCGATGCTGTCGGCCGTCATCTTCAATGCACTCATCATCGTGGCGTTGATTCCGTTGTCGCTCAGGGGAGTTCGCTACAGGGCGCTCAACGCGACCGCACTGTTGCGGCGCAACCTGCTGATCTACGGACTCGGCGGCGTCGTCGCGCCGTTCGTCGGTATCAAACTCATCGACCTGCTCGTGGGGCTGCTGCCCGGATTGAAGTGATCACCATGACCGTCACCCGCCAGGCGCTCGCCGCCGTCCGCGCCCTGTTGGTGCTCACGCTGCTGCTCGGCCTCGCCTACCCGCTCGCCGTCACCGCCGCCGCACGGGCGCTGCCGGGGCGCGCCGACGGCTCGCTCGTCACCTCCCAGGGGCGGGTGGTCGGGTCGAGCCTGATCGGCCAGCAGTTCACCGGGGCGCAGTGGTTCCAGCCGCGTCCGTCGGCGTTCGACTACGCCGGCGGCACCAGCGGCGGCACCAACTACGCCCAGGCGAATCCCGACCAGCGGGCGCTGGTGGCCAAGCGGGCCGCCACCCTGCGCGCACAGAACCCGGACGCGAAGGGGCCGGTGCCCGCCGACGCACTCACCGCGTCGGCCAGCGGACTCGACCCTGACATCTCGCCGTCGTACGCGTCGTGGCAGGTGCCGCGGGTGGCCGCCGCCCGGGCCTTGCCGCGCGCCACCGTCGAGGCACTGGTGCGGGCGAATACCAGCTCAGCCGGCTATCTCGGACAGCCGAGGGTGAACGTGCTCGAACTCAACCTCGCCCTGCAGCGCGCCGTCGCACAGCGATGAGCCGCACGAGCCGGAGGCAGGAGACAATGTGACGGTGACACGGGGCGTTCTGCGGATCTACCTGGGTGCCGCCCCGGGCGTCGGCAAGACGGTCGCGATGCTCGGCGAAGGCCGCCGGCGGCTCGACCGCGGCACCGACGTCGTCGTCGGCTACGTCGACACCCACGGCCGTCCGCACACCGCCGCCGCCCTCGACGGGTTGGAGGTGGTGCCGTGTCGCAGCATCGAACACCGGGGCACCGCCTTCGAGGAGATGGACACGGCGGCGATCATCGCCCGGCGTCCGCAGGTGGCGCTGGTCGACGAACTCGCGCACACGAACGTGCCCGGCAGCACCCACGACAAACGCTGGCAGGACGTGCACGACCTGCTCGCTGCCGGCATCGACGTGATCTCGACGGTGAACATCCAGCACCTCGAGTCGCTCAACGACGCCACCTTGAGCATCACCGGCGTGGTGCAACGCGAGACGGTGCCCGACGCAGTGGTGCGCGCCGCCGACCAGATCGAACTGGTCGACATGTCGCCGGAGGCGCTGCGCCGGCGGATGGCGCACGGCAACGTCTACGCGGCGCAGAAGGTCGACGCGGCGTTGGCCAACTACTTCCGGCTGGGCAACCTCAGCGCGCTGCGCGAACTGGCGCTGCTGTGGCTGGCCGACCGGGTGGAGGAGAACCTCGACCGCTACCGCAGCGACCACTCGATCACCGGCACCTGGCCCACACGCACCCGCGTGGTCGTGGCGTTGTCGGGCGGCCCGGAAGGGGCGACGCTGCTGCGCCGGGCGGCGCGGTTGGCGCTCGCGGGCAACGCCGGCGAGTTGCACGCGGTCTACGTCGCGCGGGCCGACGGCCTCACCGACTCCTCCGGTGCCCAGATCGACCGGTTGCGTCGCCTCACCGCAGACCTCGGCGGCACCTTCCACACCGTCGGCGGTAACGACGCCGCGGCCGCCGTGCTCGACTACGCCCGCGCCGTCAATGCCCAGCACGTCATCATCGGCCTCGGCCGCTCGCCGCGCTGGCGCAGCATGCTGCGACCGAGCACCGGCGAGCGGATCATCGCGGGCTCGGGCGAGGACATCGACGTGCACGTCGTCACCCACGAGCTGGCCCGCAGCACGCCACCGCCGCGGCCGGGGGCGGCACTGCCCGGACGCCGGGTGGCCCAGGGCGCGGTGCTGGCGGTCGTCATGCCCTGCCTGCTCACCCTCGGGTTGCAGCAGCTGGGTCGGCCGAGCCTGCCGGTGATCGTGCAGCTCTACCTGCTGGTGACGGTGCTCATCGCGCTGGTCGGTGGCCTCTGGCCGGCCATCGCGGCGGGGGTGATCTCGTCGCTGCTGATCAACTGGTACTTCACGTCGCCACTCGGCACGCTGACCATCGCCGACGGCGAGAACGCGTTCGCTCTGCTGTTGTTCGTGGCGGTCGGCGCGGTGGTGTCCGCGGTGGTGCACCGCAGCGCCCGGCGCGCCGCAGCTGTCACCGCGTCGGCGCACGAGGTGCGCGCTCTGGCCGAGCTCAGCCACAGCATGTTGAGCTCGACCGACCAGCTCGCGCTGCTGGTCGACCGGGCCGCGGAGATGTTCGGTCAGACCTCGGTCGCGGTCGTGTGCCGTGTCGGCGACGAGCACGAATTAGTCGCTGCGACAGGAGAATTCCCGGCCGACCCGGTCGCCGGCGCATCCCGCACGATCGAGCGGGTCGACGACGACCACCACCTGGTGCTGGTCGGCCCACCGGTGCCGGCCGACCGGCAACGGCTGCTCAGTGCCTACGCCGCACATGCCGCGGCCGTGCTCAATCGGCGCCGGCTGCAGCGCCTTGCGGAGTCGGCCGAGGGACTCGAACGCGACAATCGGGCCCGCACCGCCTTGTTGTCGGCGGTGTCGCACGACCTGCGCACCCCGCTGGCCGGTATCAAGGCCGCCGTCGGCAGTCTGCGCAGCACCGAGGTGACCTTCGACCCGTCCGACGAAGCCGAGCTGCTCGAAGCCATCGAGCAGTCGGCTGACCGGCTCGACGCACTCATCGACAATCTGCTCGCGATGTCGCGGCTGCAGGTCGGCGGGCTGGTCGCCGACCCGCGTCCGGTCGACCTCGCCGAGGTGATCGAATCGGAAGTGCGCGCCCTGCCCGAACCCTCGCGCGTCGAGTGGACGCTCGGACCCGACGCCCGTCGGGTCGTGGCCGACCCGGGGCTGCTCGACCGGGTGCTGGGCAATGTGCTGGAGAACGCCCTGCGTTTCCAGCCGGCAGCAGGACCGGTGCGCGTGTCTACAGGACGCATCGGCGATCGGGTGCTGCTGCGCGTCGTCGACCAGGGGCCAGGTGTGCCGGCTGCCGCGATGGAGACGATCTTCCGGCCGTTTCAGCGCTACGGCGATACGCCGTCCGGCGACGGGGTGGGGCTCGGGCTGGCGGTCGCCCGCGGCTTCGCCGAGGCGATGGGCGCCACCCTGGCGGCCGAGGACACTCCGGGCGGCGGCGTCACCATGGTGGTGAGCCTGCAGGCCCACGACGGAAGGCCCACCTATGAATGACCGGCTGCTGGTCGTCGACGACGACCCCACGATCCTGCGCACCCTGCGAATCAACCTCAAGGCGCGCGGCATGGACGTCGAGACGGTCACCAACGGGGCCGACGCGTTGTCCGCGATCGACGAGCAGCCGCCCGACCTCGTCGTGCTCGACCTCGGCCTGCCCGACCTCGACGGGGTGGAGGTGCTGCGCCGCATCCGCCGCGTCTCGGTCGTGCCGGTGGTGGTGCTGTCGGCCCGGCACGAGTCGGACGACAAGGTGGAGGCCCTCGACGAGGGTGCCGACGACTACGTCACCAAACCGTTCGGCATCGACGAGCTGATGGCGCGCATCCGGGCGGCGCTGCGCCGGGTGGGCACCGCCCTCGACAACGCGCCGGACGTCGTGACCGACGACTTCCGACTCGACTTCGCCACCTGCACCGCCAGCACCGACGGTGGGCCGGTGCACCTCACCCCGACCGAGTGGCGACTGCTCGCGACGCTGGCCCGGCACCGCGGCCAGGTGGTGCCCCACGAGATGCTGCTGCGATCGGTGTGGGGCCCGCAGTACGGGCGGGAGTCGAACTACCTGCGGGTCTACATGGGGCAGCTGCGGCGCAAGCTCGAGCGGGAGCCGGCCGCCCCGCGCTGGCTGATCACCACCCCCGGCATCGGCTACCAGTTGCGCGCCCACTGAGCGTCTGCGCAATCCCGAGGGAACCGCAGCGCACTCGCCCACGTCGCAGCACCGGCGCAGCCGGCCCCTCTGGCCGGCTCGCCTCGATCGTCTGCTGATTCCGGGAGGGACTCATGAAGATCCTGCTGCGCACCACCGTCACGTTCGCGGCGGTGGGCCTGTTAGCCGCCTGTAACAACACGACGGTCACGCAGAACACCTCGACCGCGACCAGCAGTTCGTCGTCGTCCAGCGCTTCGTCGGGCTCGTCCTCGTCCGGTGGTTCGACGTCGTCGAGCACGTCGAGCGCCCCGAGTTCGACGAGCACTTCGGCGCCGTCCGCCGGCTCGAAGGTGTCGGGCGACACGATCGCCGGGCAGATCCGCACCGGCATCCAAGGGCAGGCCGGCGTGAAGTTCAAGGAAGGCCGCCGCGACGCGAGCGGCAACCTGCGCACCTCGACCACCGGCACCGCCAACGGCGAGTTCGCGATCAAGGACCCGCTGACCGGCAAGTACAACGACACGTCCTCGCGGATGGAGAACACCGTCGTGATCGACGGCGTCGCGTACGGCTACTACCGCAACGCCAAGATGTGGGTGAAGGCCGGCGACAACCCGTCAGCGCTCGAACTCAGCTTCAAAACGGCCTACACCGCGCAGCTGTGCAAGCTCGACCCGCGAGTCGTCGCCGAGATGGTCGCCGGCGGCCAGGGCGAGTCGAAGGGCGAGGCCGACGTCGACGGGGTGAAGGCCACGCATTACGCCGTGACCAACACCGTCGCGCAGCTGATGCAGAAGCAGGTCAACGGCATGAAGCAGCACGGCTGCGACGTGCTCGCCGTGCCGTCGAACCAGACCAGCTACGACTCGACGATCAAGCGCGACGGCACGAAGAGCTACACGCTCGACGTCTACCTCGACCCGCACGGCAAGCTGGTGCGCTACGACGAACCCACCGGCGGCACCAGCACCAGCCGCACCTCGATCACCTACACCGACTGGGGCGCCACCGTGAACCCGACCGCGCCGGCCGACGCGAAGACCTTCGACGAAGCGCGCAGCAAGGCGACGGGCTCGGGTTCGGCGTCACCGACGTCCGGCTCCTCGGCCGCCTGATTCCTTCCCGACACCCTGTGGCCGGCCCACCCCCTGACAGCCCGCTCACAGGGTGTCGGTGCGTGTGGCTACGATTGCGCGATCGGTCGACGGTGTGTGCGACCACAGGGATACAGGGGAAACAGATGGTGCAACTCGTCAGGCCGTTGCTTGCCGGCTCACTCGTGCTCGCGCTCGCGGGCTGCGGCGGGGGAGCGACCACGTCGGCCGGCTCCACCTCGACCACCACCTCGACCCCCGCATCTGCCGGTGGTTCGACGACCAGCTCAGCCCCATCGACCACCACCTCGACGAGCTCCACCACGTCGAGCACCTCCACCGCACCGGCGCCCACCGCGGGTCAGCAGATCACCGGCACCGACTTCGCGGCACCGATCCGCACCGCCGTCAACGCGGTGAAGTCCTACTCGATCGAGGAACGTCGCTCGACTGACCCCGCACCCAGCACCGGCAGCGTCTCAGCCTTCGGCACCGACGCGATGGTGTTCCAGATGGAGATGCCCGGCGTCATGTCGATGCGCTACCTCGACGGCAACGCCTACATGCGGTCGCCCGACCTCGGCCCCAAGTGGGTGAAGTTCCGCAAGGACAGCACTCAGCCCGAGGTGCAGCAGATGCTCGCCTCGGTGACCAGTGACATCGGCGAGAACCGCGACCTCGAGGTCTGGGAGAACAGCAAGGTCACCTTCGTCGGCGCCGAGCCCGTGGGCGCCCACTACAAGGTGGTCGCGCCGGCCGACCGGTTCTACGACTCGGTGGTCGACGAGGAGTCGACAACCGAGAACGGCGAGGAGGTCAACACCTCGGCCGACAAGGCCAAACTCACCGGCAAGACGGTCACCTACGACGTGTGGCTCGACGGGCAGCAGCGTCCGGCCCGTATCAAGCTCGACTCCACCAGCCTGTCCGGGCTGAAGTTCTCCGCCATGACCGAAGACGTCGTGTTCCGCTCGACGACGACGTTCAGCAAGTGGGGTGAGCCGGTCACCGTGCAGGCGCCGCCGGCCGCCCAGACGACGGACGCCGACGAGCTGGCTGCCGACGGGGCGTTCGGTTCCGCTCCGGGAGCGACCAGCGCGGCCTGATCGGCCGGCGCTGCGGGTGGGGTTGCGCTGTGGGTCGACGGGCCGGCCGATTTGGTCGGAACCGCCGTCCGCCCGTAGCATGGTCACACCAATGACCGCCGGTCGGTGCTTGCTCGCAAGAGTAGCGTCCGAAGGTCCCGCCGAGACGGGCGACCAGCGCAGGTGAGCTTCAAGGAACAACAGATCGTCCGGCGCGTCCGCGCGCCGTCCGAGTTTGTGAGCCCCGAGCGCATCTGCGCCGGGGCTTTTTTCGTCGGGGCGACCGGCAACCACGATCGAAGGAGGTCCGCATGGCGAAGTCCGACAAGAACGCCGCCATTGCCGAGCTCACGGGCAAGTTCCGTGAGTCGGGTGCGGCCGTGCTGACGGAGTACCGCGGTTTGACCGTGGCGCAGCTGACCCAGCTGCGTAATGACCTCCGCGAGCACGCGACCTACGCCGTGGTGAAGAACACGCTCACCGAGCGCGCTGCTGCCGAAGCCGGAGTCACGGCTTTCGACGGTCAGCTCGTCGGCCCCTCCGCGATCGCCTTCGTCACCGGTGACCCGGTCGAGGCGGCCAAGAAGCTGCGTGACTTCGCCAAGGCCAACCCGCTCCTCGTGATCAAGGGCGGCGTGCTTGACGGCAAGCCGCTCTCGGCCGAGGAGATCACCAAGCTCGCGAGCTTGGAGTCCCGCGAGGTGCTGCTCGCCAAGCTGGCCGGCGCGATGAACGCGTCGCTCAGCCAGGCTGTGTACCTCTTTGCTGCCCCGCTGTCGCAGACCGCTCGCGTGGTCGACGCGCTGCGCGCCAAGGTCGAGACCGAGGGCCCCGCGGCTCCGGCCGACGAGGCGCCGGCCGCTGCTGCGGACGAGGCCAGCACCACCGACGTCGCCGAGGGTGGCGACGAGAACTGAGCATCCCGCTCGGTTCAACTTCACAAAACAGCCACTCACGGCACTAACGAAAGGAAGCCATCATGGCGAAGCTCAGCACTGACGAGCTCCTTGAGGCCTTCAAGGAAATGACCCTCATCGAGCTCTCGGAGTTCGTGAAGCAGTTCGAGGACACCTTCAACGTCACCGCTGCGGCCCCGGTCGCGGTTGCTGGCGCCGCCCCGGCAGCAGGCGGCGGCGACGCCGGCGCTGCTGAGGAGCAGTCGGAGTTCGACGTCGTCCTGGTCTCGGCCGGTGACAAGAAGATCGGCGTCATCAAGGAGGTGCGCGCCCTCACCTCCCTCGGCCTGAAGGAGGCCAAGGACCTGGTCGACGGTGCGCCGAAGCCGGTTCTGGAGAAGGTCGACAAGGCTGCGGCCGAGAAGGCCAAGGAGCAGCTCGAGGGCGCCGGCGCGACCGTCGAGCTCAAGTGAGCCTCGCTGCGTAAGCAGCAACTCCTTAGAGCGGGTCGGATCCGAAAGGGTCCGGCCCGCCTTGTTGTGCGCAATCCCCTCGGGGGAGCCTCCGTCGGGGCGTCGCCGGCGGCCGGGGTTGGTTGTGATCGGGGTAGTTGGTGGCGAATCGTGGAGCTCTACCTCCACAAGTCGCATCCAACGACGCGACTCGGATCCAACTCGCCCCGCGCCGTCCACACAGTTCGCCCGCCATACGCCGTCCGCACACCCCCGGACGGCGTCCGCCCGCCTCACCCGCCCGGACGGCGCCCGCCGGGCGGTAATTCGTTCGCGGGCTGTCGATGCCCGGGCCTATTCTGAAATACGCCATGACCACCACCTTGACGCCGACCGCCACCCCTGAGTCGGCCAGCCCCGTCCCGCCTGATTCGCCTGAACGACGGGTCGATTGGCGTCGTGTTCGCCACCCCGTCGCGCTCGTGGCGCTCATCGCGCTCGCCTGCGCCGCGCTCGGCCAGACCTTCGGCACCGTCGTCGCCGGACGGCTCGCCGAGCACGCCACGGTCAATCTCGTCTGGTTGCTCTTCGGCTGCGTCGTCGGCGGCGCCGTGCTCGACTCCGCCGGACGCTTCCTCTGGTCGGGTGTCATCGACCGCGCCGAGGGCACACTGCGCGGAGACCTGCTCGACGCGGCGTTGCACCAGCCGCTGCACGCCCTCACCGAGCAGGCCGTCGGCGAGGTGCTCGACCGCGTCGACGACGACACCCACGAGGTGGGCACCCTCGTGCGCACCCAACTGTGGGGTGTCATGCGCGCGCTGCTCGGCATCGTGCCGATGTGGATCGTGGCCGCGATCACCTGGTGGCCGGCCTGGATCCTCTTCCCGATCGCGTCGGCCGCGACCATGTGGGTGATGCGGCCGTTCATGAAGACGATCGCCGAGCGCAAGGTCATCGAGGAGATGGCCTGGACCGACCACGCCGCCGCCCTTGAGGAGGGCGTCGCCGGTCGTGACGACCTGCGCACCAGCCTCGGCCAGGCTTTCGCGATCCGCCGCCTCGCGGCGCTGTCGGCGAGGGTGCACGACTTGTTCAACCAGGTGCTGCAGCTCGAGCGCAAGATGACCATGCGGGCGGGCCTCATGCTGCACGCGCTGCTGGCCGCCGTGGCGGTCGCGGGGGTGGCGCTGGCGACGTCCGACAAGTTGTCGGTGGCCCAGTTGGTCACGTTGTTCCTGGTCACGAGCGTTTTCGTCGGTCGCATCTACGACGTCGCCCACCAGCTTCCCGAACTGCAGGCCGGGCTCGGCGCCGTCATCCGCCTGCGCCAGATGCTCGCGCTCGCACCCGAGCCGGTCGGTGGCGACGAGTTGCCCGCAGGCGGCCTCGATCTGCGCTTCGACGACCTGAGCTTCTCCTACGAGGAGGGTTCGTTCGCACTGCAGGGCATCGACCTACACGTGCCGGCCGGTCAGACGATCGCGCTGGTCGGACGCACCGGATCGGGCAAGTCGACCCTCGCGTCGCTGGTGTCGCGCGCCGTCGAACCCGAGCGCGGTTCGGTGCTGCTCGGCGGGGCCGACGTGCTGGACCTCGACCTGCACGCGCTGCGCCAGGCCGTCGGCGTGGTCACTCAGCGCACCGAGATCGTTGCCGGCACGCTCGCCGAAAACATCACCCTCTTCGCCGACCAGCCGCGCGACAAGGTGCAGGCCGCCGTCACCGAGCTCGGCCTCGACGACTGGGTGGCCGGTCTGCCCGAGGGACTCGACACCGTGCTCGGCCCCGGCGGCACCATGCTGTCGGCGGGGGAGGAGCAGTTGCTCGCGTTCGCCCGGCTGCTGGTGCGCGACGTCCGGGTGGTGGTGCTCGACGAGGCCACCGCCCGCATGGACCCGCTCACCGAGGCGCGCGTCGTCGCCGCGGCCGAGCGACTGCTGCGCGGGCGCACCGGCATCCTGGTCGCCCACCGGCTCACCACGACCGCGCGGGCCGACCTGGTCGCGGTGCTCGACCACGGACGCGTCGTGCAGTCGGGCAGCCGCGCCCGCCTGGCCGTCGAGCCCGGACCGTTCCGCGACCTGCTGGCCGCCGCGAGCACCGTCACCGACGAGCCCGAGCCCGAGGTCGTCGCCGGAGCCGTCGGTGCGGCCCGCCGCAAGGGCACCCCGCCCGAGCGCCCGCAGGTCGACGACGGTCCGTCGCTGGCGCGCGGCATCTGGCACGTGCTGATGGTGCGGCCGCGATGGGGCCTCACCGCGATCGTGCTCTTCCTCGCCTCGGCGGTGCTCGGCTCGGTGGGTTCGCTCACCGGGTACGTCTGGGGTTCGACCGTCGAGAACCTGCGCGACGGATCCCTCAACAACTGGTGGATGGTCGCGCTCGTCGCGTGCATCCTCGCCGGGCCGATGCTGTTGGCGATCGCGATCGCGCTCTATCCGCGCTGGTGGGTCGAGGTGCTGCTGCGGGTGCGCATGTCGGTGCTGGTCGGTCAGACCGCCCAGCGCCGGCTCGACCCGACACCGCCCGGCGAGGTCGTCGCCCGCGCGATGGACTCCGACCGCTACGCCCGCTACGCCGACCGCTGGGTCGACTTCGTCAACGGGCTCGCGATCGCCGTCATCACCGCGATCGTGGCCGGCACCCCGCTGGCCGGTCTGGTGCTCGGCGTCGTCATGCTCGCCTCGGCGCTCGCATCGGCGATCGGTCGCCCGATCGCCGGTCGTTCGGCCACCAAGGCGTCGGCGCAGCGTGCCCGCTTCGGTCGGGCGCTGGTCTCCAGCCTCGACTCCGCCCGCACGATCAAGCTGGCCGGTCGCACCCCCGAGGTGCACCGCCACCTGCGTGAGGTCGACTCCGGACGCGTCGACGCCGCCGTCCGCGAACACCGGGTGCAGGCCGTGCTCGACGGCGTGCCGACCGTGATGGTGCAGGTCGGCGCGGTCGCCGCCTGGGCCGCACTGCTCTGGGACGTCTGGGGTCTGGCCACGGCGCTGCTGGTGGTCAACGCCGTCAACGGGTTCGACTGGTTCGGGCGCGTCGCAGGCGCGGTCGTCACCGAGGCCCCGGGCACCCGCTCCTGGCAGAAGGCCACGAGCCGCCTCGCCGGGGGAGTCGACCTGATGGACCTCCCCGAGGGTGTCGACCTGCTCACCGGCAAGGCGCCGGCGGTCGAAGAACCGGAGCGAACTGCGTTGCGGTCGTTGGAACTTCGTCACCTGAGCGCGGTGCACGACGACGGCACGGTGGGTGTCGAGGACGTCGACCTGACCGTGCAGCGCGGCGAGCTGGTGCTGCTGCTGGGCCAGGTGGGTTCGGGCAAGTCGAGCCTGCTGCGCTCGCTGGCCGGGCTGCTCGACCACGACGGTTCGGTGCGCTGGAACGGCGAGGAGATCGACGACGCCGAGTTGTTCATGCGGCCCGGTCAGGTCGCGTACGTCGGCCAGGTGCCGCGCGTGCTGTCGGGCACCTTCTCCGACAACGTGCAGCTCGGGTTCGACCGTGACTTCGAGCGCCCCGTGGCCGACGCCCGGCTCACCCCCGACGTCGCATCCGCCGGTGGCGCGCAGGCGCTCGTGGGGCACCGCGGCGTTCGGCTGTCGGGTGGCCAGGTGCAGCGGCTCGCGCTGGCCCGTGCGCTCGCCGCGGACGCCGAACTGCTGCTGGCCGACGACGTGTCGAGCGCGCTCGACGCCACCACCGAGATCGAGCTGTGGCAGGCGCTGCGGGCCCGCTCGGCCACGGTGATCGGCGCCACCTCGAAGCGAGCCGCGCTGGCGCAGGCCGACAACGTGGTGGTGCTGGTCGAGGGACGCGTCGCGGCGACCGGTCCGTGGTCGCAGCTGTCGGCCGACTGGGGCCACCTCGCCGGCTGACCACAACTGGCGATCCAGCTCGCTTCTTGACCTCCAGATCGCAGCTGGTGCCGCCGGCGCTACCAGTTGCGGTCCGGATGGCCAGTCGTCGTCCGGACGCTAGCGCGAACCGACGTACCTCCACGCACGCTTCGCCATGGCGGCACCCGCAGCGGGGGAGGCCTCGAAGCGGCCGGAGATGTCGAACAGCACATGGGCCGCGGCGCCCGACCCGTTGTGGACACCCAGCAGCTTGTTCTGCGCGGTCGTCGGGTCGTACCCGAGGACGACGGCAGCACCGGAGGCACGGTTCTGCCCGGCCATGGTGTTGGTGGTCGAGGCGATCGGCCGTGGAAGCCCCCCGCTCCAGAACAACGAGTACCCCGAGGACGATCCGGCGATCATCGTCGCGTTGCCGACCATCGTCCAGGTGTTCGCGGTGCGCGCGTTCGCCGCTGCCGGCACGGCGATCGAAAGCGTCGACCGTGCCTTCAACGCGCTGGTTCTGCGGGTGTCGAGGAATCGCCACGGCGTGATCGGACGGTAGGTGGCGGCGGTGAATCGTCCCGCGTCCCCGACCGAATCGATGACGATGTGGGTCGGGCCACCGGTGGCACGGACGGTGAACTCGAAGACGCCGGCCGCGACCTTGCGTACCGGCACGGCGACGAACGAGGCGATGTTCTCGCCGCGACGGAAGTTCAGCACGGATGTGGGCGGCGGCGTGGTCGTCCGGCCGTCCCAGGCCTGCAGGTAGCCGTTGCCGGTGGGCGAGGCTGCGGTCATCTGCACGAGGGCGGTGTTGATGTCGGCATCCGAGAACGGCGTCTCGAAGCGAATCGTTCGTGTCCTGTCGCCGCCGAGCGGCCCGTCACCGTTGAAACGGGAGTCGTAGAACCGCGCCGGGTCGGTGATGTCGACCTGGGAGGCGACCACATCGGCCGGCAACGTGGCGCCGCTGGTGAACCAGCCGATGACGTCCAGGATCACGTTGCTCGACCCGGCACCCTCGGTGACGTCGAGCGTTCCGTCGGCTGCAACGGGCACGATCGTCGTGTTCGCCAGTTGGTGGTTGCCGGCGGGGAAGTTCACCGTCGACACGGCAGGAGACCGACCGGTGTTCTTCTGCTGCGTCGTGACGTAACCGGCAGCCGAGGTGTTGGCGACGGTCGTCGTGACCATCACGGCCGACACCTGGTCGGGCGCCACGGTGGCGCCGGACGCGGTTCGAAGGCGGGAGACGACGTCGACGATGCGCGATTCGTCGGGCCGCATCGGTCGCGCCTCACCGGCCGCCAACGACGGGAAACGGGTGTCGAACACACGGGTCGGGGAGGGCAGAGGGACGTACTCACCCGGCGTGGCCGCGGCCCGAGCGGCAGGGGCGGCAACGCCACCCGACAGGGCGAGGGCAGCGGTGCAGGCGACGGCGGAGCAGAACCGAACGGGGCTGAGCTTCATGGCAATCCTGACGTGGTGTCGATCAGTTGATGACGACGCTGTTGCGGTTCGGCGGCTGCAGACGGGGGTGCCCGACCCGGTATCCGGGGTTCGTGGATGCGTACAGCCGAAGACCGGCCTCGGTGATGCGTCGCGCGTAGGCGTTGCTGCCGGACAGGTAGGGGTCGATGACGACGAACTCGCCGTTCGATGCGGTGCCGAGCACAGCGATCCAGTGCGATGCGTCGCCGGAGAAGGTCGTTCTCCACCATGGCAGCTGCCTGATGTTCCCGCCGCATATCGTCGCGCGTCCGGCTCGGCCGAGGGAGATGGTGTCGGCGATCCCGCCTTGGCGCCCGGTGAGGCCGTAGGTGGCGAAGCCTCTGAGCAGTTCCCAGTATTCGGTGCCGATCTTGTTCCGGTCGGTGACCCCGGCCACGGCGTCCAGAGCGCAGGAGCGCCGGAAATCATCGATCGCCGCGCCGGCACCGGCAGTCGTGTAAGCCCACTTGCGCGGAAGTTTCCCACGGGACGCCAGAATCGCGACCGCGCTCGCGGGCCCGCAGTTGGTGCCTTTCACCGACGAGGAAAGTTGACTCACCGGGTAGAGCCCCCCGATTCCCGGGGCGCCGAAGAGTCTGGTCCAGATGACGGCATCAGGGTTGGACTGTGTGTGGCCGTAACCGGCCGAGACGCGGAAGTTGCCGAGATCGAGCATCGTCTGCGCGAACGCGAGCGACGATCCGGTCAGGTAGGGCGTCGCGTCCGCGCCGGTGGAGAAGACGTACCCGTGCTTGTGCAACAGCACCTTGAGGGCGCCGGCGTGCCACGAGGTGGTGTCGGCCGCGACCGAGCGTCGCGATGCGAGGAAACGGATGGTTGCTTCGTCGCCGAGGCCGGTGACAGGCAAGCCGTTTCGCCGCTGGAACGTGCGGACGAAGTCATAGAAGGTGCGTGTGTACGTGGTGTCCACCGCAGTGCGCCAACCCAGCCCGTTCAGCAGCAACTTGAACGCGCGGATGTTCCTGGGATCAGACGTGGATGTGACAGCGGCGAACGTGGCGGCGGACGCAGCCTGCACCGAGGTGCCGAACAGAATGCCGGCGACGGCGGAACCGAGTACGAAGCGACGAGAAACGGTCATGACGATTCCTTGGACGTGACGACCCCTTGGACGTGACGACGCACCTACCGCCTGCGCGGGCCCCGCGGTGCTCCGGCCGACGCCAACGGTAGTCCAAAAGGGTCGATGGTCGAGCCCGTTTCTGACATCGGGATCGGAACTGGTGCCGCCGGCGCTGCCAGTTGCGATCTCGAAGGCAGCCGCGGTCCGCGCACCGCCAGAAGCGACCACCTGCGACACGCGCATCGAAGGCTCTTGACCCCGGCACCCACCCCGGTGCACCCTTTTGACAGTTGATGTCGCCCGGGGTGGGGGGTCTTGTGCCCGCGGCTGGACATTTCCGCATCGCGTGTCTATAGTTGACGTTTGCGCTGCCCTCTTCAGCAACCCATTTTCGATCCGGCGACAACATTCGGCCGATCTCCGCTCCACGGCGGGACGATCTCCGATTTGCGAAGCCGCGGTTGTCCTGCCTCCGGGTGGGTGGGGACGCCGGAGCTGGTGTAGCCGACCAACCGCCCGTACCGGCCTGTGGAAGGACCCTCCTTGGCTGCCTCGCGTACTGCGACCCAATCACTGTCCTCGGCGAAGACGGCTTCGGGCCGTCTTTCTTTCGCGAAGATTCGCGAACCCCTGGAAATGCCCGATCTGCTTGCTCCGCAGACGGAGAGCTTCGACTGGCTGCTCGGCAACGAGCGCTGGCAGGAGCGCGTCGCGGAGGCCAAGGCCGCCGGACGCGACGACCTCAACGAGCGTTCCGGTCTGGAGGAGATCTTCGAGGAGATCTCCCCGATCGAGGACTTCGCCGAGACGATGAGCCTCTCGTTCCGTGACCACCGCTTCGAGGAGGTCAAGTACTCCATCGAGGAGTGCAAGGAGCGGGACATGACCTACTCGGCGCCGCTATTCGTCACGGCCGAGTTCATGAACCACAACACCGGCGAGATCAAGAGCCAGACGGTCTTCATGGGCGACTTCCCGCTCATGACCGACCGCGGCACCTTCATCATCAACGGCACCGAGCGTGTCGTCGTGTCGCAGCTGGTGCGTTCGCCGGGCGTCTACTTCGAGCGCTCGATCGACAAGACGTCCGACAAGGACATCTACACCGCCAAGATCATCCCGAGCCGCGGTGCGTGGCTCGAGTTCGAGATCGACAAGCGCGACATGGTCGGCGTCCGCGTCGACCGCAAGCGCAAGCAGTCGGTGACGGTGCTGCTGAAGGCCCTCGGTCTGTCCGAGGCCGCCATCCTGGAGCAGTTCGGCGAGTACGACTCGATCCGCCAGACCCTGGAGAAGGACAACACCACCACCCAGGACGAAGCGCTGATCGACATCTACCGCAAGCTGCGTCCGGGCGAGCCGCCGACCAAGGAGGCCGCACAGAACCTCCTGAACGGTCTGTACTTCAACGGCAAGCGCTACGACATGGCGAAGGTCGGTCGTTACAAGGTCAACAAGAAGCTGGGCCTCGAGGCTTCGCTGAGCGAGTCGACCCTGTCGGTCGACGACATCGTTGCCACGATCAAGTACATCGTCGCGCTGCACGCCGGTGAGACCACCCTGCCGGGCCGTCGCGACGGCAACGACGTCGACATCCGTGTCGAGGTCGACGACATCGACCACTTCGGCAACCGTCGCCTGCGCAACGTCGGCGAGTTGATCCAGAACCAGGTGCGTACGGGTCTGTCGCGCATGGAGCGTGTCGTGCGTGAGCGCATGACCACGCAGGACGTCGAGGCGATCACGCCGCAGACGCTGATCAACATCCGGCCGGTCGTCGCCTCCATCAAGGAGTTCTTCGGCACCAGCCAGCTGTCGCAGTTCATGGACCAGAACAACCCGCTCGCCGGTCTGACGCACAAGCGTCGTCTGTCGGCGCTCGGCCCGGGTGGTCTGTCCCGTGACCGCGCCGGCATGGAGGTCCGCGACGTCCACCCGAGCCACTACGGCCGTATGTGCCCGATCGAGACGCCGGAAGGCCCGAACATCGGTCTGATCGGTTCGCTCGCGAGCTTCGGTCGCATCAACCCGTTCGGTTTCGTCGAGACCCCGTACCGCAAGGTCGAGAACGGTGTCGTCACCGATGACGTGCACTACCTGTCCGCCGACGAGGAGGACGAGTTCGTTATCGCGCAGGCCAACGCGCCGCTGACGGCCGACAACCACTTCGCCGAAGACCGCGTGCTGGTGCGTGCGAAGGGTGGCGAGGCGACCGACGTCCCGCACGACGAGGTCGACTACATGGACGTCTCGCCGCGCCAGATGGTGTCGGCGTCCACCGCGCTGATCCCGTTCCTTGAGCACGACGACGCGTCCCGCGCCCTCATGGGTGCCGCGATGCAGCGTCAGGCGGTGCCGCTGGTCAAGGCCGAGGCGCCGTTGGTCGGCACCGGCATGGAGTACCGCGCCGCGCTCGACTCCGGTGACGTCGTCCGCGCCGAGAAGGCCGGTGTGATCCAGGAGGTCTCGGCCGACCTGGTGACCGTCGCCAACGACGACGCGACCTACACCACCTACCGCATCGCCAAGTTCGACCGCTCGAACGCCGGCACCTGCTACAACCAGCGGGTCGTCGTCACCGAGGGCGACCGGGTCGAGGTCGGCGGCGTCATCGCCGACGGTCCGTCGACCGACGGCGGTGAGATGGCGCTGGGTAAGAACCTGCTCGTGGCGTTCATGCCCTGGGAGGGTTACAACTTCGAGGACGCCATCATCCTCAGCCAGCGTCTGGTGCAGGACGACGTTCTCTCCTCGATCCACATCGAGGAGCACGAGATCGACGCCCGCGACACCAAGCTGGGTCCGGAGGAGATCACCCGGGACATCCCGAACGTCTCCGAGGAGGTGCTGGCCGACCTCGACGAGCGCGGAATCATCCGCATCGGCGCCGAGGTTCGCGACGGCGACCTGCTCGTCGGCAAGGTGACCCCGAAGGGTGAGACCGAGCTGACCCCGGAGGAGCGCCTGCTGCGCGCCATCTTCGGTGAGAAGGCCCGTGAGGTCCGCGACACCTCGATGAAGGTGCCGCACGGCGAGACCGGCACCGTCATCGGCGTCAAGGTCTTCGACCGCGAAGAGGGCGACGAGTTGCCCCCGGGCGTCAACCAGCTGGTGCGCGTCTACGTGGCCAATAAGCGCAAGATCACCGACGGTGACAAGCTCGCCGGCCGCCACGGCAACAAGGGGGTTATTTCCCGCATCCTGCCGGTGGAGGACATGCCGTTCCTGGAGGACGGCACCCCGGTCGACGTCATCCTCAACCCGCACGGTGTGCCGCGTCGTATGAACCTCGGCCAGATCCTCGAGTTGCACCTCGGCTGGGCTGCCAGCCGCGGTTGGAACATCGAGGGCGAGCCGGAGTGGGCCGCGCAGATCCCGAAGGACGCCTACCAGGCGCCCGCCGGCTCGCGCGTTGCCACCCCGGTGTTCGACGGTGCGTCCGAGGGAGCCATCACCGGTCTGCTGGAGTCGACCAACACGGCCCGCGACGGCCAGCGTCTGGTCGAGACCACCGGTAAGGCGCGACTGTTCGACGGTCGTTCCGGTGAGCCCTTCCCGGAGCCGGTCTCGGTCGGCTACATGTACATCCTCAAGCTGCACCACCTGGTCGACGACAAGATCCACGCGCGTTCGACCGGTCCGTACTCTATGATCACCCAGCAGCCGCTCGGTGGTAAGGCGCAGTTCGGTGGTCAGCGCTTCGGTGAGATGGAGGTGTGGGCCCTGGAGGCGTACGGCGCTGCCTACGCGCTGCAGGAGCTGCTCACCATCAAGTCGGACGACGTGACCGGACGCGTGAAGGTGTACGAGGCGATCGTCAAGGGCGAGAACATCCCGGAGCCGGGTATCCCGGAGTCCTTCAAGGTGCTCATCAAGGAGATGCAGTCGCTCTGCCTGAACGTCGAGGTGCTGTCCAGCGACGGCCAGACCATCGACCTTCGCGACTCCGACCAGGAGGTCTTCCGGGCCGCCGAGGAGTTGGGCATCGACCTGTCCCGTCGCGAGCCGAGCTCGGTCGACGAAGTCTGATCGTGAAGCGGCGTGGGGTGCTGCCACCCGCAGCGCCCCCGCCCTCCCGATCAACCAGAACTTTCTCCCAAGAGACAGAACGAAAGAAGGAAGCACCAAGTGCTTGACGTCAACTTCTTCGACGAGCTTCGCATCGGCCAGGCCACGGCCGAAGACATCCGCCAGTGGAGCCACGGCGAGGTCAAGAAGCCGGAGACCATCAACTACCGCACCCTCAAGCCGGAGAAGGACGGACTCTTCTGCGAGAAGATCTTCGGTCCGACCCGCGACTGGGAGTGCTACTGCGGCAAGTACAAGCGAGTCCGCTTCAAGGGCATCATCTGTGAGCGCTGCGGCGTCGAGGTGACCCGTTCGGCCGTGCGTCGTGAGCGCATGGGCCACATCGAGCTGGCCGCGCCGGTCACCCACATCTGGTACTTCAAGGGTGTTCCGTCGCGTCTGGGCTACCTGCTCGACCTCGCCCCGAAGGACCTCGAGAAGGTCATCTACTTCGCGGCCTACATGATCACCTCCGTCGACACCGACCAGCGCCACAAGGACCTCCCGTCCCTCGAAGCGCAGATCGAGGTCGAGAAGAAGGAGATCGAGAACCGTCGCGACGGCGACATCAACGTGCGCGCCACCAAGCTCGAGGGCGACCTCGCCGAGCTGGAGAAGGAAGGCGCCAAGGCCGACGTGCGTCGCAAGACCCGCGAGTCGGCCGAGCGCGAGATGACGCAGATCCGCAAGCGCGCCGACCAGCAGATCGAGCGCCTCGAGCAGGTCTGGGACCGCTTCAAGAACCTCAAGGTCCAGGACCTCGAGGGCGACGAGGTGCTCTACCGCGAGATGCGTGACCGTTTCGGTCTGTACTTCGAGGGTGGCATGGGCGCGGCTGCGCTGCAGAAGCGCTTGGAGTCGTTCGACCTCGAGGCCGAGGCCGAGTCGCTGCGCGAGACCATCGCCACCGGCAAGGGTCAGCGCAAGACCCGTGCGCTGAAGCGCCTGCGCGTCGTCACCGCCTTCCAGCAGACGACGAACAGCCCGGCCAGCATGGTGCTCGACGCGGTCCCGGTCATCCCGCCGGACCTGCGTCCGATGGTGCAGTTGGACGGTGGCCGTTTCGCGACGTCCGACCTCAACGACCTGTACCGCCGCGTGATCAACCGCAACAACCGACTCAAGCGTCTGCTCGACCTCGGTGCGCCGGAGATCATCGTCAACAACGAGAAGCGCATGCTTCAGGAGGCTGTCGACAGCCTCTTCGACAACGGACGTCGTGGTCGCCCGGTCACCGGGCCGGGCAACCGTCCGCTGAAGTCGCTGTCCGACATGCTCAAGGGCAAGCAGGGTCGCTTCCGTCAGAACCTGCTCGGTAAGCGCGTCGACTACTCCGGCCGTTCGGTCATCGTCGTCGGCCCGCAGCTGAAGCTGCACCAGTGCGGTCTGCCCAAGCAGATGGCTCTGGAGCTGTTCAAGCCGTTCGTGATGAAGCGTCTGGTCGACCTCGACCACGCGCAGAACATCAAGTCGGCCAAGCGCATGGTCGAGCGTCAGCGTCCGCAGGTGTGGGACGTCCTCGAGGAGGTCATCACCGAGCACCCGGTGCTGCTGAACCGTGCACCCACGCTGCACCGTCTGGGCATCCAGGCCTTCGAGCCGCAGCTGGTCGAGGGCAAGGCTGTTCAGATCCACCCGCTGGTCTGCACCGCGTTCAACGCTGACTTCGACGGTGACCAGATGGCCGTTCACGTGCCGCTGTCCGCCGAGGCCCAGGCTGAGGCACGCATCCTGATGCTGTCGAGCAACAACGTCCTGAAGCCGGCCGACGGCCGCCCGGTCACCATGCCGAGCCAGGACATGATCACCGGCATCTACTTCCTCACCTCCCAGGACGGTGAGGTGGCTGCCGACGGCGCGACCAACGGTGAACTGCGCACCTTCGCCACCCCGGCCGAGGCCCGCATGGCCTTCGACCGCGGCGAGATCAAGCTGGGTTCGCTGGTCAGCATCCGTCTCACCGAGCAGGTGCCGCCGGAGGGCTTCGACCTGCCCGAGGGCACCGAGGTCGACGAGCTCGGGCGCGCGTCGTTCCGTCTGGCGACCACGCTCGGTCGGGTGCGGTTCAACGAGACGCTTCCGGAGGACTACCCCTTCCTGAACCGTGCGATCGACAAGAAGGGTCTCGCGGCCGTGGTCAACGACCTCGCCGAGCGTTACCCGAAGGTGCAGGTCGCCGCGTCGCTCGACGCGCTCAAGGAGGCCGGCTTCTACTTCGCCACGCGTTCGGGTTGCACCGTGGCCATCGGCGACGTGCAGACCCCGAGCAACAAGCAGGAGATCCTTGCCGGGTACGAGGTGCGCGCCGCGAAGATCCAGACCCAGTACGACCGTGGTCTGATCACCGACCAGGAGCGTCGCGACGAGCTGACCGACATCTGGCGTCAGGGTGCGGACGAGGTTGCTGCAGAGATGCAGAAGAACTTCGACCCGAAGAACCCGATCTTCCGCATGGTGTCCTCGGGCGCCGGTGGTAACTGGTTCCAGATCCGTCAGATCGCCGGTTCGCGTGGTCTGATGGTGAGCCCGCGTGGTGACATCATCCCGCGTCCGATCAAGTCCAACTTCCGTGAGGGCTTGTCGGTGCTGGAGTTCTTCATCTCCACGCACGGCACGCGTAAGGGTCTTGCCGACACCGCGCTGCGTACGGCCGACTCGGGTTACCTGACCCGTCGTCTGGTCGACGTGTCGCAGGACGTCATCATCCGCGAGTCCGACTGTGGCACCGACCGTGGTCTGGTGCTGCCGGTTGCGCAGCGCAACGCCGACGGGGAGCTCGTCGAGCACGAGAACGTCGAGTCGTCGGTCTACGCCCGCACCCTCGCGGTCGACGTCGAGTCGAACGGTGAGGTGCTCGCTGCCGCCGGCTCCGACCTGGGCGACGTCAACCTCGACAAGCTGCTCGCAGCCGGCGTCGAGGAGGTCAAGGTCCGCTCGGTGCTCACCTGTGAGTCCCGCGTCGGCACCTGCGCGATGTGCTACGGCCGCTCGCTGGCCACCGGCAAGCTGGTCGACATCGGTGAGGCCGTCGGCATCATCGCGGCCCAGTCGATCGGTGAGCCCGGCACGCAGCTGACGATGCGTACCTTCCACACCGGTGGTGCGGCTGCGGCCGACGACATCACCCAGGGTCTGCCCCGTGTGGTCGAGCTGTTCGAGGCACGCACCCCCAAGGGTGTCGCCCCGATCGCCGAGGCCAGCGGACGCGTCCAGGTGAAGGACGACGACAAGTCGCGCACGATCGTGCTCGTTCCGGACGACGGTGGCGAGGAGCAGACCTACCCGGTCAGCAAGCGCGCCCAGTTGCTCGTCGAGGACGGCCAGCACGTCGAGGTCGGTGCGCTGCTCGTCAAGGGTGCGATCGACCCCAAGCAGGTGCTGCGCATCCAGGGCGCTCGTGAGGTGCAGAAGCACCTCGTCGACGAGGTGCAGGGTGTGTACCGCCAGCAGGGTGTGTCGATCCACGACAAGCACATCGAGGTCATCGTGCGCCAGATGCTGCGTCGCGTGACGATCATCGAAGCCGGTGACACCGACCTGCTCCCGGGTGAGCTGGCCGAGCGTGGCCGCTTCGAGGACGCCTCGCGCAAGGCGGTCGCCGAAGGCGGACGTCCGGCGTCCGGTCGCCCCGAGCTGATGGGTATCACGAAGGCGTCGCTCGCGACCGACTCGTGGCTGTCGGCGGCCTCCTTCCAGGAGACCACCCGCGTGCTCACCGAGGCTGCGATGCACGGTCGTAGCGACCCGCTGCTCGGCCTCAAGGAGAACGTCATCCTCGGTAAGCTCATCCCGGCCGGAACGGGTCTGCCCCGTTACCGCAACCTGTCGGTCGAGCCCACCGAAGAGGCAAAGCAGGCGCTCTACGCGCTGCCCGACTACCAGCCCTACGACTACCCGGTCTTCGGCCCGGGCAGTGGCGAGGCGATCCGCCTCGACGACGAGGCGTTGGGCTTCTCGGACAGCTGAGTTCTGCGAGTTGGCCCCGGTTCCCTTGGTGGAGCCGGGGCCTTCGCGTTCCCTCTGTCGGGTCGGACGGTGCGGGTCGGATGGTGCGGGTCGGATGGTGCGGGGCAGGCGCGGCCGGGGCGGGCGGCTCCAGTGAAAGATTGCTGCTGCTATGACAGCAGCGATCTTTCACTGGAGAGCTCACGCGCTCAGCCGGACGGCGCACTCGGCCCGCCGACAGGCGCGCACGCGTCCGCCCCAACCTCGGACGGCGAGCATCGCGCCGATCTCGGCGGCCGTGGCACAGGTGCTGATCGCGACATCGGGCCAGAAGACGCGGGTTGTCGTGCCGGTGCCGAGGGCTGCTTGGCGGTCGCGACGTCCGTCGGCCACTCGGTCGACCCATTGCTCGTGGCCGAGGCGTCCGTCGACCTCGACGATCAGACCGAACGCGTCGTAGAGGTTGTCGTGGCGTCCGGCGATCTCCCGCGCCTGCCGCCTCGCCACCGGCAGCCCATGGGCGCGCTCGACATCGCGGATGTAGCGAACCTCCGCCGGGCTCTCGGCGCCGGCCTCGATGTCGGCCAGGCAATCTCGCAGCAGCACGCCGTGCGGGTGGCGTCCGAGCTGGCGAAGTTCGTCGGCGATCAGCGCGGTCGTGGTGCGCTTCTGCTGGATCGCGCGGGCCACCCAGTGGAGCGCTTCGTCGGCCGATCCGGTTGCGGCGCAGTCGAGCACGGTCGTGACCAGCTTGGTGCGGGGCGGGGTGAGGGTCGGCACGATGCGGCGCTCGAAGTCGCCCACACGCCGAGGGGCCGGTGTTGCCGCGGCGATGATCCGTCCACTGGGAATGACGAGTTCGACCGTCTTCGGCGGCTCGGGAGACAGCCGCCAGAGGTAGGCGGCCGCCTTGCCGGCGACCGCAGCGCGCACATCGTGCGGGTCGACGCGGGGATCGGCCGCGAGCACCGCCGCCCAGATCGCGACCGCCGTGTCGCGTCGTCCGGGTTTGGTCAGGTAGACGCCCGGCCGCACCGCCGTCCACCGGGCGGAGTCGAGGCGCCACCGGATCGTCGCCGGCGACATGCCAGCAGCCAGGCATTGGGCGCGGCTGAGCAGATCGGCCTGCTCAGCCGCCCACATGCCCAGCTGCCTGGTGGCCCTGGTGGCGGTCATCGGCACAGGGTGGCCCATCGCCGCGGATCGCGTTCGAGTTCTCCACAGGCCCGGTAGCCGGGCGGCTCCAGTGAAAGATTGCTGCTGCCCTGACAGCAGCAATCTTTCACTGGAGAGCCGGAAGCCCTCGGGCAACTCCGCTCCTGGGAGCTGCCCGAGGGCTTCGCCGGTCGCCTCGCTCAGCGCGTGATGTACGCCGAGACGTCGACGATGATCTGGGTGCGCGCGCTGGTGTAGATGCGCACGTACCCGTCGGTGCCGACCTTCGCGACGATGCTGTTCGCGATCGTGCGGCCGGCGGTGTAGTTGACTGTCGACGCGGTCGGGCGGGTGCCCTGCGGCCAGACCGTCACGAAGCCGTTCGCAGCGGGTGCGACGGCGGTGATGTTGAGCGACACCGCCTTCACGTTGGTCGCCGGCACCCCGCCGACCCCCACCACGCGGACGGCGATGGTCTGGCCGCCGCCGACCGAGCCGGTGCCCGTTCGGGTGTCGAGCAACCTCGACGGCGTGATGCCGGTGAGGTCGGAGGTGCTCGGGAAGTAGCCCGCGACGTCGACGGCGACGTTCGCACCGGCGGACGGGGAGAAGTTGACGTAACCGTCGGCCCCGATCTTCACGACGACGAACCCGGCGATGTTCTGGCCGCGTTCGAAGTTGACGTTCGACGCGTTCGGCTTCGAGACTCCGGACGGCCAGACGGTGGCGTACCCGGCGGCCGCGGGGCCGATGGTGGTGACGTTGAGCGCGACGGCCTTGGCGGTCGAGGGAACCCCGGCCATGCCGGCCACCTTGAACCGCAAGGTCGCTCCGCCGGCGACCGTCGCTTTGGCGGCGCCTGTTCCGGTGCGGGTGTCGACGATGCGGGTCGGGCTTGCCGGCACGTACTTGCCGCCGGCCGTCGGGTAGTAGCCGAGCACGTCGACCAGGAGGTGGGTCGTGGCGCTCGTGTAGAGCGTCACCTTGCCGTCGCTGCCGGGCCGGACGATCGCCTGGTTGGCGATCACGCGTCCGGCGAGGTAGTTGAGGTTGGACGCCGTCGGGCGAGACCTGCCCGAGGGCCATGCGGTGACGAACCCGCTCGAGCTCGGGCCGACGGCGGTCACGTTGAGCACGACCGCCGCGACTCCGCTCGACGGCACGCCGCCTCGTCCGGCGACCTGAACCGACACCGAACTCGCCCCGTACACAGGCGCTTTCGCCGCCCCGAGGCCCGAGCGGGTATCGAGCAGCCGCACCGGGTCGAGCGGGTTGTAGCCGCTGACGGTGGCCGGTGGCGGGTTCGAGCACGTCTGGCCGGTGACGCGGGCGCAGAGCTTGTAGGTGCCGGACTGATCGGAATAGTTCGGGCGGAACTGAATGAAGTACGTGCCGCCGAGCGAACTGGTAAAGGTGATGGTGTTGCATGTTCCGCTGGTGAAGGCACAGGAGCCGGACGTGGAGATATTGGTGTGCGCCGAGTCGAAGACACGCATGACGCCGCTGCCAACCAGCGTTCCAGCGAGGTCTGACGATGTGATGGTGTACGACCGTCCTGCGATCGTGCTGATCGAGTAGTAGTCGATGTCGGCGTCACGGGTGTTGTACGCCGGGTCGCGCGGTGCGATAGACGCAGTCCGCACCTGACCGAGGATTTGAGGTTGTGCCAGGTACATCGTGTCGTTCGGTTCGCCGTTTGCGTCCTGTACAAGTCCGAGGCCCGACTGTGGGAGGACGCGCACCCGGTAGGCACCGCTGAGGTTCGAGTAGTTCGGGAGCACCTTGACGAAGTATGTGCCGCTGAGGCTTCTGCGAACGCTGCGCGCGCCGACACATTTCCGCTGCCGTTGAAACACGCGTTCGCCACCTCGGACGACGAACTGTTGTACACGCGGATGCACAGATCGCCCAGGCTGCGTGCGACGTCGAGCACTTCGGCGGTATATGTCTGCCCAGCCACTGCCGAGAAGTAGAACCAGTCGACATCCGACCCGTTGGTGTTGAATGCAGGGTTGCGCGGTTCGATGGCGCGGGACAGTCCTGCGATACCTGGAGTGATTGGTGCGGCAGTGGCAAGGGTGTTGTTCGGCTCCCCGCTCGCGTCGCGAGTGAGACCGCTGTCGAACTGGGGGAGTACGCGTACCCGGTACGTTCCGGTCATGTTCGAGTAGTTGGGCAGCAACTCGATGTAGTAGCGCTGCCCTGCGACGGCGTTGATTCCGATGGTGGCGGAGCTGGGTGAGGACCCGGTGAAGCACTGTGTGCCAATGCGTGTTCGTGCAACATCGTAGATACGGATGCAGAGGTCACCCAACGAGGCCGACACGTTGTAGGCGTCTACCGTGTAGACGCTCGCGGACGTGGCGACGAAGGTGTAGTAGTCCTTCTGCCCGCCGGCGGTGATTGCTCCGGCGACGCCGGTCGAGTTGACGGCGATGGGAGTGGCGGTGTCGAACGAAGAACCCGCGGCTTGCGCGGGAGCGGTGACGCCGGCGAAGGCGAGGACGAAGGCAACGAACAGCGTCCAGGCGGTGTGGGCCCGACGCTTCCTGGTGGCAGGAGGCTTCATGGTCGGAACGTATTGGTCCAGGGACGAGCCGGCCCACTTATTGCGCGAACTCGTCAGATCCGCAAGAAACCGCCCGTTCGTCGAGTCCAGTGAAAGATTGCTGCTGTCATAGCAGCAGTGATTCTTCACTGAAGCGCTCAGGCGCAAGCGGGACGACCGGGGACGTGGTGGGGGAACGCGTCCCCGGTCGGAGCGTCGCTCAAGGAGGGGGGTTCGGCGTCCCGATCCGCGGACCCCGACCCTGCTCGATCGGGCGTCGACGAGGTCGCCGGATAGGCTTACGGCTGTGAGCGATGCACGGATTTTGGTGGTCTGCACGGGCAACATCTGCCGGTCCCCGTACATCGAGCGGGTGCTTGCAACGCAACTCGCCGGACGCGGGTACACGGTCGAGAGCGCGGGCACGCGGGCCCTCGTCGACTACCCGATGGAGCCGCAGGCCTGGCCCAGTTGGAGCGGCTCGGCATCGACGACGGCGGCTTCCGTGCACGGCAGTTGACCCCCGAGATCGCGGCCGAGGCCGACCTGGTGCTGACCGCGACCCGCGCCCACCGTGCAGATGTCGTGAGCCTGCAGCCCAAGGCCCTCAAGTACACGTTCGCGCTCGCCGACTTCGCTCACCTGGTCGACGGCATCGACGAGGTGCCGCCGGCGCAGACCGGCTTCTTCGGGCCGGCCGACGACTCCTTCATCGGGCGGCTGGTCGATCACATCGGTAAGCGCCGCACCGCGATTCACCCGATCGCGGAGGACGACGCCGACATCGTCGACCCCTACCGGCGCCCGCCGGAGGTATTCGCCCAGATGGCCGTCCACATCGACGCGGTCACCCCGCCGGTGGTGCGGGCCCTCACCCTCGAGTGACTCAGCCTCGAGTGACCGAGCGCGCCTCGGCCCGAGTGCGACGCACCGCCCAGTAGCCACACGCCGTCCAGATCACCAGCACGCCACCGAGGTTGAGCGCGGTCATCTTCGCCATCGACGCCCCGGTGTACGCGGGCATGTCGGCCGGCACCACCACGGAGCGGGCTCCGAACGCGGAGACGACGTTGGGGCTACGGCGGGTGCGCACCTTGTTGCGTGCGACGACCTCGGTCGTGCCGCTGAGTCGGCGCGGGCTGAGCACCGACAGTTCGGTGGGGGTCGCGCCCTGCCAGGAGATCGTGGCCGAGCACTTCCACATGCGCGGCAGTGTGCCATGGCAGTGTCACGATGCTGCGCTCGCCACGGTGGACGGCGAGCGTCGGCGTGATCCGATGGCGAGGATAAGCGCCCGAGCAACGCGCTCAGATCGTGTAGCTCTCCTCGGTCTCGATGCTCGCCCGCATCTGCCGCTCCAACCGCTGCCGCACCAGCGCCCACACCACCGGGCACAGCAGCACGGCGGCGCAGCCGATGATGCCGACGACGGTCGGCGGCACCTTGAGCATGGTGAGTCCGGTGAGCGTCAGCACGATCACGATGCCGCCGCGCACGACGGACGGCGCGACACGCTTGGACAGCCGGGCGCCGAGGTAGGTGCCGGGGGTGCCGCCGAGCACGAGCGGGATGAGCACAGACCACGTAACACCCTGAGTCACAACGTGACTGAGCGCCGCCGCTATGACGAGCGGCACGGCCTGCACCAGGTCGGTGCCGACGAGTTTGCGAGCCGACAGCATCGGGTAGAGCAGCACCAGCGCCACCATGATGAGCGACCCGCTGCCGACGCTGGTGATGCCGACGAGCAGCCCACCGAGGGCACCGATCGCGATGGTCGGCACGGGCCTGATCACGGTCTCCATGCCTTGCCGACGTCCGACCCCGCCCGACGCGTCGAGGTAGAGGCGCACCGCGTAACTCACCGCAGCGATGAGCAGCGTGGCGCCGATGATCAGCTTGAGGGTGTCCTGCTGCGCGCCGTCGTCGCCGAGCAGCGACACGATCCAGCCGCCCATCAGCGCCGTCGGCACCGACCCGATCACGAGGTACTTCACCAACCGCAGATCGGGCGACCCGGTGCGCCAGTGCACGGCCGCGCCGACACTCTTGTTGGCGGCCGCGGCCACGAGGTCGTTGGCGACGGCGGTGGTGGGCGGCACGCCGAGGAAGATCAGCGCCGGCGTCATCAGGGCGCCGCCGCCCATGCCGGTGAGCCCGACCACGATGCCGACCAGGAACGACACCGTCAGCAGCGACGGGAACTGCCCGCCGATGAGGTCGGCGATCACCGCGCCGGCTCGGTTTCGGAGTCGACTTCGAGCGAGGCGCCGGACGTCGCGAGCGTCGCACCGGCCGACAACCCCGTCCAAGCCGTCGACTGCGGGCCGGACGGCTGGATGAGCGCCACGATCTGCGCGACGGCGTCCGCGACCGGCACCTGCGCGGTGTCGATGACGAGTTCGGCGTCGGCGGGTGTTTCGTACGGGGCGCTGATGCCGGTGAAGTCGGGGATCTCGCCGGCCCGCGCCTTGGCGTACAACCCCTTGCGGTCACGGCGCTCGCACTCCTCCAGGGAAGTGGCGACGTGCACCAGCACCATGCGTCCGCCGGCGGAGGTGACCATCTCGCGCACGGCCCGCCGGGTGGCGTCGTACGGCGCGATCGGGCAGGCGACCACGACGCCGCCGTGGGCGACGATCTCGGCGCCGACCCACCCGATGCGGCGGATGTTGGTGTCACGGTCGGCGGGGGAGAAGCCGAGACCGGCGGACAGTTCGCGGCGCACCTGGTCGCCGTCCAGCAGGGTGACGGTGGAACCCGTGCGCACGAGTTCTTCGCGCAGTGCGCGGGCGATGGTCGACTTGCCCGAGCCGGACAGGCCGCTCAGCAGAACAAAAACGCCTGTGGGGGCGTGGGATTCGTGTTCGCTGATCGAGGTCGACGAGGTGATGCCGAGCTGCTGCTCGACCAGGGCGCGGTGGGGCGAGTCGGCGGTGACCGGCACGGCGACGACGCTCAGATCGGGCCGCACCTCGGCCGCCGAGAGCGCCGACCGCAGGCAGCCGGCGGCACGGTGGCCGAGCTGGTGGCTCGGTGTCGTGGGCACGAGGAGCACGGCGTCCTGGGGCGCGAAAGACGCGGCGGACGAGGGCTGGTCGACCCACACGGCGACCTTCCGGCCGGCTGGTCGCGGGGCGCTGTAGAGCCCCGCGAACGGACGCGAATCCTCTGTCTCCCAGTCGAACTCACCACCGGCGAACCGTCCGACAACCGCACCTTCGAGATCGACCACCTCGTCACCGTCCGCAAACGGCGGCAGGTCGACCTGGGCGAGCGAGGCGAACCCGTCGCGCACGAGCATCAGCTCGTCGAGCGCGGCGGCGTCGAGGCGGATCTGTTGCGGCACGAAGGGGTCCTTCCCGGGCGATGGTCTGCGATGCGGACACCCGAGGCATCCATCTGCGTTACCGATAACATAACGAGAAGTTTTGGAATTGCCCGACCGCACCGAGGAGTGAGACGTGAGCGTCGATGCCGAGGCACCACAGGCGTCCGCAGCAGTCGCCGACCGACTGAGCGAACTGGACCTGCTCGAAGCCGAGTCGATCCACATCATCCGCGAGGTGGCCGCCGAGTTCGAGAAGCCGGTGCTGCTGTTCTCCGGTGGCAAGGATTCGATCGTCATGCTGCGGCTGGCGCAGAAGGCCTTCCACCCCGCGAAGATCCCGTTCCCGGTGATGCAGATCGACACCGGCTACGACTTCCCGGAGGTGCTGGCCACCCGCGACAACTGGGTGAACGACCTCGGGGTCAACCTGATCGTCGCCTCCGTCGAGCAGGCCATCGCCGACGGCGTGGTGGTCGACGACGGCAAGACCAGCCGCAACCGCCTGCAGATCGGCACGCTGCTCAACGCCATCGAGGAGAACGGCTTCACCGCCGCGTTCGGTGGCGGACGGCGGGACGAGGAGAAGGCGCGCGCCAAGGAGCGCATCTACTCCCACCGCGACGACTTCGGTCAGTGGGACCCCAAGAACCAGCGTCCGGAGTTGTGGTCGCTCTACAACGGGCGCATCCACGCCGGCGAGCACATGCGCATCTTCCCGCTGTCGAACTGGACCGAACTCGACATCTGGCACTACATCGCCCGCGAGCAGATCGAGATTCCGTCGATCTACTTCAGCCACCAGCGGCGGGTGTTCGAGCGCGACGGCATGCTGCTGAGCGAGTCGGAGTTCAACCCGCTGCGCGAGGGCGAGACCGTCAGCGAGCGCACGGTGCGCTTCCGCACGGTCGGCGACCTCACCCTGACCGGCTGCGTCGAGAGTGACGCCGCCACCTACGAGCAGATCGTCGACGAGGTCGCGGTGGCTCGAGTGACCGAGCGCGGCGCGACCCGCGGCGACGACCGGTTCTCCGAGGCTGCCATGGAAGACCGCAAGAAAGAGGGCTACTTCTGATGGATCTGCTGCGTTTCGCCACCGCCGGCTCGGTGGACGACGGCAAGTCGACGCTCATCGGGCGGCTGCTGCTCGACTCGAAGGCGATCTTCGAAGACCAGCTCGAGGCGGTCGAACACACCTCTCGCACAAAGGGTTACGACTACACCGACCTGGCGCTGCTCACCGACGGACTGCGGTCTGAGCGCGAGCAGGGCATCACGATCGACGTGGCCTACCGCTACTTCGCGACGCCCAAGCGCAAGTTCATCATCGCCGACACCCCGGGGCACGTGGAGTACACCCGCAACATGGTGACCGGTGCCTCGACGGCCGACCTCGGCCTCGTGCTGGTCGACGCGCGGCAGGGGCTCACCGAGCAGTCGCGCCGCCACGCGGTGTTGCTGTCGCTGCTGCGGGTGCCCCACATCGTGCTGGCCGTCAACAAGATGGACCTCGTCGACTTCGACCAGGCCCGCTTCGACCAGATCGACGAGGAGTTCACCGCGTTCGCCGCCAAGCTCAACGTGCCGGGCATCCGGGTGATCCCGGTGTCGGCGCTGCAGGGCGACAATGTCGTCGAGCACTCGGCGAACATGCCGTGGTACGAGGGTCCGGCGCTGCTGCAGCACCTCGAGACCGTCCAGGTGCACCACGAATCCCGCGACGCCGCAAGGCTTCCCGTGCAGTACGTGATTCGCCCGAAGTCGGACGACCACCACGACTACCGCGGCTATGCCGGACGCGTCACCGGTGGCACCTTCCACGTCGGCGACGAGGTGGTGGTGCTGCCGAGCGGGCAGCGTTCGACCATCGAGGCGATCGATCTCTTCGACAAGTCGCTCACCGAGGCGCCCGACCGGCTGTCGGTGACGCTGCGTCTGACCGACGACATCGACGTCTCCCGCGGCGACGTGATCGCGCTCGTCGACGAGGCGCCGCAGGTGGCCAAGGACGTCAGCGCCACCGTCTGCTGGATGACCCAGCAGCCGCTGCGAGTCGGTCAGAAGCTCGCCTTCAAGCACACGACCCGGACGGGGCGGGCGATCGTGCGCGGTCTGACCCACCAGCTCGACGTCAACACTCTCGAGCCGGTGGGCTCGCCGGAGTCGTTGCAGCTCAACGAGATTGGTGAGGTTTCATTGCGCCTGTCGCAGCAGCTGGTGACCGATGCCTATGCGGAGAACCGCACCACGGGGTCGTTCATTCTCATCGACGAAGCCAGCGGTGTGACGGTGGGGGCGGGCCTCATCGGCTGAGCGCTCGCTCGAGGCAATCCGTTGGCCCCGAGGTGACTCCGTCTGCGGAGTTGCCTCGGGGCTTTCGGATTATCTGGGCGCGCGATGAGGCACGATCGAAGAGTCAGCGTGCGAAGCCAACTCTCCGGGGGAGATTTCCGATGCAGCAGCGCTACCTGAATATCGCGTGGGTGCTCACGGCCATCGTGGCCATCTGGGCGATCATCGCGGGCAACGTCGACAGCATCCCGTATTGGACGATCGCCATCCCGGCGGTGCTGGCCGGCTTCTGGTGGGCCTTCGGACGCGGGTTTCTCGGGAGCGAGCGCGACGACGCCAAGAAGTGACGGGTCGGCGTCATCGGCTGAGCGCTCGCTCGAGGTAATCCGTTGACGCCGAGGTGACTCCGTCTGCGGAGTTGCCTCGGGGCTTTCGGATTATCTCGGGGCTATGGGGCGCGACGTGACCCGCGCCGGGGCAAGGCTCGGACGGCGGTCCCGGACGGCGGGCTCGGGCCACGTGGCATCTTTCACTGGGGGAGCCCGCGTGCGTGCCCGGCCGATCCAGCGCCGATTTGTTGCGTGATTGCGGCCACAGCGCAACAAACTTCCGATCTTCGGGTACCAGGACTATCTTCCGCGAATGGATCTGCCTGTCGCGAGTGATCGCTCGCTGGGGCCTCGGGTGTTGCGGACAGCCCGGGAAGGTTGCACGGGCTCGCCCGTGTGTCAGCCCCATCGCGGTCGCTCGGGGGAGCGACAGGCAGCCTGCCGTCCACCGGGCACAGCTTGATAGGTGGGAGTCGGGCTCGATGCCGGTGCATCGGAGGTTGTGCACCGGTACGAGTCTGCACTCGACGTACTACGTGACCGCAGTTCCACCGCGACGTGGTGCTGGGGATTGTGGTGAGTGTGCCGCCGGTGTCGGGGGCCGCCGCGGGTTAGCGTGGTCGCGACACGGAGGAAACCGACGCGGCCTTGGGCTTCGTCACCACGAGAGGGCGCCCCATGGCGATCGACTTCACACGACCCCAGCCGTCAGCGAACGGCCCGTCTGCACAGAACGGCCCGACCGGTGGCGGGGTGAACCTGAGCAAAGTCACCTTGTCGAAGAGCGCACCGACGGTGAACCTCGCCAAGCGCGGCGAGAGCCAGGGCGCGATGCGGGTGAACCTGAACTGGTCGCAGGGTGCAGCGGCACCGGCCAAGAAGGGACTCTTCAGCAAGTTGGCCGCCGCGGCGCAGGCGAGCAGCGCGGTCGACCTCGATCTCGGCTGCCTGTATGAGTTGTCGAATGGGCAGAAGGGCGTGATTCAGGCGCTCGGCAACAGCTTCGGTGCGCTGCAGGCCCCGCCGTTCATCCAACTGGACGGTGACGACCGCTCCGGTGCCGTCGCCGGCGGCGAGAACATGCACATCAACCTGGCGCAGCCCGACGTGTTTCGGCGCATCCTCATCTTCGCGATGATCTACGAAGGCGCCCCCAACTGGGCCGCCGTCGACGGAGTGGTCACGCTCTTCCCGACGTCGGGCCCGCAGGTCGAGGTGAAGCTCGACTCGCCCAACAACTCGGCGCGCATCTGCTCGATCGCGCTGATCCAGAACACGCCGCAGGGCGTCACGGTGACCCGTCAGGTCGAGTACGTGCAGGGCAGCCAGCGCGACCTGGACCTCAAGTACGGCTGGGGTCTGCAGTGGCAGGCCGGGCGTAAGTAGGCGCTGTCACGTAGACGCTCGGTTTCGACTCGGCTCGACCGCCGCTGGTTGAGCCGTCCGGAGCGTTAGCGGAGACGAGTCGAAATCGGTTGTGGTTCAACGGGATCGCGGCTGGCGAGCGGCGTCAGGCCGCAGACGCGGTCTTGGCGTAGTGCCAGGTGACGCCGGTGTCGGTGGCGGTGAGGTTGTCGCGGTGGACGATGCGGTCTGCGCCTACTTCGGCGGGTTCAGCTTCCAGGCCGAGGCGTCCTTGGTGCGCAACCCGAGCGTGGCGTACGGCGCCAGGTCTTTCGCGTGCGGGCGGGTGTTCTCGACGTAGACCCACCGCACCCCGAGGTCCCACAACTTCTTCTGCGCGTCGGCCGTCGGAGCCGCGATGAAGTTGTCGTTGAGTTCGAGGATCTGCGGCTTCCAGTAGTTGACGAAGACCGAGTCGCGGCCGTTCGGGGCGATCTCCGTGGCCTTCGGGGTGGCGGTCCAGCCCTCGACGAGCGACTGCCGCTCGGTGAACGCCGTCACCAACCAGCGGCGGCTGTCGCACCCGTTGCGCGGCTCGCGCGGCGCGGTGCAGTGCCGGTTCGTCATCACCAGGTCTTCGACGTTCGAGTGGTCACGGATGTAACGGGCGGCGCGCAGCTCGGCGCTGGTCACCGCACCGAGGGTGCGCACATTGGTCAGCGCATACTCCGTCGGGTGCTCGATCGTCTTGCGCAGCGCGTCGGCCACGTTGAACACGCCGGCCAGCAGGCCGGTGAGCGCGACCGCAGTGAGCGCCGTCTGGGCCCACTTGTGCCCGCCGACGAAGGCGCCGACGACACCGGCCACCACCAGCACCACCGCGGCGATGACGGCCAGCTTCCAGAAGTGGTCGTAGTCACGGCTCGACAGGCGTCCGGTGAACACCAGCACGCCCTTGACGAACACCAGCCCGGCCACCGCGCCGACCGCGGCCACCAGCAGCGAGCGGCGGGCACCGAACGCGCGCCACAACTGCTGCGCACCGAGCGCCGAACCGACCGCGGCCAGCGGAATCGCCGTCGCGGTGAAGTAGCCCTGGCTCTTGCCCGGGTGGGCGAAGATGCCCACCGCGAACGCGCCGGCGATGGTGGCACCGATGAGCAGCCACGACACCGGGTCGACCCGGGTGGCGCGGCTGAACGGCAACGCGAAGGCGAGCGCGCCACGGGTGAGCGCGGCGAGAATCACGGCCGCCGACACCGAATAGACCATCGTGTCGGAGGTGAGCCCGCCGAGCAGCGCGGCCAACCCGGTCTGGTCGGCCGACGCGTGGATGTCGAGTTTCAAACCGGCCACCGACCCGTGGAAGACGATCGCCATCGTCGCCACCAGCGCCACACCCATCACGGCCGCGTCGATCACGATCGGCAGCACCATCTTGCGGTTCCACAGCAGCATCGCCAGCACCGCCAGGCCGAGGCCGGCGATCACGATCGGCGAGGTCGAACCCTTCGTGCCGGTGGCGATGATCGTCAACACCGGGATCAACCAGAACGCGCCGCGCTGCGCCGTGCCGCGCCAGCGGGTGGCGAGCACCAGCACCAGCGCCACGAGCGTCGGGATGCCCAGGCCGAGCGTCGGGGAGAGCGGGGTGATCGGCAGCGCGCCACCCACCAGGCCCCATGGCTGGCCCTGACCGCCGGCCATCGACAGCACCGCGGTGATCGCCGCGACCTTCGGGCCGCCCAGGCGCAGACCCAGCACCACGAAGCAACCGACGGCGAGCAAGGGCATGATCGCCGGCAACACCCGCGTCAGCACGTGGTCGAGGCCGACCCCGGAGGTGGCGGTGACGTGGGCGATCCAGGCGTGCGCGAACCACTGGTAGCCGAGGTCTTCGCCGTCGACCGTCGGCCAACCGACCGGGCCGCGGGTGAGGATCTCCGAGGCGAGCGCCTGGTGCAGGTAGGCGTCGACGTGCGGACGCCACGCCTGGTCAGACCACAGGAGGTTCTGGTTGAAGTAGTCGCGCGTCTGCGGGTAGGCCACCAGCGACAGCAGCGCGATCAGCGGACCCATCCACCACGACAGCGGCGTCCAGCGTGCTTCCAGCACCCGGCGACGCAGCACCGGCACCCCCAGGAACACCGCAATCACCAACAGCGGCACCACGATTGCCGGGATGCGCGAGTGCATCAGACCGGCGATGGTCTGGGCCGGCACCGCGACGGTGAACCCCATCGCGAAGCCCATCATGAGGTCTTCGAGCAGCCAGCCGTCGCGCGGACGCACGGTGCGCCAGATGAGCGCACCTGGCAGCACCTGCAGCACCGCGATCGCGGCGCCGGCCTTCACCAGGCTGCCGATCGGCAGCTGGTTGATCAGCGCGTAGGTGCACCAGAACAGCAGGGCCACCACGAGCGCGGCGTAGGTGACGAGCGAGGGAACACGGGAGGAGACACGACTCGGCGCGTGCGTCTGGACGGTCACGGTGCTGCTTTCGGGCAGAGGAACGGGGTGCGGAAGCGTCGCCATCGTAGGCGCCGCCTGTCGTGGCGCGCTTTTACGACGCACCCTTGTTACGCTCGCTCCTGCTCAGCCCCGTCGTTCGACAAGGACTCCACGTGTTCAACGGTCAGACCCTCGCTGTCGTGCTGCCCACCTACAACGAGAAGGACAGCATCGCCGAGTGCATCCGTGGCTTCGAGGCGATCCCCGAGGTCGACGAGATCATCGTCGTCAACAACAACGCCGCCGAGGGCACCTCCGAGGAGGTCGCGAAGACCGGTGCACGCGAGGTGATCGAGACCACCCAGGGTTACGGCGCGGCGATCAAGCGGGGCCTGCGTGAGGCCGACACCGACCTCGTCGCGGTCTGCGAGCCCGACGGCACCTTCGACCCGGCCGACCTGCGCAAGCTGCTGGCGTTCCTGCCCGAGTGCGACCTGGTGGTCGGCTCGCGCACCGTGCAGAGCTTCATCTGGGACGGCTCGAACATGGGCTGGTTCCTGCGCTGGGGCAACTGGGCCGTCGCCAAGGGCATCGAGGTCAGCTACAACTCCGCCTACCTGTCCGACGTGGGCTGCACCTTCCGGGTGATGACCCGCCGGCACAAGGACTACGTGCTCGAGCGCGCCACCCTCGACGGCTCGGCCTTCGGTCTGGAAATGCTGCTCATCGGTGTGATGAGCGGCCAGAAGTACGTGCAGGTGCCGGTCAACTACCTGCCCCGCGTGGGCGTCTCGTCGGTCACCGGCGACTTCAAGAAGACCCTCGACCTCGGCTTCGAGATGATGGGCCTCGCCGCGAAGATGCGGGTCAACCGCAACAAGATCCGCGCCGGCCGCGTCGATCGCTGAACGGTTGGAAGGCAACCGATGACCGACTCGCAGGGTTCGCCGACGTCCGAGGACGGCGTCTACGCCAAGGGTTACTTCGAGACCCGACTCGCCCCCGACGCCAACCGCGAGAAGGTCTGGGTGCACCTCGCCAAGCACTTCGAGCGGTGGGTGCAACCCGACGCCGACGTGCTCGAACTCGGGGCCGGCTGGTGCGACTTCTCCAACAAGATCAAGGCCCGCCGGGTCGTCGCGATGGACATCGACGCCGTCGTCGAGCGCGCCGTCGCCCCGCACGTGCAGGCCGAGGTGGGTGACTGCACCGACCTCACCCGCTTCGCCGACAACAGCTTCGACGTGGTCTTCGCCTCCAACCTGGTCGAACACCTGGAGCGCGAACAGGCCAACCGCCTGCTCGACGAAGCCCGCCGGGTGCTGCGCCCGGGCGGCCGGCTGATGCTCATGCAGCCCAACTTCCGCCTCAACCCGGGGCGTTACTTCGACGACTTCACCCACGTCGCGATCTTCACCGACCAGTCGCTGAGCGACTACCTCGTCTCCCGCGGCTACGAGGTCGAGGAGATGCACGCGCGGTTCATGCCGCTGACGATGAAGTCGTCGGGCTCCAACCTGAGCTTCCTGGTGCCGTGGTACCTGCGCTCGCCGATCAAGCCGCTGGCCGGTCAGATGCTCGTGGTGGCCAACCCGGCCTAGCCGCCGAACACCCGGTCGAGGGTGGGTATGCGCGCCCGGTGGCCGGCGAGGCATTGACTCGTCGCTTGCAGCGTATTTACAATCGCTATACACAAAGGGGTAGCGATGAGCGCAACAGCCAAGCGGCAGTCAAAGAGTCAACAGATCAACTTTCGGGTCACCGAGCGACAGGTCGACGTGCTGCGGCGCGCCGCCGGCGCGACCGACTCGACCCTGACCGACTTCGTGCTGAACAGCGCCGTTGATCAAGCGGAGAAGGTGCTCGCCGATCGCCGCTGGTTCACGGTGACCCAGATGCAGTGGGACGACTTCGTTGCGCTGCTCGATGCAGACCTGCCGTCGGCGACGAAGTTCAAGGTGCTCCGCGGCCGCGCCGACGTGTTCTCCGACGACGAATGACCGGTCGGCCGACCAGGCCACGCAAGCTCGCTCGTGCCGACGACGTCAGTGCCTTTGACAGCGGTGCGCCCGAGCTCGACCGGTGGCTCCACCGCTACGCGTGGGAAAACCTGCGGGCGAACAACGCGATCACCTACGTCACCACGCTGGACGAGCGTGTCGTCGGCTACTACGCAATTGCGGCGGGAGGTATCGAGCGAGAAGCGGTTCCGTCAGTCCTGCAAAGGGGCGCGCGGCCCAATCCACTCCCAGTCATCGTGCTGGCGAGACTGGCCGTCGACAGTTCGGTTGCCGGAGCGGGCGTCGGAGCTGGGCTGCTGCGCGACGCCCTCGAACGCTCGGCGCTGCTCAGCGAAGCGCTCGGTGCAGCCGCACTGCTCATCCACGCACGCGACGAAGTCGCTCGCGATTTCTACCTGCACAACGGTGACTTCGTTGCTTCGCCCGTCGATGAGCTCCAGTTGCTCGTTCCGATGAAGGTGCTCAGAGCGACGTTCCTCGCCTGACGGCGCTCAGCCACCAGGTCGGAACACCCGGTCGAGCGTGGGGATGCGCGCCCGGTAGCCGGTGAGCAGCGTCTTCGCCGTCGTCACCGAGTCGACCAGCGGGTGCAGCGAAAACGCCTGCATTCCGCCGTCGGCGGTGCGTCGGGCGGCCGCGACCATCGCGCAGCGCTCGGACGTCTGAGCGGGCGTCAGCCTCGATTGTTGAAGACGTGCTGGCGGTAGGCGTAGAACCGGAACATCGTGGCCAGCACGAGACCCACGCCGTTGGCGGAGATGTTGTCGGCCAGCGGCGTCTTGAACCCGAGCAGGTAGTGCGAGATCCACAGGCAGCCGAGCGAGATGCCCATGCCGACGACCGCCACGATCACGAACCACGCGAACTCGTGGTGCTTCTCCTCGCGGCGGGTGGTGCGGAAGGTCCAGTAACGGTTGCCGACCCAGGCCACCACGGTCGCGGCGAACGACGAGATCACTTTCGCCAACAACACGTATTCGTGCAGCAGGCCTTCGCCGCCCGAACCGCCGAAGCGCAGCAGGTTGAAGCCGCCGACATCGACCACGAGACCGACGAGACCGATCACCCCGAACCGCATCAACTGCGGCACGAGGCCACGCAGCCGTTCACCGAACGTGCGGGTGGGTGCGGTCGTCACGAAGGTCCTTCGATGTGGGTCGGGGCGCGGCAACTCTAGCAACGCAAACCGGGTGTGAGCCGGTGATCGGGTGGGAGCGTCGGGGGAATCCTCGGGCGGTTCGTCGGGCGGTTCGTCGGACACGCAAGCGCCTCGATCCGCGCGAACCACCGGCGAATCGTCGACCAGCTCTTGACCACCGGCGTGGCGGCCCTATGCTCTCCCGAAGTGCGACCCACGTCACGATCCGGATGACGGCGGCGCCTTCTCGAGGGGAACACCACATCCAATGCGTGTGAAGAAGCTCAGTGCTGCCGTCGTGGCGGCTCTCGTCACCGCCGGCATCGGCGCCGCAGCACCGTCGGCATCGGCCGCCGCCACCGACCCGACCGGCCGCTACCAGGTCGTCACGCCGTCGCGCATCGTCGACACCCGCACCGGCCTCGGGCTGCCCGCCGGCCCGGTGCGCGCCAACACCACCGCGGCCTTCCAGGTGACCGGACGCGGTGGCGTGCCGGCCACCGGCGTGCAGTCGGTCGTCGTCAACATCACCGTCGTCAACCCGGCCGCCACCGGCTGGCTGGTGGCCTACGCGTCCGACAGCCCGCAGCCGCGCACCTCCACCGTCAACTACCCCGGCGGCTGGACCGGCGCGACCAGCGCCACCGTGCCCGTCGGCGCCGACGGCAAGATCAAGGTGAGCGTCGGCGGCAGCGGCGTGCAGGTCGCGGTCGACGTCATGGGTTGGTACGCCTCGTTGACCTCCACCGTGGCGCCCGGCTCGCTCTACCAGGCGGCCGTGCCGGAGCGCTGGTTCGACAGCCGCACCGACGGCGGCGGCAAGTTCGTGCCCGGCGACTACCTCGACATCCCGATCGAGTTCGACGAGACCGGGGGAGCGCGCCTCACCGCGATGCAGTTCAACCTCACCGCCACCGGCGGCACCGGACGCGGCTGGTTCACCGCGTGGAACGGCACCAACAACCCGCCGTCGACCTCCGCGCTCAACTTCTCCGTCGGCGAGACCTCGCCCAACCTAGTCACCGTGCCGGTGCGCCGGGTCGGCAGCTCGACCTCGCAGCCCGGCTGGGGCGAGTACTACGCGACCGTCGAGAACACCTCGAACGCCTCGGCCCACCTCATCGTCGACGGCGTCGCAAGCTTCTACACCGACTCGAGCAACAAGGGCGCGACCCACGTGGTCGTGCCGCCGGTGCGCGTCGGTGACTCGCGCAGCGGGGTCGGCATGCCGAAGGGCAAGCTCGGCGCCGGCCGCACCGTCAACGTGGCGTTGCCGGGCTCGCTCCTGACCCCGCGCACCGACTCGTTCGAGGGCACGATCACGATGGCCAACCCGTCGACCAACTCGTTCCTGTCGCTGTTCGCCGTCGGCGAACCGCGACCGGTGGCCAGCGCGGTCAACGCCCAGACCGGCCGCAACCGCTCGAACGGCTTCGCCACCTACCCCGGCTGCGTCGACACCGCCTGCACCACCGCCGGCTACTCGATCTACAACTCGACCGGCACCGTCGACGCGATCCTCGACGTCACCGGACGCTTCGACCTCACCGCCGAGGCGATCGCCGCGCAGGGTGCGCCGGCGGCGAAGGCGACGCAGAAGTCGGGCCAGCGTGCGCAGGTGCGTCGTGCGCAGTTGGCCGGGGCACCCACCCGCGGCTGATCGCGCCAGTCAGCCTGCTCCAGTGAAGGATTGCTGTTGTCATAGCAGCAGTGATCCTTCACTGGAGCTTTCTGGTTTAGTTCAGCAATGACGATCGACGCCTCGGCCGAGCAACTGCTCGAGGGTTTGCCCGCCCACCGTCGCGAACTGTTCGAGGCCCGGCGCAGACGCTGGCTGCCCGATCTGCGCGAGGCGCTGGCCGGGCTCTACGCCGAACCCGATGCGGTCGCCGAGCGGCTGGTAGCGCTCGCCGCCCGCGCGTTCGCCGAGCGTCCCGACGCCCTGCACTCCCACGACCTCGAGCGCACCCTCGCGCCCGACTGGTTCCAGCGTCCGGACGCGTTGGGTTACGCGGCGTACGCCGACCGGTTCGGCGGCACGCTCGCCGGTGTGGGGGAGCACGTCGCCTACCTGCGCGACCTCGGCGTCACCTACCTGCACCTGATGCCGTTGCTCACCCCGCGGCCCGGCGCCAACGACGGCGGCTACGCGGTGATGGACTACCGCACCATCCGCCCCGACCTCGGCGACCTGGACGACCTGCGCACCCTCACCGCGACGCTGCGCCGCGAGGGCATCAGCCTGTGCCTCGACCTGGTGCTCAACCACGTTGCCGCCGAGCACGATTGGGCTCAGCGTGCGAAGGCCGGCGAACAGCGCTACCTCGACTACTTCCACACCTTCGTCGACCGCGACGTGCCCGATCAGTACGAAGCGACCCTGCCCGAGGTGTTTCCCGACTTCGCCCCCGGCAACTTCACCTTCGACGACGCCCTGGGCCGCTGGGTGTGGACGACCTTCAACGACTACCAGTGGGACCTCGACTGGTCGAACCCCGACGTGCTCGCCGAGTTCGCCGACATCATCCTGTTTCTCGCCAACGCCGGGGTCGAGGTGTTTCGGCTCGACGCGATCGCCTTCACCTGGAAGCGGATGGGCACCAACTGCCAGAACCAACCCGAGGTGCACCTCATCGTGCAGGCCCTGCGGACGGTGGCCCGGATGGCTTGCCCCGCAACGATCTTCAAGGCCGAGGCGATCGTCGGACCGAAAGACCTGGTGGCCTACCTCGGCACCGGCCGACAGCACGGCAAGGTGAGCGACCTCGCCTATCACAACGGGCTCATGGTGCAGATCTGGTCGGCGCTGGCCACCGGCGACGCCCGCCTCACCGCCCACGCGCTGGCCCAACTGCCGCCGGTGCCCTCCACCACCGCGTGGATCGCCTACGCCCGCTGCCACGACGACATCGGCTGGGCGATCGACGACGGCGACGCGGCCGCGTTGGGGCTGAACGGTTTCGAGCACCGGCGGTTCCTGTCGCAGTGGTATGCCGGCGACTTTCCGGGGTCGTGGGCGCGCGGCGTCGTGTTCCAGGCCAACGAGCGCACCGGCGACGCCCGCATCTCCGGCTCGCTCGCCTCCCTCGCCGGGCTCGAGGCCGGCGACCCCTTCGCGCTCGACCGGATCCTGTTGGCGCACAGCGTGATCCTCGCCTTCGGCGGCATGCCGGTGATCTGGATGGGCGACGAGGTCGGGCTGCTCAACGACCACTCGTACGAGTCCGACCCGGCGCTCGCCGACGACAACCGGTGGGTACACCGTCCGCCGATGCGGTGGCCGCCCGAGACCACTCACCCGGTCTACGTCGGCCTGCAACACCTCGTCCGCAGTCGGCGGACGCTGCCCCAACTGCACGCGTCGACCCCGGCGGTGCCGGCGATGACCCACGACCCGGGCGTGCTGCTGCTGCGCCGCGAGCACCCGTACGGCACCGTGTTGTTGGCCTTCAACGTCACCGCGGAGCACCGCGTGGTGCCGCAGGCGGCGTTGTGGGAGAACGGTCTCGACCCCGTCCGGGTCGTCGATCACCTCACCGGTCTCGGCACCGGCGGCGACGTGTGGCTGCCGCCCTACGGGAGCGCCTGGTTGCACCAGGCAAACGCGCTCCAGTGAAGGATTGCTGTTGCTGTAACAGCAGCGATCTACCACTGGAGCTTTCTGATTTGGTCGCGCCACGCGGGCCCGGTAGTCTTGACGTCCGTGCGTGGGCTCTGCCCTGCCTCGGATCGGCCGCTACGGCCGGCACGGTTTCATCAGGCCCACCACACGCTCTCGCCGGGCAGTCACCAGATCACCACGCATCTCGCGGGGCGGTCGGGGGAAAGTGCGGGGGAGGGCACCGGTCCGACACTCCCGAGTGCGGGGGCCGGAGCGGTAATCCAAGGAGCGCGACACGTCGCGCTGACAAGACTACGAATCAGTACGGAGAACAGGTTGCCTACTATCAACCAGCTCGTCCGTAAGGGTCGGCAGGACAAGACCTCCAAGGTCACCACGCCGGCACTTAAGGGCAGCCCCCAGCGGCGCGGTGTTTGCACCCGCGTCTACACCACCACCCCGAAGAAGCCGAACTCGGCGCTGCGCAAGGTCGCTCGTGTGAAGCTGACCTCCGGCATCGAGGTCACCGCGTACATCCCGGGTGTGGGCCACAACCTGCAGGAGCACTCGATCGTGCTCGTGCGTGGCGGTCGTGTGAAGGACCTCCCGGGTGTCCGCTACAAGATCATCCGCGGCGCGCTCGACACCCAGGGTGTCAAGGGCCGCAACCAGGCTCGTTCCCGTTACGGCGCGAAGAAGGAGAAGAAGTAATGCCTCGTAAGGGCCCTGCTCCCAAGCGCGCTCTCGTCGTCGACCCGGTCTACGGATCGCCGGTCGTCACCCAGCTCGTCAACAAGATCCTGCTCGACGGCAAGAAGTCGATCGCCGAGCGCATCGTCTACGGCGCCCTCGAGGGCTGCCGCGAGAAGACCGGCACCGACCCGGTCGTCACGCTGAAGCGTGCGCTCGACAACATCAAGCCGAGCCTCGAGGTGAAGTCCCGCCGCGTCGGTGGTGCCACCTACCAGGTTCCGGTCGAGGTGAAGCCGGGTCGCGCCACCACCTTGTCGATGCGTTGGCTCGTCGGCTACAGCCGTCAGCGTCGCGAGAAGACGATGACCGAGCGCCTCATGAACGAGATCCTGGACGCGTCCAACGGTCTCGGCGCCGCCGTCAAGCGTCGCGAAGACACGCACAAGATGGCCGAGTCGAACCGCGCGTTCGCCCACTACCGCTGGTGATCCGGACGGTGCGCGGCGCAGCTATCCGCGTCGCGCACCGTACGGCTCCGGCCCGCCGGCCCTGCCGGCACCCCGAACTCCACTCCTAGAACTCAGTCCCGAGAGAACGAGGCAGACACCGTGGCACAGGACGTGCTGACCGACCTGAAGAAGGTCCGCAACATCGGCATCATGGCGCACATCGACGCCGGTAAGACCACGACGACCGAGCGGATCCTGTTCTACACCGGCGTCAACCACAAGATCGGCGAGACGCACGACGGTGCGTCGACCACCGACTGGATGGAGCAGGAGAAGGAGCGGGGAATCACCATCACCTCTGCTGCCGTCACCTCCTTCTGGGACGGTACCCAGATCAACATCATCGACACCCCGGGTCACGTCGACTTCACCGTCGAGGTGGAGCGTTCGCTGCGCGTCCTCGACGGCGCCGTTGCCGTGTTCGACGGCAAGGAAGGCGTCGAGCCGCAGTCGGAGACCGTGTGGCGTCAGGCCGACAAGTACGACGTCCCCCGCATCGCGTTCGTCAACAAGATGGACAAGATGGGTGCCGACTTCTACTTCACCGTGCAGACCGTGAAGGACCGCCTCGGCGCCGAGCCGCTGGTGCTCCAGCTGCCGATCGGTGCGGAGAACGACTTCATCGGCGTCGTCGACCTGGTCGAGATGCGTGCGCTGGTGTGGCCGGGCGACGCCAAGGGTGACGTCACCATGGGCGCGAAGTACGAGATCCAGGAGATCCCGGCCGACCTCCAGGCCAAGGCCGACGAGTACCGCCAGGCGCTCGTAGAGCGCGTCGCCGAAGCCGACGACGCCCTCATGGAGAAGTACCTCGAGGGCGGCGAGCTCACCACCGACGAGATCAAGGCTGCGATCCGCAAGCTGACCGTCACCTCGGAGCTCTACCCGATCCTGTGTGGTTCGGCGTTCAAGAACCGCGGTGTGCAGCCGATGCTCGACGCTGTCGTCGACTACCTGCCCAGCCCGCTCGACGTTCCCCCGATGATCGGCCACAAGCCGGGCGACGAGGACACCGAGATCACCCGCGCGCCGAGCAAGGACGAGCCGTTCTCGGCACTGGCCTTCAAGGTCGCCGCTCACCCCTTCTTCGGCACGCTGACCTTCATCCGCGTGTACTCCGGTCGCATCGCCGCCGGTAGCCCGGTCGTCAACTCGACCAAGGGCAAGAAGGAGCGCGTCGGCAAGCTCTTCCAGATGCACGCCAACAAGGAGAACCCGGTCGACGAGGCTGTCGCCGGTCACATCTACGCGGCGATCGGTCTGAAGGACACCACCACCGGTGACACGCTGTGCGACCCGAACGAGCAGATCGTTCTGGAGTCGATGACGTTCCCGGAGCCGGTGATCCACGTCGCCATCGAGCCGAAGACGAAGAGCGACCAGGAGAAGCTGGGCACCGCGATCCAGAAGCTGGCGCAGGAAGACCCGACCTTCTCCGTCCACCTCGACGAGGAGACCGGCCAGACCGTCATCGGCGGTATGGGTGAGCTCCACCTCGACATCCTGGTCGACCGCATGAAGCGCGAGTTCAAGGTCGAGGCCAACGTGGGTGCGCCGCAGGTCGCCTACCGCGAGACCATCCGTCGCGCCGTCGAGAAGTTCGACTACACGCACAAGAAGCAGACCGGTGGTTCGGGTCAGTTCGCGAAGGTGCAGATCTCGCTGGCTCCGCTCGACACCGCCGAGGGCGAGCTGTACGAGTTCGAGAACGCCGTGACCGGTGGTCGCGTGCCGCGCGAGTACATCCCGTCGGTCGACCACGGCATCCAGGAGGCCATGCAGCTCGGCATCCTCGCCGGCTACCCGGTCGTGGGTGTCAAGGCCGCTCTGCTCGACGGTGCCTACCACGACGTCGACTCCTCGGAGATGGCGTTCAAGATCGCCGGCTCGATGGCGTTCAAGGAGGCCGCTCGCAAGGCGGACCCCTGCCTGCTCGAGCCGATGATGGCCGTCGAGGTGCGTACGCCCGAGGACTACATGGGCGACGTCATCGGCGACCTCAACAGCCGCCGTGGCCAGATCCAGGCCATGGAAGACGTCAGCGGTGCGAAGATCGTTCGCGCAGTCGTTCCGCTGTCGGAGATGTTCGGGTACGTGGGTGACCTGCGGTCGAAGACCCAGGGTCGCGCCAACTACACGATGCAGTTCGACTCCTACGCCGAGGTTCCCCGGAACGTCGCGGAGGAGATCATCAAGAAGGTCCGGGGCGAGTGATTCAGGGATTTGTTCCCTGATCGGTTGACCCGCTAGTTTCCACGAAATAAGAAATCACCGACGCCGCCCCGGCGTCAGCAACCAAGTCCTTAGGAGGACCCGCAGTGGCTAAGGCCAAGTTCGAGCGGACCAAGCCGCACGTCAACATCGGCACCATCGGTCACATCGACCACGGCAAGACGACGCTGACGGCTGCTATCTCGAAGGTTCTGCACGACAAGTACCCGGACGTGAACCCGGCGTTCGCGTTCGACGAGATCGACAAGGCGCCCGAGGAGAAGCAGCGCGGTATCACCATCTCCATCGCGCACATCGAGTACCAGACCGAGAAGCGTCACTACGCGCACGTCGACTGCCCGGGTCACGCCGACTACGTCAAGAACATGATCACCGGTGCGGCGCAGATGGACGGCGCCATCCTGGTGGTTGCCGCCACCGACGGCCCGATGCCGCAGACCAAGGAGCACGTGCTCCTGGCCCGCCAGGTCGGCGTTCCCTACATCGTTGTCGCCCTGAACAAGGCCGACATGGTCGACGACGAGGAAATCCTCGAGCTCGTCGAGATGGAGGTCCGCGAACTGCTGTCCTCCTACGAGTTCCCGGGCGACGACGTCCCGGTCGTCAAGGTCTCGGCGCTCAAGGCGCTCGAGGGTGACGCCGAGTGGGGCAACACCGTTCTCGAGCTCATGGACGCGGTCGACGAGGCCATCCCGGAGCCGGAGCGTGACACCGACAAGCCGTTCCTGATGCCCGTCGAGGACGTCTTCACGATCACCGGTCGTGGAACCGTCGTCACCGGTCGTATCGAGCGCGGTGTGCTGAACGTCAACGAAGAGGTCGAGATCGTCGGTCTGCGCGAGGGCGCTGCCGTCAAGACCACCGTCACCTCGATCGAGATGTTCAACAAGATGCTCGACAGCGGCCAGGCCGGCGACAACGCCGCCCTCCTGCTGCGCGGCATCAAGCGTGAGGACGTCGAGCGCGGCCAGGTCATCGCCAAGCCGGGCACGACTACCCCGCACACCAACTTCGAGGCCTCGGTCTACATCCTGTCCAAGGACGAGGGTGGCCGCCACACGCCGTTCTACGACAACTACCGTCCGCAGTTCTACTTCCGTACGACTGACGTGACCGGTGTCGTGAAGCTGCCGGAAGGCACCGAGATGGTCATGCCGGGCGACAACACCGAGATGTCGGTGGAGCTCATCGCCCCGATCGCCATGGACGAGGGTCTGCGCTTCGCGATCCGCGAGGGTGGCCGCACCGTTGGTGCTGGTCGCGTCACCTCCATCACGAAGTGATCCTCGCCCGCTAGGGCACGGTCAGAAAGAAACCCCCAACCGCGCAGGCGGTTGGGGGTTTCTTTCACCTGTGCTGTTACTCTGCGTCTCCGTGAGCAAAATTCAAGGGGGCCCGTTCGCCGGGTTGGAGGTCGCGGCGATCGTGCCGTGTTACAACGAAGAAGTCGCCGTCGGGGAAGTGATCGAGGGGCTGAAGGCGGCGGTCGACGGCATCACCGTCTACGTCTACGACAACAACTCCACCGACCGCACCGCCGAGGTGGCCGCCCAGGCGGGTGCCATCGTCCGCACCGAACCGCGCAAGGGCAAGGGCAACGTGGTGCGGCGCGCATTCGGTGACATCGACGCCGATGTCTATCTGATGATCGACGGCGACGCCACCTACGAGGCCGCGGCCGCCGGCCTGATGATCGAGACCTTGCTGTCCGGGCCGTACGACCACGTGCTCGGCGTGCGCACCGACGACCCGGAGGCATCCGCCTACCGGGCCGGGCACGCCCTCGGCAACCGGATGTTCAACAAGCTCATCGGACGCCTCTTCGGCGAGCCCGTGACCGACATGTTGTCCGGATACCGTGTGTTCTCACGGCGATTCGTGAAGTCCTTCCCGGCGCTGTCGCGGGAGTTCGAGATCGAGACCGAGCTCACCGTGCACGCGGTCAACCTGCGCATCCCGCAGGTCGAAGTGCCGGTCGGCTTCAAGGACCGCCCGGCCGGCTCGGAGTCGAAACTGCGCACCTACCACGACGGTTTCCGCATCCTGCGGTTGATCACCAGCCTGCTGCAGTACGAACGTCCGTTGGCGTTCTTCTCGGCGGTCGGCGCGTTCTTCGCGGCCGTCTCGGTGGCGCTCGGCATTCCGTTGCTCGTCACCTACCTGCACACCAACGAGGTGCCGCGGCTGCCCACGGCGGTGCTGGCGACCGGCCTGGCGCTCATCGCGATCCTGTCGCTCGTGGTCGGGCTGATACTCAACGGAGTGTTGCGCCAACGCCAGGAGGCCGCCCGATTGGCCTACCTGACCTATCCACCGGTGTTGCCGCCGGCGCAGACTGCGCTGGAGTTGGCCGCGCTCGACCGCGTGCAGCGATGAGGTCGGCCTGGCTGCGACGTCCGGCGCTGCTCGCCTCGCTCACCATCATCGCGGTGGTGCTCGTCGCGAACGCGATCTTCATCTTCGGGTTCGCAAGCGCCGACCCGATGCTGTATTTCTCCGGACTCGGCCGCCCCACCCAGGGCGTCATCGACGGCTCGTGGACCATCGATCCCAACGTCGGCTGGACGGTGCAGGCGCTCGGCCAGCGCTCGGTCGACTCGTGGCTGAACGGCAACGTGCCGCTCTGGAACAACTACGAAGGACTCGGCCAACCGCTCGCCGGTGAGATGCAGTCGGCGGCGTTCTTCCTGCCGTTCGTGCTGCTGCAGGCACTGCCCGGCGGTGTGCTGCTGATGCACATCGTGCTGGAGTTGGTGGCGGGGTTCGGCACACTGTTGTTCCTGCGGAGCCTGCGGCTGGGGTGGATCGCCGCCACCGTCGGCGCGTGCCTGTTCGCGGTCAACGGTGCGTTCGCGTTGATGCTCAATGCTCCCTTCAACCCGATCGCGTTTCTGCCGTGGGCGCTGTGGGGTGTGGAGTTGGTGGCGGCGGCGGTGCGTGGGGGTGGCACTGGGTCTGCTCAGCCTGCTGGGTCTGCTCAGCCTGTTGGGTCCGGCCCGGCGTCCGGGCTTGGCACAGCGGCTGCGGTTGGTCCGGCGTCCGGGTCTGGTCGGTCTGCTCGCTGGGGCGCCTGGGTCATCGCGTTCTCGATCGGCTTCATGCTGCTGTCGGGCTTCCCCGAGACGGCGCTGCTGGAGGGACTCTTCGTGGCGGTCTGGGGCGTCGCTAGGGTGCTGACGCTCCAACGGTCCCGGGTGCGCTTCCTGCTGTGGCTGGTCGCCGGCGCCGCCGGGTCTCTGGTGATCGCCGCACCGGCACTGGTCGCCTTCGTGCACTTCCTCGACTTCGGCTACACCGCCTACCACGGGGCGGGCACCGGACCGACGTCCTACGGGCAACGGCAGCTGAGTTCGCTGGCCCTGCCGTTCGCCGTCGGCCCGGTCAGCCACAACCCGATCTCGGGCGGTCAGGCCGGGTTCCTCACCCTGCCCGCCGTGCTCGTCGGAATCATCGGTTTCCTCGGCCGACGCGAGCGGCCGATGCGCTGGCTGTTGAGCATCACGTTGGTGCTGTTGCTGCTCAACATGTACAACTTCCCGCCGGTCAACAAGGCGGTGCAGCACGTCCCCGGACTCCAGCAGATCCTCGTCTACAAGTACGGCTTCGTGCTGGTGGAGTTCATCGTGATCCTGTGGGCCGCGTACGGCGTCGACGACCTGCGCCGCAGGGTGGTGCGGCGGCCGGTGTGGATCGCGGCGGTGGTGGCGACGTTCGCCTACCTCGTCGCGTCCGTGATCTATGCGCTGGCGTTGTTCGATGTCACCGCGGTGCGCTGGACGGTGCTCTCGGTCACCTGGACCACCCTCGTCTGCCTCGCCGTCGCCGTCCTCGCCTACACCCGCACGTCCGCCCCTGCGGGCCCGCACAACCCGCAAACGCTGCAGCTGCCGGCAGACGGTGCTGTTGCAACAGCAGCGTCTGCGGGGAAGCGCAGCGTTTGGGGTGGCTGGGGTCGCGGTCGGGGGCCCGGTCGCGGTGGTTGGCGTCGGACGGGGCGGGCTGGGATCGGCGTGGCCGTTGCGCTGGCCGCGTTGGTCGTGGTCGATGCGACGGGGCAGTTCATGGTGCCGCAGTTGGGCGCCAGCCCGACCCACGACGTCGACCTCGCGCCGGTGCGCTACCTGCAGCAACACCAGGGCACTGCGCGGTTCTTCTCCCTCGGACCGATCCAGCCGAACTACGGGTCGGCCTTCCAACTGCAGCAGTTGAACGTCAACGACCTGCCCGTGCCGCAGAAGATGGCAGACCTGGTGAAGGACAACCTGCACGCCACCTGGCGCACGCCGTTGGCGCGGGGCACCAGCGACGTGTGGGGGCCGTACCTGCTGGCCACCCGCAACTACCCGCCGGCGAAGCAGCGACTGATTCTGCAGGTCTACGGCCAGCGGCAGAGCGTCTACCGCAGTGTCGGGGTGGCCTACCTGGTGATGGCGCCGGGCGTCGGCGACGGCCTCGCCGACCGGTACGGGTTGACGCGGGTCTTCAAGAACCGCACCGCCGAGATCTGGCACGACCCGTCCGCGGAGCCGTTCTTCTCGACGGCCCCGGGCAGCGGGTGCCGGGTCGAGGGGGAGGGCCTCGACGAGGTCACGGTGACGTGCCCGCGTCCGACCGAACTCACTCGGCGCCAGCTCTCCTCACCCGGCTGGACCGCGACCATCAACGGGGTGTCGTCGCCGATCGCCGACTTCGACACCCAGCGCTTCCAGCAGGTGCAGTTGCCCGCCGGCACCTCCACCGTGACCTTCTCCTACCTGCCCCGTGGGTTCGTCGCGGCGAGCGTGGCCTCGTTGCTGCTGGTCGGGCTGTTCGTGGTCGACGCGTTGGCAGCCGGGGTGGCCTTCGTCCGCCGGCGGCGCCACCAGCGTCCGCACGAAGTCGCGTCAGGCGCGAGTTTCTCAGGCGTATCGGGCGAAACCCGCGAGTAAGTCGCGTCTGACGCGAGTTGGTGCGCAGAGTGCGGTGCGGTGCGGTGTGGTCAGGGTGCGAAGTGGCGCCGCCAGCCGAGCGGGTCGAAGGGTCCTTTGTAGCCGCGCGCACGCAGCGCCTTGTGGACGCGTTCGGCGGTCTGGGCCTGCTTGCGATGGATGTCGCGGCTGGTCAGCACGATGAACTTCCAGTCGTCGTCGAGTTCCTCGCGGCGCGCAATATCGCTGTGCCACTGCTCTTCTCGGCGGATGTGATCACGGCCGTCGTACTCGACTGCGATGCCGTAGTGCTCGTAGCCGAGGTCGATGCGCCGGACGATGCGACCGGTGGCATCCCGCAACGGATGGTTCGGCTCCGGCTCGGGCAGCCCGCAGCTGATGATGAGCAGGCGGGCCCGGGTTTCGTACGGCGACTCCACGCCCTTGCGCACGAGCGCGGCGACCTCGCGGGCGCGCGCCGCACCCGGACGGCGTCCCGGGTCGAGCCCGGTGAACATGTCGACGGTGCACGCCTCGGCGTGGACGAGCGAGTCGCCGAGCACGAGCAGGTCGACGAAGGGGAGCGTCGCGGCCAGGTCGAGGAAGGTCTGCCGCGGGCTCGTGACGGTGAGGCCGCGCACACGGGTGAGTTCGGGAGGCGAGCGGTACCAGTGCAGGGCGACGTCGGGTCGCGTCGACGTGCGGCGCTGCGCCGTGCCGAGATGCACCTCGCTGCTGTGCGGCACGACCGCGCCGTGCCGACCCGCCGCCGTCTCGCGACACGCGAACTGCGCCACCGGGAGCTTGCGCATCAGCGCGGCGACGACCTCGGCTTGGCTCGGCAGCACCGACGTCGGGCAGTAGAGTCCGCGGCTGATGCTGCGGTAGCGGGGGCTGCGCAGCTGGGCGGGGGAGATGCCGGCGGCCATCGCCTCGTCCCTGGTGAACACTCGGTACATGGCGGCCGATCGTGCCACCTCGCGCCGCCCCGTCCGCCGAGTTGTCCACAGGCGCCCCGGCGCGCACGCGTCACCGGGCCGGACGCCGTCGGCACGCCGTCCGAACACGAAGTCGCGCCAGGCGCGACTTGCTCGGGCGTATCGAGCCGAACCGGTGAGTAAGTCGCGCCTGACGCGAGTTGGTGCGAGAGAGGTCAGCTACCGACGTAGCACTTGGTGGGCTGGTAGTTCAGCGGCGCCGAGAGGAACTTCACCTCGTACGGCGTCCAGGTGGCCGCGCGCAGCTGTTTCATCGGCGAATTCGCTGCCTGCACAACGCCGTTCGCGTCGGAGCAGACCGCGTTCATCGAGATGACGGAGCCCTTGCCGTCGGTCTTGTACCTGCCGCTGACGACCGCGCTCTTGGTGGTCGGGTCCATGCGGATGTTGATGTTGGGGTCGATCTCGGTGACGGACGCGTAGGAGTTGGGGCTGTTCTTGGTGACCTGCAGTCGCACCTTCTTGGTGCCCTCGGGCACCTTGCCGAGACCGCGCGTGACCTTGATGACGTTCTGGCCCGGGGCCACCTCGAAGTTGTCCTTGATCGCGCCGACCTGCTTGCCCGAGGCATCGAGCAGCACGTACTCCATCGCGACGAGGCCGCGGCCCGAGGCGTTGATCGACAGCACCGAGTAGAAGGTGCCGAAGGTCTTGTCGTACTGGTTGGCGTAGCCGCCCAGTTTGATGATCTTGGCGCTGATGAGCGGGCCGGTCGGAATCTTGGAGGTCTCGGCGTCGAGGGCCGACTTGTCGTTCTTGTCGTCGCGCTGGTCGGCGGGCTGCTCGGTGGTGTCGGCGGCGTTGGACGACGAGGACGAGCCGTCCGAGGTCTGCGAGGAGTCGGACGAGGAGTTGCTCGACGACTGGGAGTCGGAGGAGTTGTTCGCGGAGCCGTTCGAGGACTCCGACGGCGCCGACGAGTCCGTCGACGACGCGGCGGACGAGGACGTCGAGTCGGCCGGCGGGGCGTCGCTGCTGTTGCACGCGGTGAGGCCGATCGTGGTGGTCAGTGCGAGTGCTGCGAACGCGGCGCGCTTCGAAGTGCGCATGGTGAATCCCCTTAGGTTTGCTTCGGATTGGTGAACCGGGAGTGCGACGGGCCACCCCGCCGATTCGGTTCCGAACCGACTGTCAGGACTTCTGAACACGCCGGATCCGGCCTCACCGGGGCCCCACCGGGCCACCCCGTCCGCACCAAGTCGCGTCAGGCGCCAGTTACTCGGGCGTATCGCGCTGAACTGGGGAGTAAGTCGCGTCCGACGCGACTTCGTGCGATCGCCCCCGCCACTCACCCCACACCGACACCGCCGTCTCCCTGGTCGGTCCGCCCGCGGACAGGAACGCGAAGACTGGAAGAATGACCCGCGAAACCGGTCAACCACGATTACGGGAGCTGCTGTGGCCCTTGCCGACCTGTCCGCCGAAGAACTCGCCGCCTTCATGACGGCGCAGAAATCCGCCTACAACGACCTCAAGGCGCGCGGACTGAAGCTCGACCTCACCCGTGGCAAGCCGTCGGCGCAGCAGCTCGACCTCAGCAATGACCTGCTCAAGCTGCCTACCACCCACATCGCGGCCGATGGCACCGACACCCGCAACTACGGAGGGCTGCACGGCCTCACCGAGATTCGCGAGATCTTCGCCGAGCTGCTCGGTGTCAACGTCGATCAGATTGTCGCACAAGGAAATTCGAGCCTCACCTTGATGCAGCAGGTGCTCGTCGACTGCCTGCTGCACGGCGCCGTCGACAGCGAGCGTCCGTGGGTGGCCGAGGAGAAGATCAAGTTCATCTGCCCGGTGCCCGGTTACGACCGCCACTTCTCGCTGCTCAACTCCTTCGGCATCGAGATGATCACCGTGCCGATGCACGCCGACGGCCCCGACGCCGACAAGATCGCCGAGCTGGTCAAGGACGACGCGTCGATCAAGGGCATGTGGGTCGTGCCGACCTACGCCAACCCGACCGGTGACACCGTCAGCCAGGAGGTCGCCGCCAAGCTCGTCGCGATGCCGACCGCCGCCCCCGACTTCAAGATCTTCTGGGACAACGCCTACGCGCTGCACCACCTCACCGACGTCGAGACCAAGTCGGTCGACGTCATCTCGCTGGCGGCCTCGTCGGGCAACCCGCACCGTCCGATCCTGTTCGCCTCCACCTCGAAGGTCACCTTCGCGGGGGCCGGCGTCGCGTTCCTCGCAGCGTCGACCGAGAACATCGGGTGGTACCTGGGGCACCTCGGCATGAGCTCGATCGGCCCCGACAAGGTCAACCACCTGCGTCACGCGCAGTTCTTCAAGGACGCCGACGGGGTGCGCGCCCACATGCGCAAGCACGCCGAGATCATCGCGCCGAAGTTCGCCGCGGTCGAGCGCATCCTCACCGAGCGCCTGGCCGAGCACGACATCGCGCAGTGGACCAAGCCGCTGGGTGGCTACTTCGTCAACCTCGACGTGCTGCCCGGCACCGCCACCCGGGTGGTCGAGTTGGCCAAGGAGGCCGGCATCGCGCTGACCCCGGCCGGCGCGAGCTTCCCGCTAGGCCAAGACCCGCACGACGAGAACATCCGCCTCGCCCCGACCATGCCTCCGCTGGAGGAGGTCGAGGTCGCGATGGACGGCGTCGCCACCTGTGCGTTGCTGGCTGCGGGCGAGTACCTCGCCAAGAGCTGAGTTGAAACACGTGCACCCCGCCCGCGTCCCGCAGTATCAGGGACCGAGGTGGGGTGCCCTGTCTCACAACTTGTGTGGGAAGGTTCTCCCATGAGTGCCCAGGATCACGCTGCGCCGACGCCTGCGTTCTTCCTGGCCGGGGGCACCGGCATCTCCGCCGAGACCCTCGGCAACATGATCCTGCAGCAGTTTCCCGGTGTGCGGTTCGTGCGGCAGAAGATCCCGTTCATCACCTCCGTCGACTCCGCCCGCGAGGCCGTCGCGATGGTCGATGCGACCAAGACCGACGAGATCACGCCGCTGGTCTTCTCGACGGTCGCCGACGAGGAGATCCGCGCCGAGTTGATGCAGACGAAGTGCGCGTTCATCGACCTGTTCGGCTCCCAACTCGACGAGGTCGAGCGGGTGTTGCACCGGGAGGCCGCGCACAAGGGTGGGTCGGCGCACGCCGTCCGCAACCAGACCGAGTACGACTCGCGGATGAAGGCCGTCGAATACGCCATCGAGCACGACGACGGCGCCAGCCTGCGGGCGATCGACAAGGCCGAGGTGATCCTGCTCGCGCCGTCGCGCTGCGGCAAGACGCCCACCACCATGTATCTCGCGCTCCAGCACAGCATCTTCGTGGCCAACTACCCGCTGGTCGACGAGGACTTCGAGAGCGCACGCCTGCCGCGTCCGATCGCGCCGTACGCCGACAAGTGCTTCGGCATCGTGTCGACGGCGGCGCGCCTGTCGCAGGTGCGGGGTGAGCGCCGTCCGGGCAGCAAGTACGCCTCCCAGGCCCAGTGCCTCTACGAACTGCGTCGTGCGGAGTCGATGTTCCGCACGCACAAGATCCCGTTCATCAACTCCTCGGCGATGTCGATCGAGGAAATGGCGGCCGTGATCATGCAGACCCGCAAATTGAACCGAGTTCACTGAATCACCGCGAACACACGCACCGCGGCCCTTCCGGAAGGACCTTTGCATGAGCAGCAACATCGAGTGGTACGAGAACCTCGGCATCAACGATGTCGAAACGGTCGGCGGCAAGAACGCCTCGCTCGGTGAGATGGTGCAGCACCTGACCAAGTCGGGTGTGCGGGTGCCGGGCGGGTTCGCCACCACCGCCGAAGCCTACCGCCGGTTCCTCATCGAGTCGGGGCTGGCCGAGCGCATCGACGGCATGTTGAAGACGCTCGACGTCGACGACGTGCGTGAACTCGCGAAGGTCGGCGCCGAGATCCGCCAGGCCGTCGAGGACCAGCCCTTCCCGGCCGACCTCGAGCAGGAGATCCGCGACGCCTACGCCAAGCTCGCCGGCGACCACGGCGAGGAGGTCAGCTGGGCGGTGCGTTCGAGCGCGACCGCCGAAGACCTCCCGGACGCCTCCTTCGCCGGTCAGCAGGAGACCTTCCTCAACATCCACGGCATCGACAACATCCTGCACGCGATCAAGCTGGTCTTCGCCTCGCTCTACAACGACCGCGCGATCGCCTACCGCGTGCACAACAACTTCGACCACTCGGTCGTCGCGCTGTCGGCCGGCATCCAGAAGATGGTGCGGTCCGACATCGGCGCGTCCGGCGTGATGTTCACGATCGACACCGAGTCGGGCTTCAAGGACACCGTGTTCGTCACCGCGTCGTACGGCCTGGGTGAAGCGGTCGTGCAGGGCGCCGTCAACCCCGACGAGTTCTACGTCTACAAGCCGGCGCTCGCCGCGGGCAAGCCGGCGATCCTCAAGCGCGGCGTCGGTGGCAAGGCCATCAAGATGGTCTACACCGAGGACAAGTCGGTGGGCCGCACCATCGAGACCGTCGACGTCGACCCGGCCGACCAGGCCCGCTTCTCCATCACCGACGCGGACGTCGAGGAACTTGCCCGCCACGCGGTCAAGATCGAGGAGCACTACGGGCGTCCGATGGACATCGAGTGGGTCAAGGACGGCTCGGACGGCTTGATCTACGTCGTGCAGGCGCGCCCGGAGACCGTGAAGTCGCGTGAGTCGGGTTCGGTGCTGGAGCGCTTCCGGATGAAGGACCACGGCAAGGCCCTCATCGAGGGCCGCGCGATCGGTCAGAAGATCGGTGCGGGCGCCGTCCGGTCGCTGAAGTCGATCGACGACATGGCGCAGTTCCAGGCCGGCGAGGTGCTCGTCGCCGACATGACCGACCCCGACTGGGAGCCGATCATGAAGAAGGCCAGCGCGATCGTCACCAACCGCGGCGGCCGCACCTGCCACGCGGCGATCATCGCCCGCGAGCTCGGCATCCCCGCCGTCGTCGGCACCGGCTCGGCCACCTCCTCGCTGCAGGACGGCGCCGAGGTGACCGTCAGCTGCGCCGAGGGCGACACCGGTTTCATCTACGAAGGCATCGCGGAGTTCGAGAAGACCTCGACCTCGCTGGACGAGATGCCGGAGCTTCCGGTCAAGGTGATGATGAACGTCGGCACCCCCGACCAGGCGTTCGAGTTCTCCCGCCTGCCCAACAAGGGCATCGGCCTGGCTCGCCTGGAGTTCATCATCAACCGCCAGATCGGCATCCACCCCAAGGCGCTGCTCGAACTCGACCAGCAGGAGCCCGAGATCAAGGCCGCGATCCAGGAGCAGATCGCCGCCTACGACAGCCCGCGCGACTTCTTCGTCAAGCGCGTCGCCGAGGGTGTCTCGATGCTGGCCGCGGCGTTCGCGCCCGAGCCGGTGATCGTGCGCATGTCCGACTTCAAGTCGAACGAGTACGCCAACCTGCTCGGCGGTGAGCGTTACGAGCCGCACGAGGAGAACCCGATGATCGGTTACCGCGGCGCGTCGCGGTACCTCTCGGAGGACTTCGCCGACTGCTTCGCGATGGAGTGCGAGGCGATGCGGTTCGTGCGCGAGGAGATGGGCCTCACCAACCTCAAGATCATGATCCCGTTCGTGCGGACGGTGGACGAGGCCAAGGGGGTCATCGACCTGCTCGCCTCGCACGGTCTCAAGCGTGGCGAGAACGGTCTGCAGGTCGTGATGATGTGCGAGCTGCCCTCGAACGCCGTCATCGCCGACCAGTTCCTGGAGCACTTCGACGGCTTCTCGATCGGCTCGAACGACATGACCCAGCTGACCCTCGGTCTCGACCGCGACTCCTCGCTGGTGGCGGGTGCGTTCGACGAGCGCAACGACGCGGTCAAGGCGATGCTGTCGATGGCGATCAAGGCGTGCAAGGAGCAGGGCAAGTACGTCGGCATCTGCGGTCAGGGACCGTCCGACCACCCCGACCTCGCCGAGTGGCTGCTCGACCAGGGCATCGAGTCGATGTCGCTGAACCCCGACACCGTGGTCGAGACCTGGCTGCGTCTCGCGGAGCACGCGAAATCTTAGACAGGTTCCTTCGGCGTTCAGCCGGGCAGCTCCTTCGTCGCTGCCCGGCTGAGCCGTCCCGCTGCGTGAGCCTCGCGCTGTGGTCAGGTAGGTGCCACCACTGGCATTGACGAGCCGGCCTCCGAGACACCCGGACGGCTCCACCCACCCGCGAAAGTTTGCACGGCGCGCACCGAAAGGTGCGCGCCGTGCGAACTTTCGCGGGTCTCGGGCCGCTTGGTTTACACGTCCGAGATGGTGGTGTGCGAGAGCTTGCGGCCGGCCACGACCACACCGCCGACCAGGCAGAGGGCCGCCGCGACGAGCCCGAACCACACCGGCGGGTGGGCCTTCTGGCCGACGTCGGCCACGGCGTGCAGCACGCTGCTGCCCCAGGCGCGGGCCGACAGCCAGGCGGCGGGGGAGATGAACGAGGTGAGGGTCGACTCCCACACCAGCCAGTAGATGAGGCACCCGACCAGGCTGCGGTTGAGCAGGGTGGCCAGCGTGGTGAAGATGCCCGCGTAGGCGACGGACGACACGATGCCGCCGAGCAGCGCACCCAACCAGAGGTCGGCGTCGGTGCCGATCATCAGCAGCGCCGCGAGGGTCATCGGCAGCGCCGCGAAGACGAGCGTGCAGACCAGCACCACGAGCGCCTTCGACGCCACGATCGACAACCGCGACACCGGTTTGGTGAGCAGGTAGATGATCGACCCGTCGTCGAACTCGGAGTTGATCAGCGTCGTGGTGGCGATGAGCGCGACGACCGGCACCACGATGCCGATGCCGAAGGTGCGCACCAAGACCAGCGGCGCGTCCTCGGGGTTGGTGCCGGCATCGCCGGCGGTGGCGCGCAGCAGCACCGCGAGCGCGACCAGCAGCAACGGGATGGCGAACAGCAGGATCGCCCGGGCGCGGCCGAACAGCGATCGGATCGCGAGGCGCAGGATCGGAATGTTCATCGGCCCACCAGGTAGCTGAAGACGCTTTCGAGGGATTCGTCGGTCGGGATGAGTTCGAGGATGCGGATGTTCGCGCTGCGCGCGGCCCGCGCGACGACGTTGGCGAACGCGCCGAAGTCGTCGGCCTCGACCTCGAGGAACTTGTCGTTGATCCGCACGCCCCGCACCGTCGGCTCGCGCAGCAGCAAGGTGGCGAGGGCCCGGTTGTCGCTGGAGCGGATGCGGTACTGGTTGGGGCGGTCGGTCATCAGCCGGCGGATCGCGGCGAAGTCGCCCGATGCGGCGTGCCGCCCCGACACCACCACCTCCACCTGACGGGCCAACTGCTCGACCTCCTCCAGGATGTGACTGGAGAAGACGATCGTGCGCCCTTGTGCCGCATACGAATTGAGCAGCCCCATCATCGAGCGGCGCTGGATCGGGTCCATGCCGTTGAAGGGTTCGTCGAGCAGCAGCACGGCCGGGTCGTGCACCAGCGCGGCGGCCACCTTGATGCGCTGCCGCATGCCCTTGCTGTACGTCGAGATCTTGCGGCTCGCGGCGTCGGCGAGGTCGACGAGCCCGATCGCGTGCGCGGTCGCGGCCTTGGCCTGCGGCAGTTTGTGCAGGTCGGCGTTGAGCCGCACGAACTGCTCACCGGTGAGGAAGTCGTACAGCGACTCCTGCACCGGCACCAACCCGATGTGTCGATACATGCCGACGTCGCCGCGTACGGGTCGTCCGTCGAGGCTCACCGATCCGGCGGACGGCGCGAGCAGGCCGGCCATCATCGACAACAGGGTCGACTTGCCGGCGCCGTTCGGGCCCAGCAGACCGGTGATGCCCGGCCTGATCTGCATCGAGACGTCGTTGACGGCAACGACATTGCCGTACCACCGCGACACCTGCTCCAACACGAGGTCGCTCACAGCGAGGCCGCCTTCCGCACCCGGGCCACCAACAGCAGCGTCGGCACGACCACCCACGCCGCGCAGACGAGCACCGCGGCCGCCACCGGGCCCGCGCCGTCCGGGCGGGGGAGGGTCTCGATCGGCAGCGGCTGGTTGAACAGTCCGGCGATGAGTTCGGCCACGGCGGTAAACGGGTTGAGGGACGCGGCCACCTGCCCCCAGCCGGCGCTGCCCTGGTCGTAGGCGATGCCGAGCGCGGTCGTGACGATGCCCGAGGAGAGCATCAGCACGATGATCACCGCGGCCACCGCGAGGCCCGACCGAGTGGTGAGCGTGCACACCATGCCGGCGATGGCCGCCAGCACCAGCGCGAGCACGAGCACTCCGAGCAGGGCCGCGAAGTAGTGGCGGGTGTGCTCGGCGCGGTCCATCTTCGAACTCAGCGCCACGCCGTACCACGCCGTCATCGGGGCCGCGACGACCAGGAAGATCGCGGTGGCGAGCGCCGCGAGCCGGGTCAGCACGAACAAGGTGCGCGACAGCGGACGCGCGAAGTACAGCACGATCGTGCGGTAACGCAGGTCGCGGGCGAACAGCACCGGCGCCTGGGCCGCGACGAACACCGTCAGCAGCAACTGCGTCCAGTAGGGCAGTCCGAAGTAGTTCGACAGCGGCCCGAACAGTTCGGCCTGATCGGTCAGCGACATCCGGTCGAGTTGGATGATGAGGCCGGCGAGCACGATCGCGGGAATCCACATCAGCACCGCGATCAGCCAGGGCATCACCTTCGACTTGCCGGCGCGGCCGATGCCGAACGCGTGCGCCAGCGAACTCGTGTAGAGCTCGCGCAGAATCGAACCGGTGCCGAGGCGTTGCCCCTGGAACCCGCGGTAGCCGAGGTCGTGGATGACCCCGCGTCCGGGCCCTGCGTTCGCGCTCATCGCGCCGCTCCTTCGCGGTGGAAGACCTCTTCGAGGGTGTGGTGGATCTCCTGCACCCGCACCAACCCGAGGCCGAGGTCGACGGCCACGTCGCGCACGACGTCCAGGGCCTCCGGACGGTCGATGCGCACCTGGATCTTGTCGCCGGACGGCCATGCCTGCAGCCCGCGCTCGATGAGCGCCTGGCCGTAGCGGCGGTCACTGCCGGACGGGCCGAGCACCTCCACGAGCACCGTGCCGGTGGTGTGGGTGAGTTCGGCGGTCGAGGACGAGCGCAGCAGGCGTCCGCCGTCGATGACGACGATGTGGTCGGCGGTGCGTTCGAGTTCGCCGAGCAGGTGGCTGGTGACGGCCACCGAGATGCCGAAGTCGCTGCCGACCCGGGAAATGAGGTCGAGCATGTCGTCGCGGGCGCGCGGGTCGAGGCCGTTGGTGGGCTCGTCGAGGAAGACGAGGCTGGGGTCGTGCACGATCGCCTGCGCGAGTTTGGCGCGTTGTTTCATGCCGGTGGAGTAGCCGCCCATCGCGCGGTGGCGCTCCTCGTCGAGGCCGACATGGCGCAGCACCTCGGAGGTGCGTTCGCGGGCGGCGGTGCGCGGCAGCCCCGACATCATCGCCATGTGCATCACGAAGTCGGCCGCGCTGACATCGCCTGGCAGACAGTCGTGTTCGGGCATGTAACCGACGACCGCACGAATCTGCGCTCCGTGGGTGGCGGGGTCGAGCCCGAGCACCCGCGCCGAACCCGAGGTCGACGGCAGCAGCCCCAGCAGCACCTTGATCAGGGTCGACTTGCCGGCGCCGTTGACGCCGACGATGCCGGTGACCCCGCCCGGGATGCGCAGGCTGAGTTCGTCGAGCGCGCGCACGCTCGGGTACTGCTTGGTCAACCGGTCCGTCTCGACGACGAACCCTTGGTCAGGTCGCACGGTTCGACCACCCCCTCCGCGTAGCAGCCTAGGTCAGCGGTCGGCCGTCCGATCGCAGACGCGCGGGCGCTCAGCCCCAGGTGTCCTCGAGCATGTCCGGACGGCTGACCCGCAGGCCGGCGACGAGGATCACCCCGACGGTCACGGCGAGGAACGCGAACGGCACGCCCCAGCCGCCGGTGGCGTCGTGCAACAGTCCGAACAGCAGCGGTCCGGCGCAGGCGATGAGGTAGCCGACGCCCTGGGAGAAGCCGGACAGCGCGGAGGAGCCGGCGGCGGTGCGGGTGCGCAGGTTGATGAGGGTGAGCGCGAGGGGGAAGGTCGTCGGGCCGAGTCCGGCGGCGATGACCCAGAGCACGGTCGCGGTGTCGGGCGCCCAGAGCAGGCCGGCGAACCCGATGGCAAAAGCGACGACCGAACCGACGACGATCGGGGCAGGGTTCGACAGGCGCGCGGCGAGCTGTGGGGCGAACAGCGCCGACAGCAGGCCCACCGCGGCGAACAGCGACACCATCGTGCCGCCGAACGCGGCGTCGTGGCCGGCGCCGGTGAGGATCTTCGGCAGCCACGTGAACATCGCGTAGGTGTTGAGCGAGGTGCACCCGAACATCAGGGCCAGCGACCACGCCACGGGCGAGCGCCAGACCCGGCCGGTGGTGTGGGCGGGGGCGACCGCGTGGGGGTCGCTGCCGGGACGCCGCAGGATGGCGACCAGCCACGGCACGATCGCGGCGATCGCGGCAATTGCCCAGACCCCCAACGAGATTCGCCAGCCGTGTGCCTGCGACAGCGGGACGGCGACCAGCGGCGGCACGAGGGTGCCCACCTGCAGGACGGTGATGTAGGCGGTGCTCAGCACGGCGACCCGCTCGGGGAAGAAGCGCTGGATCACCGGCGGGATGACCACGTTGCCGATGCCCATGCCGGCCAGTGCGCACGCCGACGTCAGCAACAGCGCCGGCACGTTGGTGGAGAAGCTGCGGGTGAGCAGGCCGAGCGCGGCGAGCACCATCGCCGTGAGCGCGACGTGTTCGAGGCCGAACCGGCGGACCAGCCGGGGCGTGACGATGCCGGCGAGGCTGAACATCAAGGTCGGCACCATCCCGAGCACGCTCGCGCCGCCGGTGCCGAAGCGGATGTCGTCCGACACGCGGTCGAGCAATGGCGTGATCGAGGTGACGGCCGTTCGCAGCGAGAAGGCCGAGAGCACGACGGCGACCAGCAACACCAGGAGGGTGGAGTCGGGCGTGCGTCGCTGCGCGGTCATCGGAGCCTCGGTCATCGTTGCCATTCGCAAATCATAGGATGATTGGATGAATTCGGACAGCACCCTAGGCTGGTGAGATGACCCACGTCCGCCGCACCGGCCTCGTCGACCAGATGATCGCCGTCCTGCGCGCCAACATCGCCGACGGCACCTGGCCGGTCGGCTCGCGCATCCCGACCGAACCGCAGCTGGTCGACGAACTCGGCGCGTCCCGCAACACCATCCGCGAGGCGGTCGGCGCGCTGGTGCAGGTGGGGATGTTGGAGCGGCGCCAGGGGAGTGGCACCTACGTCGTGTCCGACAGTGAGGTAGGCGAGGCGATCGGCGCCCGACTCACCCAGGCGGAGCATCGCCATAGCCTCGAGCTGCGGCTCGCGATCGACGTGATGGCGGCCGAACTCGCCGCCCGCCGCCGTACGGACGATGCCGCCGCCGAACTGTTGGCCGTCGCCGAGCGGCGCAAGGCCGCGCTCGGTGACCCGGTGGCGCTCGCCGCGGCCGACCTCGAACTGCACCGCGCCGTCGTCCGAGCCAGCGACAACCCGCTGCTCGTCTCGGTCTATGACTCGCTCGCCGGCGTGCTCGAGTCGGCGATCACCGAGAACGTCGCCGACTTGCCGGGCACCTACGACGATCAGCACGAGGCACTCGTCGCCGCGATCGTCGCCCGAGACCCCGAGGCCGCGGCCAACGCGGCCCGCTCGTTCCTGCACGCGATTCAGGAAGAACGCAGCTAGCCCGCACTGTCCCAGGTTGTCTGCAGCGACCCAGGTAATAACGTAGGACGCTGCCGACAACGTGGGACGGTGGCGCCCCCGAGAGCCGTTGTCCACAGCGCCCGGAGCGGGATCGCGCGATATCGCCCACCATGGCGCGATGGACGTCATCTCCTGGGAACTCGTGCAACGTCGCGGCCTGAACGAGCGGGAGGTGCGGCGGCTCGTCGGCTCGGGCGAGTGGCTGCACCTGTCGCGCGGTTGGTATGCGACGCGGCCCGCGCGCGACGCGCACGACTTCCACCGGTTGCGGCTCGAAGCGCTCCTCGCCGATTACTCCGGTCGGGCGGTCGCCAGCCACACCTCGGCCGCGTTGCGGCTCGACCTGCCGGTGCACCGGCTCGACCTGACCCGCGTCCACCTCGCACGCCTCGGGCCGGGCAAGCCACGGCGGACGGCGAACCTCCAGTTGCACCGTGATCACGACCGGGCGTTCGCGCCCCGCGGCGATACCGAGCACCCCGCGACCGTGGCGATCCAACTGGCGCGACTCGACCTGCTCGCCGGGCTGGCCGCGGCCGATCACGTGCTGCGTTGCCGCCTCGCCGATCAGGATGCGCTGTCGGCGGCGGCGACCAGGTGTGTGGGCCTCGACGGCGCGGCCGCCGCGCGGCAGGTCGCCAGCCGCGCCGACGCCCGGCACGAGTCGGTGGGCGAAACCCTGCTGGCACACCAGCTGTGGCAGGCAGGCATCGCCTTCACGCCGCAGTTCGCCGTGCCCGGCACGCAGCGGTGGACGCCGTCCGGTCAGGGATATCGAGCCGACTTCGTCGTCGACCGCGAACGCGTACTGATCGAGTTCGACGGCAAGGTGAAGTACTCCGACCCTGACGCCCTGTTCAAGGAGAAGCGGCGCGAGGACAACCTGCGCTCGCTCGGCTGGACCGTCGTCCGCATCGTCTGGGCCGACCTGCAGGTGGAGGGGCGGGCGGCCGAACTCGTGCGAGCCGCCGTTCGACGGACTCGCGCCGCCTGAGTCGGCCGTCCCAGGTTGTCTGCAGCGACCCAGGTAATGACGTAGGACGCTGCAGACAACGTGGGACGCCGGCGCCCCGGCCCCGTGGTTGAGGTCACGGGCCGCTCGATTTGGACGAGTTGGGGCGCCTCTGGCACTATGGACAAGTTGCTTGCTGCGCGATGCCGCATCCGTTCGACCGGTCAGCCGATCGAAGTGTGGGATCACGTTGGCGCCGAGGCTTTTCCGCCCGGTGACAGCCGCACAAGCCCCGGCCCGTACGGACCGGCCCACCCCGCCACCGGTGAAAAGTGAGCGCTGTGCTGCGAAGCAGGTGCGACACACCCGACCGCGGGGGTCGGGGTCGGAGCCCGAAAAGGCCGGCCATTGACAGAAGTAATAGAAGTACGGCGAGAGAGAGACGCGACAAGATGGCGGGACAGAAGATCCGCATCCGGCTGAAGTCGTATGACCACGAAGTCATCGACAGCTCGGCGCGCAAGATTGTTGACACGGTGACCCGTGCCGGCGCAACGGTGGTGGGCCCGGTGCCGCTGCCGACGGAGAAGAACGTCTTCTGCGTCATCCGTTCGCCGCACAAGTACAAGGACAGCCGCGAGCACTTCGAGATGCGTACGCACAAGCGGCTCATCGACATCGTTGACCCGACGCCGAAGGCGGTCGACTCGCTCATGCGTCTCGACCTCCCGGCCGACGTCAACATCGAGATCAAGCTCTGAAAGGGGGAGTGACTCATGACTCACACCACTGAGCGCTCCGTCAAGGGCGTTCTCGGCGAGAAGCTCGGCATGACCCAGGTGTGGGACGAGGACAACCGTCTCGTCCCGGTGACCGTCATCCAGGCCGGCCCGTGCGTTGTCACGCAGGTGCGCGGCGAGGAAGCCGACGGCTACCACGCGGTGCAGATCGCCTTCGGTGCGATCGACCCGCGCAAGGTCAACAAGCCGATGACCGGACACTTCGAGAAGGCCGGCGTCACGCCGCGTCGTCACCTCGTCGAGCTCCGCACCGCCGACGCCGCTTCGTACGAACTCGGCCAGGAGATCACGGTCGACGCCTTCGAGACCGGCCAGGAGATCGACGTCGTCGGTCGCACCAAGGGCAAGGGTTTCGCCGGTGTCATGAAGCGTCACGGCTTCAAGGGTGTCTCGGCCAGCCACGGTGCGCACCGTAACCACCGCAAGCCGGGTTCGATCGGTGGCTGCGCCACGCCGGGTCGTGTCTTCAAGGGCATGCGCATGGCCGGCCGCATGGGTGGCGTTCGCCAGACCACCCAGAACCTCACGATCCACGCCGTGGACGCCGACAAGGGTCTGCTGCTCGTCAAGGGTGCCGTTCCCGGCCCCCGTGGCGGCGTCGTCCTCGTCCGCACGGCTGCCAAGTCGATTCAGAAGGACGCCTGAAGCCGATGACTTCCGTTGACATCCTGAACCCGTCGGGTTTGAAGTCGGGCTCGATCGAGCTGCCGGCCGAGATCTTCGACGTGACCACGAACGTGCCGCTGATCCACCAGGTTGTGGTGGCTCAGTTGGCCGCTGCCCGACAGGGCACGCACGCCACCAAGACCCGCGGCGAGGTCCGCGGCGGTGGCCGCAAGCCGTACCGCCAGAAGGGCACCGGCCGCGCCCGCCAGGGTTCGACCCGTGCGCCGCAGTTCGCCGGCGGTGGCACCGTCCACGGCCCGCAGCCGCGTGACTACAGCCAGCGCACCCCGAAGAAGATGAAGGCTGCCGCCCTGCGCGGTGCCCTGTCCGACCGGGCGCGTTACGGCCGCATCCACGTGCTGTCCGCGATCGTCGAGGGCGACAAGCCGTCGACCAAGTCGGCCGCGAACCTGCTGAACCTCCTGTCGGACCGCAAGAACCTGCTGGTCGTGCTCGACCGCGCCGAGGAGATCTCGACGTTGTCGGTGCGCAACCTGGCCGACGTCCACGTGCTGTGGGCCGACCAGCTGAACACGTACGACGTGCTCTGCGCCGACGACATCGTGTTCACCCAGGCCGCCCTCGAGGCGTTCCTGGCCGGCCCCAACCAGGCCGCGAAGCTGGACAAGGCTGCGGCCGCTCCGGCCGCGCTGGTCGACACCGCCGCCGCTGAGGCGACCACCACCGAGGCTTCGGCCGAGGCCGGTGGCGAGGTGACCGAGGGTGGCTTCGGTGCCGACTCGGCCGCTCCGCTCGACGGTGGCGCATCGCCCGACCCGGTGAAGTTCACCGTCAAGGGCAACAAGGACTCGATGAAGTACCACGTCGCCGGTTCGCGTTGGTATGACGCGACCGTCGCCGAGGTCTGGTTCACGACCGCCGAGGCTGCGGCCGCCGCCGGCTTCGAGCCGGCCGGTGGAGCCAAGGCTCAGCAGGTCAAGGAGGACGACAAGTGAGCACGCAGTTCAACGTCGGTAAGGACCCGCGCGACATCCTGATCGCGCCGGTGCTGACCGAGAAGTCGTACAGCCTGCTGGACGAGGGTAAGTACACGTTCGTCGTGGACCCCCGTGCCAACAAGACCGAGATCAAGATCGCCGTTGAGCAGATCTTCGACGTCAAGGTCGACTCGGTGCACACGCTGAACCGCCAGGGCAAGACGCGCCGTACCCGTTTCGGTACCGGCAAGCGCAAGGACACCAAGCGCGCGATCGTCTCCCTGAAGGAAGGCTCCATCGACATCTTCGGCTCGGCGAGCTGAACGACGGCGAGGACAAGGACAGACAATGGGTATCCGTAAGTACAAGCCGACTACGCCGGGACGGCGTGGCTCGAGCGTCGCTGACTTCGTTGAGGTCACGCGTTCGACGCCGGAGAAGTCCCTGGTGCGTCCGCTGCCGAAGACCGGTGGCCGTAACGCGTCGGGCCGCATCACCACCCGCCACATCGGCGGTGGCCACAAGCGCGCCTACCGTGTGATCGACTTCCGCCGCACCGACAAGGACGGCATTCCGGCGAAGGTCGCTCACATCGAGTACGACCCGAACCGCACCGCTCGTATTGCTCTCCTGCGCTACGCGGACGGCGAGAAGCGCTACATCATCGCGCCGAACAAGCTGAGCCAGGGCGACACGATCGAGAACGGTCCGACCGCCGACATCAAGCCCGGCAACAACCTGCCGCTGCGCAACATCCCGACCGGTACGGTCATCCACTGCATCGAGCTGCGGCCCGGTGGCGGTGCGAAGATCGCCCGCTCGGCCGGTTCGCGTGTGCAGCTCGTCGCCAAGGACGGCCCGTACGCCCAGCTGCGTATGCCGTCCGGTGAGATCCGCAACGTCGACGTGCGCTGCCGCGCCACCGTCGGCGAGGTGGGCAACGCCGAGCAGAGCAACATCAACTGGGGTAAGGCCGGCCGTATGCGCTGGAAGGGCAAGCGCCCGACCGTCCGCGGTGTCGCCATGAACCCGGTTGACCACCCGCACGGTGGTGGTGAGGGCAAGACCTCCGGTGGTCGTAACCCTGTGTCGCCGTGGGGTCAGAAGGAAGGCCGCACCCGTCGGCCCAACAAGAGCAGCGACAAGATGATCGTCCGCCGCCGTCGTACTGGAAAGAAGCGCTAAGAGATGCCTCGTAGCCTGAAGAAGGGTCCCTTCGTCGACGACCACCTCGCCAAGAAGGTCGAGGCCCAGAACGAAGCCGGCACCAAGAACGTCATCAAGACCTGGTCGCGTCGCTCGATGATCACCCCGGACATGCTCGGCCACACGCTGGCCGTGCACGACGGCCGCAAGCACGTCCCGGTCTTCGTGACCGAGTCGATGGTCGGCCACAAGCTGGGCGAGTTCGCCCCGACTCGGACCTTCAAGGGTCACGAGAAGGACGACAAGAAGGGCCGCCGCCGCTGACGCGGGGGCGAGACCTGGTGACTACCAGCATGACTGCAACTACCGAAAGCAAAGGACAGGCGATGGAAGCCAAGGCGCAGGCGCGGTTCGTCCGTGTGACGCCGATGAAGGCCCGCCGCGTCGTGGACCTCATCCGGGGCAAGAACGCCCAGGAGGCGATCTCCGTGCTCACCTTCGCGCCGCAGAGCGCGAGCGAGCCGGTGCTCAAGGTGCTCAACAGCGCCATCGCCAACGCCCGCGTGCAGGCCGACAAGCACTCGGTCGCGTTCGACGAGCGCACCCTCGTGGTGTCTGCCGCGTACGTGGACGAGGGCCCGACCATGAAGCGGTTCCGTCCGCGTGCCCAGGGCCGCGCGAGCCGTATCAACAAGCGTACGAGCCACATCACCGTGTTCGTCGCCCAGCCGGAGAAGAAGGACGGAGGCCGCTGAGACATGGGTCAGAAAATCCACCCGAACGGTTTCCGCCTCGGAATCACCACCGAGCACAACAGCCGTTGGTTCGCCGACAGCACCAAGCAGGGTCAGCGGTACAGCGACTACGTCAAGGAAGACGTCGCGATCCGCAAGCTCATGTCCACGGGCATGGACCGCGCCGGCATCTCCCACGTGGAGATCGAGCGCACCCGTGACCGCGTGCGTGTCGACATCCACACCGCCCGCCCGGGCATCGTCATCGGTCGCCGCGGCGCCGAGGCCGACCGCCTGCGCACGGCGCTGGAGAAGCTCACGGGCAAGCAGGTGCAGCTGAACATCCTCGAGGTCAAGAACCCCGAGGGCAACGCTCAGCTCGTCGCCCAGGGTGTTGCCGAGCAGCTCGCTGCTCGGGTCAACTTCCGTCGCGCCACCCGCAAGAGCATCCAGTCCGCTCAGCGCGCCGGCGTCAAGGGCATCAAGGTGATGGTTTCCGGTCGTCTCAACGGCGCCGAGATGAGCCGCACCGAGTTCTACCGTGAGGGCCGTGTTCCGCTGCACACCCTGCGCGCCAACATCGACTACGGCTTCTACGAGGCCAAGACGACGTTCGGTCGCATCGGCGTGAAGGTCTGGATCTACAACGGCGACCTCACCGCCAAGGAGCTTGCTCGCGAGCAGGCCGCCGCTCCGTCCCGCCCGCAGCGTCGTCGTGACGACCGCCCGCGCGGCGAGCGTGGTGGCCGTGGCCGTCGCGACCAGGCTCAGGTGGAGTCCACCGAGGCCCCCGCCACCGAGCAGCCCACCGAGGCTGCCGCGGCGCCGGCCCCGAGCACTGAGGGAGGCGACGCCTGATGTTGATTCCGCGTCGTGTGAAGCACCGTAAGCAGCACCACCCGAAGCGTTCGGGCATGGCCAAGGGCGGCACCCAGGTGTCGTTCGGTGACTACGGCATCCAGGCTCTCGAGCCGGCCTACGTCACCAACCGTCAGATCGAGTCCGCTCGTATCGCGATGACCCGCTACATCAAGCGTGGCGGAAAGGTGTGGATCAACATCTACCCCGACCGTCCGCTGACCAAGAAGCCGGCCGAAACCCGCATGGGTTCCGGTAAGGGTTCGCCGGAGTGGTGGGTTGCCAACGTCAAGCCGGGCCGCGTCATGTTCGAGCTGTCCGGTGTGTCCGAAGAGGTTGCTCGCGAGGCCCTGCGCCTGGCGATGCACAAGCTGCCGATGAAGTGCCGCTTCGTCGCACGTGAAGGTGGTGACTTCTGATGGCTCTGGGTTCCAAGGACCTCGCGCCGGCGAAGCTGCGCGAGCTCGGTGACACCGAGCTCGTCGACCAGCTCAAGCAGGCCAAGCAGGAGCTTTTCAACCTGCGTTTCCAGTCGGCCACCGGCCAGCTGGAGAACAACTCGCGGCTGCGCGCCGTCCGCAAGGACATTGCGCGTATCTACACCGAGATGCGTGAGCGCGAGCTCGGCATCGGCCGCTCCGACAACGAGTCCGCTTCCGACGAGAAGGTGAGCTGAACATGGCTGACAAGACCGCGGAGCAGACCGTGGCCGAGGCGCGCAACGACCGCAAGACCCGCCAGGGTTACGTGGTCAGCGACAAGATGGACAAGACCGTGGTGGTCGAGGTCGAGGACCGCGTCAAGCACGCCCTCTACGGCAAGGTCATGCGTAAGACCAGCCGCGTGAAGGCGCACGACGAGGAGAACTCGTGTGGCGTCGGCGACCGCGTCCTGATCATGGAGACCCGTCCGCTGTCGGCGCAGAAGCGCTGGCGTGTGGTCGAGATCCTCGAGCGCGCCAAGTAAATGCTCAGCGTCGTCGCCTTCACCGCGGGTGCTGCCCGCGGTGAAGGGGACGGCGTGATTTGGAGCCTTGCGACGTCCGACCGTAGACTGGACTGTCGCCGCAGGGCGCCCAACCCTCAGTGTCCTTCCCGTTCAGCTCCGTGTTGAGCACGTGTTGACCACGCGTTTGACCACGGAGCTTCGGCATGACCAGCCATGTTCAGTGGCCGGCCAGGCCTGGAGTGGACCTGAGATGTACATGTATCCGTTCCGCAAGGCTCGGCCCCCACGCGGGAATCCGAGAACCAGTGAGACGACAGGAGAAGAACTGTGATCCAGCAGGAGTCGCGACTGAAGGTCGCCGACAATACCGGTGCGAAGGAAATCCTCTGCATCCGTGTGCTCGGTGGCTCGGGTCGTCGCTACGCCGGCATCGGTGACACCATCGTGGCCACCGTCAAGGACGCCATTCCGGGTGGCAACGTCAAGAAGGGCGATGTGGTCAAGGCCGTCATCGTCCGCACCGTCAAGGAGCGCCGCCGTCCGGACGGCAGCTACATCCGCTTCGACGAGAACGCAGCAGTGATCCTCAAGAACGACGGTGACCCGCGCGGCACCCGCATCTTCGGCCCGGTGGGCCGCGAGCTGCGCGACAAGAAGTTCATGAAGATCATCTCGCTGGCACCGGAGGTGCTCTGACTCATGGCGAAGATGAAGATCAAGAAGAACGACCTGGTGCAGGTCATCAGCGGGCCCGACAAGGGCAAGCAGGGCAAGGTCATCTCGGTCAACACCGAGACCCAGCGCGTGCTCGTCGAGGGCGTCAACCGCGTCACCAAGCACCTGCGCGCCGGCCAGCCCGGCCAGGCCAGCGGTGGCATCCAGGTCGTCGAGGCGCCGATCCACGTGTCCAACGTGATGATCGTCGACCCGGAGACCGGCAAGCCGACGCGCGTCAAGACCCGCGTCGAGACCGTTGAGCGGGACGGCCGCACCAAGACCGTCCGGACCCGCGTGTCCGTTCGCTCGGGTAAGGACCTGTGATGACTGAGACCACCACCAACACGGCGCCGCGCCTCAAGCAGCGCTACAACGACGAGATCAAGTCGGCCCTGCAGGCGGAGTTCAACTTCGCGAACGTCATGCAGGTGCCGGGCGTGGTCAAGGTTGTCGTGAACATGGGTGTCGGCGACGCCGCCCGTGACAGCAAGCTGATCGAGGGCGCCATCAAGGACCTGTCCGCGATCACCGGCCAGAAGCCGACCGTCACCAAGGCTCGCAAGTCGATCGCGCAGTTCAAGCTGCGTGAGGGCATGCCGATCGGTGCGCACACCACGCTGCGCGGCGACCGCATGTGGGAGTTCCTCGACCGCCTCATCTCGGTCGCTCTCCCGCGTATCCGCGACTTCCGTGGCCTGTCGCCGAAGCAGTTCGACGGCAACGGCAACTACACCTTCGGTCTGAACGAGCAGTCGATGTTCCACGAGATCGACCAGGACAAGATCGACCGCGTGCGTGGCATGGACATCACTGTCGTGACCACGGCCGCCAACGACGACGAGGGTCGCGCGCTGCTGCGTCAGCTCGGCTTCCCGTTCAAGGAGAAGTGACATGGCGAAGAAGGCCCTGATCAACAAGGCGAACGCCAAGCCGAAGTTCGCGGTCCGCGCGTACACGCGCTGCAACCGTTGCGGTCGTCCGCACTCGGTGTACCGCAAGTTCGGCCTGTGCCGTATCTGCCTGCGCGAGATGGCTCACCGCGGCGAACTGCCCGGCGTCACCAAGTCGAGCTGGTGACCACTCCACGAAGTTCTCCGCTCGTTCCTCGCTCCGATACTTCTCGGGGACGCCGGAAAACCTCGTGGTGACAGTCAGCCAACCAGCTACCACATCATCAGTTCAGAACATCTACACCGAAGGTCGGCCACGGAATCCCGTGACTGAAACCGCGGTGAGGGAGGGCGGGACAGCCCAATGACCATGACCGACCCGATTGCGGACATGCTGACCCGAGTCCGGAACGCCAACTCGGCGCACCACGACTCGACGTCGATGCCGTTTTCGAAGCTCAAGTCTCACATCGCTGAGATCCTGAAGTCCGAGGGATTCATCCAGGACTTCCGGGTCGAGGACGCGACCGTGGGCAAGACCCTGATCATCGACCTGAAGTACGGCCCCAACCGGGAGCGTTCCATCGCCGGCGTCCGCCGCGTTAGTAAGCCCGGTCTGCGCGTGTACGCCAAGTCCACCAACCTGCCGCGTGTGCTGGGTGGACTCGGGGTCGCGATCCTTTCCACGTCGTCCGGTCTGCTGACTGACAAGCAGGCCGCGTCCAAGGGTGTAGGCGGGGAAGTCCTCGCTTACGTCTGGTAATCCGGGAACGAAGGAGGAAACAAGACATGTCTCGTATTGGACGTCTTCCGGTTCCCGTGCCGAGTGGTGTCGACGTGACCATCGATGGTCAGGACGTCGCGGTGAAGGGCCCCAAGGGCACGCTCGCCCTGACGGTCCCGTCGCCGATCTCGGTCGCGAAGACCGACGAGGGCACCGTTGAGGTGACCCGTCCGAACGACGAGCGCGAATCGCGTTCGCGTCACGGTCTGACCCGCAGCCTGATCAACAACATGGTCATCGGCGTCACCGAGGGTTACACCAAGAAGCTCGAGATCCACGGCACCGGTTACCGCGTGACCGCGAAGGGCTCCGACCTGGAGTTCGCTCTCGGCTACAGCCACCCGATCCTGGTCAAGGCTCCCGAGGGCATCACGTTTGCCGTCGAGAACCCCACCCGTTTCTCGGTCACTGGCATCGACAAGCAGCTGGTCGGCGAGGTTGCGGCGAACATCCGCAAGCTGCGCAAGCCCGACCCGTACAAGGCCAAGGGCGTGCGCTACGAGGGTGAGCACATCCGCCGCAAGGTCGGAAAGGCCGGTAAGTAAGCCATGGCAAACGCACGTATCGTCAAGCGCTCGAACAGCAAGGCTGCGGCTCGCAACCGTCGCCACTTCCGTCTGCGCAAGCGCGTTTCGGGCACCACTGCTCGTCCGCGCATGGTCGTGAACCGCAGCTCGCGTCACGTCTTCGTGCAGATCGTCGACGACACCCAGAGCAAGACCCTGGTGTCGGCGTCGACCATGGAGGCCGACCTGCGCTCGTTCGACGGGGACAAGACCGCCAAGGCGAAGAAGGTCGGCGAACTGCTGGCCGCTCGCGCCAAGGACGCCGGCATCGACGCGGTCGTTTTCGACCGTGGCGGTAACCGGTACGCAGGTCGTGTCGCCGCCATCGCCGACGGCGCCCGTGAGGGTGGACTGACGCTGTGATGACCAACACTGCTGAGAAGAGGAACCACTGATGGCTGGACCCCAGCGTCGAGGTGCCGCTGGCTCCGCCCAGGGCGCCGAGAACAGCGACAACAACAACAACAACGGCCGTAACAACGACCGCCGCGGTGGCCGCGGTGGACGTGACGACCGTCGTAACAACAACGATGAGCGCAACCAGTACCTGGAGCGCGTCGTCACCATCAACCGCGTTTCGAAGGTTGTGAAGGGTGGTCGTCGCTTCAGCTTCACCGCTCTCGTCGTGGTGGGCGACGGCCAGGGCACCGTCGGTGTCGGCTACGGCAAGGCGAAGGAAGTTCCCCTCGCCATCGCCAAGGCTGTCGAGGAGGCGAAGAAGAACTTCTTCCGCGTCCCGATGATCGGCGGCACCGTGCCCCACCCGGTTCAGGGTGAGGCCGCTGCAGGCGTCGTCCTGCTGCGTCCGGCCGCTGCCGGTACCGGTGTCATCGCCGGCGGCCCGGTGCGCGCCGTGCTGGAGTGCGCCGGTGTTCACGACGTGCTGTCCAAGTCGCTCGGCTCGGACAACGCGATCAACATCGTGCACGCCACCGTCGCGGCCCTCAAGGGTCTCGAGCGTCCCGAGGCTGTCGCGGCTCGCCGTGGTCTGCCGCTGGACGCCGTCGCCCCGGTTGCGATGCAGCGCGCTCTGGCCGCTGACGCCGCCGAGAAGAAGACCGTGAAGGCAGGTGCCTGATGGCAACGCTGAAGGTGACCCAGATCCGTTCGGAGATCGGTAACAAGCCGAAGGCTCGCGAGACCCTGCGTTCGCTCGGTCTCAAGCGCATCGGCCACACCGTCGAGCAGGAGGACCGCCCGGAGATCCGCGGCATGGTCCGCGCGGTGCGCCACCTGGTGACCGTGGAGGAGATTGACTGATGGCTGAAGAGAAGACGCACGCACTGAAGGTGCACCACCTGCGTCCTGCCCCCGGCGCCAAGACCGCCAAGACCCGTGTCGGTCGTGGTGAGGGCTCCAAGGGTAAGACCGCTGGTCGCGGTACCAAGGGAACCGGCGCCCGGTACCAGGTGCCGGAGCGTTTCGAGGGTGGTCAGACGCCGCTGCACATGCGTCTGCCGAAGATGCGCGGGTTCAAGAACCCGTTCAAGGTGACCTACCAGGTCGTCAACCTCGACAAGATCTCGGCGCTGTTCCCCGAGGGTGGCACCGTCACCGTCGAGGACCTCGTCGCGAAGGGTGCGGTCCGCAAGGGCCAGCCCGTCAAGGTGCTCGGCACCGGTGAGATCACCGTCAAGGTCGACCTCACCGTGCAGAAGTTCTCGGCTTCGGCCAAGGACAAGATCGAGGCCGCGGGCGGTTCGATCACCGCAGCGTGATCAACCCCTGCGAACTCGCATGACTGTCGCCCCGGGCGACGGGCCAACGGCCCGCCGTCCCGGGGCACAGTCTTTGGCGGACCTTCGTTACAGGTAGAGTTCCGCTGGTTCTACCGCCCGTGCCACTGCACGGCTCATCGACTCCCTCGACCGTGATCCGGTCGAACGCCGTCCTCGGACGGTGCACCTCAGGAGGATCCTTTGCTTTCTGCCTTCGGACGGGCGTTCACCACGCCCGACCTACGCAAGAAGATCCTGTTCACGCTGGCGATCATGGCGCTGTTCCGGTTGGGCTCGCACGTGCCGACGCCCGGCATCTCCTACGCCGCCATCGAGGCCTGCCAGCGCGCGGCGAGCGGCCAGCAGAGCCTGCTCGGCCTGGCGAACCTGTTCTCCGGTGGTGCGCTGCTGCAGTTCTCGGTGTTCGCGCTCGGGATCATGCCGTACATCACCGCGAGCATCATCGTGCAGCTGCTCACCGTGGTCATCCCGCGGTTCGAGGAGTTGAAGAAGGAAGGCCAGTCGGGCCAGACCAAGATGACGCAGTACACGCGCTACCTGACCATCGGTCTGGCGCTGCTGCAGTCGTCGACGCTGGTGGCCGGTGCGGTCAACGCGCCGTACCGCCTCATCGGTGGCACCGAGCTGACCTGCCCGACGATCACCACCGACTCCAACGTCCCCACCATGATCATCATGGTGCTCGTGCTCACCGCCGGCACCGGTCTGATCATGTGGCTGGGTGAGCAGGTCACCGAGCGCGGCGTCGGCAACGGCATGTCGCTGCTGATCCTCACCGCCATCGCCGCGTCCGTCCCGGCGTCCGTCTGGGCGCTGAAGGACCAAGGCTGGGGCAAGTTCGTGATGGTCTGCATCATGGGCATCGCGATCACGATCGTCGTCGTCTTCGTCGAGAACTGCATCCGGCGCATCCCGGTGCAGTACGCCAAGCGGATGATCGGACGCCGCTCCTACGGTGGCACCTCCACCTACATCCCGCTCAAGGTCAACATGGCCAACGTGATCCCGATCATCTTCGCCAGCTCGCTGCTGTCGCTGCCGGTCATGCTCGCCGCGTTCGCCGACCAGACCAAGGGTTGGGGCCTGTGGGTCAACCAGCACCTCGCCCGCGGCGACCACCCGCTCTACATGGCGGTCTACACCGTGCTGATCCTGTTCTTCACGTTCTTCTACGTGTCGATCACCTATCAGCCCAAGGAAGTCGCCGACAACCTCAAGCAGAGCGGTTCGTTCATCCCCGGCGTGCGCGCCGGCGACGCCACCGCGAAGTACATCGGCTACGTCCTCAACCGCATCACGGTCGTCGGTGCCGTCTACCTGGCGATCCTCGCGCTGATCCCGCTCATCGCGCTGGCGCTGGTGCAGGCCAACCAGAACTTCCCGTTCGGTGGTGCCTCGATCCTGATCCTCGTCGGTGTGGGTCTGGAGACCGTCAAGCAGATCGACTCCAAGGTGCAGCAGCACCACTACGAAGGTTTCCTTCGTTAATTGCAGGCTCCTTCGGCGTCGAGCCCCGCAGCAGTTACTCCATTCCTGCTGCGGGGCTCGGCCGTCCCGCCTGCGTGAGCCGTGCGCTGTGGTCCGGCCAGCGCCACCGCTGGCATTGACAAACCTCGAGATCCGCCTTGTGCTGCTGGGTAGCGCAGCGTTTCGAACGTCACACGCTCAGCGGACCGGCGGCTGTGTGGGAGCCAATATCATGGAGTCATGGGTGAAAACACGGGCCGTAGGCAGCATGTCGTCGTGATCGGTGGCGGATTCGGTGGGCTCTCCGCCGTCCGCACTCTGCGGAAGGCCGACGTCGACGTGACGTTGATCGACCGGCACACCTACAACACCTTCCAGCCGCTGCTGTACCAGGTGGCCACCGCGACGCTGAACCCCGGCGACGTCACGTGGTTCCTGCGCGCGGTGCGCGAGCACAACCCGCGGGTGCGGTTCATCAACGGTGAGGTCACCACGATCGACCACGACGCCCGACAGGTGCTGCTCGAGGGCGACCGCTCGGTCAGCTACGACAAGTTGATCATCGCCACCGGCGTCACCGCCAACTTCTTCGGCATCCCCGGCGCCGAGCAGCACGCGCTCCCGCTGTACACCCGCGCCCAGGCACTCGCCGTCCGCGACCGCATCTTCACCGGCCTGGAGTACGCCGCCGCCCACCGCCAGGGCGAAGACGTGCGCATCGTGGTCGTCGGCGGTGGCCCCACCGGTCTGGAGACCGCGGGCGCGCTGGCCGAACTGCGCAACAACGACATGCCGATCACCTACCCCGAGCTCGACCGGTCGCGCACGCACGTGACGCTCATCGAGATGGCGCCGAACCTCCTCGGCCCGTTCTCCAAGAAGAGCCAGGAGTACGCGAGGAAGTCGCTGGAGAAGCGCGACGTCGACCTGCGCCTCAACACCACGGTGAAGCAGGTGCGCCCCGACGGTGTTGTCGTGGGCGACGGCGAGTTCATCCCGGCCGGCGTCACCATCTGGGCCAGCGGCATCAAGGCACCCGACGCGGTCAAGAACTGGGGCATGCCCCAAGGCCGCGGCGGCCGCATCGAGATCGACCACCACCTGCGGGTCAAGGGCATGAAGGATGTCTTCGCGATCGGCGATATCGCCGTCGAGGACGGCGACCGCGCGCTCCCGCAGCTCGCGCAGCCGGCGCTGCAGGGCGGCGCCTACGTGGCGAAGCTCATCCGCGCCGAGCTCAAGGGCGAGACCGTCGGCCCGTTCGAGTACAAGGACAAGGGCATCCTGGCGACCATCGGCCGCAACTCCGCCGTCGCCGAGGCCACCCACCTGCCGAAGCTGACCGGTTTCCCGGCCTGGGCGATCTGGACCGGCGTGCACGTGTTCACTTTGCTCGGTGTGCGCAACCGCGCCGCCGCCATGGTCAACCTCGGCAGCCGCTACCTGTTCTGGCACCGCGGTCACAACGCGATCGTCGGCGACACCCCGCCGGCGCAGGGCATGACCCCGGACGACCTGCCGAGCCGCCTGCTGTCCGACGGTTCGACCGACGTCATCGCGGAGCCGACGCACCGTCCGTGATCCTTGGCGCACCGTCCGTCGACATCGGCTGACGGTGCGTGTGCTGAGACCGGTCACCATCCGGCCCGGCCCGCTCGGTAAAGTGCCGAGAGATGATTCCCACGGTCGAGGCCGCCTCGACCCGAATTTCGGAGGTTCGCAGGTGCGACTGATCATTCTCGGCCCGCCCGGCGCAGGTAAAGGCACGCAGGCGGAGCGCATCACCGCTGCCCACGAGATCCCGCACATCTCCACCGGCGACATCTTCCGCGCCAACATCAAGAACGAGACCGAGCTCGGCAAGCAGGTGAAGTCGATCCTGGACGCCGGTGGTTACGTGTCGGACGACCTCACGAACGCGATCGTCGCCGATCGTCTCGCGCAGGACGACGCCAAGGACGGCTTTCTGCTCGACGGCTACCCGCGCACGCTGGCCCAGGTCGAGGCGCTCGACGCGCTGCTGTCCGACAACGACCAGTCGCTCGACGCGGTGCTCGAGCTGGTCGTCGACGACGAGGAGCTCATCAAGCGTCTGCTGAAGCGCGCCGAGACCTCCGGTCGCACCGACGACACCGAGGAAGTCATCCGCGAACGCCAGGCGATCTACGTGCGCGAGACCGCGCCGCTGGCCGAGAACTACCGCGAGCGTGGCCTGCTGGTCGGCGTCGACGGTGAGGGCGACATGGACGAGGTGACCGAGCGCATCGAGCAGGCGCTGGCGAAGGCCGCCGCGAACTGACGTGATCCGGCGCTGACGTGATCCTCGGTCTCGGCAAGGAGAAGTTGCCGGTCAAGACGTCCGAGCAGTTGCTGCTGATGCGCGCTGCCGGGCTCGTCGTCGGACGCTGCCTGGAGCGGGTGCGCGACGCGGCGGTCGACGGGGTCACCACCGGTGAACTCGACGCTGTCGCAGAGCAGTTCATCCGCGGCGAGGGCGCCGTGCCGTCGTTCTACGGCTACCAGGGCTTCCCGGCCACGCTGTGCATCTCGGTCAACGACGAGGTGGTGCACGGCATCCCGGGGGAGCGGGTCATCCGCGACGGCGACCTGGTCTCGATCGACTGCGGCGCGATCGTCGAGGGCTGGCACGGCGACTGCGCGATCAGCCTGATCGTCGGCGGTTCAGGTCACGCGCGCCCCGATGACGTCGCGCTGATCGACGCCACCCGTGACTCCATGTGGGCGGGCATCGGCGGGTTCCGCGCCGGTCGCGGCGTCTACGAACTGGGCGGCGACATCCAGGACTCCATCGAGGCGGCCGGCCGGGCCTACCGGGCCGGTGGCCTCGACGTCGAGTTCGAGATCGTCGACGGCTACACCGGCCACGGCATCGGTCGCGAGATGCACATGGAGCCCACCGTCTTCAACGAGCGGGTGAAGCCGAAGGGCCCGCAGGTGCGGGTCGGCGCCACCGTCGCGATCGAACCGATGGTCACCCTCGGCACCTACGAGACCCACGAACTCGAGGACGAGTGGACGGTCGTCACCGACGACGGGTCCCGCGCCGCCCACTGGGAGCACACGGTCGCGCTCACCGAGCGCGGGCTGTGGGTGCTCACCGCACTGGACGGCGGCAAGGCCGACCTCGAGGCGCGCGGGTTGCCGTTCGGTCCCCTGGCCGACTGACCCTCAGCCGCTTTAGCTCCCTGGGTCAGCAGATTCTGTTGGAGTCTCCTTCCGGAACCGCGAATGCGGATATAGCATCCGCATCATGCCGCGAATCCGGATCCGCGATGCTGCCACCTTCTTGGGTGTCAGCGATGACACCGTCCGTCGGTGGATCGACAACGGCGCCCTGACCGCGCAGACCGACGACGCGGGCCGCAAGGTGATCGACGGCAAGGCGTTGGCGCAGTTCGCCCGCTCGTCGGCGCACTCGATGCCCGACCCGTCGGGTGTGGCCGGCTCGGCCCGCAATCGTTTCGTCGGCATCGTCACCGATGTCGTGATGGACAAGGTGATGGCGCAGGTCGAGCTGCAGTGCGGGCCGTTCCGCGTCGTCTCGCTGATGTCGAGCGAAGCTGCCCGCGAACTCGGCCTCGAGCCCGGTTCGGTGGCCGTCGCGGTGATCAAGTCGACGAATGTCATCGTCGAAACCCCTGGAGGAGAATCGTGAATCGCGTTCTTGCTGTTGCTATTTCGATCGGTGCGTCGACCGGGATGGTGGCGGTGCTCGGTGGCCGCGGGTCGTCGTCCGACGAGGGCGCGTTGAGCACGTCCGGTTCGAACGCGGGGTCCAGCAGCGCCTCCTCGAAGTCGGAGTCGGGCACGCTCACCGTGTTCGCGGCGGCCTCGCTGAAGAAGACCTTCACCGAGCTCGGCAAGCAGTTCGAGACGGCCCACCCTGGGGTCAAGGTGACCTTCAGCTTCGCTGGGTCGTCCGACCTGGTCACCCAGTTGCAGCAGGGCGCCCCGGCCGACATCTTCGCCTCGGCCGACACCAAGAACATGGACAAGGCGACCAACGACAAGCTCGTCGCGGAGGAGCCGACCCTGTTCGCCTCCAACACGCTGCAGATCGCGGTGCCGCCGAAGAACCCCAAGGGCATCAACTCGCTCACCGACCTCACCAAGCCCGGTCTGAAGGTCGTCATCTGCGCGCCGCAGGTGCCCTGCGGGTCGGCCACCAAGACGGTCGAGAAGGCCGCCAATGTGACGCTGAAGCCGGCCAGCGAGGAGTCGTCGGTGACCGACGTGCTCAACAAGGTGACCGCGGGGGAGGCGGACGCCGGCCTGATCTACCGCACCGACGTCGCCGGCGCCGACGGCAAGGTCGAGGGCATCGACTTCGCGCAGTCGTCCGAGGCGGTCAACAAGTATCCGATCGCCGCCTTGAGCTCAAGCAAGCAGGCCGACCTGGCCAAGCAGTTCATCGCCCTGGTCACCGGCACCGCGGGGCAGAAGGTGCTCGCCGACGCCGGGTTCGCCAAGCCGTGACTTGGTGAGCGACGGGCGCCCCGGAGCGCGGACGCGGGGGCGGGGGTACGCGGGCCTGCCGCGGTGGGTCTTCGTGCCCGCCGCGGCCGGCGCCGTCTTCGTGCTGCTGCCGCTCGCGGCGATGCTGCTGAAGGTCGACTGGGCCAACTTCCCGAGCCTGGTCACCTCCGAATCCTCCAGAGCCGCACTGGTTCTCAGCCTGAAGACCTCCGTGGCGTCGACGCTGCTGTGCGTGCTGCTCGGGGTGCCGATGGCGATGGTGCTGGCGCGCACCCGATTTCGCGGTCAGCGCATCGTGCGCTCGCTGGTGCTGCTGCCGTTGGTGCTGCCGCCGGTGGTCGGCGGTATCGCGCTGCTCTACACCTTCGGCCGGCGCGGGCTGCTCGGTCACACCCTGGAGGTGCTCGGCATCCAGATCGCGTTCTCGACCATCGCGGTGGTGATCGCGCAGGCGTTCGTCGCGCTGCCGTTCCTGGTGCTGAGCCTCGAGGGCACCCTGCGCAGCGTCGGTCAGCGTTACGAGGAGGTGGCCGCGACGCTCGGTGGCAAGCCGACGTTCGTGCTCACCCGGGTGACCTTCCCGTTGGTGCTGCCCGGTCTCGCGTCGGGTGCGGTGCTCGCCTTCGCGCGCTCGCTGGGGGAGTTCGGCGCGACCCTCACCTTCGCCGGCAGCCTGCAGGGCGTCACCCGCACGCTGCCGCTGGAGATCTACCTGCAGCGTGAGACGGACGCCGACGCCGCGGTCGCGCTGTCGTTGGTGCTGGTCGTGGTGGCGGTGTTGGTGGTCTCGCTGGCGCAGGGACGAGGCAAGCGGTGACCGGTGCGCTGTCGATGCGGGCGACGCTCACCGCCCGTGGGCTCGATGTCGAAATCGGTTTGGCCCCAGGCGAACACGTCGCGGTGCTCGGTCCGAACGGTGCGGGCAAGTCGACCGTGCTCGGCCTGGTCTCCGGGCTGCTGCGCCCCGACTCCGGGCGCGCCGAACTCGACGGACGGGTGCTGTTCGACGAACGCCACTGGGTGCCCCCGCACGCCCGCGGCGTCACCCTGCTGGCCCAAGACCCGCTGCTGTTCCCGCACCTCAGCGTGCGCGACAACGTGGCGTTCGGTCCACGTGCGTCGGGCCTCGGGGCGCGTGCCGCACGGGACATCGCGCAGGAGTTCCTGACCGAGGTCGACGCTGCGGAGTTCGCCGATCGGAAGCCGGCTCAACTGTCCGGCGGTCAGGCGCAACGGGTGGCGATCGCGCGGGCGCTCGCGGCGCGTCCGGCCCTGATGCTGCTCGACGAACCGATGGCGGCGCTCGACGTCGCCGCCGCCCCCATGTTGCGGCGGGTGTTGCGGCGGGTGCTCGAGGGGCGCTCGGCGTTGATCGTGACCCACGACGTGCTCGATGCGGTGCTGCTCGCCGATCGGGTGGTCGTCGTCGAAGGAGGCCGGATCGTCGAGGAGGGCCCGACCGCCGAGGTGGTCGCCCGCCCGCGCACCCCGTTCACCGCGGGTCTCGCCGGCCTCAACCTGATCCGCGGACGGGTCACGACGGAGTCGGTGCTGGAGGACGACCACGGGGTCGAGGTGACCGGCACCCCGACCGAACCGTTGACCTCCGGTGAGCGGGGGCTTGCGGTGTTCAGCCCGAACTCCGTTGCGGTGCACGACGATCGGCCCCACGGCAGCCCGCGCAACACTTTCCCGGTGACGATCACCGAGCTCGAACCGCGCGAGTCGCTGGTCCGCGTCCGCGCCGTCGACCGGTCGGGCGACACGCTGCTCGCCGACGTGACGGCGTCGTCGGTGGGGGAGCTGGATCTCTACCCGGGCAAGCAGGTGTTCTTCGCGGTCAAGGCGACGGCGGTGACCGTCTACCCGTCGTGAGCACGCCCCGGCGCGTACCGCCGAGGGGACGCTCGGTCACCGACGGAACGCCGAACGCGGCGTTCCGTCGGTGAGCAGGCTTTCCGTCCGCGAGGGAACGCCGGTGTGAGACTGACCGACATGTCCGGTCCGCGCTTGACCGTCGATTCCGCCGGCGAGCTCTTCGAAGTGTCGCCGGAAGCGAGATCAAGCCGGAACCACGCGCAATTATCGGCGCGTAGGATGCGGGGACTTCAAAGGCGTCAACTATTGGGTTTATTGGCACGCGCGACGGCCAACAAGGTCGTTCGTATGTCGAACCCATGTCATCGGTGCCAATGCGCTTGTTTCGGGGCAAGGTCTTATTCCATCTTTCCCGCGACGAAGAAGAGCGCGCCTGCTATTGCCAGCATGGGCAGCATCCAAACCACCTCCGATTGGTAATAGCCGGTGACGGCTCGAATCACCGGGACTGCTGCGACGATGGCGGCGGCCACCTTGAGGTACAGGGCGATCTTGGCGCGGTCGGCGTTTGAGTTCATCGGGATCTCCTGTTTCATTCTTCGGTTCTTCGGTGCAGGACAAGGTCGGGTGACCGCGCGAAGCGGCAACGATCCGGTCAGGGGGTCCAGTAGGCGGAGGTGTCGACCGTGACCGGGGTTGCCCCCGAGGCGAACACGGTGATCGTGCCGCCGGTGCCGACCTTCACGATCGCACTGTTCGAGATCGACCCACCGGTGGTGTAGTTCAGATTCGACACCACCGGCCGGGCACCGCCCGTCGGATAGACCGTCAGGTACCCCGCCGTCGACGGGTTCGCCGCGGTCACCGTCACCTGCACCGCCTTCGCGTTCGCCGGCACCCCGGCAACACCGGCCACCTGAACGGTGAACGACCCACCCGAGGCCACCGCACGGTTGGTCACCAACCGCGTCGGTGTGAACGCCACCGTGTCACCGACGGCCGGCACCCAGCCGTCCAGATCGACGATCAACTCCGTCGACGCCGTCGACCGCAACGTGATCTTGCCGCCCGTGCCGAGCTTGACCACACCCATCCCCGCGATCGTCTGATTCGACCGGTACGACACCGACAACGCCGACGGCACCGCCACCCCCGCCGGATACGCCGTCACCGACCCTGCACCCGCCGGCCCGACCGTCGTGATGTTCACGACCGCCGCCGACGCGTTCGCCGGCACCCCGTTCGCACCACCGATCGTCACCGTCACCGTGCCACCCGCCGGGATCCGCACCTTCGGTGCACCGATCCCGTACCGCGTATCCAACACCCGCACCGGGGTCACCCCGGTGTACGCCGCACCCGCCGGGTAATACCCCGCGACATCCGCAATCAACTGTGTCCGCGCCGCGGTGTACAACGACACCTTGCCGCCCGTACCGACCTTCGTCACGACCAGGTTCGGAACCGTCTGTCCGGGAACGAAATTCAGGTTCGACGCCGTCGGCCGCACCGCGCCCGTCGGCCACACCGTCACATACCCCGACCCCGGACCCGTCGGCGAGACCGCCGTCACGTTCAACACCACAGCCGACGCACCGGCCGGCACACCACCCACGCCCGTGACCTGCAGATCCACCCGACCACCAGCCGGCACCACCGCCTTCGGCGCACCAATCCCATACCGCGTATCCAAAACCCGCGACGGAGCCAACGACACATACTTCGGCGCAGCGACGGTTGCCGTTCCGGAGCCGATTGCCTGGTTGTCTCCAGGCCCGGTGTTCAACGCGTACCCGTACACGGGAACCGCGCCGCGACGGCCGGTGTAGAACGTGAGGTCGAAGCCGTGCTTGTCCCCGTACTCGGGGTAGGTCGCTGCGATGTCCGAGCGGCTGAGGTTGGCGGTGACCGCTTTGACGTCTGCACCCGCGGTGCCGGCCGGGGCGCCGACGTAGAGATGGACACCGATAGATGCGGTGGTTGAATTCGGATCGGCAGCCCATCCGCGGACTCGCAGATACCCCGGTGAAGGCGAGGTGGCGGAATCGACGCGACCGAACGGGTTCGGGTCGCTGACAGTGACCGTCCGTTGGCCGATGAGCGGATTGTCGCCTTGAGGCACATTGATCGCATAGACGTAGACCGCGAAAGTTCCACGCATGTTGGTGGAGATCCAGGAGTCGAAGCCGTGGTACTGGCCCACCGGGCCGAAGACATTCTCGACATCCGGGCGCGAGGTGTTCGCAGCGATGGCGTAACCGGGGGCTCCAGATCCAGCCGGGCCGCCCATATAGACGTGAACGCCGAGTTGCGCCGCCAAGTTGTCTCGGTCGAACGCCCAGCCGCGCACACGGATCTGCCCAGGTCCACCGTTCACGTCGTCGAGAGAGGCTTGCGGAAGCTGATTGCTGATGGGCGGTGTTTTCCGCCAGTGACCCAGGTACCCATAGCCGAAGAAGGCGTGGGAACCGCCGGTCCGACGGCCGTTGAAGTTCTGGTCGTAGATCTGCCCGTGGTACCAGACGGCAATGTGCCCGTATGACGTCGTCCATGCGCCCGAGCCCCAGACGACAATGTCGCCATCTCGGAAGTTGGTGTCCGTCGACCAGGTGAAGCCGCGCGCGGCGAGTTGGTTGCCGCCGGTGCCACCGGCGCGATAGTCGACGGCGTTGCCCCAGTGGTCGACAGTGATCCCATGGACCTGACCGAGGTATTGAGCAACAAGGCTCACGCACTCACCGCGATACTCGCCCTGTGCGTTGGCCAACGACTGCCCGGTGGTCGAGCTGACGAACTGGTCAAGAGTGATGAGCGCTCTGGCCTCGGGCGCTCTCACACCGGCGCTCACCAAGAAGAGAAGCATCGCGACGAACACCGTGGCTAACCGGTGGACCGGAACGGACTGACGAGTGGTTCGCATCACGCTGCCCTTCGGAACGATGGATCCTGTTGAACAGCAACGTAGGTATCGCCGCGCCAGCCCGCACGTCCTGCATTGGCGGGACAGGCGGCAGCCTTCGTTTCCATGGGTATGTGTCCCCATACGTCAAACCGGCCGAGGGCACTGGGCCGTGCCAGACTGGCCAACATGCAAGGGGCCCGACTGACCATCGACTTCGCCGGCGAAATCTTCGAGGTGTCCGCCGAGGCGAACTTCACCGTCGGCCGCACCGGCGACCTCGCCCTAGACGACAACGACTACCTGCACCGCAACTTCCTGGAGTTCGCGCACCGCGACGGTCTCTGGTGGATGCACAACGTCGGCTCCCGGCTGCCCGCCACGCTCACCGGCGGCTCCGGTCTGATGCGCTCGACCGTGGCGCCCGGCGCCGGCGTGCCGATCGTGTTCTCGCCGTCCGTCGTCACCTTCTCGGCCGGCGCGACCACCTACGAGCTCGAACTCACCACCGACACCGACATCTTCGAGTCGACCCCGCACGTGGTCGACCCGGCTCGGGGCAAGACGACGATCGCGCCGACCACCTTCACGCTGTCGCAACTGCAGGCGATCCTGGCGCTCGCCGAGCCGATGCTGAAGCACACCGGGTCGGGCGCCTGGGAGATTCCCACCTCGGCCGACGCGGCACGCCGCCTCGGCTGGACGCAGACGAAGTTCAACCGCAAGCTCGACAACGTCTGCGACAAACTCACCCGGGCCGGCGTCCGCGGGCTGCGCGGCTCCGAGCGCGACCTGGCAGTCAACCGGCGCATGGTGCTGGTGGAATACGCCGTCTCCACCCTGCTGATCACCCCGGACGATCTGCCGATGCTCGCCGTCGGGGAGGGGCAGGGGGAGGACCGGATCGTGCGCTGACTTCTTGCGCAGATTCTGTACTTACGCAAAATATGCTCCAGATCACCACCGTCGTGCCAAGCTCCGAGCATGGCAAGGGGATCTCGGCCGCCGGACCTGTCAGTCCGTGCATTCGATCAAGTAACGCGGTGGTTGTACGGTGCCGGCCTTGTGCTCGCCCTGATGATTGCGTGGACGACAATCGATCGGTCGGGTAGCCAGTACACGACGCTCTTTTCAGTCGCCATGGTGGGCGTTGGCTCCGTTGGTTACTGCATGGTTCGCGGTTTCACCCCGTACGGTGCGTGTGTCGTTTCCGTCGCCGTGCTGATCATCCACATCGCGGCCCCACCCGGCGATCAGGTCGTGCCGATCACGGTCGCCCTCTTCAGCAGCTACATCGCGTTGTCCGGGGAAGCGCTGTGGAGCGCCGCTGCGGTACTCGTCTTCAATCTCGTTGTCGTCGCCGTGCCCTACCTCAAGGGTGACGAACGCGACATCGCGATCGTGCTGGTCGATTCGCTGGCACGGCTCGCAACGGTGCTCGCGGTGGTGATCTGCGTGCGGGGCGGGCGCAGAGCGGCCCTCGAACTCGACCGCCAGGCGGTGCGATCGGCCGCGCAGCGGCGACTTGAATCCCACGCCCTGGCGCAGGAGGCGCAGACCCGATGGGTGAACCACTTTCTGCACGACGGCGTGGTGCACGCCCTCCGAGCCGTCACGTTGGGGCAGCGACTCAGTCGGCGCGAGGTTCAATCGTCGGCAGCCCTTGTTGTTGCCGATCTTGCCAGGCTGGGCGGTCCCAATGCGCTGGCGGTGAACCTACGCGCCGAGCTCGCGCGAGCCGCGCGCGACATCGAACTCGAGGTTCGCTGGAATGTCGAGGAGATCTCCGCCCCGGTGGCGGTCCGCGAGGCGCTGTGCCAAGCCATCCGTGAGGCGTTGCGCAATGTGCGTCTGCACAGCGGTTGCGGCAGTGCCGAGGTCACCGTTCGCCGGGTCGGCCGTGGACTGCGTGCCAGTGTCCGCGACGGTGGCGTCGGCTTCGATGCCACGAGGTTGCCGGAGGACCACTTCGGGGTACGCAACGGAATCGTCGGCAGATTCAATGACGTCGGAGGCACCGCACGAGTGAGGTCGGGTGCTCGTGGGACGACGGTGTCCTTCGAGTGGTCACCGGCACGATCGTTGGGCGACTGGCGCGGTGCGTTCGAGGTCCGATCGTTGGCCGGAGATGTTGGCATCCCATACGTCCTGCTGAATGTTGTTCAGATGGCGCTGATCGCTCACACGCTCGCCGCCCCGGCATTCGCCGTGCTGGCAACCGTGCTGACCTCGCTCGTGTGGTTCCGGGCATGGCGCACCCTGCGTAAGCGCGATGCCACCGGACCGGAAGCGGCCGCGTTGATGGCAATCGGTCTGAGCGCATCACTCGCCGGTGGTCTGTCGGTGCCAGGCACTTTCGAGCCGACGACCTATTGGTTGGCCGGTGGCACCCTCGTGCTGTTCATCTTTGCGATCGTGGCACGTCCGGTGGTCGAGACGATCCCGTGGGTATTCCTGCTGCTCGTCGGCCCCACCACGCTCCTGGCTTGGCGCGGGGCCGATCTCGCGCAGTTGCGCCAGATGGCGCCGGCCCTCGGCATGCCAGCGACGGGTGTTGCCATGGGTTACCTTGTCCGGTTCCTCCTCGACCGGCTCGGAACGCACACAGAGGAGCGGATGCAGGCCGAGCGAGAAAGCTACGAGCGCGTTGCGGCATCCGCGGCGAGGGAGCAGCTTCTGGCCGAGCGCGTCACCGATCTCAACGAACGGATCGCTCCTTTCCTTGCGGAGATCGCGCTCGGCCGGCTCGACTGTCGCGATCCGGAGGTGCAGCGGGTCGCCGGGGTCTACGAGGCGCGGGTGCGGGACGTGCTCGGCGGTCGCATCACGACCTGGCCGGTCGAGCTCGTCGGGATCGTCGACGACCTCCGCGTGCGTGGCGCGAATCTGTCGTTGGCGCGCCACGCCGACGGGGTTGAGTGCCAAGCCGTTCTTGTCCGGTCGGTGCTCTCGAGCCTGGAGCCGATGGATGTGAGCGAGGTACAGGTGAGGGTCAGTTGGACTCCCCGCCCGAGCGGCAGCCTGGTCGCGGTCAATGTCACCCCGTATGTGGCGCGGGTCGAGCGGCGACTGATCGGACGGTTGCCGGCAGGCAGCAAGATCCAGACCGATCGCCACTCCTATCTACGATTCAGTCACGAAGGATGTGTCCCAGCCATCGAGCACGGTCCCGGAAAATCGGGACATGCGTCGCGACGTGAAATCGAGACGATTGAGCGGTGACCCCAGCTGGAGCCTCGCCCGAGAACCGGCCGCCCATCCGTCTCGGCGCGATCGACGACCATCCGATCGTTCTTCGAGGGCTGATGGCGACGATCGCCGCCGACCCGACGCAGTTCTCGCTCGACTTCCTCGTGTGCAGCATCCGCGACCTCGACTGGTCACGCACCTGCCAACCGGACGTCTTGCTGCTGGACATCGACCTGAACGACGGGAGTGAACCGGACGAGAACGTGTCGACCCTGGTCGGCATGGGCCTGAAGGTCTTGCTCTTCACCTCTGAGCGGCGCCCGGCTCAACTGCGCAAACTGGTCGGTCTGGGGGCCGCGGGCTTGGCGTTGAAGTCGGACTCAGAGGAGCAGATCGTCGAGGCCATCCGCCAGGTAGCGGTCGGCGAGTTCACGACATCCAGCCATTTGGCCGAAGCCCTGCTGACCGATCCCGGACTCATGGCCAGTCTGTCGCCCCGTGAACTCGAAGTGCTCGAGCAATTGGCATCGGGCGTGCCGAAGAAGGCGATCGGAAACGCGCTCGATGTCCCGGTTTCCGCGAACACTGTCGAGACGTACTTTCAGCGGATCGCTGCTCGGTATGCCGCATTGGGACGACCGGTGGCGAACATCTACGGCTCGCTGCGGGAAGCGACCCGGGACGGGCATCTCGATCTGTGATGGCACGTGTCCTGAGTTCTCCGGACACGACATCAGCCGATTGTTTCAACAGGCTGGACCCCGGTCGCATCCGTGCGGTCGAGGCAGAGATGGGGATGGTTGTGAGAAGGATGCGGCGTGAGCAACCCTGACGACGAATGGGCAGCTGCGGAGGCAGAGGCGGCCCGCAGGACCGGAAACGGGTACCAATCGGCCCTTCCACCGACGTGGCCTGCTCCGTCGACGCCGTCCGCACCCATCGGTGGCGGGATGCCGGCGTCGTCGATCGCCGCGCCGATCAGCGGGCCGGCCCCGGCGGACGAGCCGCCGCCGGCGCCGTCGCCGCACAGGGTTGAATCATCGCCGCTCGGGCTCCTCGCCGCTGCTCTCTGCGCGGTCGTCGTGGCGGCAGGTGTTGCCTTCATGCTCGGTGGGGGCACTGGTGGGGTGATTGCGTGGGTGCTCGCCGGCCCGATTGCAGTTCTGTTGGTCGGCGCATTTCTGGTGAGCGACGGACGGCGACGCGGCACCGGTTGGTATCGCCCGCAGGAGATCGCAGTCTGGTTGCTCCGAGGCACGATTGTGGCGTCGGTTCTGGTCGTCGCTTTCAGCTCGTTCCTGATCGCGAACGAGATTGCCCGGGGGCGGTGGACATGAAGCGCTTTGCCGCGGCGTTGGCCGTCGCCGGCCTGATCGGGCTCAGCACTACGACAAGCTCCTTCGCTGCTCCTGACCCGAGCAACAACAACGAAGCACTGCAACGCGTCGGGGCTTGCATCGCCGGCGGCGGCGAAGGCGACATCCTGCTGCTGGTTGACACCTCGGGCTCGCTCAAGCAGAGCGACCCGACGAACGCCCGTGTGTCAGCCGCCAAGTACCTCGTGTCGCAGCTGAACGACTTCAGCGCGACGAACAAGACGCCCATCAACGTGTCGATCGCCGGCTTCTCGGGGACGTACGCGACGAAACTCGACTGGACCAAGCTCGGCAGCGGCACGAACACCGTCGACGCGGTGCTCGACTCTTTCGCTGCCCAGAACACCGGAGCGGACACCGACTATTGGACGGCGCTGACCGGCGCTCGCAAGGAACTCGCGAAGCGTTCGAACAGTGCCGGTACCCACTGTCCAATGCTCGTCGTCTTCACCGATGGTGAGAATTCAATCGAGCCTCGTGGCCAGGTCGGCAAGGTCGATGGTGATCCGAAGCCGTACGCACCGGGGAACCCGTTGAAGTCAGCCAGCGATGTGGCAGCAGCCATGAAGGCGGCCGAGGGCGATCTGTGCCGCCCCACGGGCCTTGCCGACCAGTTGCGAAGCGACGGAATCACAACGGTCGCCGTTGGATTGTCCGGGAAGACGAAACCAGACTTCGCCCTGTTGCGCGGTCTGTCGGTCGGCACCGGGGGAACCACCTGCGGAGCGTTGACGCAGCCGAGTCCTGGTGCGTTCTTCGAGGCGTCCAACATCGACGAACTCTTCTTTGCTTTCGACCAGTTCGCCACTCCCGGGCAGAGGCCCATCACCCAGGATGCCGGTCTCTGCGCGGGTGCGCCGTGCCCGGGTGGAACCCATTCGTTCGTGGTCGACACGTCCATCGGACGGGTGCACGGCCTCGCAACGAGCACGGTCGCCGCCGCCTCGGTGATCCTGCGTTCGCCGTCGGGCAAACTGCTGACGTTGGGGTCGGGCGACGGAGCGAAGACGGGTGCGCTGCCCGGTGCGACCGTCAGCTGGTCTTGGGTGTCGCCGCAGACCCTGTCGTTCGACCTCAAGCGCTCGAGCGACAAGGAATGGACCGGACAGTGGAGCATCTCCTTCGTTGCGAAGAGCGCGGCCGGCAGGTCGCAGTCGAGCCTGCATCTCTTCGGCGACATCGCGCCGGTGTGGGCGAATCAGTCAGGCACGGTGCTCCGAACGGGAGAGACCGCCGACATCAAATTGGGCGTGACGCGCTCCGACGGCAAGGGGATCGACCCGGCGTCCTTGGGCGACAAGACGGTGCTCAAGGCTGACCTCGTCACCAAGGCCGGCAAGAGCACGCCGGTGGCGGCGAAGCTTACGAAGGCAGCGATCGCGGGAGCACACAAGCTCGACTTGGGCAACGTCGACCCTGGGCCGGCGGTGCTGCGGTTGACGCTGAACGTCACGACGAACTCGTGGAAGTCGGGTGCGAAGACCATCACGGGCACGTCTCTGGAACCTCAAGTGAAGGATTACGCGGTCACGGTTCAGCCACCGGCCTCGTACCCGCAGTTGCCGGCGCGGATCGACCTGGGCACCAGCGAGGGCGACGAACCGGTCAGCGGACGGATTCCATTGACCGGTGCCGGGTGTGGCTGGCTCGCCGAAGGCGCGAAGCTGACCGGTGCTCCGAGCGGCGTGACTGCCGCGGTGTCATCCGGGGTCAGTGCGTCGACAGCGTGCGCGAGCGGCGGAATTCCGATCACGGTCAAGCCATCTGGTGTTGGCAACGGTCTCCTTGCCGGCACTGTGACGGTGATGGTGCGGTCGAACGACGCGGGGGCGAAACCCGTTGCGCAGCAGGTAGATTACCGACTCGAAATGCAACGGCCGGTTGACAAAAAGGTCTTCTACCCGCTGCTGATCGGGCTGACCCTGCTGGGTCTGGCCATTCCCCTGGCCCTGCTCTACGCGGTGCGATACGCAACCACCAAGCTTCAGGGAAACGCGGTGGCCGTCGGTTCTGTGCGCGGGCCGGTGAACGAGGAGCACTCGTTCCTCACTCACGCAACAGTTCTGGACGAGTCGGGCGTCATGACCGTGCCGCTTTCCGGGCAACGCTCGGTGAATGCCGACGGCAAGGTGTTCAAAGCGAAGATGAGCCTGTCGCCGACCGAACCCGGTCGAGTGGTTGTCGAGCAACCGCGCACACCGGCAGCAGGAGAAGGCGGGCGTCAGATCGGCGGACGTGCGGTGCTCCCGCTCGCGCTGGCCAATACCTGGATGGTGTCGCTCGACGCGCAGAACCCGCACTCGGGCGACGTCGAGGTGACCTTCTTGACCACTCCAGATCGTTCCGGTTGGAGCGAGCTGGTCGCCGACGCGGCGACGTTCGTGCCGGACGTCGTGCGCAAGCTGCGTGCGGAACTTCCGGCGGACGGGTCCATTGCAGCACACACGGGCCAGGACGACTGGGGCTCAGGCGGATCGGACGGGTTTGGCGGATCGCCGGGGGCTGATCCGTGGAGTACACCGTCTGCTGCAGCGGACCCCTGGGGCGGTGCCGTCACGACAGCCGCGCCGCCCGAGGAGTCTCCCGGCACCTCGAGGTCCGCGGCGGATCACGACCCGTGGGCATGAGCAGCCCGACCAACGAGATCTGCAAGACAACCGAGTCTGGAGAAGGTGGACGATGCGCAAGTTCTTGATCGTGGGTTGCGGTGGTTCCGGTGGGGCGACCGTTCGCCTGTTGATGGATCAGCTGCAAGCCGACCTACGCCCGCTGGGTATCACCGAGTTGCCGGCCGCCTGGCAGTTCGTCCACGTCGACGTGCCGGTGGACCCGGACAAGGGGCCCGGTCAGTTGCCGGACATCGTCCGGATGGGCGGTGCCTACCAGTCGTTCAGCAGCCCCGGCAACACCTATAGTGCAACGGCGTCGAACGTCGAGGCCAAACTGAAAGCGTCGGCCGAAGGTCGACTTGACCCGCTGTTCGGGTGGGCGCCCCGCAACAAGGAGCGGGCAAACCAGGTAGCGGTGAACAACGGGGCGGGACAGTATCGCGCGGTCGGGCGAATGCTGACGCTCTCCCGGCTGCGGGAGACGCGTGAGGTGCTCGACGCCGCCGTGCGTCGCGCCGTGGCGCCGGACGCTTGGGGCCAGGTACCTGCACACGACCGTGGATCTGACGTGGTCTTCCCGATCGTTGTGGGCTCGATGGCCGGTGGCTCCGGAGCGTCGATGTTCCTGGATGTGTGTCGATTGCTCGGATCCATCCCGGGAATCTCACCGGCGACAATCGGGTGCTTCCTCTACACCGCGGATGTCTTCGGCAGCCTGGACGACGGGTTGCGCAAGAACGTCGAGGGCAACGCGATGGCGGCCATCCCGGAGCTGTTCGCCGCGATCTCGCGACTGAGCGACGACGTTGACAGGCAAACGTTTGAGACGTTCGGTGTACATCTCCCGCGCAACGGGCAGCCGCCGTTCGCCCGGGTACTTCCGGTAGGGCGCCGGGTCGGCGAAACCGGGGCATTCTTCGGGGACGGCACGCAGGAGGGCATCTACCGTGGGATTGCTCGTGCAATCAGCGGGGTGATGCAATCCGAACGCGCCTCGCAGCAGTACGTCGACTACTTCCTCGGCAACCCGACTCCTGTCGTCAGCCACAGTGAGCGTTTCGGATGGGGCATGAGCCCGTTGGCGCTGCCGTTCGGGTCGATGGGGTACGCCAGCCTGAGCCTGGGGCGCGATCGATACGCGCACTACGCGGCTCAGCGTCTGGCCCGCAGCGCCGTCGATCACCTGATTGCAGGGCACGAAGATCCGACGAACACGTTGCCGACCACAGAGCAGTTGCGGATGCTGCTGTCCAACCAACTCGCGGCAAGCATCGAGCGGGTCGGCCTGCCTGCCCAAGGCAGCGCCGCGGCAGACTGGTTCCGCGCAATCGCCTTCCCGCCCATGCAGGTGCAGGTCGGGGCACGGGACGCGCTTGCATCGGTGCGTCAAGGAGTTGCCGGCGTTCAAGGAGCCCAAGCAGCCCAATGGTTGGACATGGTGCGAGCGGGAGCCACCGGACGTCGCAACGCCGTGGCAGCCGAGCTCCAGCAGCAGGCCTATCGATGGGCAGAAGGATGGGCCACCACCCTGGAGACCGCGACCAAACGGGAGTTCCTTCGGGTCACGGCCCAGTTCGGCCTTCCCTACGCGCGCGAACTCATGCGCGAACTGCGGGGGGTTTGCGACCACACCATTGCCCAATTGAGTCAGGCCGGTGCCGCGGCCGACGCCGCCGATCCGCTTCAGCTGCCGCAGGAAGTCACGAGTCAAGTCAGTGCGCTCGGCAAGGCCGTCGTCGGCGCCGGGCACGCGCTTGTCGATGTCGTGCTCCGCGGGTGGCAGACGAGCACCGAGAAGAGGCTGCGACTCGAGGGTGCCAGGATCGGTGCCGAGGTGCTGCGCTCGTTCGCGGTCGATGTGCTCGGTGGTTTGGAGAATGTCGCGAACACGACGCTCGCGCTCCTGGAGTCACGCTCGGCGGAGACCGCACACCAAGCGGGTCTTGCGCAATTGCAGTCGACCGCCTACGTCGACTGGCCGGACGAGGGCGGCCTTGTACCGCCGCGGTTCGAGCATGCTCAGAACGAGGTGTTGCTCACAACCGCGGAGCACTTCCCGCAACACTTCGACGCGCACGTGCAGTCGGCCTCGTCGGACGGAATCTATCAACGTGGCCTGCGGACCCTGCGCGCAGAAGTCATCGGTGGAGAGTGGGAAACCACCGGCGCCGCCGAGCGATTCGAAGTGCTCGAACAAGTCGGCCACTGGCGCGCGCGAGTGCTGAACCGCTCCGCCGCCGACGGCGCACCGACCCCGTCGTCGACTCCGGTCTACAAGCTGCATCTCGATTGCAACGACCTCATCGGTCGCGCCGATGCGAGGGTGTGGGCGAAGGGCAGCCCCTTCGAGACGTTCACGAACCAGTCGATCAGCGCGTATCTCGCCGATCCCACCGTCGCCCAGGTCGAACAGGAGCAGCGCCTTGCGACGTTCGTCGATCGGTTCGTGATGGCGATGGACCTCGCACGTCCGGTCATCGGACTAGACCACGAGATGGTGCAGCGGTTGCACGGCGTGAGCGTGCGCTACTTCTTCACCTTCAGCGAAATGCCGTTCGACAAGAACTCGCCTGTCATTGACCGAATCATCGAGCGCATCACAGGGAACGCGAAGGTCACTGCGGACACCGCGCAGCGCATCAAGGACGCCGCGAACCGTAGCGAAGAAGTGCGCAAGATCGCCGTCTTCGGCAGCTACGAGAAATACGCCCCGCTGTGCTTTAGCTCGCTGCTCGACGGGGTGCGTGACCGGTGGGCGGGCAGCACTCCCGGGGAACAACACGCCTTGTGGCAGTGGAAGCGCACGCGCCCCCTCTCCGCAGCCGTGGCCATGTCGCCGGAAGAAGTGCTACGGGTGGTTGCCGGGTGGTACCTCGGTGGCGCACTGGGCCTGCTGGAGGTCTCGCAGGACCACATATCCGTGTCGTCGTCGCGTGGGTGGCTTCGGTTCCCACCGCAGCTGGCTACCGAGGAAGCGCGGCTACGCGACCCGATCGATGCACCGGCGAGCCTGCTCATGTCACACGCTTGGGCCATCGCTCAGTGCAGCGGAGATCCGGACCTGACTGCGCTTGCGCCCTACGAGGCGCTGCGGCACATCGTCGACACATCGCCCAGTACGGCAACGGCGTCGCCGGCCGAGATGAGCGGCGTGCAACTTCTGCGCGGAGCGGTCAACGGCGACGAACTGCGCATTGACGACCAACCGGTGCGACACCACGCGTTTGCCGCATCGCTCGACGGGACCGACCCGGAGGCGAAATTGGCGTCTTTCCGTGCGCAGCTCGCCTCGATGCGCGAGGTTGTGCTCGCGAACGGCATGGTGGAGGAAAGCAACGGTGGCTACGTCTCGAAGGTGAAGAAGGAGCAGGAGCTGATGCAGGCGCCGCTCTGGACGGAGATCGCCCCCATCGTCCTGAAGGCGTTCGACCTTCTCGACGAGATTGCCCAACACGCAGCGACCGCGTCCGCGTGGAGCACCGGCGCGACCGGAGGGGTGGTGAAGGACCTTGCCTTCTGATTCGCTCGTCATCGTCGCCGCCCGCCGAGTGCTGGCGACTCCACTGCGCGCAATCCTGCGTGACTGGGCGTCTCTCGGTCTCATCCACCCGGTGTTGCTCGTCGACCTTGACCAACATGTGTCGGACATCGCTGACCTGCCTGCGCTGGAAGTCGACGAGGCAGGAGCACGCATGGTGCGGCTGCAGGACCGGATTGCAGATGCAACTGTCGACCGCGTGCGGCTCGGCGTGCTGTCGTTCACCGCCGGCCAGGGGTCGGTCTCGGGCGAGCAGGCACAAGCGCTCGCCGCCGCGGTATCTGCCGGTCTGCCGTACGCGGCGCTGGTCCGGGTGGCAATCACTGTTGGCGCGCCGGAAGCGAACTTTGCCGACGCGATCCCGAACCTCATCGACTGGCAATCGATGGTGTTGTCTCCGGAGGACTCGTTGTCGCCGTTGCAGGGTGCGACCGATCTGCGGCCGAGCTTCGATGCACCGCAGTGGCACCTGCACGTCGCCGGCGCGGCAACATCGATCCTCGGCCTCTGGCGTGGGCAGTCCGACGCCGTCGTCGACGATGACGGCGTCGCCTCGGACGGCAGCGTCATGCCGGTGAGTGTGTTCAGCCGTTCCGTTGCGTCAGATGAGATCGAGACGGAACTGCGCGAACGGCTCGTCGCGCTGGGCGACCGATACCCGACACCAAGGGTTGAGAACCACCTCGCTGTCGCGGTCGACAACGAGCCGGCTGCGGCCGCGCAAATGGCGTCCGCTCTGCTCACCAAGCATCAGGACGTGCTGCCGCGAAAGCGGAATGTTGCTCCTGCGCCGCCGGCCAAGGAGATTGGGTTCGGTGAGGCACTGCGCCAGTTCTTCGCGTTCATGATGGCTGCCTTGAAGAATGCACCGCGGGCGTTCGCCGAGCACCTCGTGCGCAGCGCTGCTCGTGTGACCGCGGGCGCTGTTGATCACCTTGTGTACGGCTCCGGGAGCGGATTCGTCGTCGTTGCCCGCGGAGTGCGCGCCGACGGCTCGCCCGCCGGGTGGGACGAGATCGAGGAGCAACTCGACCAGACATTGCGGCATCAAGGAAACGACCTCGGCGTGCTCCCCCAACAGGCGCAGCTCTGGCGGGATTACGTCGGGGGCGGCCTGACATTGCTCGACGCCGGGAGACACGCACAGGATCTACCGCCGGTCACGCTGGGTGCGACATCCGCCGTCATCACGAACACCGCGATGGTGGCACCGGCGCCGAACGACTTCTACGAGTTGCCGGGTCACATCGGGGCCTACTTACCCAACTGGCGGCTCGAGGTGGCTGACGACGTAGGCGCGAACCGGCTCGCCGCGGGCCTGGACAATTTGGCTCGGTCGAATCCGCAACTCGCGCACGAGATTTCAGGCGAGAAGCAGCGCCTCCACCAGTGGTACCAACAGAACAGTCAGTCGTACGTGGGGCGCATCGGGTCGGTGCTCGGGGACGCATTTCGAGCGACGACGCAGGAGATCGAGTCGTTGGAGAAACGAGTCGAGGAGCTCAAAGCGATTCCCGACTTCACCGAGGACATCGCGGAGGATCAGCGCCGGCTTGCCAAGAAGTTCCGGTTCGTCGGCGCGGGCGGGCTGCTTCTCGTGCTGGCGACCATCGCTCTGATCGTGTTCAACGTGCTGGTGCTGCTGGTCGGCGCGGTTCTGGTGGTGGCCATTCTGGTCGGCACACTTGTCACCGGCTGTCTGCTCTACATGCGTGGTCAGCGCCGGCTGTACCAGTTCATCCACCGCAAGGAACAAGCCGCGAGCGCGCTCGAGACAGCCGTTCGTCACCGCACTGAGGCGCTGGAGGATCTGCGTCGCCTCGTACGCGTGTATCGACAGTATCTCGATTGGTCACGGGCTTTCGGGGCGTTCGTTCATGCCCCGCTCGGATCCGTTGACAAGACCGAGGTGGCCGGGCTGAGCATCGGTCAGGGAATGCCCAGAAGTATCAGGCTGGGTGTGGCACAACTGGATTCGGATGTGCTGGACGAGGTGCTGGGTTCGATTCGACGTGACCTCTTCCGGGCCGGCTGGCTCGGGGCGGCCTGGGACGAATATCTGGGAGCCGTGCCCGCCGAGCTCGGGCAGCAGCGTTATGCGATCCAGTCCGACCCGACGATGCTGGATCGGGATCCGAACCCCGACGGTGCCGGGCCGATCCTCACCAGATGGAGCCAGGCAGTCTCCCGGAACGCGGCCGGCCGCCCGACGCCGCGCGAGTTCCTCAGCCGTGCCGATGAGGTGCTTGCTGGGAACCCGGTTCTGCGGGACAGGTTGTTGTCCGAGGTTGCCTTCCGCGACTCTGTCACGGGCGAGCTCAAGGTGATGAGCAGGCTCGAGTTCGAGCAAGGCCTTGAGGTGCACGAGGCGCAAGGCCGGTTCCGTCACGGACTCATCTCCCGTAGCGCTACCAACATCGACGCTCCGATGGTGCGTCGCTCCGTCCCGCAGAGCCAGTTCGCCGGGCTTGCCCACGCGACGGTGCTCGTGCAGTTCGGTCATCGCCTCGACCGTTCGTCCTTCTGGGGACAACAGGACACGTTCTTGGGTGAGCCGGCACCTGGGCAGGCCGACAGGATCGATGGAACGGTCAGCGTGCCGGCGACGCAGCCTTACCAAGCCGACCCCTTCTCCCTCGGCGTCGGGGGTGGTCCCGGAACTGATCAAAACGGCGTGACCAGCAACGGACCTGATGCAGCAGCACCCGCAGGGCCGTCGGTAGACCGCTCAGATCCGTTCGGCTTCGGAACGGCTCGTCACGATGCCTGACTCGCTGGCTGTGATCTTTCTGGTCTGCACGGCGCTGCACTGTGCGATGTCAGGAGTCGCGGGCTATGCAGTGGCCCACCGCCGTGGCAAGCACCAGATCGCATCCGTCGTCGTTTGCGCCGTACTTCCCTGGCTCGGAGTGCTCGCACTGATAGCGGTGACCTCGGGTCGACTGCCAACGAACCGATCCCCACGAAACCCGTTGCGCTGGGCCGGGATTGTCGCGTTGGCTCTCGGGGGCGTCCTCGTTCTCCTCTCATTGGCTGACGACTGGGCGAGCGCGCACGGGACAGCTGACAAGTACCGCGAGACTCTCGGCGGAGGTCCGTCGGACAGCGGTGCGGGCACTGCAGTCATCGCCATGCTCGGACTCGTGCTCATCGCGTTCGCGGTGGCGGCTTGGCGACACGGCGGCCTGCGCTTCGCGATCCCGGTCGCCTGGGTCGCAACCTGCGTGGCATCAGTGCTCATCTCGGCCATTCTGGTCACGGATGTCCTGAACGACCTCGCCGGAGGAGTGGCGACATTCACCGGTGGGCAAGCAACAGCGTCCCTCGAGGTTGGCAGTGGGGCCTGGTGCGCGCTGGGCGGAGCGATCCTGTCGGTCCTTGGCGCCGTCGCGCTCATGTTGTCGGCAGGAGCACCGACATCCCGGTTCTCAGCACCGGCGCCGACCGCGGAATATGGCGTCTCCCGCCTGGACTCGTGGCAGCCGACTGGCGGTGCGGTGCCGGCGTCGGGTGCGTTCGGGCAGGCGGGGACGACCGGCATCGAGTCCGGTGGGCCGCACGCCGCAGGTAGCACCTTCTCGACGGAAGATTGGTAGGCCGAGATTGGACAGGGAACGTTTCGTCGCGAGCATTCGGCGGTTGGCCGAGGAACGTGGTTCGGCGCTGTCGCCCGACGACCTCACGCTCGCGGAGCTACTGGCTGGGGCATCGGTCGCAGGCGCCCGTGAGGTGCTGTGGACCGACCCCGGGATCGTCGACCTGTGGTCGGCTGCCAAGCGCGAAGTCGTCGCGGTCGACACTTCCGCACCGCCGACCGCCGTCGCTGACCCGCGTCGGGCACCCGGGACTCACCAGGTCGAGCCGGGCGTGGTCGCTCCGGAGCGGGAGCATGCGATGGCAGGTGGCGGCGGCTCCGCACACCAGACCGAAAGGTCGCACATGCAGGGCATGAGCGGAGGTGCTCCTTCGGGTGTCGACGAACGGGCGTCCCGGCTTTCGCAGTGGCGGGAAGACAAGGTGCGGCAGGACAGTCAGGTCGAGGCCCTGAGTCGGTGGGACATCAATACGCTGGCCGAGTCGGGCGCAACCACACCGGAGGAACTCCGGGAGGTTGCCCCACGCCTGAACGCTGCGGTGGTGGTGGAGCAGTACGCCGACGCCATTTCGAAGGTTCTCACGGCGACAGACGCCGGCGGGTCGGGTGTGGGGGCTGGGGTTGCGGCGGCAGCGCCCGCTCTTCACGAAGGGTCGGTCGGCGGCTCAGACGACGGGTCGGTCGAGGGTCCATGGATCGGCGACGGTTGGTTTGCGCCGACCGACTACTCGCAGATCGTCTCGGACGACGTTGTCCTTCCCGGCCTTGAGTGCTCGGTCGAGGGCGGTCGGACGCGGCTGCGGTGGCCAGGGACGTCCGATGGGGCATCCGAGGTGGTCGTGTATCGGGTCGTGGAGTCGCCAGACGGATGGGTCCGGGTCGCCCCCGAGGACGGGAGTCTCGTGGGTGTCACGACGCAGACGGAGGTGTCGACGGAGCACTTGGGCGCGCGTGGCGCAGTCAGCTACCTCACGGTGTGGGCCAACCTCGGCAGCGACGAACAGTCCGCCCGCGGTGCGCAGGGGAGGGTTGTTGCCCAAGGCGAGATCCTCTGGCCGGTCTCCGATCTCGAGCTGAGGGTGACTCCGGCGGACACCGTGGTCGGCACGGTGACGGCGGCGCCCGGGACGAAGCTTCGCGTGGTCCGGTTCGAACCTGGCGAACGCATCACGAGCAATCCCTCGCATGTGCCTTCCGATCTGTCGGTCGCCGACAGTGCGTTCACCGATCGTCGGCCTCCTCGAGCAACAGATCTCACCTATGCCGTTTACAGCGAGGTCGTGTTGCCGAACGGGCAACCGCGTACCTCGGAGTCATACGCCTCAGCCACCGTTCGCGTCGACGCCGCACCGCAGCCCGTGCAGCTGCACGTTTCCGGCAATCAGGACACACCGGGCACGTGGGATCTGGCGTGGGTGCCGCCCGACTTCGGTGAGGTCGAGGTTTATCTCACCGATGAACCGGTACCGCCAGGGCTCGGTGACGGAGTGCTGAGCAGGGAAGCACTCGAGCGCAATGGGCTGACCAGCGCCAACCGGCTGCCGAAGTTCACCGTGACCGAAGGCGAGCGGGTCGTGCTCAAGGAGTGCCACGTCGACCAGGACTGGGTGCGCTGCTATTTCACTGCTGTGCACGTCGTTGGCGACCGTCAATTGCGGGTCGGTCCGTCGGTGTCCCAGGTTCGCCCTGCGCCTCCGCGCCACGTTCAACTCAGTGAGCGAGTCGACAGCCAGATCCTGACGTTCGACTGGCCGCGTGGGGTCAGCATGGTCGAAGTCCATTCGGGCTCACGCAACCAGACGGCATTCGACGAAACCAGCGCCCGCGACATCATCGCCACGATCGACAGCCCGGACACCTATCTGCGGCTCGGCGGACTTCTCCTCACGAACCTCCCCGCTATCGGCTGCACCCTGCATCTCGTCGGGGTCATCTACGACGGAGGTCGTGCGATACGGTCCGCGCCGGCGACCGTCGACTATCCCGGCCTGGTCCGGCTGCGCTACCACGTTCGTCCCGCCAGAGCAGACGGAGCGCCGGTGACGCCCACCGCCCCGGCGGATCGCCTGCAGGTGCTCCTGCGTTCGGACGCGGACCTTCCGCAGGTGCACGTCGCCTTGGTGGCCAACGACCGGCGCTTACCGCTCTTCCCCGGCGACGGTGCACACCTGGGGGCCGAACTGGTGTCTCTCGCGGCGGGGAAGGCAGCCACGGTGTTCGAGCTCCCACTGGGCACGTCGCCTGCCTTCGTCCGATTGTTCGTCATCGACAAGGCGCAGGCCGACCGCGTAGCTGTCATCGACCCGCAGCTCAGTCAGATGTTGCACACGGTGCTTCGATGACAGGCCAACTCACGTACGCCATCGCAGATGGCGCTCGCGGTGGCCGGCAGGGTGGGTGGGGCGTCGTGGAGATCGGGGGAGCCCTCTCCGAGGACGCACAGGACCTCCTGGTGCGCGGGCGAACGGTGTCGCTGCCCCAGCGCGTGACACCGTTCGTCAGCAACGCCGAACTCGCGTCGCGTGCCGCCCGCTGGCGCGTTGTTCCGTTCGGGAACGGTAGTTCGCCGAGCGTGCTCGCGTGGCACAGCGTCGAGGCGGGATCGGACTCGACGGGTCGGCCGGGCAACGTCTTCACCCATGCGGCGCAGCTCGACCTGACCCCGCCTGCGCGCCCGATGGATTGGGCATTCAGCCCGGACTGGCTGCGCCCCTACGGCGTCACCGAAGTCTCCGAGGCGCGCCTTCCTGAGACTGTCCGGCTGCCGGCGGTGCAGCTACCGTTCATGGCCTGGTTGCACGGCGACACGGCGATGGCGCAGAACACCGTCGAGTCTGCGGTCGCGCGGGCCATGCCTGCGATCGTCGAGCATCGTCAGGTCGTCCTGGTCGTACCTGACCACCGCGACGCGGCCGGCCTGCTGGATTTCCTCGCGTGGTTGCTGCCCTTCGGCCGTAGTGCAATGACCCGCTGGGCATGCTACGAAGACGCGGCCAGCGCCGTAGACCTCGTCGACAGAGGTTTCGACATCATGACGGTGGAACGCAGCGAGCACGCACCCCGCACCTCGGCCGACGGCCGCGGGCTTGTCGTCGTCGACTGCACCGAGTCCGCCGAGGGCGACGACCGGTGGCTCGAGGTCGTCCGGGCGATGAGCGGGCGCGATCCGGGATCGTTGCGTGAGCTGCTCGTCGACCGCGATCACCGGCCGGACGCTGAGCGCGACCCCCTCGGTGCGCTCCGGCGCATGGTCGGCCTGGAGCCCGACCTCCCGCCCGAACCCTTCTTCGTGCACCAGCAACACTCCGCCTCGGAACCTGTCGTCGCCAGGTCGGCCGGAGGGGTTGAAACACGTCGGGGTGCGCCGACTCCCGAGCTCCCCGGCGTCGGCGGTGTTGACCTGTTGAAGGACCCGCCGTCTGTTTCGGAGCCGTTCGAACTGGCGGCGGCGACACAGGGCTCGAAGCACGGGGTGCTGCGGGGGTCGCCGTCGACCACGAGCGCGCAACAGGAGGCGCAGACGGAAGGGCTTGCCGAGGATGCGTTGGACAGCTACGACCTCCCGTCGCCGGGGTCAGCGCTAGCCGCACATCGGGTGTTGGCCGGTGAAGGTCTGTCGTATGCGCAGTTGGTCGCAAGTCGAGAATGGACCGCAGCGTTGCCGGCCGTCTCCCCGCTGTCGGGCTTGGCTCTTGCACACATCGCGGCTCAGGACCGCCTCGTGATGAGTTCGCTGACCCAGCTGCGGGCGGTCGCCGACGGAGCAGACCGCGTTGACGGCTTCGCGTTGCGGATGCGTGGACCGCTGTTGCTCGCGATCGGTCGGGCGGAACTCATCGAGCCCGACGCCGCACCTTGGCACGGGGGTGACGGTCTCGATCTGCTGCGCGGTTACGTCGCGGAGTTCGATCCGGACGAGCTGATGCCGTTCGCGTTTCAATTCAGCGGGCTGCGCGACGCGATCGACCAGATGAGTCGTCCCGATCTCGGGGGCAGCGGCCATGTCCTGCTCGCCCACCGCATGGACTTCGGGGCAACGAGTGTGTGGTCGACCGTGACCCGCTCCGGGGGCACGCTACGAGATGTGGTGTTGACCTTGCTCCGTGGCCTCGTGGGGTATCGGTGACATGGCCGACGCGTGGCAGACAGCAGGGCAGAGAACCAGGAAGAAGGACTAGGAGATGGCAATCGTCAATTTGACCGACGGTGCAGCTACGCCGCTGCCGGCTGCCCGGCTGCGGGTATCACTGTCGTGCTCGTCGGCGGCACAGCTTTCGTTGTCGAACGGCACCGCACCGGGGGCGACCGTGGCCCCGGTTGCCACGATTTCGGCCACCTCGATGATCGTTGACGCCAGCGACGGTCTGGCGCTCGTGGCGACTCCTGCGGTCGGTGTTGTCTTCCCCGAGGGCGCCACAGCGGAACTCACGTTGGTGGGTGCGGGGGCAGGGAACGTCACCGTGCGGCGATCGTCCTCGATCGGTGGGCGGCGGCAGGCTGTCCTGGCCGAATTCGTCGGTGGTGAGATCCATGCGGGCGGCGTGCCACAGGCCGTCGGCGCTCGGGTCGTCGAGCAGCCTTGGCACGCCGCCGGTCGGCAGGCGTACTTCGAAGCGGGCCGTAACGGCACAGGTCCCGGACGCCCGTGGGCGGCGGTCGTCGACTGCTCGGCGTCAATGCTGGCGGCGGGTCGACAGGCACAGGTCCGTCCGCTGCTGGAAGTGGTGTTCGGAGCTGCGATCACTCACGCTCAGGTGGCACCGGTCGAGGTGCTCGCACCATCCGGGGCCGGGTACCGCAACGTGGCTCAGTTGCTCGACGGCCCGACCGTCCAATGGTCGGATGTGCTCGGTGCGGTGCCGTCGCCGTGGCCACGGCTCACCCCGGCGATTCGTCAGGCGGCAGCACTCGCGGGCACCGACGGTGACGTGTTCGTGCTCTGTGACGGCGTACCTGCCGACGCAGCCGAACTGATCGAGTTCGGATCGCGAACCCCGGTCGCCCGGCTGCGCATGCTCGTGCTGGGAAGATCGCCGTTCGAGGCCCTCGCTGAAGATCGTCCATCGGCCGCCTGGGACGACGAGTTGGCGGCGCTGCGACCGTTGCACGAAGCCGGTCACGTCGTCGTGTCGTTGCAGCGTTCGCAATTGGACGCGTCGGCTGCTGGACAACTGATGCAGTCCTTGTTCCCGCTGGACCGGCCATGACAGCACATTCGATGGCATGCCCGACCTGTTTTGCGCCGGCATCCACCGCGGGGCGTTGTGGCTCCTGTGGATTCGACGTGCCCGCTGAGTGGTTGGCAGCGACCGATCGCGTCTCGATCGCCATGACTGGCGCACGGTCCAGTGGCAAGTCGGTGCTGATCGCGGTGCTGATCACGCAGCTGGAGGAATTTCTGAGCAGGCACCACGGCACCTACTTGCGACCGATCGGCGACGTCGGGCAGATGAGCCCGGAGATCGCGCGCGAGGCGCCGCCGTGGTTCTCCTCTCTCGGTGGCCGGTTCGCACAGAACTATTTGGTGCCGCTATACCACCAACGGGGCCTGCTGCCGGGTACCGCCCGGTTGGAAGAAGCCCGGGTCGAACCGTTGATCTGGTCCTTCCGGGTGGGAGAGCGCACCTGCTGTCTCTCGTTGATCGATGCTGCCGGCGAGGACTTCCAGGACCTGGAGCCCACCGACGAGCGCTTCAACTACCTGGGCAAGGTCGACGTGCTGGTCGCACTGATCGATCCACTCAAGGTGCCGCAGATCCGCGCCGCGCTCGCGGGCATCATCAACTTCCCGGCCGGTGCCGGCGACGACCTCAATGTCCTGCGGCGGGTTCTGGACGCTCGTGAACGGCACCTCGCGGCCGAGAGCTCGCACCAGACACTCGCGGTGGTGCTCAGCAAGTTCGACGTGCTCCATCAGCTCAAGGACATTCAGGCAAAGCCGTTCGACGACATCATGTTGCGCCCGGGCGCCGCCATGCGGAGGGATCCATCGATGAGCACCCGTTGTTACGACGAAGCAGACGGTCAACTCCTCGACGCCGAACTACGTGGCCTTTTGGAGTTCCTTCAGGGAGTCGGGCTGTTGAACGCCATTTCCCAGAGTCGAATGCCGGCGCGCCTGTTCGCGACGGCTGCCCTCGGTGTCGTGCCGGGTACGGATTCACTCGGGCGGGGCGGGATGAACCCGTTCCGGGTGCTCGATTTCGTCAAGGACGTGCTCACTCGAAGGGGCGTCATCGCATGACAGCTCTGGTGAAAGGGGCGAACGCAACGCTCCGGCGGACGGACGGAACGACCTGCGGAGCACTTCTCGTCGGGATCACGTGGCAGAACCATTCCGCGGAGGTCGATGTCTGCGCCTTGATCTGCGCTGCGGACGGCGCGGTGCTGTCCGATGGACACTTCCTGTTCTGGAATTCGCCGGCCAGCCCCACGGGCAATGCGATGGTCCGTTCCGCGCCGCTCGGCGGTTCGTCCTCAGTCGTCGACCGGGCACAGTTAGTCATCGACCTGAGCAGGCTCGAGCCAGACGTGGAGCGGGTGCTCTTGTCGATATCGACGCTCGTGCCGGGACAATCACTCGCCGCAGCCGGCGCTGTCGGCATCAGGGCCGTCGACCTCGAAGCTGAAGACGGCGAAGAGCTCTACACCTATGTGAATGCCGCCGGGTACACGACAGAACAGTGTGCGGTCGCTGCGGAGTTGTATCAACGACGTGGCGAATGGAAGCTGCGCATAGTCGACCAAGGCTATGCCGAGGGGCTCGCGGCGCTTGCGCGGGAGCACTCGGTCAACGTCGAATAGAGGGCGCGCTGGAGGAACCGGTGGATCGCTTCCTCCAACGCGCTACGAGCCTGCTCAGCCGACCTGCAGCCCGAACGACGTGATCACCTGAGCCAGACCACCGCTGGTGCCCTGGCCGGTCGCACGGAACTGCCAGTCGGACCCGTTGCGGGCGAGTTCACCGAAGATGAGTGCGGTCTCGGTCGAGTAGTCCTCGGTGAGGTCGTAGCGGGCCAACTCGCGACCCGATTCGTTGTCGACCATGCGGATGTAGGCGTTCTGCACCTGGCCGAAGTTCTGCCCGCGCGCCTGTGCCTCGTGGATCGACGCCACGAAGACCAGTCGATCGATCTCGGGCGGCAGCGCGGCGAGATCGACATTGATCGTCTCGTCGTCGCCCTCGGCGGCACCGCTGCGTTCGTCTCCGGTGTGCTGCACCGACCCGTCGGGGGAGGAGAGGTTCCCGTAGAAGACGAACCACTGATCGGAGTAGGCACGACCGTTGGTGCCGAGTCCCAACAAGGACGCGTCCAGGTCGAACTCGTAACCGGTGGTGGCGCGAGGGTCCCAGCCCAGGCCGGCGGAAACGGACCGAAGGCCCGGCGCCTCCTTGCTGAGGCTGATGGCTGATCCCTTGCTGAGGGCGATCGACATGACGGTGGCACACCTTTCCTTAGGCTTGGTGCCTAGCGTGCCTCATGACACCACACGCCACCCGCGGTGGGCTGTCGCGTGTTTTCAGGACATGCGATTCGCCCGCGTGGCTCATTGACTTTGCGTGTGAAGGACTCCGAAAACACCCGGCGTCCGATTCGTCTCGACAAGAACGATGCGTTTCGGACCGCTTCTGCGCCGTCGGCTACGCCGATCAATTTGAGCAAGCCCACCTCCGCGCCTGTTGCGTCATCCGCTACTTCGTGGCAAACCGCACACGCCCCGGTGCAGGCCTCATCTAGCGAGCAAGCGTCCTCGGCGCAGCCCGGGGGCAGCGGTGGTCAGGGTGTGCCTCCAGGCCCCATAAACAACAAGGGGTCCAACCGTGGGTGGGTCGCTCTCTCCGGTGCGGCAGCGGCAATCGCGCTCGTCGGCGTCGCCGTGCTCGCACTCGGTGACAACGGCAGTGGTGCCGCGTCGGCGGGGCGATCGACGGTCACGGTGACTGCCTCGGATTCCGGTGCGCCGGACGGCTCGGCTCAAGGAGTCGGGTCCGGCACACCGGGCTTGGCGACGGAGTCAACACAATCAGCGTCGTCCGAGACATCCCCCGAGACGCCCTCGGAATCGACAGAGGAGACGACGTCCGAAACCTCGTCGAGCGAATCTTCGGACGAGTCGCCCACCGATTCGACAGAACCGACCGATGACGGATCTGCCCTCGGCGCACTCGACACCGAGCGTTCTACGTCGTTGTCGACCGTTCAACTCGACGGCACCTGGGCGGCGCAGTTGGCGAGTCCGTACGTGGGCGCGGTCGACACACTGATTCAGCCCACACCGTTCACCGCGACGGACATCTACAACCAACACCAGCGTCTGAAGTCCGACCCCCGGTTCTCCACATACGGCGTCATCCTTCTGCGCCAGAACGATTTTGGTAAACGGTCGTCGGACGGCCGGGAGATCTGGGTGACGCTCGCCCTGCTCGATGCCTCGTCGGCCGATCAAGTGCGCGCGTGGTGTCGCACCACCTTCGCGTCCGAAGGCGCGAACTACACCAACTTCTGCCTTCCTCGGCAGATGGTGCCGTTACATTCCTGAGAGGTTGCGGAGGGATCCGAATGGGGACGAATCAAGTCATTGTCCGACTGGCTGCGCCGGTGTTGTTGGCGAGCGTGCTCGTCACCGGGTGCAGGTCCTCCGACTCCACATCTGCGCCGGCTGCCGAGGCTGGGTCGGTCGCCGCCACGACCTCTGGTGGTGACGCTCCCAGTGCGACGGGCGGCGGTGAGGGGACTCCGTCGTCGGCAGCGTCGTACTGCGCGGTCATGAACCGCTACAAGAAGCAGTATCTCGATACGTTCGCGTCAGCGAATAGCAACGTTGAGAAGACCTCCGACCCGGGCGCATTCGTCACCGGAATGCTGCAGGCGCTGATGGCAACCTCGGCCCTCCCGTCCATGTTCGCCGACATGGCAAAGGTCGCACCACCGGAGATCCAGAGTGACACTCAACGGGTCGCGGACGCGTTTTCCAAGCAACTTGGCAATGCTGCCGACGACCCGATGAATCCGGGAACTGCGCTCATGAAGAATCTTGCGGTCGGCATGACGGTGCTCGGACCGATCTCGAACGTCAACAGCTATGTCGCTGAACACTGTGGGTGAGGGAGGCCGGCTAATGTCCAGCTGCGTTGCTTGTGGTGCACCGGCCGGTGAGGTCGGAGTGGCGTGTGGGCTGTGTGGAACGGTGCGGCAGCCGACTGTGCGGGGAATCTCGTTGACCAAGGAGCCGATCGGACCGGCGCCTGCAGCGACTGTGCAACCGGCCGTTCAACCATCGATCGAGGCTTCCGGTCAGGCATCCATCGCCCGAGCGGACGCCTCCTCGCAGACACAGTCTTGGCAGCGACCGCCTCAGCAGGTCCGAGGGAGCGGGCACGCCACGCCGGCAGGTCCGTTGGGTGCCATCCACGCCCCGGTCGGGCTGCGCAGCGCCGCGGCACTCTTCGCGATCGCGGCCGGCCTTGGCCTCCTGAACGCATTCCCTGCGCTGCGTGACCTTCAGGGAGCACTCGGGGCATCGGAGCTGCGCACACCCGCTTACCTCTACCCGCTCACCCTGTCGACCGTTGCGGCGGTGCTGTTCGCAGCATGGTCCGCATTCGTTGCGTGGTCAGCCGGCCGTGGCCGATCGGCCACGGGATGGTCGGCCGCCGTGCTTGCCGTGCTCGCAGTGGCGGGTCTGCCGGGCGATCTGACAAGTTACGAGGCGGCAGCGCGGGCGGCCGCCCTCGGTGGCTGCGCAGCACTTGCCGTGGCGCGGCGGTCCGGCCATCCGGTGGGTGGCGATGCGATCGCCGTCCTTCGTGGCTTCCAACTCAGCGTGACCTGCGCCGCGAGTGCGGCGAGCGTGGGAGCGGTGGCCGCACTGCCACGCGTGTCGGCCGCCGGGGCGGGAGGCGTGTTCACGCTCCTGTTCCTGGTCGCATCGGCCGCCTTCGGGTGGATCGCCTACTCGGGACTGCGACGATCGCGGGCCAAAGACTCCCGTGTGTATGCCACCGGCGCCGTGATCGGGCTCCTGGTGGCGGTGCTTCTGTGCCCGAGCGGTGGCCTACCTCGCCCGGTCGCGTTCACCTTCGGGTCGACGGTCGCTCTTGCTGGATTGCTCTGGCTGGTGCCGCAGTGTCGGGAGTGGTTCGGTGACGCGCGCACATCGGTCGTTCCTGTTCCAGATGAACTGCGTGCCTTCGTTCGGCCGTCGCGGCCGTCGACCACCGCTGCGCGGGTGGCTCCCGCGGCGGCGGCCTCGGGAGCTCAGGGACCTTCGCCATCGGCCTCCGCCGGCTACATGGCGTTGACCCGCTCTGGATGGAACCGTGCCCTGCTTGCCGGCGGCGTCTGCGTGGCGGTCGCCGTGGTGGGGGTGATGTCCCGCCGACCCGGCGGCGCGTTGCTGATCGACATCGCGCTCACCATTTGGCTCGCAGGGGTCGTGTTCGCCCGGGCGTGGGTGCCTTCGCGGACCAGCGTGGTGGTCGGGGTGACCAGCGCGGCGATGAACATCTTGCGACCCAGCGGCGGCATGGGTGGTGACGGGAGCGCCGTCGTCGGTGCCGAACGGCGCGGCCGGACGGCGGCGGCTTTGGCGGCACCGCTTGCTGTCGGGCTGGTGGGTGCACTGGTCGTCGGAGCGGCGACGGTCGATCGGGCACAGTTGTGCTCCAGTTATCAGGCGGCGTCTACGCAGCTGAACGGTTACTCCGACTCGGAGTTCTTCGCGGCCATTTCGAAGTTGGGCAAGGACGCCAGCGCCTACGACGGCAAGGACGTCGACTCCACAACGACCGACTCCATCCACTCCGCCGGGTCCAGGCTCACTGCCCTGGGGGATCGAAGGTCGGTGTACGTCTACGAGGCACGATCCGCCATGGCCCCTATCAGCTCCGTGTGCCTCCTCGGTGAGTAGCACCTGCGGTGACCGACCCAAGGGCAGGCACCGCACGATTTGGGCGTAATGGTGCCTGCGGCGTAAGCTAGTGCGTCGGTTCAGTGTGCCTTCGTGTGCCCTGAATCCATCGAGGGTCCGCCCAACCGGGGCGGAGCCCGTTGACCAGTGAGTATGTGGAGGATATGGCCAAGAAGGACGGTGTCATCGAGATCGAGGGCACGATCGTCGAAGCTCTCCCGAACGCAATGTTCCGGGTGGAGCTCACGAACGGTCACAAGGTGCTCGCACACATCTCGGGAAAGATGCGTCAGCACTACATCCGGATCCTCCCCGAGGACCGCGTGGTGGTGGAGCTTTCCCCGTATGACCTGACCCGCGGCCGCATCGTTTTCCGCTACCGCTGATCGCAATCCGCATTCCGTCGCGTCCCGCCTTCGGGTGAGTCGCGGCCTGATCCGAAGACAGTAGGCAGATGAAGGTCCAGCCGAGCGTCAAGAAGATCTGCGACAAGTGCAAGGTGATCCGCCGCAACGGTCGGGTCATGGTCATCTGCGAGAACGCGCGCCACAAGCAGCGTCAGGGCTGACCAGACCCAGCACGAGTCGTGTCTTCGAGCAAGACGCAGACGAACAATTGAACACCACAACAGCAGCGCCCGACCCCGGAAAGTATGTGCGAATCCGGACGTCACCTTCGGCTCGGAGGCCGAAGACCCGCAGCACTCACTCCTGAGTGGACACGGGACCGGCGCCTGCACCAGACCTCCGGACGAAACAACAGGAGAAAGCCGAAATGGCACGACTCATCGGTGTCGACCTGCCGCGCGACAAGCGCGTCGAGGTCGGTCTCACCTACATCTACGGCGTGGGCAAGACCCGCGCCGCCGAGGCACTCGCCGCCACGGGCGTGAACCCGGACACCCGCGTTCGCGACCTCAGCGAGGAGGAGCTGGTTCAGCTCCGCGACCACTTCGAGCAGTACCGCCTCGAGGGCGACCTGCGTCGTGAGGTGGCCGCCGACATCCGCCGCAAGGTGGAGATCGGTTCCTACCAGGGCCTGCGTCACCGCCGCGGCCTGCCGGTGCACGGCCAGCGCACCAAGACCAACGCTCGCACCCGCAAGGGTCCGAAGAAGACGGTCGCCGGCAAGAAGAAGGCCAAGTAATCGCGGCCTGACGGCCAGTCCGGTGCGCACTGCCGCATCAACCCCATCGCTGAAGTCTTACCCGTAGGAGAAAGTTCATGCCTCCCAAGAGCCGTATGGCTGCGGGCGCCAAGAAGGTGCGCCGCAAGGAGAAGAAGAACGTTGCCGCTGGTCACGCATACATCCGCAGCACGTTCAACAACACCATCGTTTCGATCACCGACCCGACCGGTGCGGTGATCTCGTGGGCCTCGGCCGGCCAGGTCGGTTTCAAGGGCTCGCGTAAGTCCACCCCGTACGCCGCTCAGATGGCTGCCGAGGCTGCTGCCCGCCGCGCCATCGACCACGGCATGCGCAAGGTCGACGTCTTCGTGAAGGGCCCGGGTTCGGGCCGCGAGACCGCTATCCGCTCGTTGGCCGCTGCCGGCCTCGAGGTGGGCGCGATCTCCGACGTCACCCCGCAGCCGCACAACGGTGTCCGCCAGCCCAAGCGTCGCGGCTGAGCTGACGACAACTTCAAGGAGACAATGACATGGCCCGTTACACCGGTCCCATCACCAAGAAGTCGCGTCGTCTCAAGACCGACCTCGTCGGTGGCGACAAGAACTTCGAAATGCGCCCCTTCCCGCCCGGCCAGCACGGCCGTGGTCGGGTGCAGGAGAAGGAATACCTGACCCAGCTGCAGGAGAAGCAGAAGGCTCGCTTCGCCTACGGCGTCATGGAGAAGCAGTTCGTCCGGTACTACAAGGAGGCGGCCCGCCGCCCCGGTAAGACCGGTGAGAACCTGCTCATCATTCTCGAGTCGCGTCTCGACAACGTGATCTACCGCGCCGGTCTGGCCCGCACCCGTCGTGCCGCCCGTCAGCTGGTCACCCACGGTCACTTCGAGGTCAACGGCGTGCGCGTCGACGTCCCGAGCTACCGCGTCGAGCAGTACGACATCATCACCGTCCGCGAGAAGTCGCGCGAGAAGTTCCCGCTGCAGCTTGCCCGCGAGACCTTCGGTGAGCGTCCGGTGCCGGCGTGGATCCACGTCGCCCCGGGCACCCTCCAGGTGCTGATCCACCAGCTGCCGACCCGCGAGCAGATCGACGTGCCGCTCACCGAGCAGCTCATCGTGGAGCTCTACTCGAAGAACTGATCCTGTCTCCCGGGTTCGCCTGTGCTGCAGGCGAACCCGGGACTCAGTAATTCTTCATCGCACAACCCTGGCCAGGGAGACAGAGCCCGGTCAGGTTTCGTCAGGCGTCAAATAGCGGTCGCCTGTGGAAAGGAATCGAAGTGCTCATCGCACAGCGCCCCAACCTCTCCGAAGAGGTCGTTGCGGAGAACCGTTCGCGGTTCGTCATCGAGCCCCTGGAGCCGGGCTTCGGCTACACCCTCGGCAACTCCCTTCGTCGCACCCTGCTCTCGAGCATCCCGGGTGCCTCGGTCACCAGCCTGCGCATCGACGGTGTGCAGCACGAGTTCTCCACGATCCCCGGGGTCAAGGAGGACGTCACCGAGGTCATCCTGAACATCAAGGGTCTGGTCGTCTCCTCCGAGCACGACGAGCCGGTCGTCATGTACCTGCGCAAGCAGGGCCCCGGTGTTGTGACCGCCGCCGACATCGCGCCGCCGGCCGGTGTCGAGGTGCACAACCCCGACCTCGTGATCGCCACCTTGAACGACAAGGGCAAGATCGAGATGGAGCTGACCGTCGAGCGCGGTCGCGGCTACGTCTCGGCGCAGCAGAACAAGTCGGCTGACCAGGAGATCGGTCGCATCCCGGTCGACTCGATCTACTCGCCGGTGCTGGCTGTCACCTACAAGGTGGAGGCCACCCGTGTCGAGCAGCGCACCGACTTCGACAAGCTGATCGTCGACGTCGAGACCAAGAACTCGATGGCTCCCCGTGACGCGATGGCGTCGGCCGGTAAGACCCTGGTCGAGCTGTTCGGTCTGGCTCGCGAGCTCAACGTCGAGGCCGAGGGCATCGACATGGGTCCGTCGGCCACCGACGCAGCCCTGGCCGCCGACATGGCGCTGCCGATCGAGGACCTCGACCTCACCGTGCGCTCGTACAACTGCCTCAAGCGCGAGGGCATCCACACCGTGGGTGAGCTCGTCGGACGCAGCGAGGCCGACCTGCTCGACATCCGCAACTTCGGCACGAAGTCGATCGTCGAGGTGAAGGACAAGCTGCACGAGATGGGCCTGCAGCTCAAGGACAGCCCGCCCGGGTTCGACGCGAGCGCGATCGCCGACCGTTACGACGACGACGCTGACGAGATCAGCTTCGCCGAGGACGAGCAGTACTGAGCCGCAACGCTTCCGCGTTAGCAAAGACCAACAGGAGAAACCATGCCTACCCCTACCAAGGGCCCCCGTATCGGTGGCGGTCCGGCGCACGAGCGGCTCATCCTCGCCAACCTGGCGCAGGCGCTGTTCGAGCACGACCGCATCACCACCACCGAGGCCAAGGCCAAGCGCCTTCGCCCGCTGGCCGAGCGTCTGGTCACCTTCGCCAAGCGCGGTGACCTGCACGCCCGTCGTCGCGTGATGACCGTCGTCAAGGACAAGGGTGTCGTCCACCGTCTCTTCACCGAGATCGCGCCCGACATGGCCGAGCGCCAGGGCGGCTACACCCGCATCACCAAGATCGCCCCGCGCAAGGGCGACAACGCTCCGATGGCCGTGATCGAGCTCGTCCGTGAGCAGGTCAGCGCCAAGCCGAACCGCGCCGTCGTCGCCGAGGCCGAGGCTGCCACCAAGCGCGCCGCCAAGGACGCCGACGCCGCCGAGGCCGCTGAGACCACCGAGGCTCCGGCCGAGGCTCCCGCTGCCGGCTCCGAGCCGGCTGGTGGCGAGGCCGCCCAGCAGGAGGACTGAGTCCCCAGCACGCAGGCCGGCGCCGCTCCCGAGAGGGGGCGGCGCCGGTTTCGTTGTCCGGCGAGAAGTTTGCGCGACTCCGCGGCGCAGGTGCACGATCCTGCAAACACTCGCAGGTGGCGTGACGGCGAACTGAAGCCCCCGGGCGAACTAGAGTCCCTGAACATGGGGGCACAGTTGCAACCCGGGCAGGTCTTCGCCGGCTTCCGGGTGCACCACCGGCTGGGAGCAGGCGGGATGGGGGACGTGTACGCGGCCGACCATCCTCGACTGCCGCGTCGGGTTGCCCTGAAACTGCTCACCGCCGACACCACCGACCGGGGCGCCGCCGCTCGGTTCGAGCGTGAGGCCGAGACCATCGCCCGTCTCGATCATCCGAACATCGTCGACGTGCTCGACCGCGGCATCGAACACGGGCAGCCGTGGATCTCGATGCAACTCGTCGACGGCGTCGATGCCGCAGCGGTGCTTCGCGCCGAAGGTCCGATGCCGCTGCCGCGGGTGCTTCGGATCGGTATGCAGATCGCCGGGGCACTCGACGCCGCGCACCGGCGCGGGGTGGTGCACCGCGATGTGAAGCCGGCCAACATCATGCTCGCCCGCACCGACCACGAGGGGGAGCGGGCGCTCATCACCGACTTCGGCATCGCCCGCTGGCAGCAGCAGCCGCCGGTGCTGCGACCCGGCGCCGAGGGCGGCACGACGATGGCCGCGGCGGCCGACATCACCGGCCAGTTGGACGGCGTGCGCGCCACCGCCGCCTACGCCTCACCGGAGCAGTTGAGCGGTGAACCCACCGACGGCCGCTCCGACCAGTACTCGCTCGCCTGCACGCTCTATGCGCTGCTCACCGGTCACGGGCCGTATCCGGGCACGGTCGCGCGGGCGATCAAAGGCCACCTGACCGACCCGGTGCCGAGCCTGGAGCAGGTGCTGCCGCAGGTGCCGCACGGTGTCTCGGCCGCGATGGCGCGGGCGATGAGCAAAGATCCCGCGCGCAGGTTCGCCACCTGCGCGGAGTTCGTGCGGGCACTCAGCGCCGATGCCGTCCCCCCGGCACATGCCGGGCCCACCCGGTCGGCTCCATCGCCTGCCACCGGGGCCTCGACCGGAAGCGGGCGCCGGGGCACCCGCGCGCTCACCGCGTCCGTCGCCGCGGTGGCGCTCGCGGCCGGCGGCTACGGCATCTGGCACCTGACGGACGGCGGCACGACGGTGACCGGCGGGGGACCGACCATCGGCACCTCCACCACCGCAATCGCGACGACCACCTCCACCACGTCGGTGAACGCCGAGGACGCCCTGTGGGAGACCGGCACGCCGGTGCTCGGGTTATGGCCCTCGCTCTTCCCGCAGACCCCCACCGGCAAGGGTTACCAGGGCATGGTCTGCACCCCCAACGACGAGCGACCGTCCCACCGGGCGGTGCAGAACAAGTACCGCTTCGTCTGCGCGGCACGACCCGACGGCATCAACCAACCGGTGATCACGGTCGACCTCGTGGTCTACAACCCCGGCGACCGTGACCGCGCGGTCGCCGGCGCGGTCGGCTCGGTGCCCCCGCTGCCCATCCCGGCGCACGGCACCAAGCTGCGCACCTACCACCTCACCGACCCGGTCGCCGGGGCGTGGATCCTGGTGACCTACACCGCCGCCGACCGCAACGACTACGTCATCCAGGTCGGCACGCCCAAGGGCGAACTCACCTACAGCGAACTCTTCGACTGGATCGCCGCCGCGCCGTTCTGACCGAACAGCGCCTCGATGGTCTCCCGCAACGCGGCGGTCCACGGCGTCGGCGCCAGGCCGAAGGTCTGCTCGGTGTGGCGCGCATCGAGCAGGAACGGCCGCTCGAACTGGTGCTTGGTTTCATCCAGTGACCGCACGATCGGCGCGATCCGCATCGCCCCACGCACCGCAGCGGGTAGCAGCGACACTTTCGAGACGCCGCGTCCGGTGATCTGCGCGACGTCGGCCACCACCTCGCGCACGCTACGCGCGGGCGCCGTCGGCACATGCCAGACGTGTCCCCAGGAGCGGTCGTCGGTCGCGAGCGTCGCGGCGAGGCGTCCGATGTCGGGCAGGTAGGTCCAGGAATGTGGGGCATCCGCGGCGCCCATCATCAACCGCACCGCACGACCCGCCGCCGCGGGCTTCAGCACGTACGTGTTGAGGTAGGAGACCCCTGCGCCGGCGCCCGCCCCGAAGTAGTCGGACGCGCGCAGTTCGGTGGCGCGCACGCGTCCGGCGTCGTGTGCGGCCTTGGCAGCGGCCCACATGTCCGCACGCACCCGACCTTTGATGCCACGGGGCCGCAATGCTTTCGGGTCGTCGACCTCGACCATCGGGGCATCCACTCGGCCGTACCCGTAGAGGTTGCCGATAGTGACGAGCCCGGCGCCGGAGCGCTGCGCGGCGGCGAGGACGGCCTGCGCCATGGGCGGCCAGTCGCGGTCCCAGTGGGTGTACTGCTTGGGGTTGAGCGCGTTGACGATGCTGTCGACGCCGTCGGCCGCAGCCGCCAACGCGGCGGGGTCGGTGCACTCGACGGCGAGGGAGCGCACGTCGTCGAGACCGGTCGGTCGACCCGACCGCGAACCGACGGTGACGTCGTGCCCGGCGTCGCGCAGCACTTGCGCCGTGCTTCGCCCGATGCCGCCGTTGCCCAGAACCAGATGCTTGCCCATCGCACGTTCCTTTCGAAAATGAGAGCGGTGCTCTCTGTTGCGTTCAACCATCCTCTGCTTGGACAAGAAATGCAAGAGCAGTGCTCACAAACACGATCAGCGCTCGCTAAGGTGGTTGCATGACCCCAGGGAACGAGACCGCAGCCGGCGGCATCCGCGAGCGCAATCGGGCGGCGATCGAAGCCGAGATCCTGCGACTCGGGCATCTGCACCTGGCCGAGTACGGTGCAGCGGCGCTGTCGCTGCGCGCCATCGCCCGCGACCTCGGCATGGCCTCGTCAGCGCTCTACCGCTACGTCGCCAGCCGCGACGAACTGCTCACCCTGCTCATCGTCGACGCGTTCAACTCACTCGCCGACGAGGTTGACGCAGACCTGGCGTCGTTGCCCGCACGCCGGCGCAGTCCGGGGCAGCAATTCCGCGCGATCTCAGTCGCATTGCGACGCTGGGCGCTCGCCAACCCGCACGAGTTCGCGCTGATCTACGGCTCGCCGGTGCCCGATTACCGGGCGCCCGAGGAGCAGACCAACGAACCCGGCACGAGGGTGGTGCGTCATCTCGCTGGACTGCTCTCGCAAAGCCGCAGCAGGCGTCGCGGCGAAAACCGGGCGGTGTCGGCGGCCGGTCGCCAGCTGGCACCCGTGCTCGCCGACCCGATGTTCGACGATCTCGAGGTGGAGCCGAACGACCTGGTGCGGGGGCTGGCTGCCTGGTCGCTGGTGGTCGGCGCCGTCACTGCCGAGGTGTTCGAGCAGAACGGCCCCAACCTGAGCCTCGACCCCGGCGTGCACTTCGAGGCGATGGTTGCGCTCGCGAACTCGCTTGTCTTCGAACGCGACTGAGGTAACTCCTTGTCGCCGAGGGAACTCCTCGTCGGGAGTTGTCTCGGCGACGAGGAGTCACCTCGGCGGGTGGTCAGATCGGCAGGCTCGGCGGCGGGTCGGTCGGGGTGGTCTCCGACTCGAGCCACTGCGTGATCCACGGCTTGAGGTCGACCCCGATCGCGGTGGAGAAGTGCTTGATCAGGTCGTCGCGGGTGACGTTGCCGTACTTGCGCACCGTCGACCACGACTTGAGCGCGGCCCAGAACTTCTCGCCGTAGGCGGTGGCCATCGCGTCGTACATCACTGCGCCACAGACGTATACGTTCGAGGCGGCGAAGTCGTCCTTGTGGTACTTGCCGGGCGGACCCGACTCCCGGCGCAGTTGCTGGTCCATCGACTTGTAGCCGCCCATCGTGATGTCGTACGGCGTGATGTCGGCGTGGTCCTCGTACTTCGCCTGGACGAACAACGCGAGGCTCTCGTTGAGCCACACGTCGCGCCAGTCGGCGGGCGACTGCACGTCGCCGACCCACTGATGGGCGTACTCGTGGGCGAGCGTCGGCAGGAAGTACTCCTCCTGGGTCGCCGTCGACTGCCCCATGGTGTTGAGCGTCTGGGTCTCCATCGCCGAGTCGCCGGGCACCATGACCGACCCCGCACTGGCGAACGGATAGGGCCCGAGCACCGACTCGAGGTACTGCAGGATCTGCGGCGTCTGGCGCAGCCCGGCGATGGTGTTCGCCGAGTCGGAGCGGCCCTCGCGGTACCAGTAGTAGAGCGGCAGGTTGTTCGGTCCCTTGTCGGTGGCGAGGGTGTAGGGCCCGAACGCGACGGTCGTGAGGTACGACGACGCGGGCTGGTCGAGATGGAACTGCCGCACGCTGGTGTCGCCGCTGACCTGCTCTTGCCCGGGCACGCCGTTGAAGACGCCCTTCTGCCCCTCGTGCGCGGTGAGCGTCGCGTCGTAGAACGCCTTGTCGGCCGGCTGGTCGTTGACCGGATACCAGGTGAACGCGCCGAATGGCTCCTGCATCGTCCAGGCGGAGCCGTCCGGCTCGATGGTGAAGCCGAGCCCGTCGGTCTGGTCGCCGCGCTTCGAGGGCGCGACGGTGGTGGCGGGGGTGCCGCCGTAGTCGACGACCAGCACGTGCTGGGTGCCCTTCGGCACGGTGGCCGACACCACGAGAGTGTCGGTGCCGCGCTTGGTGGTGGCCGCACGTCCGTCGACCGTCGCCGAGCGGACGGTGAGCGCCGAGCCGAGGTCGAACTGCAGCTCCGAGCGGTCTTCGGTGACCCGGAAGGTGATCGTGGCCCGACCGGTGAGCGTGCGAGTGCTCGGCCGCCAGTCGAGGGACAGACCGTAGTGAAGCGTGTCGAGGTAAGGCTCGCCGCGCTGCGGGTAGTAGCTGTCTTCGACTGGGTGCGACTGTGCGGCAGTGAGATTGGTCGGGGCACTGGGCGGGTTGGGCAACTGCGTCGGGGCGGGTGCTTCGCTGCCCTGGGCGGTGGAACCGGTCGTCGCGGACGGCGGCTGGTTGGGGCCTTCGTGCACGGTCACCCGGGTGCTGCAGCCGACCAGGCTGAGCACCGTCATCGTGGCGGCGAGCGCACGGACGCGGCGTGCTGCGACTGGCATGGATCCCCCGGAAGTGTTGACGGACCCCCAGGCTAGACGCACACACCTCCCGCACACGCTGCACTTGCCGGCACACGCTGCTGTTGCAACAGCAGCGTCTGTCGGCAGGCGCAAGGTTTGCGGGAGGGGCGTGTGCTCAGGAGCGGAAGGCGCGGGCGAGGGGGACGATCGCGAGCACGAGCACCATCGGGATCGCGAAGCCGGCCGCGTCCGACGAGGGACGCGGCCAGGTAGGGGAGCGTCGCCACCGACACCGTCGACGCCGAGGCGAGGAACTGCTTGTCGAGGTAGGTGGGGCCCCAGGTGGTGATCGCGGTGTCGGCCATGTAGAAGAGCACCATCGCGGCGCCGACGAGCATGATCCGCCGCCACGGCACCGCGGCGCGGGCACCGCTGATCGCGGCGATCGGGCCACCCACGGCGAGGTAGGGCGCGAAGACCAGTAACACCGGAATCACCGCCAGCCCTAGAGCGGACGCCTCGAACGAAACCTAGTGCGTGGCAAGCGAACCCAGCGTGCCGATGATTCCGCCAAGGGTCCAGGCGCCGTGGAAGGTCGGCATGATCGGACGCCCGTATTCGTGCTCGACCGCCACGCCCTGCATGTTGGTGCCGGCGTCGACGAGACCGAGGGCCAACCCGTAGCCGGCCATCGCGGCCGCGACCGGCGCGATCGTCGAACCGAGGGCGAGCAGCGGCAGCATCACCGCCATCAGGGCGAACCCGAGTCGCAACGCCAGCGCGCTGCCCCGGCGCGGAGCGAGCCACTCGCCGAGCAGCGACCCCACCCCGGCCGCCAGCACCAGTCCGAGCAGCAGCACCGACATCGTGCCGGGCTTGATGTGGAGGGTGTCCTGGATCTCGGGAAGCTTGGTGGTGAGCGAGATGAAGACCAGGCCCTGACCGCAGAAGGCTGCCGCGACCGCGACCCGCTGCCGGCTGTGCGGGTGCCGCGCGGTCGCGACCATGGCATCGGCTGTCATGCGCCGCATCGTTGCACGCGGCAGGGCCCGCGCGGGGCGTATTGGACAACTGTCCAACTGGCGGCGCCCACTAGGCTGCGACGGTGCGACTGCGGGTGGACTTCGGGTACGACGGCACCGACTTCTCCGGGTGGGCCGCCCAGCCGGGCCGGCGCACCGTCGAGGAGGTGCTCGCCGGCGCGTGGGCGACCATCCTGCGAGCCGAACCGCCGAAGCTCACCGTCGCCGGGCGCACCGACGCCGGGGTGCATGCCCGCGGCGCCGTCTGCCACCTCGACGTCGACGAGCCGTTGCTCGCCGCACTGCCCGGGCGCTCGCAGCGCGGCCCGCTCGAGGCGGCAGTCACTCGGCTGGCCGGGGTGCTGCCCGCCGATGTCGTGGTGCACCGGGTCAGCGCGGCGCCCGACGGATTCGATGCCCGCTTCTCGGCCACCTCGCGCCGCTACCTCTACCGGATCGCCGACAGCGACGCCACGCACGACCCGCTGCGGCGCCGCGACACGGTCTGGCTGCGGCACCCCCTCGACCTCGACGCGATGAACGAAGCGTCGGCCTCGTTGCTCGGCCTGCGCGACTTCGCCGCGTTCTGCAAGAAGCGCGAGGGCGCGACCACGGTGCGCACCCTGCTCGCCTACGAATGGACCCGCGACGGCGACGGTGTGCTGCTCGGCACCGTGCGAGCTGACGCGTTCTGCCACTCGATGGTGCGCGCGCTGGTCGGCGCGGCCGTGCCGGTCGGCCACGGACGGCGTCCGGTCGAGTGGCCGGCCGAGGTGATGACGACCGCGGTGCGCGACCCCGGCGTAGCGGTGATGCCCGCGCACGGGCTCAGCCTTGAGGAGGTCACCTACCCGGCCGACTCCGAGCTTGCCGCCCGCGCGCAGGAAGCGCGCAACGTCCGCAGTCTGTAGTGGCTCGGGTCATCGGGAGGCTCGGCGGCCGTGCGGCAACTCGTGCAAGCGGCGGTCGATCGCGTGCAACTCCTCGGACGCCGCGCGCACCCCGCGGTGATGGAGGTCTGACAGTCGACTGGCAGACGGCCACCGAATATTGCACAATAGTTGTGCAATCGATCGGCAGGGATCTGACCCAGGCTCCGTTGAAGCATCGAATTCGGTTGCAGCGCAACGTTTCCATTCGATTTGGGGCCCCGTTGCGGCGTCCGTATCATTGAACGAGTGCCCGGCTGTACCCAGTCGGCGTCCGGCTCGCCCCGAGCTGAGCCACCACCGAACGACCAGAAGGAAAGACGAGTGCGTACTTACACGCCCACGACCGTCGGCGCCCAGGCCGACCGCAAGTGGCACGTCATCGACGCCACCGACGTCGTGCTCGGCCGTCTCGCGGCGCAGACCGCGACGCTGCTGCGCGGCAAGCACAAGCCGACGTTCGCGCCGCACATCGACACCGGCGACTTCGTCATCATCATCAACGCCGACAAGGTGGCGCTGACCGGTGCGAAGCTGGAGAAGAAGCGCGCCTACCGCCACTCCGGTTTCCCGGGCGGTCTGAAGTCGGTGTCCTACACCGAGCTCATGGCCAAGGACCCCGCGAAGGCCGTCGAGAAGGCCGTCCGCGGCATGCTCCCCAAGACCAGCCTCGGCCGCGCGCAGATCGCGAAGCTGAAGGTCTACGCGGGTGGCGAGCACCCGCACGCTGCCCAGCAGCCCGTTCCGTTCGAGATCAACCAGGTCGCGCAGTAAGCGCCCCGCGGTCACATAGCTTTCAAGGAGAATCGTGGCTGACCAGCAGTACGACAACGAGGCCCTCGAGGCCGACGAGCCGACCCTGAGCTCGTACACCAGCGAGTCCACCGAGGCTCCCACCGACGAGCCCACCCGCCGTCCGTCCGCTTCGGCGCCCGGCGCCGGCACCGGCCGCCGCAAGCAGGCCGTCGCCCGCGTCCGCATCGTGCCGGGCACCGGCGAGTGGAAGATCAACGGCCGCACCCTCGAGGCCTACTTCCCGAACAAGGTGCACCAGCAGATCGTCAACGAGCCGCTGACCCTGCTCGAGCTCGACGGCGCCTACGACGTGCTCGTCCGCGTGCACGGTGGTGGCCCCTCCGGCCAGGCCGGCGCCGTCCGCCTGGGTGTCGCCCGTTCGCTGAACGGTGTCGACGAGGAGCTCAACCGTCCGGCACTGAAGAAGGCCGGCTTCCTGACCCGTGACGCTCGCGTCCCGGAGCGCAAGAAGGCCGGACTCAAGAAGGCCCGCAAGGCGCCTCAGTACTCGAAGCGGTAATTCCGTTCGCCGACGAAGCCCCCAGCACGTAGCCCGTGCTGGGGGCTTCGTCGTTGCAGCTGCGCGGGTTGTCGAGATCCGCGCGCGTCATGACCCGCGCGGATCTCGACAGCCCGCGCGGTTGCTGCGACCCGAACGGGCCGCGACCTTCAGAGCCTTCTGAACCCGCCCGACGGACGCGCCGCAACGGGCGGACGCGGTCAGCGCGGGGGATCGACCGGGTAGGGCGCGAAGAACAGCGCCATCCGGCGGGCGCCCGGGCTGCCGGCGCCGATGCGGCGATAGCGCTCGTTGAGCTCGTCGAGTTCGGCCAGGTAGGCGACGAACTGCTCCTCGGTGGCGAGCACCGCCGAGTCACGCAGGCCGCACGACTCCTGCCAGATCGGCGCCCAGTCGTCCTGCTCGTCGATCCACCGGTGGGCCCGCTCGGCGAAATGGTCGACATAGTCGTGGTCGAGCCAGCGGTCGGTCGCTTCCTCGTCGTCGTCCAGTGGCGCGTCGAACTCGTCGTCGTCCTCGGCGATCGCCCACACCCGCGTCTTGGCGTTGCCGAGCCCGGTGTCCTCCACCAGACCCGCCGCTTCCAGCACCCGCAGGTGGTAGCTGATCACCCCGGTGTTCGTCTCGAGCACCCGCGCGAGCTCGGCGCCGGTGGCCGCGCCGTCGATGCGCAGATGGGCGACGATGCGGGAGCGCAGGGGGTGGGCCAACGCCCGTCGTGGCTGTGACATCGCCCTCGATTCTAGGGTCTCTTCGCTGGTCAGAAGCGTGCAGCGTGGCGTTTCGTCCGGGGCGGCGGTGCCCGGGCGTACACTCGATCGGATGCTCCGCCGAAGGGACGCGGAGGGTGCACGGGCAGCGGCCCAGCTGGGTGCTGCACAAGTCCGATCAAGGGTAGGTGAATTCGTGGCGCGACTTTTCGGCACCGACGGGGTGCGTGGACTGGCCAACGGCGACGTGATCAACGCCGACACGGCGCTGCGACTGGCCGAGGCGGCCGCGCGCGTCTTCGGGCGCACGATCACCGGCGGTGCACACCGCATGACCGCGGTCGTCGGACGCGACCCGCGCGCCTCGGGCGAGTTCCTCTCGGCGGCAGTGATCGCCGGCCTCGCCTCCAGCGGAGTCGATGTCTACGACGTCGGCGTGCTGCCGACCCCGGCGGTCGCGTTCCTCACCGCCGACCTCGAGGCCAACTTCGGCGTGATGCTCTCGGCCAGCCACAACGCGATGCCCGACAACGGCATCAAGTTCTTCGCCCTCGGCGGCCACAAGCTGCCCGACGCGGTCGAGGACCGCATCGAGGCCGCCATGGAAGAGCCCGCCGACCGTCCGACCGGTGAAGGAGTCGGCCGCGTCCGCCAGTTCACCGAGGGCGCCGAGCGTTACACCGCGCACCTACTCAAGGCGTTGCCCCACTCGTTGGATGGCCTGCACGTCGTGATCGACGCGGCCCACGGCGCCGCCAGCCAGGTCGGCCCCGAGGCGTTCCGCCGGGCCGGTGCGAAGGTCACCGTCATCGGCGCCGAGCCCGACGGGCTCAACATCAACGACGGCTACGGCTCCACCCACATCGACCACCTGCGCGAGATGGTGCCGAGCGTCGGCGCCGACCTCGGTGTCGCCTTCGACGGCGACGCCGACCGCTGCTTGGCCGTCGACGCCACCGGCACCCCGGTCGACGGCGACCAGATCATGGCGATCCTCGCCGTCGGTCTCAAGGAGCGCGGCGCGCTCGCCAACGACACGCTCGTCGCCACCGTCATGAGCAACCTCGGTCTGCTGAAGGCCATGGACCAGCACGGCATCAAGGTCAAGCAGACCGCCGTCGGCGACCGCTACGTGCTGGAGGAGATGCGCGCCGGTTCGTTCAACTTCGGCGGCGAGCAGTCGGGTCACGTCATCCTCACCGACGTCGGCACCACCGGCGACGGCGTGCTCACCGGACTCATGCTCGCCGCGCAGGTCGCCGCGTCGGGCCGCACCATCGGTGACCTTGCCACCGTGATGACCCGCCTGCCGCAGCACATGATCAACGTGAAGGGCGTCGACAAGGCCGCTGCCGGCACCCACCCGATCGTGCAGGACGCGATCCAGGCCGTCGAGGCCGAGCTGGGCGACGACGGACGCGTGTTGCTGCGCCCGTCGGGCACCGAGCCGGTGGTGCGGGTGATGGCGGAGGCGCCGACGCTGGAGCAGGCGAAGGCCGTCACCGTGCGCCTGGCCGACGTGGTGCAGCGCGAACTCGCGATCTGACACCACCCCCGGAAGGTTTGCAGGGTGCTGCGCGTGCGTCGCGTGTCGTGCAAACTTTCGGTGGTAGGGGGCTCGCGAGAGTTTGCAGGGTGCTGCGCGTGCGTCGCGTGTCGTGCAAACTTTCGGGGTCAGGTGGGGGTGATCTCGTCGCCGACGGCGATCTCGCCCTCGCCGTCCGGGATGAGGTGCACGGCCATCCAGGTCTTGCCGTCCCACTTGCGGAAGCCGGCGAGGGTGCGGATCGGGTCCTTGCCCTTCGCGTAGGTGACCGGGTCGATCGTTGTCATCACGCACCGGTCGATCGGCGCCGCCACCCGAAACGGCACGTCGGCGATCCGAACGTTCGACCAGCCGTCCTCGGCGAATGCCTCGGCGCCCTCGACGAGCACGTTCGCGCGGAAGCGGTGGTGATCGACGGGTTCGGTGGCGCGGTGCTGCAACTCCCGCACCGACGCCGCCCCGAGCAGGCTGACCGGCGAACCGTCCTGCAGCGCAGCGTGATCGCCGGGTCGGCTGTACGCCGGGTTGAGGCTGCGCGCCCGCGGGTCGGAACACCACACGAGGTGCAACCCCTGGGTGCCGAGCGCCCGGTCGAGCCACGCGTCGGCCTCGTCGCCGGCCGCCCGCACGGTCATCGGCGGACGGTTGAACATCCGCACCGACACCTCGGCGCCGGCGACCGGCCGATCGAGCTGCAGCGGCGTGATGGTCGGCGCGCTCAACCGGAGGTCAGAGTCGGTGAATCCCGTTGCCGCACAGTCGGCCACGATCGAGAACAGAGGCGGGAACTCGCGCGCGGTGATCATCTCGCCGAAGTCGTTGACGACCATCCACTCGCGGTCACCGGCGAGACCCGCCGGCCCGACGTACGCACGCTCGACGGGTCGGATCGCGGTCGATTTCACCGGGTGGATCGCCAGCGCGGCGACCTGGATCACGACTTGTTCCGGGTGCCCGGCAGGTAGCCGACGTCGATGACCGACTTCACGAACGGGCGCGCGAGGTCGAGGATGTGTGCGGCGTCGGGCACCTTCGCCCAGAACGGCGCGGTGGCGTGGTCGGTCTCGCGTTCGAGCTCGGCGTAGAGGGTCGCGCCGGCAGCGGTCATCGAGCCCTCCGAATCGAGAACTCCCTTGCGGCGCAACGATTCCACCGCAGCTTCCCAGTCCTCGTCCGACCAGCCGCGGGTCATCTGGCTGGCCTTGCGGCCGAGCGTACGGCGGCGCGGCGCCGGCTCCGGGTGGGGCGACTCGTGGAACACCAGCGCCTCGGTCGGGGAGAGCCCCGCGAGCACCAGGGAGGCGATGTGGTTGTCGCCGCGATATTCGCGGGCGACCGAGATCGCGTGCCAGAGCTGCAGGTGCGGCTCGTCGGGCCACGCGGCGAACGCCCACGCCGCGGCGAGCGGACGCCCGGCGTACGACGCCTCCGTGATGCCGGCCCGGATCGCGCCGACGATCGTCGACAGGTCGGGGGAGTCGACGGCGTCGCCGAGCGCGTCGCGCAACGCGTGGTCGAGCGCCCTCGTGCGGGCCGCCTCGACCTGCGGCAACCCGGCGGTCAGCGCCGCGTTCCAGCCGTGGTTCACGTACGCCGGGTTGAAGTTGTAGAAGGTGGCGGCCACCACCGGCGCCGTGCAGCGTCCGAGGGGCGCGCCGCGTCCGCCGAAGTAGAGGCCGAGTTCGTCGAGGCCCTGCGAGGCCGCGGCGTCCTTGAGGTAGGGGTTGAAGTAGGCGAGCACGTGGTAGGGCTCGAGGGTTTCGTAAGCCGCACGGGCCAGTTCGCTACTCATGCATCGACCCTAATCCCACGACGCATCGAGGGCACCGGGAGCTTCCGCGCCTCCGGCGAGCCTCGAGAGGTGCAAACCGCGGTTCGGCGCTGTCAGGTAGTGCAATCCGCGGGCTATCGAGCGCGGTTTGGACTACCCCGAACCCGGCAATCCGCGGTTTGCACTACCCGCGGGTCACACCTCGTTCAACAACCCCGTGTCGACGTCGTAGATGAAGCCACCGACCTCGGCGCGCTCGCCGATGAGCGGGTGGCTGCGCACCTTCTCCAGGTCGCCCAGCAGGGTGCGCCGCTGGTCGTCGATGACGTGGAAGCGCTGCCACGCGACGTTGGTGCCGGCGAGGCCGCTGATCTTCTCGTGCAGTTCGTCCTCGGTCTGGCTGGTCATCGCGCAGCGGGTGTGCGGGATGACCAGGATGCGGTCGACGTTCAGCAGGTAGACCCCGAGCACGAGCGCCTCGAGCGCGGCCTCGGTGACGCGGCCACCGGGGTTGCGGAAGATCTTCGCGTCACCCGGCTTGAGGCCCAGCATGCCGAGCGGGTCGATACGGCTGTCCATGCAGGTGACGAGCGCGACGCCCGCCTTGGCTATGCCGTCGAATCCCTCGAGGGAGAACGTTTCTGCGAACCTTCGGTTGGCATCGAGCAGGTCGTCGAAACTCATGGTGCAGTCCTCACAGTCCGGGGCGAGTGGTGATGGTGAACGCGGTCGGCTTCGCCGTCGCGGTGAAGAAGTCGTTGCCCTTGTCGTCGACCACGATGAAAGCGGGGAAGTCCTCGACCTCGATCTTCCAGACGGCCTCCATGCCGAGCTCCTCGTACTCTACGACCTCGACGTGCTTGATGCAGTCCTTGGCCAAGCGCGCCGCCGGGCCACCGATCGAACCGAGGTAGAACCCGCCGTGCGCGTTGCACGCGTCGGTCACTTGCTTGGAGCGGTTGCCCTTGGCGAGCATCACCATGGAGCCGCCTGCGGCCTGGAACTGGTCGACGTAGGAGTCCATCCGGCCGGCGGTCGTCGGGCCGAAGGAACCGGACGCGTAACCCTCGGGGGTCTTGGCCGGCCCGGCGTAGTAGACGGGGTGGTCCTTGAGGTACTGCGGCATCTCCTCGCCGGCGTCGAGCCGTTCCTTGATCTTTGCGTGCGCGATGTCGCGCGCCACCACCAGCGGGCCGCTCAGCGACAGTCGCGTCTTCACCGGGTGCTTCGACAATGCGGCGCGGATCTCGTCCATCGGCCGGTTGAGGTCGATGCGGACGACGTCGTCCGAGCCCTTCTCCTGCAGCTCCTCGTGCGTGGTGTCGGGCAGGAAACGCGCCGGGTCGGTCTCGAGCTGCTCGATGAACACACCCTCGGGCGTGATCTTGCCCAGGCACTGCCGGTCGGCCGAGCACGACACCGCGATCGCGACGGGCAGCGAGGCGCCGTGGCGGGGCAGCCGCACGACCCGGACGTCGTGGCAGAAGTACTTGCCGCCGAACTGCGCGCCGATGCCGAAGTTTCGGGTCAGCTCGAGCACCTGCTGCTCCAGGTCGACGTCGCGGAAGCCGTGGGCGGTCATCGAGCCGCTCGTCGGCAACTCGTCGAGATACTTCGCCGACGCGTACTTGGCTGTCTTCAAAGCGAATTCGGCGCTGGTGCCGCCGATGACGATGGCCAGGTGATAGGGCGGGCAGGCCGCGGTGCCGAGCGAGCGCAGCTTCTCGTCGAGGAACTTCAGCATGGCGTCCGGGTTGAGGATCGCCTTGGTTTCCTGGTAGAGGAACGACTTGTTCGCCGAGCCGCCACCCTTGGCCATGAACAGGAACTTGTAGGTCGTCTCGTGGCCGGCCTGCGTGTCGGCGTACAACTCGATCTGCGCGGGCAGGTTGCTGCCGGTGTTCTTCTCCTCCCACGTGGTGATCGGGGCCATCTGGGAGTAGCGCAGGTTGAGCTTGGTGTAGGCGTCGTAGACGCCGTGGGCCAGCGCCTCCTCGTCGGGTGCCGCGCCGTCGACCAGCACCTGGGCGCCCTTCTTGCCCATCACGATCGCGGTCCCGGTGTCCTGACACATCGGCAGCACCCCGGCGGCGGCGATGTTGGCGTTCTTCAACAGGTCGAGCGCGACGAACTTGTCGTTGTTGGACGCCTCGGGGTCGTCGAGGATCGACTTCAGCTGGGTGAGGTGCGCCGGACGCAGGTAGTGGGCGATGTCGTGCATCGCGGTCGAGGCGAGCAACTGCAGGGCGGACGGGTCGACCTCGAGGAAGGTGCGGCCGCCCGGGCCCTCCACGGTGCGCACGCCCTCGTCGGTCAACTTGCGGTAGGTGGTGGTGTCCGCGCCGATCGGCAGCAGGTCCTCGTAGGCGAAGTCGGCCATCGCGTGCTCCTTGGGGATCGTCCGTCGTCGTGACCCGAACTGCGACGAGGTGCGGCCCGGGGCTCGCTGCCAGGGTATTCCCGCGCTCCGGCAGCCCGGTTGGCAGGACCTCCCGCGTACGACCAGCCCGGGCGGGGAGTTCCGTCGTATCCGGATTGAGACGAAATCATTCCTGCGGGTCGGTGCCGAACGGTGGGGTAATCAGTAAGGTCGGTTTGTCGTGACATTAGTCACTGCAGGGTGATTGGACGTGCCGACCACCCCGAGTCGTTAGGAGCGATCACATGAGAGGCCGAACGCCACACAGGCGTGGCGCAGCGTTCATCGCCGCGTCCGCGCTGGTGGCCAGCATGGGACTCGCTGCCTGTGGCAGCGACAGTTCCTCGGGCGGGACACCCACCCTCACCTGGTACATTAACCCCGACGTCGGCAACGCCGACGCATCCAAGGGTGGACAGGCGACGCTGGCCAAGGAGTGCGCCGACGCATCGGGCGGCAAATACAAGATCAATGTGCAGTTGCTCCCCAACAGCGCGAGCGACCAGCGGCTGCAGTTGTTGCGCCGCCTCGCCGCGGGTGACAGCTCGATGGATCTGATGAGCGTCGACCCGGCGTTCAGCACCGAGTTCGCGGCCGCCGGTTACTACGCACCGGTGCCGGCGAACCTCGAGGCGCAGTTCAAGGAAGACCGCGTGCAGTCGTCGGTCGACGCCTCCATGTACAAGGGCAAGCTGGTGTCGGTGCCGTTCTGGGCCAACACGCAGCTGCTCTGGTACAAGAAGTCGGTGGCCCAGAAGGCGGGGCTCGACATGACCAAGCCGGTCACCTGGGATCAGCTGATCGAAGCGGCCAAGCAGACCAAGACCCAGATCGGTGTGCAGGCCAAGCTCTACGAGGGCTACTCGGTGTGGATCAACGCGCTCGTCGCCAGCGCCGGCGGCAAGATCGTCGACAACCCGGGCGCGACGTACCAGGACATCAAGATGGGCCTCGACTCCGCGGCCGGCAAGAAGGCGGCCGAGATCATTCGCAAGGTCACGACGTCCGGTGTCGCCGGACCTGCGGTGAGCTCGTCGACGGAGACCGAGTCCCTCGGGTTGTTCGACTCCAAGAGCGGCGGCTTCCTGGTCAACTGGCCGTACACCTACGGCGCTCTGGCGGCCACGCCGAAGAACGATGTGGGTGCAGCGCTCTACCCGCGCGTGTCGAAGGACGAGGAGTCCAAGCCGCCGTACGGCGGCATCCAGTTGGCGGTCGGTAAGAGTTCGAAGCACGTCGACGCCGCGTACCAGGCGGCCGCGTGCATCACGAACCTCAAGCACCAGACCGACTACATGGTGAAGTCCGGCAACCCGGCGAGCCGTAAGGCGGCGTTCGACGACGCTGAGGTGAAGAAGGCGTTCCCGAACGGCATCGCCGCGCTGATCCGCACCAACCTCGACAACGCGGTGCCGCGCCCGTTGACGCAGTACTGGGGCGACATCTCCACCGCGTTGCAGCAGCGGTTCAGCCCGCCGCAGTCGGTGAACGACAAGACCCCGGCGTCGACGCAGAAGTTCGTGCTCGACGTCCTCAAGGGAAAGGCACTGCTGTGAGTACTGCTGCGCCCGCCACCGCGACGGAGACTCGGCCGACCAAGAAGGCCGCGCTGTCCGATCGTGCCAAGGGGGAGCGTTCGCTCGGGTGGAAGCTGGCCGGTCCGGCGTTCGTCGTGATGCTGCTCGTGACGCTCTACCCGATCGGCTACGCGATCTACCTGTCGCTGTTCAACTACCGCCTCACCGACCCGGCCGGCCGTAAGTTCGTCGGACTGCAGAACTACATCACCGCGCTCGGCGACCCGCTGTTCCACGAGGCGTTCATGACGACCATCTTCATCGTCGTGGTGACGCTGATCTTCGAGCTGGTGATCGGTTTCGGGATCGCGCTGCTGATGAACAAGGTCGTCATCCCTCGGCGCACGCTGCGCACCGTCGTGCTGATCCCGTACTCGATCATCACCGTCGTCTCCGCGTTCGCCTGGTTGTACGCCGCACAGCCCGACACCGGCTTCATCAACCACTGGCTGCACACCCTGAGCTTCGGGGCGTGGAACGAGAACTACGACTGGTTCGGCGGACGCTGGAGCTCGCTGTTCATCATCTGCCTGTCCGAGATCTGGAAGACCACTCCGTTCATGTCGCTGCTGCTCCTGGCCGGTCTGGCCCAGGTCGACGGCTCCATGGAGGAGGCCGCCAAGGTCGACGGCGCCACCTGGTGGCAGCGGCTGACGAAGGTGGTGCTGCCCAACATGAAGGCGGCGATCATGGTCGCCACGCTGTTCCGCACGCTCGACGCCGTCCGCATCTACGACAACCCCTACGTGATGACCGGTGGCGCGAACAAGACCAACTCGCTATCGATGCTCGTCGGTCAGGAGACCGTCGGACGCGTGGAGATCGGCATGGGATCGGCGCTCGCGGTCCTGTTGTTCCTGCTGGTGCTCATCATTGCCGGCATCTTCGTCAAGGGCTTCAAGGTTGATCTGACTGGTGGAGGGAGGAGCTGACCATGGAGACCAATGTCAGCAACAAGACCAAGTGGGGCATGTTCGGCCTGTCGATCCCGATCATGATCTGGACGCTGATCCCGATCGTGTGGATCCTGGCCACCTCGTTGAAGAAGCCGGCCGACCTGTCCAACCCGGACAAGGCGCTGTTCGGCAACTTCTGGCCGAAGGAACCGACCCTCGACAACTACCGGCTGATCTTCACCGGCGGCGCGAGCGACCTGTTCAAGCCGGCGCTGTGGAACTCCATCATCATCTGTCTGATCGCCACGCTCATCTCCGTCGTCCTGGCGATGTTCTGTGCGTACGCGATCGCTCGCCTCGACTTCCCGGGCAAGAAGATGATCCTCACCACGGCCCTCGCGGTGTCGTTCTTCCCGGTCATCGCGATGGTGACGCCGCTGTTCAACCTGTGGCGTCAGATCGGCCTGTTCGACACCAAGGTCGGCCTGGTCATCCCGTACCTCGCGCTCACCCTGCCGCTGTCCATCTGGACGCTGTCGGCGTTCTTCCAGCAGATCCCGTGGGAGATGGAGCAGGCGGCCCAGGTCGACGGCGCCACCAGCTGGCAGGCCTTCGTCAAGGTCATCGCCCCGCTGGCCGCCCCGGGTGTGTTCACGACCGCGATCATCGCGTTCTTCACGGCGTGGAACGACTTCGTCTTCTCCAGCAACCTGACATCGTCCAACAGCGCCAGAACGGTGCCCGCGGCGTTGGCGTTCTTCACCGGCGCAAGTCAGTTCGAGAAGCCGACGGGCGCCATCTGTGCGGCCGCGGTCGTCGTCACCATCCCCGTCGTCATCCTGGTGTTGCTGTTCCAGCGCCGGATCGTCTCGGGCCTCACCTCCGGTGCCGTCAAGGGCTGACCGGGCCTTCCTCGTACGCCCTGTTTTCGAAAGGCAGATTCCATGTCAAGCATCGAGCTGAAGAACATCGTCAAGAAGTACGGCGACGGCTTCCCCGCAGTGAACGACGTGTCGCTGGACATCGCCGACGGCGAGTTCATGATCCTCGTCGGCCCGTCCGGTTGCGGTAAGTCGACCCTGCTGCGGATGGTCGTGGGTCTGGAGGACATCACCTCCGGTGACCTGCTGATCAACGGCAAGCGGGTCAACGACCTCGCCCCGCGCGACCGCAACCTGTCGATGGTGTTCCAGAACTACGCCCTCTACCCCCACCTCACCGTCGCCGAGAACATCGCCTTCCCGCTGCGGCTGGCCAAGGGTCAGCACAGCGAGCAGGAGATCCAGGCGAAGGTGAAGCAGGCCGCCGACATGCTCGAGCTCAACGAGCACCTCGAGCGCAAGCCGGCCAACCTGTCCGGTGGTCAGCGGCAGCGTGTCGCGATGGGTCGCGCCATCGTCCGTGACGCCGACGCGTTCCTGTTCGACGAACCGCTGTCGAACCTCGACGCCAAGCTGCGCGGTCAGATGCGCACCGAGATCGCCCGCATGCAGCGGCGCCTCGGTGTCACCACGATCTACGTCACACACGACCAGACCGAGGCGATGACCCTCGGCGACCGGGTCGCCGTGCTGAAGCGTGGTGTGCTGCAGCAGTGCGCCTCGCCGCGCGAGCTGTACGACCAGCCGGTCAACCTGTTCGTCGCGGGCTTCATCGGCTCGCCGCCGATGAACTTCCTGCCGGCGCGCGTCGAGGGCAACTCGCTGAAGCTGCCGTTCGCCACCGTACCGCTCGAGGGCGCGCTCGCCGAGAAGGTGAAGGGCAAGGACCTCGTGATCGTCGGTCTGCGCCCCGAGCACATCAAGGACGGCAGCCTCGGCGGTGAGGCGGGCGACGTGCGGTTCACCGCGAACGTCGACCAGACCGAATGGTTGGGCAACGAGCAGTACGCCTACATCCCGTTCGAGGCCGACCCCGCCGTGCAGGACAAGCTCGAGGAGCTCGACCGCGACCTCGACGGCGAGGGCATGCGCACCCAGATGATCGTCAACCTCGACTCCCGCTCGCGGGTGCTGGAGGGCGACGATGCGGAGCTGTACTTCTCGCCGTCGCAGATGCACGTCTTCGACCCGGAGACGGGCGAATGCCTGACCCGCGACGAGGAGAAGGCGGCGGCCATCGCCCGCGACTCCGAGCAGCAGCGCAAGGCGGCCCTGGAGCGGGCCAAGAAGCGCGAGCAGGCCAAGAGCGCCTGACGCGCAACTGATCGACGAGTGGCCGGGCAACTGCCCGGCCACTCGGCGTTCGGGGAACTGGCCGAACGGCCAGATGCGACTCGGTCGCATCTGGGAGTAGGGTCGCTGTCATGCACGTACCTGACGGATTCCTCGACCTGCCGACCTCGGTCGGCACCGGAGCCGTCGCCGTCGTCGGGGTCGGTCTGGCCCTGCGCGGCGCGCGGCGTGAGCTGAGTGAGGCCGCCGCCCCGTTGGCGGGGCTGGTGGCGGTGTTCGTGTTCGCCGCCCAGATGCTCAACTTCCCGGTGGGTGCCGGCACCTCCGGCCACCTGCTCGGCGGGGCGCTCGCCGCCATCCTGGTGGGTCCCTACACCGCGACGCTCGCGTTGACGGTGGTGTTGCTGGTGCAGGCGCTCATGTTCGCCGATGGCGGCATCACCGCGCTCGGCACCAACATCACGCTGATGGGGCTTGTCGGCGTGTGGTCGGGCTGGTTCGTGTTCCGCGGGGTGCAGGCGGTGCTGCCCAAGCGTCGCTCCAGCGTGCCCCCGGCGGCGTTCGTCGCCGCCGCGCTCAGTGTGCCGATCGCGGCGCTCACGTTCACCGGGCTGTACGCCATTGGTGGCGAGGCCCCGATCCCGCTCGGCAAGCTCGCCGTCGCGATGCTCGGCTGGCACCTGCTGATCGGCCTGGGCGAAGCGCTCATCACCACGCTCGCGGTGTCGTCCGTGCTCACCGCCCGACCCGACCTGGTCTACGGCGCCCGCCGGTACGCGTCCGCCGACGAACTGCAGATCCGCCGCGAAGAGGTGACCGCATGACCACCGACGTCTCCCGCTCCCAGGCACCCGCCAAGGCGCGCGTGTCGACCCGCACCCTGTTGATCGTCGGCGCGGTGGTCACGCTGCTGCTGGCCGCGGTCGTGTCCTACTACGCGTCGTCCAGCCCCGACGGGCTCGAGCACGTCGCCGGCAGCCTCGGCTTCGAAAGCGCCGCCAAGGAGCACCATGCGGCCGACTCGCCGTTCGCCGATTACGCGGTGACCGGGGTGTCGGATGCGCGTCTTTCCGGTGGACTCGCCGGTGTCGTCGGTGTCATCGCCGTCGGCCTGGTGATGGCCGCGGTGATCTGGCTGGTGCGCCGCAGCAGCCGCTCCGGCACGACCGACTGAGGTGGGCGCAGGCCACAGCCACGCCCCGGTCGCCGTGACCGGCACGTCGCCGGTGCATCGTCTGCCGCCGCAGGTGAAATTGGTGGCGCTCGTCGTGTTCGTCGTGTCGGTCGTGGCGACGGCGCGCGACTCCTGGTGGTGGTTCGCCGGTCACGCCCTGCTGCTGCTGGCGGCGATCGCCGTCTCCCGGGTGCCGCTGCGAAACCTCTTGTCGCGCATGTGGATCGAGCTGCCGTTCGTGGTGTTCGCCGTGCTCATGCCGTTCGTGTCGACCGGGGCTCGCACCGAGGTGCTCGGCGTCAGCGTGTCGGAGCCGGGGCTGCACGCGGGCATCGCGCTGCTGATCCGCGGCACGCTCGGTGTGCTCGCGTCGCTGCTGTTCGCGGCCACCACCGAGGCACCGGACGTCGTGCGCGGCCTCGACCGGTTGCACCTGCCGAACCAGCTGGTGCAGATCCTGAGCTTCACCGTGCGCTACCTCGACGTCGTCACCGACCAACTGCGGCGGATGCGGATGGCCCGGGAGGCGCGCGGGTTCCAGGCGCGCTCGGTCGGGCAGTGGCCGGTGCTCGCCTCGACCGCCGGCGCGCTGTTCATCCGCTCGTACGAGCGCGGTGAACGGGTGCATCTGGCGATGCTGTCGCGCGGGTACGGTGGGCGGATGCCGCGCGCCGAGGGAGAACACGTCGCGCCCCGCCGCTGGGCCGACGGCCTGCTGCTGTCAGCACTCGCCGTCGTCGTCGCGATCGGAAGTCATCTGACATGAGCGTTCCTGTCCTCGACGTGCGTGGGTTGGCCTTCGCCTATCCCGACGGCCACCAGGCGCTCTTCGGCGTCGACCTGCATGTGCACCGCGGCGAGCGGGTGGCGTTGCTCGGGCCCAACGGGGCCGGCAAGACCACCCTGGTCTTGCAACTCAACGGCATCCTGCGCGCCGGGGCGGGCTCGGTCGCGGTGTCCGGGCTGCCGGTGGAGGACAAGAACATCCTGGAGATCCGCCGCCGCGTCGGCGTGGTGTTCCAAGACCCGGACGATCAGTTGTTCATGCCGACGGTGCGCGACGACGTCGCGTTCGGCCCGCGCAACCTCGGGCTGAAGGGTGCCGACCTCGACCGCCGGGTCGCCGACGCGCTCGAACAGGTCGGCATGAACGACTTCGCCGACCGTCCGCCGCACCACCTGTCCTTCGGGCAGCGGCGCCGGGTCGCGATCGCGACCGTGCTGGCCATGCAGCCGGAGATCCTGGTGATGGACGAACCCAGCTCGAACCTCGACCCCGCCTCGCGCCGCGAGATCGCCGAGATCGTGCGGTCGCTCGACGTGACGATGCTGATGGTCACGCACGACCTGCCCTATGCCGTCGAGTTGTGCGAGCGGTCGGTGATCCTGTCCGGTGGCGTGATCGCGGCCGACGGCGCGACCACCGATCTGCTGGCCGACGCCGAGTTGATGCGCACCCACCGGTTGGAGCTGCCGTTCGGTTACGACCTGGCCGGGTTGGGGCGCTGAGTTCGCCCGCGTCCGGCCGGGCGCGTGAGGCTGCTCGCGTCAGGCTTCGAGTTCGGCGCGGGTCGGCGGGTTGGCCCCGGCCCGGCTGACCGTGATCGACGCCGCTGCGGCGGCCCGGTCGAGCGCCGGCTGCACCTGCTCCCAGCCCGCGCGGCGGAAGTCGTCGCGTTGGGCGAGGCCACCGAGCAGCCCTGCGTCGAGCAGCCCGCTGAGTAGACCGGCCATGAACGAGTCGCCCGCCCCGACGGTGTCGACCACCGAAACGGGTTGTCCGGCAACGGTCTTCACGTCGTTGCCCACCCCGCCGGCAGGCAGGTGGGCGAGTGCGCCGGCACCGCCGCGGGTCACGACGACCAGCGACGGTCCGAGCTTGGCCCATAGCCGAGCGACCTCCTCCAGCGGCGCCTCGTCGCCGTACAGCCAGTGCACGTCCTCGTCGCTCGCCTTGACCACATCGGCCAGCCCGACGAGCTGCTCGATGTCGGAGCGCACCTGCGCCGGGTCGCCCATCAGCTGCGGACGGCAGTTGGGGTCGTAGGAGATCGTGCCGTGCGCACGCTGCGCGAAGCAGGCCTCACGCACGGCCGACGCGCCGGGTTGGAGCACCGCCGCGATCGACCCGGTGTGCAGGTGGCCGGTCGTTGGCACGGCGTGGGGGAGTTGCCAGTCGATGTCGAAGCGGTACGTCGCGGCGCCGGTGTCGTCCAGCGTCGCCTCGGCGGTCGCCGTCCGCGGTGCACCATCGCTGCCCGCGAGCAGGGCGACGTGGTCGCGGTCGAGGTGGTCGCGGATCGCTGCGCCGCGCTCGTCGGTGCCGAACCACGCCGCTAGCGTGGTCGGGTGCCCGAGCCGGGCCAGGCCCACCGCGACGTTCAGGGGCGATCCGCCGACGTGCTCGGCGACGTCTCCGCCGACCGACCGGACGACGTCGACCAGTGCCTCGCCGACGACGACGAGGCCCTGGTCGGTTGCGTCGGTTGCGTCGGTCGCGTCGATCATCGGATGCTCACCGTTTTGCCGACCCTGCACTCAGCGGTAGTCGTCGAGCTTGGACGGCCGGTGCTCGGCGTCGATGACCCGGATCGTGCCGCTCTTGCTGCGCATCACCAGCGACTGGGTGTGTGCGCCGCCGTGGTGGTAGCGCACGCCCTGGAGCAGTTCACCGTCGGTGATGCCGGTGGCCACGAAGAAGCAGTTGTCGCCCTTCACCAGGTCGTCGGTCGACAGCACCGCGTCGATGTCGTGGCCGGCGTCGATCGCCTTCTGCTTCTCGTCGTCGTCGCGCGGCCACAGACGTCCCTGGATCACGCCGTCCATGCACTTCATCGCGCACGCGGTGATGATGCCCTCGGGGGTGCCGCCGACGCCGAGCAGCAGGTCGATGCCGGTGCCCGCGCGAGCCGCCATGATCGAACCCGCGACGTCGCCGTCGCTGATGTACCGGATGCGGGCGCCGGCGTCGCGCACCTGCTGACCGAGCTCCTCGTGGCGCGGACGATCGAGCATCACGACCGTGACGTCGGAGCGGTTCATGCCCTTGGCCTTGGCCACCCGGCGGATGTTCTCGGCAACCGGCAGGCGGATGTCGACGACATCGGCGGCCTCGGGGCCGGCGGCCAGCTTGTCCATGTAGAAGACCGCGCTCGGGTCGTACATCGAGCCGCGCTCGCTCACGGCCATCACCGCCACGGCGTTGTTCATGCCCTTCGCGGTGAGCGTGGTGCCGTCGATCGGGTCGACCGCGACGTCGACCTCGGGACCGGTGCCGTCGCCCACGCGCTCGCCGTTGAACAACATCGGGGCGTTGTCCTTCTCGCCCTCACCGATGACGACGACACCGTTCATCGAGACGGTGGCGATGAGTTCGCGCATCGCGGCGACGGCTGCACCGTCGGCGGTGTTCTTGTCCCCGCGGCCGACGTACCGGGCTCCGGCCATGGCGGCCGCCTCGGTGACGCGAACCAGCTCGAGGGCAAGGTTGCGGTCGGGCTTGATCGTGAACGACGGCTGCTCGGACATGGATCTCCTTCGATCGGGCGCTGGCACTTCCCGACTCTATCGGTGCGATTCCGCGTCCGTGGGGTGGATGAGGGACGATGGTGGGCGTGACCGCCCCGCAGACCACCACCGAATCCGTCCAGTCGCCGCCGCCGAAGCGGCGCGGCATGTCCGGCACCGCCAAGAGCATGATCATCTCGATGGTGCTGGTGGTGCTCGCGGTGCTCGGGTGGACGGCGCTGGTGCCGCGGGTCAACAAGGTCGACCGGCCGGGCGTCGACGTCGCCGGTATCGCCCGGGAGACCGCGATTGCGCAGAAGTGGACGGTCACCTATCCGCAGCCGGCCCCGAAGGGATGGATCCCGGCGAACGTGCGCCTGGTGACCTTCCAGAACCAGCCTGCGACCTGGCAGGCCGGCTACGACCTGCCCGACAGCAAGTACATCGCGGTGCAGCAGACCGACAAGCCGAACCAGTTGTGGACCGACCACCAGACCAACTACGGCAAGCCCGAGGGCACCGTCGAGGTGGCCGGCGTGAAGTGGACCAAGGTGTATCGCAACAGCAACGACCAGTCGTCGCTGGTGCGCTCCGAGCCGCTGAACGGGCTGGCCACGATCGTCACCGGCCGCGCCGACTGGAGCGAACTGCAGCAGTTCGCGAGCCTGCTCAAGCCCGCCGCGACCTCCTAGGCCCCGCCCCACCCGCAGACGCTGCACTTCCGAACCCGCCCCCCCGCGAACGCAGCGTGTTCAGGGAGATTGGGCGGTGGGAGGGGCTGATGGTCGGTGAGTGCAGCGGTTGCTAGTGGTCGGCTTTGTCGCCGGTGAGTTGCTCCACCCGGCCCTGCGCGTCGTCCAGCCACTTGTGGCAGTGCGCGGCCAGCGCCTCGCCGCGCTCCCACAGCCGCATCGACTCCTCCAACGGCACCGAGCCGGCCTCCAACTGCGCCACGATGCGGGCGAGTTCGTCGCGGGCGTCCTCGTAACCGAGTTGCGCGACATCGGCATTGCGGTCGTCCCCGCTCTTCTTGGAACTGCTCGCGGCCCCAGTGGTCTCGGTGGTCACCGCGTCGTCGCCGGCCGGGACGTCGGAGGAGACGTCGGGGGAGTTGTCGTCGGGCATGCGGGCCAGCCTACGACGAGGCCACCGGGCGCACCGCGAAGTCGCCCCTGGCCACGGTCACCCGCAGCAGGTCGTCCGTCGACACCTCGGCCACGTCGGTCACCACCGTGCCGTCGACCTGCCGGACGACGGCGTATCCACGTTCCAGCGTCTGCTGGGGCGAGAGCGCCCGCAGCTGACCCTGCAGGTGGGTGATGCCGTCGTGGGAGCGTTCGAGCCGGTGTGCGAGGCGCACCCGGGCGCGCTCCTGCAACCGCTGCACCTCCTCGCGCCGACTCGCGACCATCGTCTGCGGGTGGGCCAACACCGGACGGCTGCGCAGCAGGTCGATGCGTTGGCGTTCGTGGGCGATCCGACGGGTGAGGGCACGCGCGCCGGTGTCGCGCAGCCGTGCCACCAGCGTCAGTTGCTCGCCGAGGTCGGGCACGATCAGCTTGGCCGCGTCGGTGGGGGTGGAAGCGCGCACATCGGCGACGAAGTCGAGCAGCGGACTGTCGACGTCGTGCCCGATCGCACTGACCACCGGGGTGCGCGCGGTCGAGACGGCACGCACGAGGGTCTCGTTGGAGAACGGCAGCAGATCCTCGAACGACCCGCCGCCGCGGGCGATGACGATGACGTCGATCGCGGGGTCGGCGTCGAGTTCACCGAGCGCCCCGCTGACCTCGTCGACGGTCGAAACACCCTGCACCGCCACCTGACGGATCTCGAAAACTGCCTTCGGCCACCGGCGTCGCACGTTCTCGACGACGTCGCGCTCGGCGGCGCTGTTGCGTCCGCAGATGAGCCCGATGCGGTTGGGCACGAACGGAATCGGGCGTTTGCGCGACGCGTCGAACACACCTTCGCTGCGCAGCAGGTGCTTCAGACGTTCGACCCGGGCGAGCAGTTCGCCGATGCCGACCGCGCGGATCTGACGCGCGTCGAGTTGCAGCGTGCCCTGCTTGGCCCAGAAGGTCGGCTTGGCCTGCATCACCACCCGTGCACCCGGCTGGACGGCGGGACCCATCGCGTTGAGCGTGTTGACGTGGGTGGTCACCGACATCGAGATCTCGGCGTCGATGTCGCGCAGCGTGAGGAAGACGGTCGGCGACCCCGGACGGCGGTTCACCTGCACCAACTGTCCCTCGACCCAGACCGGCGACATCCGGTCGACGTAGTCGCCGATCTTCATGCTGAGCAGCCGCAACGGCCAGGGCTGTTCGGCGGTGGTGTCGGCGGCCTTGTCGGGCAGGCGTCCGGGGGTTGCGGGGGTGCTCACCCGGCCGAGGATAGGTGCCGGCGGCGACGGCTCGGCGGCGAAGTGCGCCCGACATGCGGAAGGTCCCGCCGACGCCCTCCCCTGAGTGGCGCCCGCGGGACCCTTCCATCACCCCGTAACCGCGATGCCCCCGTGCACCGCGTCGCAACAACAGACGGCGATGCCCGCCGGATCGGTTGCCTTCCCTCCGCAGAATCTCGGATGTCGAGACGGTGGTGTCGTACGGTGCAGGAATTCGGGCTGCTCGCGCACTCACCTACGATGGAGCACATGAGTTCGACGACCGAGTCCCTGCCCGGCACCGACCGCAGCACCGCGAGCAAGCGGGTGCTGCTCGCGGCTCCGCGCGGATACTGCGCCGGAGTCGATCGGGCGGTGGTCACCGTCGAAAAGGCGCTCGACCTCTACGGCCCGCCGGTCTACGTGCGCAAGGAGATCGTGCACAACAAGCACGTGGTCACCACCCTGGAGAAGCGCGGCGCGATCTTCGTCGACGAAACCCAGGAAGTGCCCCACGGCGCCACCGTCATCTTCTCCGCACACGGTGTTGCGCCGATCGTGCACGAGGAGGCAAAAGCCTTGTCGCTCAAGACGATCGACGCGACGTGCCCGCTGGTCACCAAGGTGCACCGCGAGGCCAAGCGGTTCGCGTCCGACGACTACGACATCCTGCTCATCGGCCACGAGGGGCACGAGGAGGTCGTCGGCACCTCCGGCGAGGCGCCCGAGCACATCACCCTCGTGCAGAGCCCCGACCACGTCGACGAGGTCGAGGTGCGCGACCCGGAGAAGGTCGTCTGGTTGTCGCAGACGACGCTGTCGGTCGACGAGACGATGGAGACCGTGCGCCGGCTGCGGGAGAAGTTCCCCAAGCTGCAGGATCCGCCGTCCGACGACATCTGTTACGCCACGCAGAACCGTCAGCTCGCGGTGAAGCAGATGGCACACGAGACCGACCTGATGATCGTGGTCGGCAGCCGCAACTCCTCCAACTCGGTGCGTCTGGTCGAGGTCGCCCTCGAGCACGGTGCCCGCGACGGCCACCTGGTCGACTACGCCGACGAGATCGACGAAGCCTGGCTCACCGGTGTCACCACCGTCGGGGTCACCTCAGGGGCATCGGTGCCCGAGATCCTCGTGCGCGACGTGCTGGAGTTCCTCGCCGAACGCGGCTTCGACGACGTCGTGCCGATCGTCGCGGCCGAGGAGAGCCTGCTGTTCGCGCTGCCGAACGAGCTGCGCCGCGACCTCAAGGCGAAGAACGGTGCGAACGCCGACAAGGTGCGTCACGACGCCGGTTCGCTGCACTGATCACCTCTCGGCTCCCTCTCGACTGAGCCGCCCGGCACGCGCATCGCTCCCACCAGAATCCGCGTGAGTTTGTGGCCTTCGTTCACGCGGCGAAGGCCACAAACTCACGCGGATTCTGCTGTTGGCATGGGTCGGCGCAGACGCAGGGCGATCGTGCGGACGACGCGGGCCAGCGTGGTGCCGACGACGAGCCCGAGTGCGATGGCGAGGATCACCCCGGCGGCGAGGGTGGCCGTCGGGGCGGAGAGCGCTGGTTCGAGGCCGAGTTGGGCGACCGAGACGAGGCCGACCGATCCCGGCACGAGCAGCCAGAAGCTGGGCAGGAACAGCACCATGCGCGGCACGCCGCGGCGCAGCACGGCGACCGACCAGGCGGTGACGCTGGCGACGGCCGCCCCCGCGAACGCGCCGGGCCAGGCGGCGTCGGTCCAGGCCTGCACGACCAACTGGGCGGTCATCGTGACGGCCAGCACCGCGAAGATCCACGGCGCCAAGGCGCGCGGCACCGATTCCTGCAGGCAGATGCCCGCGGTCACGAGCACCAGGCCGACCGCCGGACTCCACCAGCCGAGGTCGTCGACGCGGGTGTTCTGCAGCGCGTCGCCGCCGACACCGAGCAATGCGGCCGCGCCTATGATGCCGACCGCGAACATCACCAACTGGGTTGCACCCGAGGCCAATCGGGCCGATCCGCTGACCGCCGCACCGTTCACCAACTCGGAGAGACCAGTGACGATCGTGGCGCCCGGAAGCAGCACCGCGACCGGTGGCAGCAGGGTGCGCAGCGGGCTGGTCACGTAGCCGTGCCGGTGGGCCCAGAAGGCCGCCAGCGACACCCCGAACGCGGCCAGGCACGGCAGTAGCGCGGCGGGGAGCAGCCCGCGTGCGGCGAGCCGCATCAGCATCGCGACGAACGGCGCGGTGAGGGCACCGAAGGCCACGGCACTCCACGACGGTTGGAGGATGAGGGCGAGCCCGATGCCGACGCAGAGCGCACCGAGGTACATGCCGCCGATCGGGAAACGGTGGGGTTGGGCGCGTAGTCCGCGCAAGCGGATGAGCGCGTCGTCGGGGTGCATCGTGCCGGCCAACAACCCCTGTTGGATGTCCGCGACGGCCGCCGACTGATCGAGCCGCAGCGGCCCTTCCACCGACTCGTAGGTCGAGGGGGTGCCGAACCCGAGCGACAGGGTGACACCCACCGGCTGGGCGTGCAGTTGGACGCCGGGCTGACCCAGCCGGGTGCCGATGGCACGGATGCTCGCCTCGACCTCGTGCGACGACGCACCGCCGGCGATGAGCGCCGCCGCCAGATAGACCAGCAGTTGGCGGGTGCGGTCGTCGCTCGTGCTCACCGCAGGATCATCCCGCACGCTCGCGGCTCGCACCCTCGGACCCGCCGTCGGACCCGCCGCCGGCCGGCCCGAGGTCGAGTTGCGGTCGGGCGACGTCGTCGTCGAGGGCGTCGATGAGTTCGGCCGCGGTCAGCGGGCGCGGCGCCTGCTCGACGGGTTGCACCTGCGGCACGGCTTCCGATGCCAGGCCGAGGTCTTCCATCCGGCGGGCCGAGACCAGCACGCGCGCCTCGAGGGTGCCGACCATCGCGTTGTAGGCCTCGACCGAGCGGCGCAGCGTCTCGCCGACGCGATGGGTGTGCTTGCCGAGGGTGCCGAGTCGCTCGTAGAGCTCGCGCCCGATCGTCAGCAGTTCCTGGGCGTTGCGTTCCAGCGCGTCCTGCCGCCACACCAAGGCCGTGGTTTGCAGTGCGCTGAGCAGGGTGGCGGGGGAGACCAGCAGCACGCGTTTGGCCATCGCTCGGTCGAGCAGGTCGGGGTCGGTGCGCACGGCCGTCGCGAGGATCGCCTCCGAGGGCACGAAGCACAGCACCGCCTCGGGGGTGGAGTCGAAACCGCTCCAGTAGTCCTTCGCCGACAGCGCCTCGACGTGACCGGTCAGTGCCGCGCTGTGGGCGCGCAGCAGCCGGTCACGTTCGGCGTCGGGGGTGTCTTCGACCTGCGCGGCGAGGAAGTGCTGGATCGGCGCCTTCGAGTCGATCACCAGCACCTTGCCGCCGGGCAGGTGCACGACGGCGTCGGGCCGAATCTGTTTGCCGTGGCGGCTGGTCGAGCGCACCTGCTCGTCGAAGTCGCACTTGGGCAAGAGCCCGGCGTGCTCGAGCACCCGGCGCAACTGCATCTCGCCCCACGCCCCCGAGGTGTTCGACGACTTCAGCGCACCGCTGAGCACCGCGGTCTGTTGGTGGAGCGCACCGGTCGTCTCGGCGACGGTGCGCAGCTGGGCCCCCAGCGCGCCGTACTGCCGGCTGCGATCGCGCTCGAGTGCCTCGACCTGACGCTCGACGCGGGCGAGCGTCGACGACAACGGAGCCAGCGCCTGGGCGGTCTGCTGGTCTTCGCCGAGGGCCGTCTCGAGGTCGACGACGCGCTCGCGCAGCAACTGCCGCTCGGTGTCGGCGCTCGCGAGCCGCAACTCCTGACGCGGACGCAGCACCAGCCAGAGCACGGCGGCGCCGAGCAGGAGACCCAGGGCGAAGGTGAGTACCGGAAGCATGTCGTCACCTTGGCATCCGGCACCGACAACCGGGTGACAAGCAGGCTACAACCGCGCGATAACCGGCGGCGACAACGCGCCGCGAGGCGCCCGGACGCGGTAGGTTTCGCTGCGTTCGAGCGAGTACCCAGTTCGAGCAAAACCCCCAGGAGGATCGAGGATCCATGTCGAGCGTCGCCGAGCCCTCGGTCACCGAACCCGCGCAGCTCACCCGCAGCCAGCGCCTCGACCGGCTGCCCTTCACCCGGTTGCACGGTCGGTTGCTCGGCGGATCGGGCATCGGGTGGGCACTCGATGCGATGGACGTCGGGCTCATCTCCTTCCTGATGGTCGCCATCAAGAAGGAATGGGGACTGTCGACCGGCCAGGTTTCCTGGCTGGCGTCCGTCGGTTTCATCGGCATGGCGGTCGGGGCCTCGCTCGGCGGTTACCTCGCCGACCGCATCGGCCGTCGCAACGTCTTCGCGCTCACGCTGCTGGTCTACGGCCTGGCCACCGGGTTCTCGGCCCTGTCGCCCGGTTTCTGGGTGCTGCTGGCGTTCCGGTTCGTCATCGGTCTCGGCCTCGGCGCCGAACTGCCGGTGGCGTCCACGCTGGTCAGCGAGTACGCGCCCGCGCGCATCCGTGGCCGCATGGTGGTGCTGCTGGAATCGTTCTGGGCCGTCGGGTGGGTGCTCGCGGCGCTCATCGGCTACTACATCGTGCCGAAGGACAACGGCTGGCGCTGGGCGCTGCTGTTGGGCGTCGTCCCGGCGCTGTACGCGATGTACGTGCGCCGCGGACTGCCCGAATCGGTGCGCTTCCTCGAGCGGGCCGGGCGGATCGACGAGGCGGAGCAGTCGGTGCGCCGGTTCGAAGAGTCGGCCGGCATCGCACCCGTGCCCTCCCCAAACCCCGAGAAGGTGACCAAGATGTCACCGAAGGCGTTGTGGGAGAAGCGTTTCGCCGGGCGCACGGTGGCGCTGTGGCTCACCTGGTTCGGGGTGAACTTCTCCTACTACGGCGCGTTCTTGTGGATCCCGACCTTCCTGGTCGCACAAGGGTTCCCGATGGCGAAATCATTCGAGTTCACGCTGTGGATCACCCTCGCCCAGTTGCCCGGCTACGCCGTCGCCGCCGTCCTGATCGAGAAGGTCGGCCGGCGCTTCACGCTCGCGTCGTTCCTGCTCGGATCGGCCGTCGCCGCGATGGCCTTCGGGCAGGCCTCGTCGGAGTCGACGATTCTGCTGACCGGGTGCCTCCTGTCGTTCTTCAACCTCGGCGCGTGGGGCGCGCTGTACGCGGTCACGCCCGAGGTCTACCCGACGATGCTGCGCGCGACCGGCAGCGGCAGTGCGACGGCGTTCGGACGGATCGCGTCGATCATCGGACCGTTGCTCGTGCCGTGGGTGCACGACAACCACGGCACCGGGCCCACCTTCGTGCTCATCTCGGTGTCGTTCGCGGTGGCGATGCTGGCCGCGCTCGGGTTGCCCGAGAGGAAGGGAAAGGAATTGCAGAACAGCTGATTGCGCACCGTCGAGGTCGAAGGCCCGCCGAAAGAGTTCCAATCCGTCGCAGCGTTCGTGTCGAACCACCCGTGAAGGATCGGAACTCATCGACGGTGACAGTCGGTCAGCGCAGATGTGGCTCCGCGTACGACGGTCGGCAACGCGCCGTCCGGAATCCGAGGAAGGCCCGCGACGAACGCCAAGAAGTATTTCGTCGTCCCTGTCGCCGCGCTGGCGGCAGGCGTTGCCACATTGCCGGCGATGCCGGCAGCCCACGCAGACAGCGGTTGGACCTATCAAGCCGATCTCGCACCGATCAACGGATCCGGTGCGGCGGGATGGTTGACCCTCAACGGCAACCAGGCCACCGTGACCGAGGAAGTGAACGGTCTCGCGCAGACTTTCATGGATGCGCCCTACCCGCACGTCCAGCACATCCACGGCGGTGCGATGGGCATGTGCCCCGACATGTCGGCAGACACCAACGGCGACGGTGTCGTCAGCACGACGGAGGGAGCCCCGCATTACGGCGGCATCGTCACCACTTTGTCGGCCAAGGGTGACACCAGCCCGGCTGCCGGCACGGACGTCACGCTCGCCCCGAGCGGATCGGCATACACCTACAAGCGCACCATCACGCTCGACAGCAAATCGGTGGAGGCGTTGAAGAACGGCACCGCGGTGATCGTCGTGCACGGGCTCGACCCCGCGAAGATTCCCGCGGCCGCGCGCGCGGCGAAGAGCGACTTGGTGCCTTCCTTGCCGTTGGCAGCGACGTCGCCGGCACTGTGCGGCAAGCTCACCCGGTCGCAAATGACCGACATGCCGTCCGGTGGAGTGCCGACCGGCGGCGGTAGCACGGCGGACGGCTCGACCGGCGCCTACTACGCCGGTGGCGGAGCGCTGCTGCTCGGGGCGGGTGCACTGCTGGCGACCCGTCGCCAGTTCGGCAAGCAGTCCTGACCCGCGCTGCAATCCGGCGAGCGGCAGAGCCATGCGAATCGACAACGTCCGATCGTCGGTACGAGGTCTCCTGGTGGTCGGCGCGGTGTTGATGGCGCTCGTCGGATTGCTGCTCGTGGTGCAGGCTGTGCGGACACCGGCACCACCGAGCCGACCTTCGACCGCCGCCGCACTGCCGGCGGCGGTCGACAGGGGGTCCGGCACGCCAATGACAACGGCGTCGGGGAAGCCGGCCCCGACGACCGGGCTGGTGCTCGGCCGCTCTCGACCGGTGAGCCTCGACGTGCCGGCGATCGGTCTGAAGAAGCAGACGCTCACCTCCTACGGGCTGGACCGCGACGCAGTGGTGGCCATTCCGGCGGCCGATCTGCAGACTCCGGCCGGGTGGCTGGACCGCTCGCCGACGCCCGGGGAGGTCGGACCGTCCGTGATCGTCGGTCACGTCGACTCGGCCAAGGCCGGCCCGTCGGTGTTCTACCGGCTCGGCCAACTCAAGCCGGGCGAGACCGTCTCGGTGACCCGCGTCGACGGCACGGTGGCGGTGTTCCGGATCGAGGGCGTCGAGCAGTATCACAAGGCTCAGTTCCCGACCCTCAAGGTCTACGGCAACCTCGATCATGCAGGTCTTCGATTGATCACCTGTGGGGGCAAGTTCAACCGGGCGGTCGGTCACTACGAAGACAACATCGTCGTTTACGCGCGGCTCGTCGCGGCCCATCGGGCCTGACCGAACGGAGAATCTCGATGATGCGCGTGTCGAAGATCCTGGCGGTGCTCTCGACGCTGTCGGTGCTCGCTGGTTGCGCAACGGCTGAGCAGCCTGCTCCCGAAAGCCGGATGTCGCCGTCCGCCCGGAGCGCGCAGAGCGCGACCAGCTCGCAAAGCACTGTCGTCGGCAACCAGTCCGTCCCAGTGCCGGCTGCGGCCTCGATGGTGTGCGGTCCGGAGATCGGGGAGAGCTTGCAGCGCCAACTCCGACTCGGACACGAGCCTGAAGGGGCGAGCAGTTGGGACGGAAAGCGGTTCGAGTGCACCTTCCGGCTCCCGGACGGGCCGTTGGTGCTCGTCGTGCTCGCTCACGGGTCGCAGGCGGCTGCGGCACAGAGCTTGGCGACACAACGGTCGCAACTGGCCGGAGCGCGCCCGATCATCGGGCTGGCGGCGTTCGGTCTGCCTGCTGCACAAGCGGACTCGGGGGTTGTGCTCTTCGCGCGCGATGCCTTCACGCTGCGTGTGGACAGCACTTGGATGACCCCACCGATCGGCCCATTCGAGCGGAGTCGGCGCGATTTCGCCTACTCGATCGCAGCCGACGTCATTGCCTGCTGGCAGGAGCACCACTGACCGCCTCTACCGCGGCGACACCTACTGCGGCGACGTCGACGACCGTGACGTCCGGAACAATCGCTGCGACGCACGATCGACGTGCACCCATGCGAAACGCTGCACCAACAGGGTGAGGGTGCCGGCCACGATCATGCCGACGATGTTGACACCGAGCTGAGCCAGCGAGCCCTTGATCTCGTCGGTGGCCCACAACGCCAGGCCGAGCGCGAGGTTGGCCGCTGCGGGCACCGTCGTCACCGAGATGAACACTCCCACAAGGGCATTCGCCTTGTCCGACGACAGCGCGAGCACTCCCGCGATGCCGGCAAGGAACGCGACCATCAGCGACCAGCGGTCCGGACGGTAGATGAAACCGGTCTGCGGACGGGCCCGGGTGAGGTCGGCGGCGTCGAACCAATCCAGCAGCGCGCCACCCGTGGCGATCAGGGCGGTCACCGTGATCACCGCCGCGAACCCGAACACGAGCAACTTGAGCCCGCCGGCGACCAGCCGCGGCTTGCCGAGCACGATGCCGGTGCAGATCGCGGCGACCGTCGAGAACTCCGGGCCGACCACCATCGCGCCGACGACGAGGATCGAGGAGTCGGTCAGCACGGCGATGCCGGCGATCAGCGTCGCGACCAACAGGAACAGGTGGAAGGTGATCGTCGGACGCACCGAGGCCGCCGCCTGCGCCTTGATGACGTCCCACACGACGGCGTCGTCGGGGTCGCCCGCGGCAGCCTCCTCCACCTCGTAGGCCCGTTTGAACGGGGCGGCGCTGAGCGGCATCAGCACGATCCCGCCGGCGTCGTCGAGTCCGGTGGCTGACAGGTCGTCCAGCAGCGAACTCGCCGCCTCGCGGGCGACGTCGGCCTCGATGAGGTCTCCGGACGGTGCGACGGACGCGTTCGGGAACCGTACGAGGTTGGTGACGACCGGGTTTTCGGTCAGCAGACCCAGCACCGGATCGACCAGTTCGCGGGGCACGGTGAGCCGCAGGTGGACGAGCATGGCGCAAAGGGTAGTTAGACTCCTTGTCCCGTGGCCCTCACCATCGGAATCGTCGGACTGCCCAACGTCGGCAAGTCCACCATGTTCAACGCCCTGACCAAGAACAACGTGCTCGCAGCGAACTACCCGTTCGCGACGATCGAGCCCAACGTCGGGGTGGTCCCGCTGCCCGATCCGCGGCTGAAGGTGCTCGCGGGCATCTTCGGGTCGCAGGCGATCCTGCCCGCAACCGTGTCGTTCGTCGACATCGCCGGCATCGTCAAGGGCGCCTCGGAAGGTGAGGGCTTGGGCAACAAGTTCCTCGCCAACATCCGCGAGGCCGACGCGATCTGCCAGGTGGTGCGCGCGTTCGTCGACGACGACGTGCACCACGTCGACGGCAAGGTGTCGCCGGCGTCCGACCTGGAGACCATCAACACCGAGTTGGTGCTGGCCGACCTGCAGACCCTGGAGAAGGCGGTGCCCCGCCTCGACAAGGAGGTCAAGGGCAAGAAGACCGACAAGTCGGTGCTCGACGCCGCCGTCGCTGCCCAGAAGATCCTCGAGTCGGGCGACCCGATCTCCAAGCACCCGGGCGAGGTCGACCTCGACGCCGTCCGCGAACTCGGCCTGCTCACCACCAAGCCGTTCATCTACGTGTTCAACGTCGACGAGAGCCAGCTCACCGACGAGGCCTTCCAGGCCGAGATGTCCGCGCTCGTCGCGCCGGCCGACGCGATCTTCCTCAACGCCCAGCTCGAGTCGGAGGTGGCCGAGCTCGACGAGGAGGAGGCCCGCGAGCTGCTGGAGTCGGTCGGCATCACCGAGCCCGGCCTCGACCAGCTCGCGCACAAGGGCTTCAACACGCTCGGCCTGCAGACCTACCTGACCGCCGGCCCCAAGGAGACCCGCGCCTGGACCATCCGCAAGGGCTGGACCGCCCCGCAGGCCGCCGGTGTCATCCACACCGACTTCCAGAAGGGCTTCATCAAGGCCGAGGTCATCAGCTTCGACGATCTCGTCGAGGCCGGGTCGGTGGCCGAGGCGCGTGCCAAGGGCAAGGCCCGGATGGAGGGCAAGGACTACGTCATGCAGGACGGCGATGTGGTGGAGTTCCGGTTTAACGTCTAGCGCTATTGACGTGCTGCGTTATGCGGTGGTCAGGTGATCAGATCCTTCGGGCGGGTCAACACAGCCTCCGCATCAACGATCAGTGGCGGATCTGCTTCCGCTGGACGGACGTCGGCGCTGAAGACGTCGAGATCGTCGACTACCACTGAGGAGGGATGATGTCCGGCACGCTCTACCCGCCGATCCACCCGGGTGAGGTCCTCATGGAGGACTTCATCAAGGGCTTCGGGATCACGCAGAACAAGCTGGCGGTGGGGATCGGCGTGCCACCCCGGCGCATCAACGAGATCGTGCACGGCAAGCGCGCCATCACGGCGGACATTGCGCTGCGCCTCGGGCGCTACTTCGGGGTGGACCCGCAGTTCTGGCTCAATCTGCAGACCAGGTATGACTTGGAGGTTGCGGAGGAGCGAGTCGCCGATCAGGTCGCGGCGATCGCACCGCTGCAGTCGGCGTGACGCCCCGGCTCATTGCGATCTCGGGCTTGCCCGGCGTCGGTAAGTCCAGCATCGCGGCGGCTGTGGCCAGCCGTGACGGGGCGGTGCATCTGTCCATCGATCCGGTGGAGGAGTCGATCCTCGCCTGTGGCCTGCCTTCGGGCTGGCAGGTGGGCGTTGCCGCCTACGAGGCGGTCGGCGCGATGGCGGAGCAGAACCTGCGGCTCGGCCGCGACGTCGTGGTCGATGCGGTCAACGACAGCGAAGAAGCGCGTCAGACCTGGCGGGGGCGGCGTCGCGCGCCAACGCGCGCCTCGAGTTCGTGCACCTCACGATCTCCGATGCTCTCGAGCATGAGCAGCGGCTCAGCGGCAGGGATCGTGGTCTCGCCCACGTCGGCGAACCGACCTGGCCGGACGTGCAACACCGACGCGCCGGCTATGCCGAGTGGTCGGATGAGGTTGCGGAGTTCGATACGACGGGGCGGACTGCGGACGAGATCGCAGATGCTCTCGCGGCACACCTCGGCACGACGTTCGAGTGATAGTTGCCGCCCCGGGTCCCTCGGCTGACGTTCAGTCGCGCCGTCTGACGCTGGACTCTGCTGGCACGTCCGAGCATTCGCCCCGGTCACTGCGCATTGAGGCGACCGGGGCGTTGTCGCAGTGCACGTCCTCGCCTCTGGCAACGCCGTTGCGGCACCGCTATCATGACTGATATCAGAGGAGGTGGTTGCCGATGTCATCCATCATTGTTCGCGGTCTCGACGAGGCAGTGAAGCAGCAACTCGCCGCGCAGGCGAAGGAGCACGGACGGTCCATGGAGGCCGAGGTGCGCGACATCCTCACGCGCGCGGCTCGACGACCGCACATCGGGATGGCGTTGCTGGCTGCCGCTCTTGAGGCCGGCGGTGTCGAAGAACTGCCCGTCCCAGCGCGTGACGATGTCGCACGGTCGGTGGACTTCGGGTGATCGTCCTCGACACGAACGTCATTTCGGAGCTGTTTCGGCCCTCGCCGGAAGCGCCCGTCGTGGGCTGGCTCGCGTCGCTGGCAGGGGATGTTGCGATCACGTCCGTGACGCTCGCTGAATTGCTCGCCGGCGTGCGGAGGTTGCCCCATGGTCGTCGCAGGACAGCGCTGGCGAGTCAACTCGAATCAGCGCTCGAGCCGTACCGGGGGAGTCGTGCGGTGCTGCCGTTCGACGACGTGGCGGCCGACCGCTACGCCGATGTGCTCGTGGCTCGGGAGAGCGCGGGAGCGCCCATCAGTACCGCCGCCGCGCAGATCGCTGCGATCTGTCTGGCGCACGGAGCAACCTGCGCTACGCGCAACGTGAAGGACTTCGCGCACACCGGCGTCGAAGTGGTCGATCCGTGGCAGGTCGACTCGTAGTCCGGTAGTACGGCCAATCCCTGGATCGCCCGGCCGGCGCGCGGGTAGCTTTGCCAACGAACCCGCTAGTCATCGGATAGCCCCGGAGGCATGACATGCGCGCCGTGATCTATGCCCGAAACAACGAGGACGAAGTGGTCGATCGCCCCGTCCCGGAGTTCGGTCCGGACGAGTGGAAGAACGGGCCGTCGTCCAGTGCGTCGCTCATCGTTCCAGGCTGGTAGCGCCCGGGTGGGCGGACGAGGTCACGCGGGCGTGCGATCGGAACCCGGCAGCCAGCGTTTGCCACAGTGCTCAGGCCGGACGGCGCGACACCATCAGCCCGATCCGTCCGCGCTGCACGACGGCGCCGTGCTGGTTGGTGAGCACGAACTCCCGGTCGAGGATGCCGGCGCGGCCGTCGTTGGTGGCGCGCACCGACAGGATCGTGACGGTGCAGGTGACGGTGTCGCCGATGTGGACGGGCTGCTCGAACCGCCAGTCGTCGACCCCGAGCAACGCGATCGAACAGCGCTCGAAGATGCCCAGGCGGGAGGCGAGTCCCATCGCCACCGACAGGCCGAGCATGCCGTGCGCGATGGGGGCTGCGAACCGTCCGCCGGCGGCGTCGACGGCGTCGGTGTGCACCGGGTTGGTGTCCCAGCTCCAACCGGCGAAGGTGACGATGTCGGCCTCGGTGATCGTGCGGCTGAGGGTGCGGAAGGCCTGACCTTCGGCGAAGTCCTCGAAGTACCAGTCGGCAGGGGATCCGCTCACGTTCGTCATGCAGCGATCATCGCCGAGCCGCGCAAGCCTGGGTGGGAGGGATCCCTCCCAGGATGAAACCTTCCTCTGCACAACGCTCGCGAACCGCACCACTATGGATGAAGAACCGGTGCGCAGCATGCGCGTCGGCCCGCGAACCACGTACGGGGCGATCGTCGAAACACGACGAACCGCGAACGCGGATGAAGCCGGTGATGAACCTGACCTCGTTCGGTCGCACCGCGGCGATGGACAAGGATTTCGGCACGCTGATCACCGCGCTCCACGGCCGGCCGACACAGCTGCCGAAGCTGCCCAAGCGGCACGGTCGCTGACCCGGTTGCCTCCCTGCGATCTCACAGGTTCGGCGAATCCGAGGACCGCGGGCCCACGGCGGTGGGACTCTGAGAAATCGGGATGCGGAAGCAGTCCGCGTCTCACGCTCAGGGGGAGTGGAGCCATGGCTCAGCACACTGCACGGACCGAAACGGAAACCCAACAGACGCAAGGCAGTTCGACCCGGCGGAACATCCTGAGGGGTCTGGCTGTCACTGGTGTCGGCGCGGGCGCCGGCTTGATGATGGCGCCCGCGTCGAAGGCCGCCACCAACGACGCGATGCTGGCGGGTCGCGCCGTGTTCGCATCGAACATGACCTACCTCGCCAACGGCACGACGTCGGGAATCTTCGCGACGAACCCGCTGACGTCGGAGCCGACGTTGTTCTGGGCCGATAACCGCAACTCGACCATCAACGGCAACGGCATCCGTGGTGACGGCAAGGGCACCGGCGCAGGCATTTGGGGCAACAGCGACTTCACCGGCGTCGGTGTGCTCGGCACGGCCGCCGCAGGCGCGGTTGGAGTCAAGGCGAGCGGCGGTCGCGCCAACCTGCAGTTCGTCCCGGGCGGCACCGCGCCCCGCGGTCGCGGCGACGCCCACTCGGCCGGTGAGATCGTCGCGGATGCGAGCGGCGACCTGTGGGCCTGCGTGGTGTCGGGCGCCCCGGGGCAGTGGCGCAAGCTCGCCGGGCGGACGAGCGCCGGCCAGTTCCACGTGCTCGCCTCGCCCGTGCGGGCCTACGACTCGCGGTCCGGCGACGGTCCGCTGGCCGGCGGCAACCAGCGCAACATCGCGATGACCGGGGTGCCGGCCGGTGCGTCCGCGGTGACCGTCAGCGTCACGATCACGGGCACAACCGCGTCCGGGTATCTCGCGCTGTTCCGCGGCGGGGCGTCCTGGCCGGGCAACTCCAACCTCAACTGGTTCGCCTCGGGGCAGACCTTCGCGGTGACGACGGTCTCGGCGGTCAACGACTCCCGGATCGTCTCCGTGCGCGCCGGTGGCGGCGGGTCGACACAGGTGATCATCGACGTGATCGGTTACTACAGCTGACAGTGCGCGGACGCAGGTGAGCCCACCGGATATGGCCGGTGGGCTCGCCTGTGGGTCGGGTCGGTCAGCCCTCGCGCGGCTCGACCTCGCCCATCGGCCCGAAGCCGTCGACGCCCTTGGCGTCGGTGTAGATGATCTCCGGGCGCGCCGAGACGAAGTCGGGCAGCGTGCCGAAGAAGTCGGACACGTGCTGCTGCTTCATGTGCTCCTCGCCGGCAGCGTGGTCGACATAACCCTCGATGCAGACCCAGGTGTTGGGGTCTTGCTCGCTGCGCGCGAATTCGAAGAAGAGACAACCTTCCTCGGCGTTCACGGCGTCGGCGTACGCGGCGGACAGTTCGTTCCACTCGGTGAGCTTGTCCTCGCGGATCGGCATGCGGACGTTGATCAGGATCATCGTTTCTCCTCGTCGACTTCTCGGTCGCAGTTGCGTGCGTCCAGCATGCTGCACCGGCCCCGCGGGTGCGGCGGCGGGTCTTGCCGAAACCCGGGTGCGCGTGCCGGCGGGGGAGCACACTCGACAGATGGTCTTCTTGAGACGTCCGGACGAACCGATCGACGGTTTCGCGCAGTACCTCGACGAGGAACAGGCGACGTGGGGTTTCGTCCCCAACTACGCCTACTGCTTCGCCGACCGGCCCGACGTAGCGGTCGCGTGGAAGGCGCTCAACCGCACGATCGTCGCCGGGATGGACCGTCGCACCTACGAGTTGGCCTCGATCGCGGTCGCTCGCGCCCGCCGGTCGACCTACTGCACGACCGCGCACTCGAAGTTCCTGCGTGACATCTGCGACGACCCCGACGCGCTCGCCGCGATCGAGACCGATCCGGACGGCGGCGCGCTGCCGGCTCGCGACCAGGCGGTCTACCGGTTCGCGCGAGCGGTGGCCACCGACGCGTCCGCCGTCACCCAGGCGCAGATCGACGGGCTGCGCGCGCAGGGGTTCAGCGACGGCGACATCGCGGGTATCGCGTACGCGGCCGCGGCGCGGATGTTCTTCACCGCGGTGCTCGACGGGTTGGGTGCGCAACTCGACCTGCAGACGGCGCAGCAGTTCGACCCCGATCTGCTGCGCGGCATGGTCGTAGGCCGCCCGCCGTCCGACACCCCGTCCGGTAACCGGTAGCGCGCCCGCGAGGGCCATTGTTAATGCCCCGTTCACCGCGAATTCGGCTGTCTCGCAATGGGAGACAACTCATCCCCGCGAGCGCCTGCGGTTGTCTCGATGGGGTGGTGGAATAGGCGCATGGTCCAGCACATGCGTCTTCGTGAGTACATCGACAAGCTCAAGCTCGAGGGTTACACCGTCCGCGACGCCAGCGGCGAGGATCCGGTGCTCATCCGTCCGGACGGTGAGGCGGTCGAGACCTGGCGGCAGGACTACCCCTACGACTCCTTGATGGAACGCGAGGAGTACGAGGAGACGAAGTACCAGTTGCAGGTCGAGCTGCTGAAGTTCCAGTACTGGACGCAGGACGTCGGCGCCAAGCACGTCATCGTGTTCGAGGGTCGCGACGCGGCCGGCAAGGGCGGCACGATCAAGCGTTTCTCCGAACACCTCAACCCGCGTGCCGCGCGCGTCGTCGCCCTCACCAAGCCGTCGTCGACCGAGCAGGGTCAGTGGTACTTCCAGCGCTACATCAACCACCTGCCGACGTCCGGCGAGATCGTGATGTTCGACCGCAGCTGGTACAACCGGGCCAACGTCGAGCGGGTGATGGGCTTCTGCACCGACGACGAATACGAGGTGTTCATGAAGCAGGCGCCGCGCTTCGAGCAGATGCTCGTCGACAGCGGCACCACGGTCACCAAGCTGTGGTTCTCGGTCACCCAGGACGAACAGCGCACCCGCTTCGCGCTGCGCCAGATCGACCCGGTGCGGCAGTGGAAGCTGTCGCCGATGGACCTCGAGAGCCTCGACCGCTGGGACGACTACACCGCGGCGAAGGAGGCCACCTTCAACCTCACCGACAAGAAGTATGCCCCGTGGATCGTGGTCAAGAGCAACGACAAGAAGCGCGGCCGGATCAACGCGATGCGGGCCTTCCTGAACCAGTTCGAGTACGAGGGTAAGGACACCTCGATCGTCTTCGCGCCCGACCCGAAGATCGTCACCCGCGCGAAGCACACGGTCGGTGACTGAGTTCGTCCGCCTGCAGTCGACCGGCGCGCGAGCGATCGGGCACCCGAACGGGTGTGTGCGCGAGCCCGGCGTGCGGCGCCGCAACGTGCTCGGCCTGCTGGCGGTGGGCGCCGCGACCTTCGTGCGTCCGCCCGGCCCACGGCCGGGTGGCCGGGTCGTCGTCGGCCACACCCAACTGCCGTCGCCGAACACCACGTGGCAGGCCTTCGCGGTGACGCCGACGCGGGCCGTGGTGCTGATGCAGAACCTCCCGCGCACCGGCCTCGCCGCGCGCGACGGGGCGGTGCAACTTGCCAGCACGACGGTGCGCACCGGCACGGCCCGGTTGACCGTGCCGATGGCGTCGGGGAGCACCCGTGCGGTGCGGGTCGAAGACCTCGGGTTCAGCCTGCCGGTCACCCTCTCCACGACGTCCGCCGCGCTGGCCGGATCGCCGTGGATCCTGGTGAACAAACGCAACCCGCTGTCGTCCGGCTTCGTGCCGACCGGACTCGTCACCGTCGAGGGTGTTCAGCTGAGATCGACTGTGGCGCAGTCCTATTCACAGTTCAAGGCGGCCGCCTCGGCGTCCGGGCACAGCCTGCGGTTGAACAGCGGTTACCGGTCGTACGCGGGCCAGGCGGCCCTCTACAACCAGGACGTCGCCCGCTACGGGCGCGCGGGCGCCGACCAGCGGACGGCGCGTGCCGGCTACTCCGAACACCAGACCGGTCTGGCGCTCGACCTCGCGATCTCGGCGGGCACCTCGGTCGCCGCGTGGGTGGCGGCGAACGCGCACCGGTTCGGGTTCGTCGTGCGCTACGAAGCCGGGCAACAATCGGTCACCGGCTACCAGTACGAGCCGTGGCATCTGCGGCACGTCGGCACCACCCTCGCCGGCCAGTACCGCGCTTGGGGGATGCGCAGTCTCGAGGCGATGCTCGGGTTGTCTGGCGCGCCCACTTACTGAGGCGACCTACCGAGCCGGATCATGCTTCGATGAGTTCATGAGCGACCGCATCGTCTCCGCGACCCGTGACATCGCAGCCCCCGCCGACACCATCTTCGAGCTGATCGCCGACCCGGCCCGCCAGCCGGAGTGGGACGGCAACGACAACCTCGCCATCGCCGCACCGGGCCAGCGGGTGCACGCCGTCGGCGATGTGTTCCGGATGACCACCACCCAGGGCAAGGACCGCGACAACCACATCGTGGAGTTCGAGGAGGGTCGCCGGATCGCCTGGAAACCCTCGGCCGTGGGCGAACCGCAGCCGGGCCACCTGTGGCGCTGGGAGTTGGTGCCGAACGACGACGGGGGCACCCGCGTCACGCACACCTACGACTGGTCGCAACTCACCGACGAGGCGCGCTTCCAGCGGGCGCAGTGGACGACCTCGGAGCGGCTGATGGGCTCGATCGACCGACTCGCCACGGCCGCCGAAGGACATTGATCGCAGCCGCCGTCGGGGTTCGTGCGGGCTGATCCTTCGGCGGTGTCCGCACGAGGGTCCCTGGCTCAGCTGCAGCAGCTACCGCCGCAGCACCCGCCGCCGCCCTCGGGGGCGTCCTCGAAGGCCATCGCGAGGGCCTTGCCGAAGGTCTCGACCGGCTGTGCGCCGCTGACACCGAAGCGTCCGTCGACCACGAAGAACGGCACGCCGTTGATGCCGATGCCCTGCGCCTGTGCGGCGTCGGACCGCATCGCGGTGTCATAGGCAGGGGAGCCGAGCGCCTCGGCGATGTCCGACTCCTCGAGACCGTTCTCGACGCCGATCCGGGTGAGCACGGCGCGGTCGCCGATGTCCTCGGCGTTCTCGAAGTGAGCGCTGAACAGTCCGCGGCTCACCGGGGCGGCCACGCCGCGCAGCTGGGCGAGGTGCACGAGGTGGTGCGCCAGTCGGCTGTTGGCGACCTTGAGCCCGGCGAAGTCGAAGTTCAGCCCGTCACCGGCGGCGACTCCTGCGACCTGGTCGGTCATGGCCTCGACCTGGTCGCGCGGCATGCCCTTGCTCGCGGCGAGGTAGTCGACCTCGGTGCCGTCGTAGTGGTCGGGCAGCTCGGGATCGAGCTGGAAGCTGTGCCAGATGACCTTGACGTCGTCCTTGCCCTCGAACTCGGCGAGTGCCTTGTGGAAGCGTTCGGTGCCGATGAAGCACCAGGGGCAGGCGAGATCGGACCAGATGTCGACGTTCATGACTCCATGAAACAGCGAAGGTGCCCCGCTTGTTCCGGCGGGGCACCTTCGCTGGTGCGTGAACGGTCGGGCAGCACCTATCGGACGATCGCCACCGGGCACTTCGCCGCGTGCAGCACGCCGTGGCTCACCGAGCCGAGCATCATGCCGCGGAAGCCGCCGCGACCGCGCGTGCCGATCGCGAGCAGAGCCGCACCGACGCGTTCGGCCTCGGCGGCCAGCGCCGACGCCGGGTCGCCCTCGAGCACGGCGGTGGTGATCTTCAGGTCGGGGTGTTCGGCCCGCAACCGGTCTGCGGTCTGGCGCAGTTCGGCCGTGACCGCTTCCTCGATGCCTTCGCCGGCGCTCATCAGCACCGCGCCGTCGAGGTAGGAGGCGGCCGCGATGGTGGCGGCCGGGTGGCTCCACACCGACGCGAGGTGCACGGTGGCGCCACGCTCGTCGGCGACCTCGGCGGCGAGCGCGAGCGCCCGCTGCGACGGGGCCGACTCGTCGACGCCGACCATGATCGGGTGCTCGGTGCCGACGGACGGCGCATCGGCCCGCACCACGACCACCGGGCACGGTGCGTGCGCGGCGACCGCGTACGAGACCGAGCCGAGCAGCGCAGACAGCACGGGGCCACGGCCCCGGCTGCCGAGCACGATCGCCCGGGCGCCCTCGGCGGCCTCGACGAGCATCTCCGCCGGGTTGCCCAGCGCGGAGACCGCCTCGACCTCGACAGCGCCGAGTTCGGTGGCGCGCTTGACGCCGTTGGCGGCCATCTCGCGGGCACCCTCCTCGATCACCGACCGGTCGATCATCACCCCGGCGCCCGCATCGGCGAAGGTGGGCATGCCGGTGGCCGAGACCACCCGCAACGCCTCCTGGCTGCGCCGCGACTCGCTCGCGGCCCACTCCAGGGCGCGCTCGCAGTCCGGGGTGTCGTTGTAACCGACGACGATCATGATCGACCTCCTGAGGTTTCCAACCAACTACTACTCATTGTAGTTCATTCGGCGTCGGTCAGCTCACCACATCGACCATTTCGTGGTCGCCGAGGGCGGCCGCGAGACGGGCGAGGTGGTAGCGCGTGTCACCGAAGGTGTGCTCGATCGTCGTGAGCCGCGAGGTGTAGTGCCCGACCGCGTACTCGGCGGTCATGCCGATGCCGCCGTGCAACTGGATCGCCTCCTGGCCGACGTGCCGCCCGGTGCGTCCGACGAAGGCCTTGAGGCGCGACGTCGTCGCCCGGTCGGTTGGGTCGTGAGCGATCTCCATCGCAGCGAAAAGCACTGTGCTGCGCGCGAGTTCGACACTGGTGTACATGTCGGCGGCGCGCTGGGTGAGCGTCTGGAAGGTCGCCAGCGGCACCCCGAACTGCTTGCGGGTCTTGAGGTAGTCGACCGTCATCGACAGCGCCGACTCCATCGCACCGAGCGCCTCGGCGCCGAGCGTGACCAGGCCGATGTTGAGGCCGCGGTGCAGCAGGTCGAGGTCGCCGAGCCGGGTGGCCGGGCCGTCGAGCCGCAGGCTCGTGCCCTCGACCGTCGGGTTCTCGACGAGGAACACGCAGGTGCAGCCTTCGTCGGGGCAGTGGGCGGTGGTGACCACGGCCGCGACGCCGGTGAGGTCGGTGGCGCCGAGCTTGTGGCCCGACAGCACGTACCCGTCGCCGTCCTTCCGGCCGGTCGCCTGCGGGTTGTCGGGGTCCCAGGCGGCACCCGGCTCACCGAAGGCGGTCAGCACGAGCGCCGACCCGTCGACCGCGCCCTCGAGCAACTCGTGCCCGGCGCCGGCGAGGATGACGTTCGCGGTGAGCGCGTCGGCGTAGGGCAGGGTCGAGCGGGCGGAGCCGAGTTCGGACGCGGCGATCGCGACCTCGACCGCGCTGGCACCCATGCCACCGGCGTCCTCGGCGATCGGCAGGCCGAGCAGACCCATCTCGGCCAGCGTCTGCCAGGCCTTCGGGTCGACGGTCTGCGGGCCGACCGGCACGTCGCCGGTGGTCTCGGGAGCCAGGCGGGTGGCCATTTCGCGCACTGCGGACCGCAGGGCGCGCTGTTCGTCGTCGTAGGTGAAGTCCATCGTCGTTCAGCCCTTCAGTCCGAGGATTCCGCCGGAGATGATGCTGCGCTGCACCTCGTTGGAGCCGCCGTAGATCGACGCCTTGCGGAAGTTGAGGTAGGTGGGGGTGGCGCTCGCGGCCCAAGCCGGCACGTCGTCGTTCGCCGTCCAGGACAGCCCGGCGGCGCCGGCGATGTCGGCGACGAGCTCGAGCACGTCCTGCTGCAGCTGGCTGCCGCGCAGCTTCAGGATCGACGACGCCGGGTCGGGCTTGCCGTCCTTGCTGCCGCCGGCGACGCGCATGACGGTGAGTTCGAGGGCCATCAGGTCGGTCTCGAGCTCGGCGATCCGGGCGGCGAGCAGCGGGTCGTCCAGAAGCGTGCCGTCGGCCCGCTTTGTCTGTGCGGCAAAGGCTTTGGCGTCGGCGAGCTTCCGCTTGATCGACCCGACCGGGGCCACACCGACGCGCTCGTTGCCGAGCAGGAACTTCGCGTAGTCCCAGCCCTTGTTCTCCTCGCCGACCAGTTGGTCGGCCGGCACGCGCACGTTGTCGAAGAACACCTCGTTGACCTCGTGTCCGCCGTCGATCAGCTTGATCGGACGTAGCGTCAGGCCGGGGCTGTCCATCTTGATGAGCAGCATCGAGATGCCCATCTGCTTCTTCGGTGCGTTGGGGTCGGTGCGCACCAGCGCGAAGATCCAGTCGGCGTGCTGACCGAGGGTGGTCCAGGTCTTCTGGCCGTTGACGACGTACTCGTCGCCCTCCCGGACGGCGGTCGTGCGCAGACCGGCGAGGTCGGATCCGGCGTCGGGCTCGGAGAAGCCCTGGCACCACCAGATGTCGAGGTTCGCGGTGGCCGGCAGGAAGCGGTCCTTCAACTCCTTCGAACCGAACGTCGCGAGCACCGGGCCGATCATGCTCACGTTGAACGGCAACGGGGTCGGGAAGTTCGCCTGCTGCATCTCGGTGCGGTAGATGTGGTGCTGGAGTTCGGTCCACTGCTTGCCGCCGTACTCGACCGGCCAGTGCGGCACGGCGAGCCCGTGTTCGTTCAGCAGGCGCTGGGCGCGACGGATGACGTCGGGGTCGGGTTCACCTCCTGCCGCATTGGCGTCCCGGATGTCCTGGGGCGCGACGGTGGTGAAGAAGGTGCGCATTTCCTGCTGGAAAGCGCGGTCCTCGTCGGACAACTGGCGTTGCATGGGTCCTCCTGCGTGGGCGGCAACACGGCTTTCGCCCCCACGCTAGACGCACGGGGCGAACAGTGGTGAGCGAACGCTCACTTCGATCATGTCGTGGACGCGGGGACCCGTTCTCGGCGGGTCCGCAGTGCGGCACAGTGGTGTTCATGACGCAACCCAGTGATGTCGAGATCGCCGCCGCCACCCCGATGCGGCCGATCGAGCAGATCGCGCAGGCGGCCGGTATCCCGGTCGAGCATCTCTACCGTTACGGCCCGCACAAGGCGAAGGTCGACCTGCGTCACGTCCTGGAGTCACCCCGTGTGGAGGGCTCGAAGCTGGTGCTCGTCACCGCGACGAGCCCGACGCCGGCGGGGGAGGGCAAGACCACCACCAGCGTCGGCCTGACCGATGCGCTCAACCACCTCGGCGAACGCGCGATGGTGTGTCTGCGCGAACCCTCCCTCGGCCCCGTCTTCGGGATGAAGGGTGGCGCGGCCGGCGGCGGTTATGCCCAGCTCAACCCGATATGGCCGACATCAACCTGCACTTCACCGGCGACTTCGCCGCCATCGCCGCGGCGCACAACCTGCTCGCCGCGATGCTCGACAACCATCTGCACCAAGGCAATTCGCTCGACATCGACCCGCGGCGGGTCACCCTGAAGCGGGTGCTCGACGTCAACGACCGAGCGCTGCGCGACATCGTGATCGGGCTCGGTGGACCCTCGAACGGCGTGCCGCGCGAGTCGGGGTTCGACATCGTCGTGGCCTCGGAACTGATGGCGATCTTCTGCCTCGCCAACTCGCTCGAAGACCTCCGCGCGCGCCTGGCCCGGATCGTCGTCGCCCGCACCCGGGACGGCCGTGCCGTCACCGCGGCAGACCTCAAGGCCGACGGCGCGATGACCGCGCTGCTGCGCGACGCGCTCGCACCCAACCTGGTGCAGACCCTGGAGGGCAGTGGAGCGTTCGTGCACGGCGGACCCTTCGCCAACATCGCCCACGGGTGCAACTCGGTGATGGCGACGAATGCGGCTCTCGCGCACGCCGATTGGGTAGTGACCGAGGCGGGCTTCGGGGCCGACCTGGGCGCCGAGAAGTTCCTCGACCTGAAGTGCCGGATGACCGGTCTTCGACCCGACGTCGTCGTGTTGGTCGCGACGATCCGGTCGATGAAGTACCACGGCGGGGTGGCCACCGCCGACCTCGAGCACGAGAACCTCGGCGCGCTCGACGACGGGCTGGTCAACCTCTACCGCCACCTCGACAACCTGCAGGACGTCTTCGGGCAGCGGGTCGTCGTCGGCATCAACCGCTTCCCGTCCCGACACCGACGCCGAGATCGAGTTGCTGCGCAGCCGCCTGGCCGAGCGCGGCATCACCGTCGAGCTCGCCACCCACTTCGCGGACGGCGGCAAGGGCGCCGTCGACCTGGCGCGCGCGGTGCGCGACGCCGTTCACGATCGGCCCACCCCGCAGCTGCGGTTCGCCTACGCCGACGACGCATCGCTGGAGGAGAAGGTGAACGCGGTCGCCACGCGCGTCTACCGCGCCGGTCGGGTCGAGATCCCGTCCGCCGTCCGCAAGCAGTTGGCGGCGCTGGAGGACGAGGGTTACGGACACCTGCCGGTCTGCCTCGCCAAGACCCAGATGTCGTTCTCGACCGACCCGTCGCTGCGCGGTGCGCCCGAGAGTCACACGGTCGAGGTGCGTGAAGTGCGCCTGGCGGCCGGGGCCGGCTTCGTCGTCGTCATCTGCGGCAACATCCTCACCATGCCCGGTCTGCCCAAGAGGCCTGGCGCAGAACGAATCTCGGTCGACGGAGACGGCCGAATCGTAGGTCTCTTCTGAGCCGGAATCAGACCCCGACGCCGACGGCCGAGCCGATGAGGAAGGTCACGGCCATGGCCAGTGATCCGCCGATCACATTGCGCAACACCGCGGGTCGCAAGGGCGCGTCGGTCAGGCGGGCGCTGACCGTGCCGGTGATCGCCAGCATGATCACGACGGCGACGAAGGTGGCGTAGACGTTGATCGGCGCGGGCAGCATGATCACCAACACGGGCAGCAGCGCGCCGACGGTGAACGAGGCCATCGAGGCCCACGCGGCGTGCCAGGGGTTGGTGAGTTCGTCGGGGTCGATGCCGAGCTCGACCTCGGCGTGGGCGGCGAGCGCGTCCTGCTCGGTGAGCTTGGCGGCCACCTGCTCGGCCAGATCCCGGTCGAGGCCCTTGTCCTGGTAGATCTGGGTGAGTTCCTCGAGTTCCTCCTCGGGCATCTCGCGCAGTTCCCAGATCTCCTTCTCGATGAGCGCCTTCTCGCCGTCGCGCTGGGTGCTCACCGAGATGTATTCGCCTGCGGCCATTGAGAATGCGCCCGCAACGAGCCCGGCGAGCCCGGCGATGAGCAGGGCCTGGCGGTCGTTGTTGGCACCCGCGACACCCACGACGAGACCGGCGGTGCTGATCACGCCGTCGTTGGCGCCGAGCACCGCCGCGCGTAGCCAGTTGAGCTTCGACGCGGTCGACTCGCTGTGCGGTTCGTCGGGGTGCGGTGCGCGGACGTCGTCGGTGCGGTCGGTGCGGTCGGTGCTCATCGTCTGGTTCCTCCTGCAGTTCGTGGCTGCATACACCCTTCTCCTACGGCGCCGAACTGTCCACGAAGGCTAGGCATTGCTGGCCTGTCGGTGAGGTCGCCTATGGTTTGGGGAATGACCAGGGACCAGGTCGCCAATCCATGGCGGGCACTCTTCGCATTGTTGTTCGGCTTCTTCATGATCCTGGTCGACTCCACGATCGTCTCGGTGGCCACCCCGGCGATCATCACCGGCCTGCACAGTGACATCAACGGCGTCGTCTGGGTCACCAGCGCCTACCTGCTCGCCTACGCGACACCCCTGTTGATCACCGGACGTCTCGGTGACCGTTTCGGCCCGAAGCGGGTCTACCTCGCCGGGCTCACGATCTTCACCCTCGCCTCGCTGTGGTGCGGTCTCACCGACAGCATCGGCGGCTTGGTCGCCGCCCGCGTGGTGCAGGGCCTCGGCGCCGCGCTGCTGACGCCGCAGACGATGACGATCATCACCCGCATCTTCCCGGCCGAGCGCCGCGGCCAGGCGATGGGCGCCTGGGGCGCGACCGCCGGTGTGGCCACCCTCGTCGGCCCGATCCTCGGTGGCGTGCTCATCGACGCGCTGAGCTGGGAGTGGATCTTCTTCATCAACGTGCCGATCGGGGTGCTCGCGTTCCTCCTCGCCTGGCGCGAGGTGCCCGACCTGTCGGTGCAGTCGCACCGCTTCGACGTGCTCGGCGTGGCCCTGTCGGCGATCGGCATGTTCCTGCTCGTCTTCGGCATCCAGGAAGGCAGCAAGTACGACTGGGGCACGATCACCGGGGTGATCTCGGTGCCGTTGCTCATCGTGCTCGGGCTCGTCGTGCTGGTCGGCTTCGTCTACTGGCAGCGGGTCAACAAGTCCGAGCCGCTGGTGCCGCTGGTGCTGTTCGAGAACCGCAACTTCTCCCTGGCCAATGTCGCCATCGCAACGGTCGGTCTGTCGATCACCGCGATGGCCTTCCCGATCATGATCTGGGCCCAGGGCGTCCGCGGGTGGTCGCCCACCCAGTCGGCGCTGCTGCTGGCGCCGATGGCGTTGCTGACCGCGGGGCTCGCGCCGTTCGTGGGCCGGTTGGTCGACCGGATGCATCCGCGGGTCCTGGCGAGCTTCGGGCTGCTGTGCTTCTCGCTCGGCCTCGCCTGGATCGGCCTCGAACTCGACAGCGACACCTCGTTCTGGAAGCTGCTGCCGCCGATCATGGTGCTCGGTGTGGCCAACGGCTTCATGTGGTCGCCGCTGTCTGTCACCGCGACCCGCACCCTCCCGCCGCAGCGCGCCGGCGCCGGCTCGGGCGTCTACAACACCACCCGGCAGGTCGGCGCGGTGCTGGGCTCCGCCGCGATCGCGGCGCTGATGGAGTCGCGCCTGTCGGCCCGACTCGGCGCCGGTGCGAGCGCTGCGGCAGGCGACCCGGCGACGTCCGGCGGACATATCGGTGACGTGCCCGGGCTCGCGCACGAGTTCTCCCGCGCCATGGGTGAGTCCCTCTACCTGCCGGCGGCCGTCGTGCTCATCGGTGTGGTCGCGGTGTTGTTCTTCCGCAACCCGCACGGCCTGCGCGAGGACGCGTGACGCGACGGCTGGTCGTAGGCGCCGCGATCGTCGACGACCCCGCCGCGCCCACGCGGATGCTCGCCGCGCGTCGGTCGGCACCGGCCCATCTCGCCGGCGGGTGGGAACTGCCCGGTGGCAAGGTCGACCCGGGCGAAGACCTCGAGACCGCCCTGCACCGCGAACTCGACGAGGAACTCGGCGTCGATGTCACACTCGGTGACGCCGTGCCCGGTCCGGAGGACGGCGGTTGGCCGCTCGGCGAGAACTATCTGATGTTCGTCTTCCTGGCTGTCATCACCTCGGGCGTACCTGCGCCGCTGGAGGATCACGACGAGTTGCGCTGGCTGCCGCTCGATGACCTGTTCGACGTGGGCTGGTTGCGCGACGATCTGCCGATCGTTCACCTGCTGCATTCGCGTTGGTCACGGGCGGGCTCGTAGGCTCGGCCCCGTCAGCGCATCCGTCGGCAGGGGAGAGCCCGATGAAGTACGTCGAGAACAAGGTCGTCCTGATCGGCGCCGGCGCGGTCGGCATCGCCTACGCGTACGCGCTGGTCAACCAGGGCATCGCCGACGAACTGGTGCTGCTCGACACCGACGAGAACCGCACCCGTGGCGAGGTCACCGACCTCAACCACTGCGAGGCGTGGGCGCCGAGTCCGATCACCGTCACCCACGGCGGCTACGAGGAGTGCAGGGACGCCGCCATCGTCGTGCTGTGTGCCGGTGCTGCTCAGAAGGCCGGCCAGACCCGGCTCGACATGGTGGGCACCAACGTCCGCATCACCCAGGACATCGTCAGCGAGGTCATGGCGTCCGGGTTCGACGGCATCTTCCTGGTGGCCACGAACCCGGTCGACATCCTCACCTACGCCACCTGGCGGCACAGCGGTCTGCCGTCGGCACAGGTGCTCGGATCGGGCACCAGCCTCGACACGGCGCGACTGCGGTACAACCTGGCGCAGTACTTCGAGGTGGCCACCACCAACGTCCACGCGATGATCATCGGCGAACACGGCGACTCCGAGCTGCCGGTGTGGAGCGCCGCGTCGATCGCGGGCCGCTCCCTCGCCAAGCGCATCGCGGCGAACCCGCAGATCGAGGCCGACATCGAGGACATCTATGTGCGGACGCGGGACGCCGCCTACGACATCATCGCTGCCAAGGGATCCACCAGTTATGGCATCGGCATGGCATTGGCCCGCATCACCCGGGCGATCCTGTCGAACCAGAAGGTGACGCTGCCGGTGTCCGCGCTGCTCGAAGGGCAGTACGGCCAGGAGGGCATCTACATCGGGGTGCCGGCCAGCATCGGCCGCCGCGGGGTGCGCGAGGTGGTCGAACTCGACCTGGACGAGCAGGAGACGCAGCGCTTCACCGCCAGCGCAGACACGCTACGGACGGTCATGCGCGAGTTCTGGCCCGAGGCCTGAACCGAAAACGCGTGAGACGTGGTCGCCTTGCACCAGGACGACCACGTCGCACGCGTCTTTGCGGCCTACAGCTTCTCGGGTTCGAACATCGACCCGGCCTCGTCGGAGGAGTCACCGGTCTGGTCGGTGGCGACCGCCTTGACCTCGTGCGGCTGAATCTCGCCGGACGCGATCTGCTCGGCGAAGTGGCAGGCTACCCGGTGGTTGCCGGGCACGCCCTCGATCTGCACCTCACGCAACTCGGGGCGATCGGTGTCGCACTTGGTCTGCTGCCGCCACGGGCAGCGGGTGTGGAACCGGCAACCCGACGGTGGGCTCGCCGGGCTCGGCAGGTCGCCGACCAGGATGATCCGTTCCCGGCTGTCCTCGACGGCCGGGTCGGGCACCGGCACCGCCGACATCAGAGCCCGGGTGTACGGGTGCAACGGGTGCGCATAGAGATCGTCGGCGTCCGACTCCTCGACCAGCGAACCGAGGTACATCACACCGATGCGGTCGCTGATGTGGCGCACCACCGCGAGGTCGTGCGCGACGACCAGGTAGGTGAGGCCGAACTCCTGCTGGAGATCTTCGAGCAGGTTGATCACCTGAGCCTGCACCGACACGTCGAGCGCCGACACCGGCTCGTCGGCCACGATCAGCTTGGGGTCGACCGACAGCGCTCGCGCAATGCCGATGCGCTGACGCTGGCCGCCGGAGAACTCGTGCGGGTACTTCTTCAGCGCGGCGGCGGGCAGGCCCACCGCCGAGAGCAGTTCACGCAGCCGCTTACCGGCTGCGGCCCTGTCCTTCGTCAGGCCGTGCGCCTGCATGCCCTCGAGCAGCAACGCCTCGACGGTTTGCCGCGGGTCGAGGCTGGACAGCGGGTCCTGGAAAACCATCTGCATGTCCTTGCGCTTGCGGCGCAGTTCCTCGCCCTTCAGCGATGCGACGTCGACGCCGTCGAAGACGACGGTGCCCTCGGTCGGCTCCTCCAGGCGCAGCAGCGCGCGCCCGAAAGTGGACTTGCCGCAACCGGATTCGCCGACCAGACCGTAGGTCTCACCGCGCTTGATCTGCAGGTCGATGCCGTCGACGGCGTAGACATGGCCGACCGTCTTGTCGAAAATGACACCCCGCTTGATCGGGAAGTGCACCTTCACGCCCTTGACGTCGACGAGCACGTCGCCGTCGTCGACCGACGCGGTCTTGCTCTCGGGTGCCGTCGTGCTCATCGGGAGTCGTCCTTCCGCTTCTCGACCGGGTTGAAGCAACGCAACCAGCGGTCGCCGTCGAGACCGGGCGCTTGCTCTTCGAGGTCGGGGGTCGCTTGCGTGCAGGTGCCGATCGGCTGCGAACAACGCGGCGCGAACGCGCACGCGGAGGTCCACGGCAAGTTGTCGGCCACCGAGCCCGGCACCGGGTTGAGCCGCTCGCCGCGCGCGCCGTCGAGGCGGGGGATCGACTCGAGCAGGCCGTTGGTGTACGGGTGGCGCGGCTGCGCGAACAGGTCGTGTCGCTGCGCGCGCTCGACGATGCGTCCGCCGTACAGCACGTTGACCTCGTCGCACAACCCGGCCACGACGCCGAGGTCGTGGGTGATCATGATCAGCGCGGTGTCGGAGTCGCGCACCAGCTCGCCGAGCAACGTCAGGATCTGCGCCTGGATCGTCACGTCGAGGGCGGTGGTCGGCTCGTCGGCGATCAGCAGACGCGGCTGGCAGGCCAGCGCCATCGCGATCAGTGCACGCTGGCGCATTCCGCCGGACAGCTGGTGCGGATACTCCTTGAGCCGCCGGTCGGGGTCGGGGATGCCGACCTTGTCCAGCAGCTCACGGGCCTCCGGCATCGCCTCCTTGCGCGACTTGCCGCGGTGCCGCTCGATCACCTCGGTGACCTGGATGCCCAGCGGCACCACCGGGTTGAGCGAGCTCAGCGGGTCTTGGAAGATCATCGCGACGTCGCGGCCGCGGCGGTCGCTCATCTGCTTCGGCGACAGCTTGAGCAGGTCGGTGCCCTCGAAGTCGACGGTGCCCGACACCTTGTTGCCGCGCTTGGGCAGCAGGCCCATGATCGCCATCGAGGTCACCGACTTGCCGCAGCCCGACTCACCGACGAGACCGACGGTCTGCCCGGGACGGACGTCGAAGGACACTCCGTCGACGGCACGGAAGGGCTTCTTGCCCTTCGTGCCGAAGTCGACGGTCAGGTCGCGCACGCGCAGCAGCGCCTCGGACGAGGCGGGCCGGCGCCGCGGGGTTGTTTCAGTGGTTGTCGTCACCGTGGGTCACCTCCGGGACTTCGGGTCGAGGGCTTCGCGCAGGGACTCACCCATGAGCGTGAAGCCGAGTGCGGCGGCGATGATGCACAGCGCCGGGTAGACGGCCATGTGCGGGAAGGCGTCGACGAGGTCCTGCGCCTTGCCGAGCATCTGGCCCCATTCGGGCGAGGTGTCGTCGGGGTTGCCGGCGCCGAGGAACGACAGCGCGGCCGCGTCGATGATCGAGGTGGCGAACACCATCGTGGCCTGCACCAGCACCGGCGACAACGAGTTGGGCAGCATGTGCCGGAACACGATCGCCGACGGTTTCACACCGAGCGCACGCGCGGCGAGCACGTGATCGCTGGAGCGCTGCGCCATCATCGAACCGCGCAGCAACCGGGCGAAGGTCGGTGTCATCGCGACGCCGATCGCCACGATCACCGTGGTCTGCGAGGCGCGGCCGAACATCGCCGCGATCGAGAAGGCCAGCAGCAGTGACGGCAGCGACAGCATGATGTCGACGATGCGCATCACCAGCGAGTCGACCCAGCCACCCAAGGCGCCGGCGAGGGTGCCGAGGATCAGCCCGCCGACGAAGGCGAAACCGGTCGCGCCGAACGCGATGATCAGCGTGTTGCGCGAGCCGTAGATGAGTCGGCTCAGCAGGTCGCGGCCGCTGGTGTCGCCACCGAGCGGGTAGCCGTCCTGGGCGTCCGGCACCTGGTGGTTGGCCGAAACCTGGTCGATGAGGTCGCGCGCCGTCGGGTCGTGCGGCGCGAGCAGCGGCGCGAAGATCGCCATCAGGAAGATCAGTGCCACGATCACCGCACCGATGATGAACATCGGGTTGCGGCGCAGCCGCTCCCAGGCGCTGGCGATGAGGCTGACGCCCTCGCCGTCCTTGATGCCACCGGCGTCGACGTCGGAACGCGCGGTCGACTCGGCGAGCTCGTCGATGCGCGCCTTCTTGGAGTTTGCGTTGAGAACCATCGTCGATCACCGGATCCTGACGCGCGGGTCGATGTACGCGTACGCAATGTCGACCAGCAGATTGATGAGCACGTAGGTCAGTGCGGCCATGATGATCAGCACCTGCACCACCGAGTAGTCGCGGGTCTCGAAGCCGACCTTCATCGCATCGCCCAGCCCGGGGATCGAGAACACCGTCTCGGTCAGCACCGCACCGGTGAGCAGACCACCGACCTGCAGACCGATGGTGGTGACCACCGGGAGCATCGCGTTGCGCAGCACGTGGCGGGTGCGGATGGTGCCCGGCTTCAGACCCTTGGCCTCCGCGGTGCGGATGAAGTCCTCGTCCAGCACGTCGAGCACCGACGCACGGGTGATGCGGAAGATCACCGCGAACGGGATGGTGGCCAGGGCGATCGCCGGCAGGATGAGGTGCTTCACGGCGTCCCATGCGGCGTCGTACTCGCGGGTGATGAGACCGTCGAAGATGAAGAACCCGGTGACGCGGGTGGCGTCGAGCTCGGGACTCTGGCGACCGGCGACCGGCAGCAGGTGCCAGTCGACCGCGAAGAACTGCTTGAGGATCACCGCGAGGAAGAACACCGGCACGGCGACGCCGACCAGCGAGACCAGAATGCCCAGCCCGTCGAAGATGCCGCCGCGCCGCTTCGCCGCGAGGTAGCCGAGCGGGATCGCGGTGACGAGTGCCAGCACGATCGCGAAACCGGTGAGTTCGATCGTGGCGGGGAGGCGGTCGAGGAACACCCTCATGGCGTCGGTGCCGGCCGCGACCTGCGAGCTGACACCGAAGTCGCCGCGCACGGCGTTGGTGAGGAACTTCCAGTACTGCACCGGCAGCGGCTGGTCGAGTCCGAGGGTCTTGCGCAATTGAGCGGCGCGTTCGGGGGTGGCGCGCTCACCGAGCATGGCGGACACCGTGCCGCCGGGGAGCATGCGCAACCACACGAAGATCAACAGAGACAGCGCGAACAACACGCCGATCATCTGGATCACCCGGCGGGCGATGTAACGCAGCAACGCGGGCTCCTTCCGTGGGGTGGGGTACGTGGGCGGCCGGCTCACGAGGCGTGGGTGCCGGCAGACGCACCGGCGGCCGTGCCCGGTAACACTAGGACACGGCCGCCGGCTTCGGGCTGAACCTTGCTTACTTCTTGGGGCTTACTTCTTGACCGCGGTGGAGAAGTCCTCTGCGGTCAGCGGGCTCGCCACGATGCCGCTGATGTTCTTGCCGAACACGATCGCCGGCGGCGAGTTCGAGATCGGCAGACCGGGCATGTAGTCCTTCATCAGCTTCTCGCTCAGCTTCTTGTACGCAGCCGTGCGCTGTCCGGCGTCGACGATGCTGTCGGCGTCGGTGATCTCCTTCTGCAGCTGCGCGCCCCACGGGTAGGAGGTGACGCCCATCTGCTTGCCGATGAAGAAGTTGGCCAGGAAGTTGTCCGGGGTGTTGTAGTCACCGGTCCAACCGATGGAGAACGCCGGCGACGCACCGTTGGAGGTGCCGTCGGTGTAACCACCGGCCCACGGCTTGGTGACCGTGTTGACCTTCACGCCGACCTTCTCCCAGTCGGCCTTGACGGCCTGGAAGATCTTCTGCGGGTCGGGCATGTAGGGGCGGGTGACCTCGGACGGGTACCAGAGGTCGATCGACAGGTTCGACTGTCCGGCCTCCTTGAGCAGGCTCTTCGCCTTCTCCGGGTCGTACTTGTACTGCTGCACCGCGTCGCTGTAGCCGTCGACGGTCTTCGGGTACCACTGGGTGGCCACCGTCGCGCCCTCGGGCAGCTGGGTCTTGACCAGCTGGTCACGGTTGATCGCGTAGTACAGCGCCTGGCGGACCTTGAGGTCCTTCAGTGCGGGGTTCTTCGTGGGGTTGAGGCCCAGGTAGAGGATGTTGAACGCCGGGCGAACCATGAGGTTCATGCCCGCGCTCTTCAGCGAGGCCCAGTCGACGGGGTTGGGCAGGTCGTAGCCGTCGACGTCACCGGCCAGCAGTGCCTGCTTGCGCGAGGTGCCGTCGGGGATGATCTTGAAGACCAGCTTGGCGACCTTGGCCTTCTCGCCGTGGTAGTCGTCGTTGCGCACGAGGGTGACCGTCTTGTTCTGGACGTCGTACGACTCGAACTTGAACGGGCCGGTGCCGGTCGGGTACTTGGACGCGTACTCGGACTGGGTGATGCCGTCGCCCTGCGCCTTCACGTCGTTCGCCTTGTACTTCTCGAGCGCGGTCGGGCTCTGCATCGACCAGGCCGGCAGGCCGAGCAGCGCCGGGAACTTCGAGGTCGGACGCAGCAACTTAAGCTCGACGCTGTCTTCGCCCTTTGCGGTGCAGCCCTGGTAGAGGTCGGTCTTCGACTTGTTGAAGCCGCCCATGTTGTCGTTCCAGTACGACGCGGCGGTCTGGCCGGCCTCGTTCTGCTTGTCCATGCGCTCGAAGTTCTTGCACACGGCGTCGGCGTTGAACGGGGTGCCGTCGGAGAACTTCACGCCGGTGCGCAGCTTGAACGTCCAGGTCTTGCCGTCGGAGCTGGGGTTCCAGCTCGTGGCCAGGCCCGGCGTGAGGTCGGCGGTGCCCGGTTTGAAGTCGACCAGGCCCTCGAACATCTGCCGGGCGGGTCGGAACGACTCGCCGTCGGTGGCGTAGAAGGGGTCGAAGGTCTTCGGCGCGCCGGCCGCGGCGAAGGTCATGGTGGCGTTGGAGGTGCTGCCACTGGAGCCGGAAGTGCCACTTTCGTCGCGCTTCGACTCCGCGCATCCGGACAGCACCAAGGCCGCCACACTGGCCACTGCGAGCGCACTGACCTTGCGAGAGCTCTGCATGTTTTGTTCCTCTTCCTCGTCGTCGGCGGGCACACTCGTGCCCCGGCCGGTTCGATAAGGGCGACCCTAGACCCACGCACACAGGATTCATCGAGCGTTCACAGGCCGTTACGAAGTTGAGTCCTCACGTCCGGCGTGGACGGGTGCGCGCGTTCGGCGTGGTACGGAGCACAGGTCGGAGTCTGCGAGAATCGCAGTCATGCCTTTGAAGACCCGCGACGACGTTCGTAACGTCGCCATCGTTGCCCACGTCGACCACGGAAAGACGACCCTCGTCGACAAGATGCTCTGGCAGGCGGGTGCTTTCGGCGAGCGCGACACCGTCGAGACCACCGGCGAGCGGGTGATGGACTCCGGCGACCTCGAGCGCGAGAAGGGCATCACCATTCTCGCCAAGAACACCGCCATCCACTACAACGGCCCGTCGGCCAAGGACGCCGGCCAGGACCAGGTGGTCATCAACATCATCGACACCCCGGGTCACGCCGACTTCGGTGGCGAGGTGGAGCGCGGGCTGTCGATGGTCGACGGTGTGGTGCTGCTGGTCGACGCGTCCGAGGGGCCGCTGCCGCAGACCCGTTTCGTGCTGCGCAAGGCGCTCACGGCGAAGATGCCGGTCATCCTGTGCATCAACAAGGTCGACCGTCCCGACTCCCGCATCGAGGAGGTCGAGGAGGAGACCTACGAACTGTTCATGGACCTGCTCGACGACGCCGAGGGCAACATGGACCAGCTCGACTTCCCGGTCGTCTACGCGTCGGCGAAGAACGGCATCGCCTCCACCACCCGTCCGGGCAACGGTGCGCTGCCCGACGGCGACTCGCTCGAGCCGCTGTTCAAGACGATCCTGGAGACCATTCCGGCGCCGGCCTACGACGACGAGGCGCCGCTGCAGGCCCACGTGACCAACCTCGACTCGTCCAACTTCCTGGGCCGCCTCGCCCTGCTGCGCGTGCGCAACGGTGAGATCAGCAAGGGCCAGCAGGTCACCTGGTGCCGTCACGACGGCACCCAGCAGAAGGTGAAGATCACCGAGCTGCTGATGACCTTCGGTCTCGACCGCGAGCCGGCCGAGACGGCCGGACCGGGCGACATCATCGCCGTTGCGGGCATCCCCGACATCACCATCGGCGAAACCCTCGCCGACGCCGAGAACCCCATCCCTCTGCCGTTGATCCAGGTCGACGAGCCGGCGATCTCGATGACGATCGGCACCAACACCTCGCCGTTGGCCGGCAAGGTGCGTGGGTCGAAGGTCACCGCCCGCTTGGTCAAGGACCGCCTCGACCGCGAGCTCATCGGCAATGTGTCACTGCGCGTGCTGCCCACCGAGCGTCCCGACGCGTGGGAGGTGCAGGGACGTGGTGAGCTCGCGCTCGCGATCCTCGTCGAGCAGATGCGTCGCGAGGGTTACGAGCTGACCGTCGGCAAGCCGCAGGTGGTTACCAAGCAGGTCGACGGCAAGGTGCACGAGCCGGTCGAAGCGCTCACCATCGACACGCCGGAGGAGTACCTCGGCGCGATCACGCAGATCCTGGCGGCCCGCAAGGGGCGCATGGAGCAGATGACCAACCACGGCACCGGCTGGATCCGGATGGAGTTCAAGGTGCCGTCGCGCGGTCTCATCGGTTTCCGCACGGAGTTCCTCACCGAGACTCGCGGCACCGGCATCGCCCACCACGTGTTCGACGGCTACGAGCCGTGGTTCGGCCAGATCGTCACCCGCCTGTCGGGCTCGATGGTCGCCGACCGCACCGGCCCGGTCACCGCGTACGCGATGGTCAACCTGCAGGAGCGCGGTGTGCTCTTCGTCGAGCCCGGCACCGAGGTCTACGAGGGCATGATCGTCGGCGAGAACTCCCGCGCCGACGACATGGACGTCAACATCACCAAGGAGAAGAAGCTCACCAACGTGCGCGCCTCATCCGCCGACAACTTCGAGAAGGTCATCCCGCCGCGCCGGCTGTCGCTGGAGCAGAGCCTGGAGTTCTGCCGCGAGGACGAGTGCGTCGAGGTCACTCCGGAGGACGTCCGCATCCGCAAGGTCGTGCTCAACGCCGGCGAGCGCGCACGCGCCTCCGCACGGGCCCGCAACGCCGACAAGTCCTGAGCACCCGTCCCGAAAGCAACCCAATGGAGGTGACTCGATGACCGACGCAGTCGACCCCGACGAGTACCGCCAGGCAATCGGCCGGCTGGTCTCCGGGGTCACCGTCGTGACGACGGTTGCCGACGGCATCGACCACGCGATGACCGCCAACGCGATCACGTCGGTGTCGCTCGACCCCGTCCGGCTGCTGATCTGTGTCGAGCGCGAGGCGCGCTTTCACGACGCGGTGATCGCGAACGGCACCTGGGGCGTGTCGATCCTGGACGCGGCCCAGCGTCCACATGCGGTGTGGTTGTCGACGCGCGGTCGACCCTTGCACGGACAACTCGACCGGGTGCCGCACCACCGCCACGAATCCGGCGTGCCGTTGCTCGACGGTTCGTTGGCAACAATCGTGTGTCGAACCGCCGACACCCTTGTGTCCGGCGATCACACCATCGTGGTCGGCGACGTACTGTCCTTGCAGATCGCGGAGCAGCCGGGTGAAGCGCTGGTCTACTTCCGCGGTCGGTTCGGCAGCCAGAAATAAGCGACTCGCACGGCGTCCGAGGGGCGACGCGCGCCTCGGCGCGTGCGAGATCAGTGGATGAATGAGTGAGAGCGCAGTGAGCGAGAAGCAGACTTCGCGACGGGGACGATGGGCCGCACTGGCCGGTGGCGGGCTCGTGGTGCTGTTGGGCGCCGGCTACGTCGGCACCGCGGCGGCCGTCACCAACAAGGTGCCCGACGGCACGAAGGTGGCCGGTGTCGACGTCTCGGGGATGAGTTCGACGAGGGCCGCGGACGCCGTGGAGAAGCACACGAGCGGTCTGCTGTCGCGCCCGGTCACGGTCCACGCGGACGGCAAGTCGATCACCCTCGACCCGGCCAAGTCCGGACTCTCGCTCGATGCCGGTCAGGGTGTCGACGGGCTCACCGGGTTCTCGCTGAGCCCGACGGTCGTCAAGGAGCACCTGTTCGGGGTCACCCAGGACCGCCCGCTCAGGGCGAAGGCCGACCTCGACAAGCTCGCCGCCGCGATCACCGCTGAGGGCGGCACCTTCAAGGGCTCGGCGACCAACGGTTCGGTGCGCTTCGACAACGGCAAGGTCGTCGTCACCCGCTCGACCGACGGCACCGGCATCCAGGCCGACGCCGCTGCCCGGCAGATCGCGGCCGGCTGGCCGGCGAAGACGTCGTTCACCGCGACCATCGGTCACGTGGAGGCGCCGCTGACGAACGCCGAACTCGACGCGTTCGTGCGCGATTTCGCCAACCCCGCGATGAGCGGTCCGCTCAAGATCAAGGTGGGCGACAAGGTCGCCGAGCTCACGCCGCAGGACGTCTGCGAGTTCCTCAGCGCGAAGGTCACCGACGGCAAGATCGCGCCGGTCGTCGACGAGGCGAAGCTGAAGAGCGCGCTCGACTCGTTGTCGAACACCCTCACGACCGCACCGGTCAACGCCCACTACGGGGCGAACGGCGCGATCGTCGAGGCCAAGAACGGCACCGAGGTCGACCCGACCGGCGCCGCCGCTCTCGTGGTGAAGGCGCTCACCGCGACCGACCGCACGGTCACCCTCAAGACCAAGCCGGTCGCGGCCCGGATGACCGCCGCCGACCTGAAGAACCTCGGCACCACCCAGATCTCCGAGTTCGTGTCGCCCTACCCGACGGGGCCCGCGAACGCCGCCCGTACCACCAACATCAAGGTCGCGCTCAGCAAGATCAACGGCATGATCGTGGCTCCCGGTGAGCAGTTCAGCCTGCTGCAGGCGCTGAGCCCGATCGAGGCGTCGAACGGTTACGTCGAGGCCGGCGTGCTGATCGACGGTCGCCACGGCAAGGGCACCGGCGGCGGCATCTCCCAGGTGTCCACGACGCTCTACAACGCCACGTTCTTCGCCGGCGTCCAACTCGACGAACACACCGAGCACGCCTACTGGATCCCGCGCTACCCGATGGGCCGCGAAGCCACTTTGTGGGTGCCGACGATCGACAACAAGTGGACCAACGACACCGGCCACCCGATCCGCATCCAGGCGGGCACCGAGGGCAACGCGGCCGTCATCCGGCTGTTCGGCACGAAGACCTTCAACGTGAAGACGACCACCGGGCCGCAGTTCGCGTTCACCGACCCCAAGACGCGCTACCTGGACGAGTCGGGCTGCGAGCCGCAGACACCTGCGCAGGGCTTCTCGGTCACCGTCACCCGCACCGTGACCGACCTGTCCGGCAAGGTCGTGAAGAGCGAGAGCCGCACGACCAAGTACATCCCGCAGGACCGCGTGATCTGCGGACCCGACCCGAGCAAGGCCCGCGCCTCCAGCAGCGCGACGTCGAGCCGTAAGCCGACGAGCTCGTCCACGAGCACGTCGAGCACGGCCGCGAAGCCGTCCAGCACGTCGACACCAGCGACGCCGAGCAGCACGAAGAAGTAGATTCACCGGCGTGAATCCCACCCCCGAAGCCGTCACCGAAGCGCTGCGCCGAGCCGGACTGCGGGACGTGCTGGTCGACGGCACGAATCGCGCCGCCTACTCCACCGACGCCTCGCTCTACCGCCTGCTGCCGACCGCGGTCGTGCGCCCGCACGACCGCGACGAGGTGATCGCTGCGCTCGCGGCGTGCCGCGAGCTCTCGGTGCCGGTGACCTCCCGGGGTGCCGGCACCTCGATCGCCGGCAACTCGATCGGCACCGGGGTGGTGCTCGACTTCAGCAAACACATGAACCACCTGGTGTCGCTCGACGCCGAGGCAGGCGTCGCTGCGGTGCAGCCCGGCATCGTGCACGCGGCCCTGCAGAAGGCGGCGCTGGCCGCGGGTTGGCGCTACGGGCCCGACCCGTCGTCGCACACCCGCTGCACGATCGGCGGAATGATCGGCAACAACGCCTGCGGCTCAAGGGCGCTCGGCTACGGCAAGACCTCCGACAACCTGCTGGCGTTGGAGTCGGTGCTGGCCGACGGCACGGTGCTGCGTACGGCGCGGTCGACCGCGCGCGCCGATGCGGTTGCCGCGTCCCCGCTGCTGGCTGACCTCGACCGGTTGGTCGGCAGCGAGCTGGCGCTGGTGCGCCGGGAGTTCGGACGCTTCGGGCGCCAGGTGTCGGGTTACGCGATGCAGCAGTTGCTGCCGGAGAACGGTTTCGACGTCACCGGCTTCCTCGCCGGTTCGGAGGGCACCCTCGCGGTCGCTACGGAGGCCATGGTGCGGCTGGTCAAGGAACCGGCCCGGCGCCTGCTGGTCGTGCTCGGCTATGCCGACATCTACGACGCGGGCGACGCCGCGGCGGGTTTGCTGCCCTTCGCACCGGTGGCGCTCGAGGGCATGGACCGCCGGATCGTCGACATCCTCACCGCGCGCCGTGGGCCCGGCGCGGTGCCACCGTTGCCCCGCGGCGACGGCTGGTTGTTCGTCGAGCTGGCCGGAGACGATGCCGGCGAGCTCGGGTCGATTGCCGAACGCGTTGTCGCGCAGTCGGGTTCGATCGATTCGATGATCGTGCCCGACCCCGTGGTCGCTGCCGCTCTGTGGCGGGTGCGCGAAGACGGTGCGGGGCTGTCCGGTCGCTCACCGCGCGACCGGCCGGCGCACGCCGGCTGGGAGGACGCCGCGGTGCCGCCGCAGCAGCTCGGCCCCTACCTGCGCGAGTTCGACGCGCTGATGACCGAACACGACCTCACCGGCCTGCCGTACGGGCACTTCGGCGACGGGTGTCTGCACATCCGCATCGACTTCCCGCTCGCCGCCGACGGGGGCACGGCCGCGTTCGGGTCGTTCCTGGAGGCGTCCGCGCAGTTGGTGGCCAAGTACGGCGGCTCGCTGTCGGGTGAGCACGGCGACGGCCGCGCGCGCAGCGGGCTGCTGCACCACATGTATTCGCCCGAGGCGATCGACCTGTTCGGTCGGGTGAAGCGGATGTTCGACCCGTCCGGCCTGCTCAACCCGGGGGTGCTGGTCGACCCCGACGCGCCGACCGACCACCTGCGCATTCCGGCCGCGAAGGCGCCACGGGAGCCGCTCGCCCTGCTGTACCCGCACGACGGCGGCGACTTCTCCCAAGCCGTCCACCGGTGCACCGGTGTCGGCAAGTGCCGGGCCGACAACGGCGGCTCGCACGGCGTGATGTGCCCGTCGTACCTCGCCACCGGCGACGAGAAGGACTCCACCCGTGGCCGCGCCCGGGTGCTGCAGGAGATGCTCAACGGCACCTCGGTGCGGGGCTGGGACGCCCCCGAGGTGCACGACGCGCTCGATCTGTGTCTGTCGTGCAAGGGGTGCCTGTCCGACTGCCCGACCGGCATCGACATGGCCTCCTACAAGTCGGAGGTGCTGCACCAGACCTACAAGGGCAAGCGGCGTCCGCTGTCGCACTACACCCTGGGCCGGCTGCCGCAGTGGGTTCGGCTGAGCCGCAAGACATCTCGGCTCGCCTCGAAGCTCGTCGCGGTCGGCAGCCGCCCGGCGGCGGCGAAGCGTTTGGCCGGGGTCGACCCGCGCCGCTCGGTGCCCGAGTTCGCGCCCCAGACCTTCCGTGCCTGGTGCGCGAAGAACGGCGTTGCCGCGTTCGACCCGTCCGACGACCGGCCCGATCGGGTGGTGTTGCTGGTCGACACCTTCACCAACTACTTCACGCCGGCCACAGGTCGGGCTGCGGTGCGCGTGCTGCGCGACGCCGGTTTCGAACCGGTGGTCGTCGAACGCGACGGCTGCTGCGGGCTCACCCTGATCAGCACCGGTCAGCTCGACGCCGCGAAGAAGACCCTCGGCAAGTCGATCGCCGACCTCGATCCTGTTGCGGCGCAGGGACTTCCGATCATCGGGTTGGAGCCGTCGTGCACCGCGGTCTACCGCAGCGACGCCGCGGAGCTGATCGGTTCGCCGGAGTCGGCACGCGTCGCGGGCAAGGTGGTGACGCTGGCGGAATTCCTGGCCACGGTGCCGGGCTGGCAGCCGCCCGACCTCACCGGACGCAAGGTCGTCGCCCAGCCGCACTGCCACCACCACGCGGTGATGGGTTGGTCGCCCGACGCCGAACTGTTGAAGCGGGCCGGCGCCGACGTGCAGCGGCTGTCGGGCTGCTGCGGCCTCGCCGGCAACTTCGGCATGGAAGAAGGGCACTACGAGGTGTCGGTGAAGGTCGCCGAGCGGCAACTGCTGCCCGCGCTCGCGGCGCAGCCGGACGCCGTCCTGCTCACCGACGGATTCTCCTGCCGCACCCAGGCCGACGATCTCGCGGGCCGTGCGGGCGTGCACCTGGCCGAGTTGCTCGACCCCGGCACCGACTGAAAACCCGCAAACGCGGCGTCACTCGTCAGTCGCTGCGGTTGCAGCCGCAGCAGCTGACAAGTACTGCAGCGTTTGGGGGAGAGGCGGGCCGGGTTGGCCGGAGGGCGGACGGCGTCAGTCGGCGAGCAGTTCGCGCACCCGCGGGATGACCTCGGTGCCGTAGAGCTCGATCGAACGGCGCAGGTGCTCGTCGCGCACCGGTCCGTTGCTGTACTTCAGGTCGAAGCGGTCGAGTCCGAGGGTCTTGACCGTGTCGGCGATCTTGCGTGCGACGGTTTCGGGCGACCCGACGTACATCGAGCCGTGGTCGGCCTCGGCCTCGAACTCCGCCGGGCCGCTCGGACCCCAGCCGCGCTCGCGGCCGATGTTGTTGCGGTTGGTCAGCCACGCGTCGCGCACCTGGTTGCGCGCTTCCGCGTCGGTCTCGGCGATGTGGCCGGGGGAGTGCACGCCCAGCGGCAGGCTGATCTCGAGCTTGTCCTGCGCCTCGCGGTAGAGGTCGACGAAGGGCTGGAACCGGCGCGGGCTGCCGCCGATGATCGCCAACATCATCGGCACCCCGTGGGTGACGGCGCGGATAACCGACTGCGGTGAACCGCCGACGCCGACCCATGCCTTCAGGCCGCCTTCGGTGCGCGGCATGATGACGGCGTTGTCGACCGGACGGCGGTGAGTTCCGTTCCAGGAGAAGCGTTCCGGCTCGGCGAGCAGCTTGGCGAACATGTCGAACTTCTCCTCGAAGAGGAGTTCGTAATCGGCCAGGTCGTACCCGAAGAGCGGGAACGATTCGGTGAACGATCCGCGACCGACGGTGATCTCGGCGCGTCCGTTGCTGATCGCGTTGAGCGTGGAGAAGCGCTCGAACACTCGGATGGGGTCGTCGCTGCTCAGCACGGTGACGGCGGTGCCGAGGGTGATGCGCTCGGTACGCGACGCGGCGGCCGCGAGCACCATGTCAGGGGCGGAGATCGCGAAGTCGCCGCGATGGTGTTCGCCGAAGCTGATCGCGTCGACCCCGGCCCGGTCGGCGATGACCGCGTGCTCGACGTGGTTGCGGATCTCCTGGGCCGCGCTGTTCGCGTTGCCCTGCGCGTCGACGCTGATGTCGCCGAACGAATCAAGACCCAGTTGGACGGTTGCCTGCGCCATGGCTGCCTTTCGTGGAGGTTCGTGCCAACCTACAAGGTAGTGGACACGTCATCTATTCCGCCCCATCGCAAACGCTGCGGTTCCCGGCACGCGCTGCGGTTGCAACAGCAGCGTCTGCAGGGGCGCAGCGTTTGCGGAGGGGTGGGTTCAGTCGAGGCGGGCGTACCAGTACTCGTGGTGGGTCGTGAACCCGAGCGACTCGTACAACCCGATGGCCGGCGCGTTGTCGGCGCTCACCTGCAGGTAGGCCGAGCGCACTCCGCCGGCATCGGCGTCGCGGGCCGATTCACCGACGAGTGCGCGGCCGAACCCGTTGCCCCGCTCGGCGGGCAGCGTGTGCAGGTCGTAGAGCCCGATCCAGCCGGGGGAGTAGGCGATTCGGCCCGCGGCCACCGCTTCGCCCGATCGGCGGCGCACCGTCAGGTAGCGCCCGTCGTGCACCTGCGCGAGCAGCCGCTCGACCAACTCGCGGTGCTCCACGGTGCGGGGGCTGGCCGCCGTCCACCACCCCTCGGACGGCGCAGGCAGCACCTCGACCGCGGTGTCGGGGACGGGTCGTGCGAGCGCGACCTCACGGGTGGCGGCCGTCATCACGAAGGTCTGTTGGAAGACGCGTCCGCCGCGGGCGAGCACCTCGGCGGCCACCGGGTGGGCCGAGACGTCGAACCCCTGCTCACCGGCGATCTGGAACAAGGCGGGCTGCCCGAGGTCGCCGTACGCGGCACGCACCTCGTCGACCGCCTCGGCCAGCGGCATCCCCGGATCTCCCACTGCCAGAGCCGAATTGGCGCGCCCGGTGAAACCTTCGGCGGAGCGGAGCAGCCAATCGCCGATCGGCATCCGCAACAGCCCGGGCAGCCCGTCGACCATGAGCCGTTGCAGGTCGTCGATCGCGATCGTGCGGTGTGGTCGCCCGCGCCGGTCGGAGCGGGGCGGGATCTCCTTCGCGGCCACCACCTCGGCCCACGGCACGACCACCGTGCCGGCGCGTGACTCGACGGTGGCACCCGCCACGTCGGCCGCCACCAACTCCCCGGTCACATCGGTGAACCGGGCTCCCGAGGGGTCGTCGGGAGCCAGTCTGCGCCGCACCGCGACCCGCCGCCCGACACGTAACGGCCAGGGAAGGTGAGACTTACTCGGCTCCTCGTGCGACACCCCGGCATACTAGTGACGGACTCGCGAGCAGCCGCTCCCCAGATCAGCAGGAGGATTCCTCTCATGACGTACGTCATCGCCCAGCCCTGTGTCGACCTCAAGGACAAGGCGTGCATCGAGGAATGTCCCGTCGACTGCATCTACGAGGGTGAGCGCAGCCTCTACATCCATCCCGACGAGTGCGTCGACTGTGGCGCCTGCGAGCCGGTCTGCCCGGTCGAGGCGATCTACTACGAAGACGACACGCCGGAGGAATGGGCCGACTACTACAAGGCCAACGTCGAGTTCTTCGACGACCTCGGCAGCCCGGGTGGTGCCGCGAAGATGGGCCTGATCAACAAGGACCACCCGCTGATCGCCGCGCTGCCGCCGCAGTCGCACGACGAGTGAGTCGACGACTTCCCGACTTCCCCTGGGACACCCTTGCCGCGGCGAAGGCCACGGCGCAGGCGTATCCCGGGGGTTTCATCGATCTCTCCGTCGGCACCCCGGTCGACCCGACGCCGCAGGTGGTGCGCGACGCGCTCGCCGCGGCGTCCGACGCCCACGGCTACCCGCAGGTGTGGGGCACCCCCGATCTGCGCGAGGCGATCTCGGCGTGGTTCGCCCGGCGGCGCAACGCCCACGGCGTCGACCCGGACGGCGTGCTGCCGGTGGTCGGCAGCAAGGAGTTCGTCGCCTGGTTGCCGACGATCCTCGGGCTCGGCCCGGACGACGCGGTCGGCTTCCCGGAGGCCGCCTACCCGACGTACGACGTCGGTGCCCGCATCGCGGGCGCCCGCCCGGTGCCCGCGGCGTCGACCGTGCAGTTCGGTCCGAGTGCGCCGAAACTGTTGTGGCTCAACACTCCCGGCAACCCCACCGGGCAGGTGCTCGGCGTCGAACACCTCGCGAAGGTGGTGCGCTGGGCGCGTGAGCGTGGCGTGATCGTCGCCAGCGACGAGTGTTATTCCGAACTCGACTGGCGCGAGGGCGTCGACGACCTGACCACGCCGAGCATCCTCGACGACCGGGTCTGTGCGGGTGACCACACCGGACTGCTGTCGGTCTACTCGCTGTCGAAGCAGTCGAACATGGCCGGCTACCGCGCCGCGTTCGTCGCCGGTGACCGCGATCTGGTGCAGCAGTTGCTCGCGTTCCGCAAGCACGCCGGGATGATCGTGCCGTGGCCGGTGCAGCGTGCGCTGCTCGCGGCCGTGCAGGACGACGCGCACGTCGCCGAACAGAAAGAGCGCTACCGCCGTCGGCGCGCAATGCTCAAGGCGGCACTCAACGAATCCGGTTGGCGCACAGACTATTCCGACGCCGGTCTCTACCTCTGGGCGACGAAGGGTCAGCCCTGCCGGGCGACTGTCGACGAGCTCGCGGCGAAGGGCATCCTCGCCGCTCCGGGCGACTTCTACGGTGCCGCTGGGGCCGAGCACGTGCGGATCGCGCTCACCGCGTCCGACGAGCAGATCACGTCGGCGGCGCAGCGCTTGACCAGTGGTTGAACAAGGCGTTTCACCAAGCCTGCAGAACTGAGATTCTTCACACCGGGGTGCCCCGCGACGCGTTCGGACGCTGGGGTACCGTCACCTAAGGCTCAGCAACCGGCATCGTTGCCGGTTCCAGTGAGGACGGAAGGCACTTCCCTTATGACTGACACCGCTCCGGCCACCTTCGCCGCGGGTGACAAGAACCTCGAGTTCGCCGTCATCCCGGCGACTGAAGGCAACGACGGATACGACATCTCCGCGCTGCTGAAGGAAACGGGCAACGTGACGCTCGACGTCGGTTTCGTGAACACCGCGTCGTGCAAGTCGGCAATCACCTACATCGACGGCGACGCCGGCATCCTGCGCTACCGCGGCTACCCGATCGACCAGTTGGCCGAGAAGTCCTCGTTCCTCGAGGTCTCCTACCTGCTGATCTACGGCGAGCTGCCCACCAGCGAGCAGCTGGCGGAGTTCACCGCGAAGATCCAGCGCCACACGATGCTGCACGAGGACCTCAAGGACCTCCTCGCTGCGTTCCCGCGCGACGCGCACCCGATGTCGGTGCTGTCGGCGGCCGTCTCGGCGCTCGGCACCTTCTACCAGGACTCCCTGTCGATCACCGACAAGGACCAGGTAGAGCTGTCCACCATCCGCCTGCTCGCCAAGCTCCCGACGATCGCGGCCTACGCGTTCAAGAAGAGCCAGGGCCAGCCGACGCTCTACCCGGACAACAACCTCGACCTCGTCGAGAACTTCCTGCGCCTCACCTTCGGTTACCCGACCGAGGACTGGACGCCGAACCCGGTCGTCACCAAGGCGCTCGACCAGCTGTTCATCCTGCACGCCGACCACGAGCAGAACTGCTCGACCTCCACCGTCCGTCTGGTCGGTTCGGGTCACGCGAACCTGTTCTCCTCGATCTCGGCCGGCATCCACGCGCTGTCCGGTCCGCTGCACGGTGGCGCCAACTCGGCCGTGCTCGAGATGCTCGACACCATCGAGCAGGACTTCGGCGGTGACGTCGACAAGTTCGTCGAGAAGGTCAAGAACAAGGAAGCCGGCGTGAAGCTCATGGGCTTCGGGCACCGCGTCTACAAGAACTACGACCCGCGCGCCGCGATCGTGAAGAACGCCGCGGACGAGGTGCTGCAGGCCCTCGGTGTCGACGACCCGAAGCTGGCGATGGCTCGCCGCCTCGAGGAGATCGCACTCAGCGACGAGTACTTCGTGTCGCGCAAGCTCTACCCGAACGTCGACTTCTACACCGGCATCATCTACAAGGCGATGGGCTTCCCGACGGAGATGTTCACCGTGCTGTTCGCCATCGGTCGTCTGCCGGGCTGGATCGCCCAGTGGCGCGAGATGATGGAAGACCCGGCGACCAAGATCGGCCGCCCGCGTCAGATCTACATCGGCGAGACCGAGCGCGACTACCCGTCCGCCTGATCCCACTGCGCCAGAAGCCCGACCACCACGAGGTGGTCGGGCTTCTTCGTGTCTGTTCCAGGTGCGTGTGCGGCTAGTTGAGCTCGATCCGGACGGTGCTGTCGGAGCCGGTCGGGTGCTGCGCGGTGGTCCAGTTCCAGCCGGCCTTTCCCTTCTGCCGGTTCCACGCGTGGTCGCCGACGATCACCGAGGTGATCTGTTCGGACTGTGCGTGCGCGACGGCCCAGTGCCCCACCGACCACGCCTTCTGCGCCGAACCGGCCGGCACGGTGACGAGCTTGCCCGAGGTCGTAGCGTTGGTGATGCCGGCCTGGGTGCGCAGCTTGTCGGTCACCGCGGTCGGCGAACCGGGCGCGGTCGCGTCGTCGAGGCGGCACCCGACGGCCTGCGGGAACGACCCGTCGAACGCGGTGGCGAGCACCCGCCCCTGGGTCTCGTGGTCGGCGTACGCCTCCGGGTAACCCGAGCGCTGCACGGCTTGTGCCACATCGGTGAGCGGACGGGTCTGCCAGTCGGAGACCTTGACCAGCGCGTTGTAGAAACTGCGGCTGGCGTATACGGGGTCGAGAATCTGCTCGGCGGTGCCCCAACCCATCGTCGGACGCTGCTGGAACAGGCCGAGGGAGTCGCGGTCGCCGCTGCGCAGGTTGCGCAGCTTCGACTCCTGGATCGCGGTCGCGTTGGCGATCTGGCTGGCGCGGGTGCTCAGGCCGAGCAGGTCGGTGCCGACCACACTGATCGTCGCGGAGTTGGCCACCTGCTCCGGCGTCCACTGGTAGTCGAACCGGTCGTCGCGCACCTTGCAGCTGTTGGAGCCGATCGCGTCGGTGATGCGCTGGTAGCCGTAGTAGCCGCCGCCGGCGATGAGGCCGAGCAACGCGAGCGGGAGCAGGCAGCCCAGGGTGCTGGTCAGCCGGCTGCGCCGGTGGTCGGACTCGAACCGGTGCGACCCGAGGTGGATCGCGTCGTCGTCCTCGTCGCCCCAGTAGCCGTCGTCGGTGTCTTCGGTGTCGTCGTACGACCCGTAGCCGTCGTGCTCGTGGTGCGGCCCGTGCGCGTCGTCGGACCGTCGCCGCCGGAAGATCACGCCCCGGAGCCGGCCGGTCGACCGGAGGTGTTGGCGTGCAGTGCGTCGTTGAGTGCGATGCCCTGACCCTGGCGCGGACGGCATTCGACGACACCGGTCTCGGAGTTGCGAATGAACAGCATGTTCGAGCCTCCGGACAGCTCGCGCGCCTTCTTCACCGACCCGTCGGGCATCGTCACCTTGGTGCCGGCGGTGATGTAGAGGCCCGCTTCGACGACACAGTCGTCGCCGAGGGCGATGCCGACACCGCTCTGGGCGCCGAGCAGGCAGCGTCGACCGATGCTGACGCGCTCGGTGCCGCCGCCGGACAGGGTGCCCATGATCGAGGCACCGCCACCGATGTCGGAGCCGTCACCGACGACGACGCCCTGCACGATGCGGCCCTCGACCATCGAGGTGCCGAGGGTGCCGGCGTTGAAGTTGCAGAAGCCCTCGTGCATCACGGTGGTGCCGGGGGCGAGGTGGGCGCCGAGGCGCACCCGGTCGGCGTCGGCGATGCGCACGCCCGCCGGCACGACGTAGTCGGTCATCCGCGGGAACTTGTCGATGCCGTAGACCTGCACCGGGCCGTCCTGGCGCAGGCGGGTGCGGGTCTGCTCGAAGTTCTCCGGTGCACACGGCCCGACGTTGGTCCAGACGACGTTCTCCAGCACCCCGAACAGGCCGTCGAGGTTGATCGAGTTCGGTTCGACCAGGCAGTGCGACAGCAGGTGCAGGCGAAGGTAGGCGTCGGAGGCGTCCTTGGGTGCCTCGTCGAGGTCGATGCTGACCAGCACGACCTTGGTGCGCACCTCGCGCCGCGGGAAGTCGCGCACCTGGGACACCAGCTCCGTCGGCGCCGCGTAGGGCTCGTCGGCAGGCGCCTCGCCCAGGTGCGGGTTGGGGAACCAGGTGTCGAGGGTGCGGTCGTCGTACGTGATCGTGGCCAGGCCGAAACCCCAGGCCGTGCGCTGCGCGGTCATGCCACCAGGTTAGGCGGTGGACCCGTGCGGTCCGGGCAGCGACCGTCCGCCAAGATGGTGCGCATGGCAGATCTCGACCTGAGTTCGGACGTCGTCACCCTCACCGCGGCCCTGTGCGACATCCCGTCGGTGAGCAAGAACGAGCAGGAGATCGCCGACGCGATCGAGCGCGCGCTGCGCGCCCTGCCGCACCTGAGCGTCGAACGCGACGGCAACGCGATCGTGGCCCGCACCGACCTCGGCCGTGCCGAACGGGTCGTGCTCGCCGGTCACATCGACACCGTGCCGATCACCGTCGACCCGCCGAACGTCCCGGTGCAGCGCATCGACGGCGTGTTGCGCGGCCGCGGCACCACCGACATGAAGGGCGGGGTGGCCGTGCAGTTGGCGCTCGCCGCCGGCATCACCGAGCCGACCCGCGACGTCACCTACGTCTTCTACGACTGCGAGGAGATCGAGGCCGAGTTCAACGGCCTGGCACGGCTGGTGCGCAACCACCCGCAGTGGCTGGAGGCCGACTTCGCGGTGCTGCTCGAGCCGACGAACGGCGGCATCGAGGGCGGGTGCAAGGGCACGATGCGGGTCGACGTCGCGACCAAGGGCATCGCCGCCCACTCCGCCCGCCCGTGGAACGGCCACAACGCGATCCACGACGCGGGCGAGATCCTCGCCCGGCTGTCGGCGTACGAACCCCGCACCGTCGCGGTCGAGGGTCTGGACTATCACGAGGCGCTCAACGCGGTCGGCATCAGCGGCGGCATCGCGGGCAACGTGATCCCCGACCGCTGCGTGGTGTCGGTGAACTACCGCTACGCCCCCGATCGCGACACCGAGGCGGCCCTCGACCACCTGCGTGAGGTGTTCGCCGGCTACGAGCTGACGCTCTCCGACGCCGCGGACGGCGCCAAGCCCGGTCTCGACAAGCCGGCCGCGAAGGGCTTCGTCGACGCCCTCGCGCTGCCGGTGGTGGCCAAGGAGGGGTGGACGGACGTCGCGCAGTTCAGCGCGCTCGGCGTGCCGGCGGTCAACTTCGGCCCCGGCGACCCCAACCTCGCGCACACCGACGACGAACGCTGCCCCGAAGACCAGATCAGCGCCGCGCTCGCGGCGATGAAGCGGTGGCTGTCGCCGCAGGACGGAGCCGCCCGATGAGCGAGGCTGTGAACACGTCGAGCGAGTCGATCGAGGACGCGCAGCGGCGCGACTACCGGCGCGGCGCGACGACCCTGCGCGGGTCGCAGGTGCCGCGCACCACGACCGACCAGCGGTTGCTCGACCGGCAGCCCGACTCCGATTGGCTGCACACCGATCCCTGGCGTGTGATGCGCATTCAAGCGGAGTTCGTCGAAGGCTTCGGCGCACTCGCCGAACTCGGGCCGGCGATCGCGGTCTTCGGCTCGGCCCGCCTACAACCGGGCAGCGAGCACTACGAGAAGGGCGTCGAGGTCGGCCGGTTGCTGGCGCAGGCCGACTACGCCGTCATCACCGGTGGCGGGCCGGGTGCGATGGAAGCCGCGAACAAGGGCGCCTCGCAGGCCGGCGGCACGAGTGTCGGCCTCGGCATCGAGCTGCCCTTCGAAGCGGGTCTGAACGAGTACGTCGATCTCGGCGTCAACTTCCGCTACTTCTTCGTGCGCAAGACGATGTTCGTGAAGTACTCCCAGGGCTACGTCGTGCTGCCCGGCGGCTTCGGCACCCTCGACGAGTTGTTCGAGGCGATCACCCTGGCGCAGACGCACAAGATCACCAGCTTCCCGGTGGTGCTGCTGGGCGCCGACTTCTGGGCGCCGCTGCTCGACTTCGTGCGCGGCCGGTTGCTCACCGAGGGCATGATCTCGCCCGGTGACGTCGACCGGCTGCGGGTGGTCGACGACCCCGCCGAGGCGGTCGAGATCATCGTCCGGGAGTGCCGGCGGCTGCACGACGAGCAGGCCGGGCAGTGATCGACCACCTGTCGAGCACTCGCCGGCGCTGACCGGCACAGCCGTCGGCATTAACCTGTCGGGGTGATCGTCGTTCTCATCGTGCTGTTGGTGCTCGTCACGGGCCTGGCCGTTGCCGCCGTCCTGGGCCGATTCGGCGGCGGCGCCATGGACGACCCGGTCACCACCACGCCGTTCGAACCGCTGCCGGCCGGAGCACTGAAGTCGGCGGATGTCGCCGAGATCCGGTTCGACCAGACGATGCGCGGTTACCGCATGGGGCAGGTCGACGACGTGCTCGACCGGTTGCGCACCGAGCTCGACGAGCGCGACGCCGAGATCGCCCGACTGCGGGCGGAGCGGGACGAACTGACCGGCCGCTGAGCGAGGCTCAGCGGCGACGTCCGTCGCTGTGTGCGGGCATTGAGGAAAACCGTTGGGGGACACGACTATCGCAGGCGAGCAGAGCACGCGCGTGCCGCACGGTGGCGCGTCGGTCTCGCTCATCGCGTACGGCCGGGTGCGGCGCACCGTCGATCGGCTCGGCGGCTCGATCGACCGCCGCCTGACCTGGTGGGTGCTCGGCGGGTTCCTGCTCGCGCGGGTGTTCTCCGCCGTGCTGATCGCGTGGATGGCCCCGTCGAGCGGACGGCTGGTGGTCGCCAACCGGGAGGGCTCTGGCCCACTCGGCTACTGGGACATGGTGCATGCCTGGGACGGCAAGTGGTACGAGCAGATCATCAATGAGGGCTACCCGCAGGTGCTCCCGCTCGACCAGGAGAATCGCGTCGCTCAGAACACCTGGGCGTTCCTGCCGCTCTTCCCGACTCTGACCGCCGGCATCATGACCGTCACCGGCCTGTCGTTCGCGGTGGCGGGGTCGCTGCTGTCGATCGGGTGCGCCGCGGCCGCAGTGGTGTTGATGAGCGTGCTGCTGCGCGAGCGCATCGGCGCCCGCGCGGCGTTCGGCGCGACATTGCTCTTCTCCTTCGCCCCGTCGTCGCCGGTGCTGCAGATGACCTACACCGAATCGCTCGGCATCCTGCTGCTGACGATCTTCCTGTGGGGGATCACCCGGCACAATTGGGGCGTCGCCTGCCTCGCGGCCGTGCTGCTCGGCTTCGAGCGACCGATCGCGCTGTCGATGGCGGGCGTGGTCGTGGCGGTGCTGCTGCGGATGGTGCTGCGTCGACACACCGAACAGGTGCGGCCCCGCGACCCGGTGGGTGCCGTCACCACCCTGGTGGTGACCGGGCTGTCGGGTCTGGCCTGGCCGGCGGTGGCCGCCTGGCGCACCGGTCAGGCCGACGCCTATGTGCTCACCCAGGCCGCCTGGCGCGCCCCGGGCGGGGTGGTGCCGTTCAAACCGTGGCTGACCAACTTCCAGTTGGTCTTCGGCGAGGGGAAGGGCGTCATCGTCGTCTTCGTCGTGGTCGCCTGCTGGTTCCTGGTGATGGCCGGGCCGTGGTCGCGCGGGCTCGGGTTCGAGTTGCGCGCCTGGATGGTGTCGTACTCCCTCTACCTGGTGGCCATCACCGACGTCTGGACCAGCACCTACCGGTTCCTGTTGTTCCTCTGGCCGGTCGGCGCGATCCTCATCGGGGCCGCGCAGCCTCGTGCGCGCGACCGGTTGCTCGTCGGTTGGCGCACCGCGGCCTGGGTCGTGATCTTCGCCGGGTGGCAGATCTGGTGGGTCTTCGAGTTGTTGAAGTTCACCCCGCCCGCCGACTTCGCCCCCTAACCGCAAGAACGACACAAAACACGAGCCGGACGCCGGGTCGACGGGTGTCGATCCGGCGTCCGGCTCGTGTTGTTGAGCGTGGTGGCGTCAGCCCTGCTGGTCGGGGCGCTTGGGCAACTGGATGCCCGGCCCGAAGTCCGGCTGCTGCTGCGGCGGCACGGCGGGGAAGGACTGGGTCTCGCCGGCACCGATCGCCCGCGGGTCGCTGCCCGGCTGGGCCGGCGGCTGCGACTGGTCGACCTCGGGCTCAGGGGCCGGACGGCGACGGCGCGGCGCGGCCTCTTCGATCGGGTCGATGGTGACCGACTGACGGGCCACCGCCTCGGCCTCGGCGACAGCCTTCGCGACCGCCGGGTCACGGGACATGTCGAACCACTCCTCGACCTCGTCCTCGTCAACCTCGGGCACGTCGGAGTAGTCGGGCATCTCGTAACGGAACACGCCGTCGTCGCCCTGCTGGCCGAACGACTTCGCGAAGCCCTGCAACGCGGAGCCGAAGTCGGACGGCACGACCCACACCTTGCTGGCCTCGCCCTTGGCCATCTCGGGCAGGGTGCGCAGGTACTGGTAGGCGAGCAGTTCGGGGGTGGGACGCGAGGCGCGGATCGCGGCGAAGGTCTTCTCGATCGACTTCGCCTCACCCTGGGCGAGGAGGTACTTGGCGGCGCGGTCACCCTGGGCACGCAGGATGCGCGACTGGCGGTCACCCTCCGCGGCGAGGATGGAGGCTTGCTTGGCACCTTCGGCGGCGAGGATCTGGCTCTGCTTGTCACCCTCGGCCGACTTGATCGCCGACTCCCGGTGGGCCTCGGCCGCGAGGATCGTGGCGCGCTTCTCACGGTCGGCCTTCATCTGCTTCTCCATCGACTCCTGGATGGAGGGCGGCGGGAAGATCGATTTCAGCTCGACCCGGGCCACGCGCAGACCCCACCGGCCCGTGGCCTCGTCGAGCACGCCGCGCAGCTGGGAGTTGATCCGCTCACGGGAGGTGAGGGTCTCCTCCAGCGTCATGCCACCGACGACGTTACGCAGCGTGGTGGTGGTGAGCTGCTCGACACCGACGATGTAGTTGTTGATCTCGTAGACCGCGGCGCGCGGCTCGGTCACCTGGAAGTAGACGACCGTGTCGATGTTGACCGTCAGGTTGTCCTCGGTGATCACCGGCTGCGGCGGGAAGCTCACGACGCGCTCACGCAGGTCGACCTTCGCGCGGATGCGGTCGACGAACGGCATCAGGAACAGCAGCTGCCCCGAGACGGTCTTGGTGTAACGCCCCAGCCGTTCGACCACGGCAGCCTCGGCCTGCGGCACGAGCGCCACCGACTTGACCACGATGATCACCGCGAGCAGCGCGATGATCGCGGCGATGATGAGCAACGGTTCCATGTGTTCTCCCCAATGTTTGGACGCTTACGCGCCCGGTTCGACGCCGGGCCCGGCGCCGGTGTCTGTGTCGAAGTCTGTGTCGAGGTCCTTGTCGACGAGCGCGATCGCCCCGTCGATGCGTTCGACGACGAGCCGTTCACCCGGCTCGAACACGAAACTGCGTCGGGCGGGGCGGGCCGACCACTCCTCGCCGCCGATGCGCACCAGGCCGCCGTCCTCGTGCACCCGCTCGATCACCTCGGCCCGTGCCCCGAGCAGCGCGTCGGTGTTCATGGCGTGCTTCGGGCCCGACAGGAAGTGCCGCTTCATCGGCGGCCGCACCAGCAGCAACAGCCCGATCGAGACGACGGCGAAGACGAGCGCGCTCACCCAGGTGTCGGCTCCGGCAGCGGACGTGCCGGCGGCAGCCAACGCGCCACCGCCCAGCATGAGCAGCACGAACTCGCCCCCGACGACCTCGAGTCCCACCAACGCGAGACCCGCGATGATCCAGAAGAGTGTCGCCCCGTTCATGCTTTCTCCCTCCCCGCCGGGCGGCCCGGCGGATCAGCGACCTTCGAAGACCGGCGGACGCTTGGCGATGAAGGCGTCGACCGCGGCGCGGTGGTCGGCCGTGTCGCCGGTGAGCTTCATCAGTTCGCCTTCGTTGGCCAACGATTCGGACAGGTCGTGAGTTGCGGAGTAGGCGATCGCACGGCGCACCGAGCCGTACGCGATGGTCGGCCCGGCAGCCAGCCGGCCGGCGAGTTCGGCCACGGCGGCGTCGAACTCGTCGTCGGGCACGACCTTGGTGGCGAGGCCCAGTTCGAGCGCCTCGGCCGAGCGGACGGTGCGGGGAAAGAACAGCAGTTCCTTCGCCTTGGCGATGCCGACCAGGCGCTGCAACGACCACGACGACCCGGAGTCGCACGACAGCGCGATGCCGGTGAAGGCCAGGTTGAAGCCGGCGCTCTCGCGCAGGATGCGCAGGTCGCAGGCGAACGCGAAGGCGGCGCCGGCTCCGGCCGCCACCCCGTTGACCGCCGCGATGACCGGCTTGTTCATGGTCGAGAGCAACTCGACGATCGGGTTGTAGTGCTCGACCACGGTGGTGCCGAGGGCGTCGTCGCCGGTCTCGAGCAACCCGAGGTGTTCCTTGAGGTCTTGACCGACGCAGAACGCGCGGCCGGTGCCGGTCAGCACCACCACCCGCACGGTGTCGTCGCCGGCCACCTGCTGCAGCGCCGCGACCAGCCCCTCCTTGGTGGGGATGTCGAGGGCGCACATGTCATCGGGCCGGTTGATCCGGACGGTGGCGACGCCACCCTCGCGCTCGACCAGGACAGGTGCGTCGTCGCTCATCGGATCTCCTCGGTGTTCGGCTCGGTGTTCGGGCCGTCGGTGGGGTCGGTCGTGCTGCGGCCCAAGGCTGTTCGGATACAGGTATCAACGTATCCGGCAGCGCCGGGCCGAAGGCAGGCGGCTACGTCACGGAACTGCTTCGATGCCCGCGAACCCGGCCAATCGGGTGGCAGCACCTCGAGCGGGAGGCCGGGGTCGGTGAACAGGAACTTGCGCCACTCGTGCAACGCCAGGGAGCGGGTCGTGTAGCACTCCAGATCGCCGGCGGCATCGACGTCCGGCAGGTCGGCGACCAGGTCGGTGAGCCAGCGGATGTAGCCGTTGTGAGCCTCGGCCAGCGCGTCGAGGTCCCACATCTCGGCGGCGAACCGCACCGGGTCGCCGGTGAGGCGGGAGCGGAACTCGCGATAGCCGTCGCCGAGGGTTTCGGCGAGGTCGTCGCTGGGGCGGGGCGCCACCCAGGTGTCGGCTGCGAGGCGGGCATACCCGAGGTACTCCATCGATCCGCGCACCCGGGCACGCACCGAACGGTCGGCGCTGTGCTCGACGACCACGAGGTGCCACTCGCCGTCCCACTCGGGGGTCCGGTCGGCATAGATGCGTTGCGCGGCGGACCCCAGGCGGTGCCGGGCACGCGAGGTGAGTGCGTAGCCACGCACCCCGGAACGGGTTTCGGCGTCCAGCCACCCTTCCCGTGCCATCCGGGAGATCGCGGTGCGGGTCGCGGCCGGCGCGACGTCGACCACCCCCGTCAACTGCACCAGTGCGGCGACCGGCGCCCACCCGGTGGTGCCCAGGAGGTGGTCGCCGTAGATGTCGAAGACGGCGGACCTGGCGAGCATGGGCCCATCGTGCCAGTCCAGCGGCCCGAGGCCGCGCTGCACGCCACGACGCACGCCACGATCGCACGAATCGGCGGGCGCGAATTTCCTCCTCGCCACCTGGAAGGGGGATAATGAATCGGCAGAGGGCGTGTCACCGAGACATCGGCGAGACAACGAACTGCGTGGACGACGACGCGCCCGTCACAGACTTGCCACGCAGCGGAAGGGGAAGCACCCATGGCGGCGATGAAGCCGAGGACTGGCGACGGCCCGCTCGAAGTGACCAAGGAAGGTCGCAGCATCCTGCTGCGCATGCCGCTCGAAGGCGGCGGCCGCTTGGTGGTCGAGATGAACGCCGAGGAAGCGCAGGCGTTGGGCGATGCCATCAAGGGCTGCATCGGCTGACCGGCCGCACCCGAACGAAAAGACCCGCGGACCTCGAGGTCCGCGGGTCTTTTCGTGTCCGGAAGGCTCGACAGCCCGGAAGGCCGAGGTCAGCGCTTGACCGCCACCAGCAGGCCGTCACCGACCGGCAGCAGCGTGGTGTCGAGGCTGTCGTCGTCGCGCAACTGCTTGCCGAGGTCGCGCAGGATGCGGGTGACGTCGTCACGGGCGGCAGGGTCGGCGACCTGGTCGTGCCAGAGCATGTTGTCGATGGCGAGCACCCCGCCCGGGCGCAGCAGGCGCAGCGCCTGCTCGACGTACGCCGGGTACTCGGTCTTCTCGCCGTCGACCAGCACGAGGTCGTAGCCGCCGTCGGTGAGGCGCGGCAGCACCGACAGGGCGCTGCCCACGATCGTCCGGGTGCGTTGCGGCGGGTAGCCGGCCTCGGCGAACGCCTGCTTGGCGGCGTGCTGGTGCTCACTGGAGATGTCGATGGTGGTCAGGATGCCGTCGGCGGGCATGCCCGACAGCAGCCAGAGACCGCTGACCCCGGCGCCGGTGCCGATCTCGACCACGGAGCGTGCGTGGTTGGCGGCGGCCAGCATCCGCAGGGCCGCGCCGGTGCCCGTGCCGACGGGCACGGCGCCCAGTTCGTCGCCGCGCACACGTGCGCGCTCGATCAGTTCGGGCTCGGGAATGAACTCCTCGGCGTAGGTCCAGGTGCCGGGTCGCATCGACGTCATGACTCAGCAATCTACTTGCCGGGCGCAGTCGTGCGAAAATAAGCCGTCCGGGAATGCCTGAAGGCAGTTCGCGGACGGGGGAAACAATCCGGTGGTGCTGATCGTTGAACCGATCGACGTCCTGCGACGTCTCAACGGTTCGACCTGTCGACACCGCCGGCACTAGTGCACCGAGCCGTCATCGCTGGCACACAGCAGATGCACAGGTAAAGGTGCAACGGTGAAACGGTGAACGGCACAACCGGGGGACCAGCATGACGATCGAGACGAACATGACGAACGAACAGACGATGACGACGAAGACGCCCGAGAGGACGATGGTGAAGCGAACCAAGACGGTGGTTCCCGACGAGGTGCCGGCCGGCTGGCAGCCGCCCACCTGGGAGGAGATCGTCACCGAACACTCGGCACGCGTCTACCGCCTGGCCTACCGCCTGACCGGCAATGTGCACGACGCCGAAGACCTCACCCACGATGTGTTCGTGCGGGTGTTCCGTTCGCTCGGTTCGTACCGTCCGGGCACCTTCGAGGGCTGGCTGCACCGCATCACCACCAACGTCTTCCTCGACAAGATGCGCCGCAAGCAGCGCATCCGCTTCGACGCGCTGTCCGACGACGCCGCCGCGCGTCTGGTCAGCCGCTCGGGCAGCCCCGAGCAGATCTACGCCGACGCCCACTTCGACGACGACATCCAGCACGCGCTCGACGCGTTGTCGCCCGACTTCCGTGCGGCCGTCGTGCTGTGTGACATCGAGGGGCTGTCCTATGAGGAGGTCGCCGCGACGCTCGACGTGAAGCTCGGCACCGTCCGCTCGCGCATCCACCGCGGTCGTGCCCAGTTGCGGGCGGCCCTCGCCCACCGCGACCCGTCCCAGCGTCCGGTCACCGAGCCCATCGACCGTCCGATCACCCAGCCGATCCAGACCGGTGTGCAGACCGGTGTACGCGGCCTCGGCGTCCGTCGGCCCGCGGGGGTCGGCGGATGACCTGTCCGCAGCAAGACCTGTTGGTCGACTACGTCGACGGAGTGCTCTCCCGCGACGCCTCGACCGCGCTCGAACGTCACCTCGTCGCCTGTCAGGGCTGCCGCGCGCAGGTCGCGGCGGAGCGTGAACTCATCGAGCGGATGCGCGGGGTGCCCGCGGCACCGGGGCACGGCTCCGACTTCATGGCCGGGCTGCTCAGCCTGGGCGACCTCCCCACCGAGCCGATGCCGGTGCGGCGGGCGCACACCAACGCGCCGGCGACGCTGTCCAGCCACGCGCCCGCGCAGTACGTCTCCGCCCGTAAGCCGGTCGGCATCGCCGCGCTCGCGGTGGTCGGGTGCATCGGCGCCGCCGTGGTCGCGATCCACGTCCCGGCCGACGCCACCCAGACCCGGCTGCCGACGATGCGGTCGCAGACCGTGCAGCAGCAGCCGGCCGCGCGGGTCATCGGGTTCGAACCCGCCGCGCCCAACCCGAACCGGCCCTGATCACGGGCCGCCGCCTCCGACCGGCAACCTTCGTTGCCACAATGGCGCACAATGACGCCCATGTCGCAGCCACCCCTCGACCCGTTCGGCCCCGCTTCCGGCGGGCCCGGCCGACGCCTGCCCGGACGCGGTGGGCTGCCGACGGCTGCGGCCACCGATCCCTTCGGCGCGGGTCCGCGGGACCAACTGCGTGACCAACCCCAACGGCCGGCTGCGCCGTCCGGCCCGGCTGTTGCGCCTGCGTCCGCCGGCCCGAATCCGGGCGCACCGGTACAGACCCCGCCGCGCGGACGATCACGCGCCGGGTTGATCGCTGCCGTGGCGGCCGCCGCGTTGCTGTTCGGCGGCGTCGGCGGTTACGCGGGGTCGCAGCTGGCAGACCACTCGCACTCGACCGGCACCGGCGACACCGACGGGGTGGAGGCGATCGCCGCGAAGGCGCTGCCCAGCGTGGTGACCATCCGGATCAGCAGTTCGTCGGGCAGCCCGCTCGGCACCGGCTCCGGTTTCGTGCTGCGCGCCGACGGCTACATCGTCACCAATAACCACGTGGCCGCGGCCGGCGGCAGTGGCAGCCAGTTGAAGGTGCTGTTCTCCGACGAGTCGGAGGCCGACGCGAAGCTGGTCGGCACCTCACCGACCTACGACCTCGCAGTGCTCAAGGTCGAGCGCACCGGGCTGCCTGCGCTCACCCTCGCCGACTCCGGGCAACTGAAGGTCGGCCAGTCGGTCATCGCCGTCGGTGCCCCGCTCGGACTCACCGGCTCGGTCACCACCGGCATCGTCAGCGCCCTCAACCGTCCTGTCGTCACCGGCGGCGACTCCACCAGTGGCTCGAGCACGGGCTCGTCCGACCAGTCGTACATGAACGCGATCCAGACCGATGCCGCGATCAACCAGGGCAACTCCGGTGGACCGTTGCTCGACCTGCAGGGCAGGGTCGTCGGCGTCAATTCCGCCATCTACTCCTCGCGCAACGGCGGCAGCATCGGGCTCGGTTTCGCGATTCCGGCCGACCAGGTGCGCCGCACCACCGACCAGTTGATCCGCACCGGCAAGGCGGAGTATCCCGTCATCGGGCTCGACTTCGACCCCAACTACACCGGCACCGGCGTCAAGGTGTCCCGCGTCGTCGACGGTGGCCCGGCCGCCAAGGCCGGCCTCAAGGAGGGCGACGTCATCAACTCGATCGACGGCGTGGCCACCAAGGACCCGAAGACCTACCTGGTCACGTTGCGCTCGAAGGACATCGGCCAGACCATCACCGTCGGCTACAACAGCGGCGGCAACCAGAAGTCCGTGACGATGCAGACCGCAGCAGGTAGCTGAGTCCGACAGATCGCCGGTGGTGGCACTGTCTGTACCACTACGTGAGGCTCGCGCAGGCGGGACGCCTCGTGCTCGCAGCGACGAAGGAGCAGCGAGCACGAACGGCGAAGGAGCCTGCAGAAGACTTAGGTAGCTTCGATATCGAACGGGGTGGGGCGGTCGGGGTCATAGCGCATCGGCTCCCATACCGGCGGGGCGTCCATCACCGGGTCGTGCATGCCGCCCTCGAGCTGACCGGTGGGCTCGTCCTCCTCGTCGAAGAGGGCCTGCCGCACGATCTTGCGGGGGTCGTACTGCCGCGGGTCGTACTGGCGCCAGTTGACGTCCTCGAACTCCGGCCCCATCTCGTCCTTGAGCTGGGTCTTGGCCCCTTCGGCCATGTGACGGGCCTGGCGGATCCAGCCGCGCAGCTTGGCGATGTACTCCGGCAGACGCTCGGGTCCGATCAGGAACGCCGCGAGCGCGACGAGGATGACGAACTCCCATGGTTCGATGCCGAACACTGCGCTCCTCGTGCTCCGTCTGGTCTGGTCCGGGGTCGGATCGGACCAAGACTACGTCGTGCGGCTGACGGATCGGACGGAACCCTTAGCGTCCCGAGGGCGTGAGGCCGAGCGAGCGACCGGCGAGACCGCGAGCGCGCGAACCGAGGCCCTTGGCGATGCCGCGGAGCGCGACGGCGGCGGGGGAGTCGGGACGCGAGAGCACGACCGGCGCACCGGTGTCCGCTCCCTCACGCAGGGCGGTGTCGAGCGGGATCTGACCCAGGAGCTCGACCTTGGCGCCGACCGAACGGGACAGCGAGTCGGCGACCGACTGGCCACCACCGGCGCCGAAGATCTCCTGGCGCGAGCCGTCGGGCAGTTCCAGCCACGACATGTTCTCGATGACACCGGCGATGCGCTGCTTGGTCTGAAGGGCGATCGACCCGGCCCGCTCGGCCACCTCGGCGGCGGCCTGCTGCGGGGTGGTGACGACGAGGATCTCGGCGTTCGGGATGAGCTGTGCGACCGAGATCGCGATGTCGCCGGTGCCCGGCGGCAGGTCGAGCAGCAGCACGTCGAGGTCGCCCCAGAACACGTCGCCGAGGAACTGCTGCAGCGCGCGGTGCAGCATCGGGCCGCGCCAGACGACCGGCTGGTTGCCGGGCACGAACATGCCGATGGAGATGACCTTCACGTCGCCCGCGACCGGCGGCAGAATCATGTCGTCGACCTGGGTCGGCAACTGGTCGACCCCGAGCATGCGCGGCACCGAGAAGCCGTAGATGTCGGCGTCGACCACACCGACGCGCAGGCCGTTCGCGGCCATCGCAGCGGCGAGGTTGGTGGTTACCGAGCTCTTGCCGACGCCGCCCTTGCCGGAGGCGACCGCGTAGACGCGGGTCAGTGAACCCGGCTTGGCGAACGGGATCTCCTTCTCCGGGGCGCCGCCGCGCAGCGACTGACGCAGGGTCGCGCGCTGCTCGTCGTTCATCACACCGAGGCGCACCTCGACGCCGGTGACGCCGTCGACCTTCTGCACGGCGGCGGTGGTGTCGGTGGTGAGCTTGCTCTTGAGCGGGCAGCCGGAGATTGTCAGCAAGATGGTGACGCTGACGTGGCCGGAGTCGGAGATGTCGACGCTCTCCACCATCCCGAGGTCGGTGATGGGCTTGCGGATCTCGGGGTCCTCGACGGTCGCCAGGGCAGCGCGGACGGCGTCGAGTGTGGGCAGGGCAGACATGCTCTCCATGGTAGGTGGGTGACCGCGGTCACCCGGACGCGGCCGGTGCGTACACCTCGGGCACACCGGCCGGCTCCTGCCGGGCTCGCTGCGCGGCCCGCGCCGCCGACTACGCCCTGGGCGTCTCGGGTTTGGGCTGCTTGTCCTTCTTCTTGCGCGGCTTGGGCTCGTCCTCGCTCGGCGTCGCCAGCACCCCGCGCTCCTCCATCTCCTCCAGCAGGTTCCGCAGTTCGCTGCGCACGAAGTCGCGGGTTGCGGTGTCGCGCAACGCAAGTCGCAGCGACGCGACCTCGCGGGTGAGGAACTCGGTGTCGGCCAGGTTGCGTTCGTCGCGGCTCCGGTCTTGCTCGAGGGCCACCCGGTCACGGTCGTCCTGGCGGTTCTGCGCGAGCAGGATCAGCGGGGCGGCGTACGACGCCTGCAGCGACAGGATCAGCGTCAGCAGCGTGTAGTTGAGCGCGCGCGGGTCGAACTGCGCGGCGGCCGGCATGAAGGTGTTCCACGCCAGCCACAGCGCCACGAACACCGTCATGTAGATCAGGAAGGTGGGCGTGCCCATGAAGCGGGCGAACTGCTCGGACAGCACGCCGAACCGTTCGGCGTCGACGCCCGGACGCGGCAGCAACCGTTTGCGTTGCTCGCGCGGCTGGTCGAGACGCCGGCCGCTGTCGCGACGGGCGCTGCCACGCGCCTCCCGGCGCTCGTTGCGGTCGGTGCGCTCGCCGCGGTCGGTGCGTTCGCTCATGACTTGCCTCCCGCCCGGCCGATCGCTGCTCTGATCGGGCTCTCGCCCGGTGTGCGCACGTCGTGCCTGCCCTCGCGCCAGTCGTCGGGGAGGATGTGGTCGAGCACGTCGTCGACGCTGACCGCGCCGAGCAGTAGGCCGTCGCTGTCGACCACCGGCAACACCACGAGGTTGTACGTCGCGAGGGTGCGGGTGACCTCGTCGAGACGGGCGTCGACCGGGATGGCCTCGATCGTCTTGTCGACGGCCATGCCGACGGAGGTGTGCGGCGGTTCGCGCAGCAGGCGCTGGGCGTGCACCAGACCGATGAAGCGTCCGGTCGGGGTCTCCAGCGGCGGCCGGCAGACGAACACCGCCGAGGCCAGCGCCGGCGCGAGTTCCTCGCGCCGGATCATCGCCAGCGCCTCGGCGATCGTCGCCTCGGGGCCGAGGATCACCGGCTCGGTGGTCATCATGCCGCCGGCGGTGTTCTCCTCGTACGTCATCAACCGGCGCAGCGGCGCGGCCTCGTCGGGCTCCATCAACTGCAGCAGGGTCTCGGCCTGGTCGGGTGGGAGGTCGGCGAGCAGGTCGGCGGCGTCGTCGGGTTCCATCGCCTCGAGCACGTCGGCGGCGCGGTTGGTGTCGAGTCCGGCGATGATCTCGACCTGGTCCTCCTCGGGCAGTTCCTCGAGGATGTCGGCGAGGCGGCCGTCGTCGAGCGCGGCGGCGACCTCGGCCCGACGCTTGGGGTTGAGGTCGTGGATGACCTCGGCGAGGTCGGCGACCCGCAGGTCGTCGTAGGTCTCCAGCAGTCGCTCGGCGCTCTGCGCCTCGGTCTCCCGCTGCAGACCCTGCACCTGATCGAGATCGACGAGGGTGGTTTTGCCGGCCCGGCGCCGGATCAGTCGCGACACGCCCCGAGGGCTCGATGCTTCGGGCGAACTCTGTTGCCGCACATAGACCTTCGCGAGCACCCAGTCGCGCCGGGCGTTGCGGGCGATCGCGATGTCCTCGACCGTGGCGGGATAGGTCTGGTCGGGCTCGACGACCGTGACCGGGCGGTCGAACATCTCGGCGAGCACGAGGGTTTCGGTGGCTCGCTGCTCGAACCGGCGCATGTTGACCAGGCCCGTGCTGATCACGGCGGCCGGGTCGATGTTCGTCACGCGGGTCATCGGCAGGAAGACGCGTTTCTTGCCGGGCACCTCGATGACGAGCCCGATGGCGCGCGGGTGGCGTCCGGTGAAGGTGACGACGACGTCACGCACCAGACCGACCCGGTCGCCCAACGGGTCGAGCACGGTCAGGCCGGCGATTCTCGACACGAAGATGCGGGTGCTCACGAGGATTCAGCCTATTGCCCCGGTGGTTGATCGGCGTGCGCGGCTCAGCCCCGCCGACGCAGCCGACCGAGGTGGCGCGGCAACCGCGTGTTGGTGGTCGCCGAGGTGGGCCACGGTTGGTGCGCGCCGGAGGGTTCGTCGGACGCCGGCGGCGACTGTGGCGCGTCGGTGTCGACGTCGATCGCCCACACCGACGCGCTGGCCTTCCAGCGGTCGAGCACGGCCTCGCCGGGTGCTCCCTGCCGGGCGGCCATCAATGCGGTGATCGCGGTCTCCCAGGCGGGCACCCCGGGATGGAGCCGGAAAGCCTTCGCCGGCACCGGCCCGACCCGGGCGTGGGTGTCCTTGGTGCGCAGGATCACCTGGATCTCGTGCGGCAGCACCGGAAGCTCCTGCTCGCCGCTGCCGCTGACCACGTAGAGCCGCTCGCCGTCTACGGCATGCCAGACCGGCCAGGGACGGTCGTCGACCACCAGCCAGCTCACGGCGGACCGGGGGAGGGCAGCGCGCACGTCCTTCACAGCGCCGACTCTACCGATCCGGCCGCGAGCCGGCCCCGTGTGAGCCTCGTGTCAGCCGCGCAGCTGACGGCGCAGGATCTTTCCGGTGGTGGTCTTGGGCAGTTCGTCGAGCATTTCGACCTGCCGCGGGTACTTGTAGGCGGCCATCCGTTCCTTGCAGAACGCGACTAACTCCTCGGGCGTGGCCTGCTCGCCCGGCGCCAGCGATACGAAAGCCTTGACCGTCTCGCCGCGGTATTCGTCGGGGATGCCGACGACGGCGACTTCGCGCACCGCAGGGTGGGTGTAGAGCACGTCCTCGACCTCGCGCGGCCACACCTTGTAACCGGCCGCGTTGATCATGTCCTTCTTCCGGTCGACCAGGTAGAACCAGCCGTCGGCGTCCATGAACCCGACGTCGCCGGTGCGCAGTTCGCCGCCGGGCAACGACTCCGCGGTGGCGTCCGGCTTGTTCCAGTAGCCCGGAATGACCTGCGGGCCGCTGGTGCAGATCTCACCGACCTCGCCGACCGGCAGCTCGTTGCCACTTTCATCGAGGATGCGAACAACGGTGTCGTACACCGGAACTCCTGCCGCCAGCGCGCCCGAGTCGGGGTCGACCGGGGCGCGGGCCCCGGCCGGCACGAGGTGCGACGGCGAACTCGTCTCGGTGAGCCCGTACGCGTTGTGGATGTAGTGCCCGGTGAGCTTCTCGAACCGTTCAGCGACCGCCGGTGCGATGGGCGCACCACCGGAGTAGATCAGCCGGAACGAGGAGAAGTCGTCGGCGCTGACCCCCGGGGTGGAGCTCAACGCGATGAAGACGGTGATCGATCCGATGGTGAACGTCGGACGATGCTCGCGCAGGATGTCGAGCACGACATTCGGCTCGAACCGATAACCGAGCACCAGCGGACACTGCGCCACGATCGCCGCGCAGATGTGACCGACCAGACCGGTGATGTGGAACAGCGGCGCGACGCCGAGCACCCGATCGTCGCGGGTCAGGTGGGTCCACCGTTCGTAGGTGGTGCCGTTGAACGCAAGGTTGGCGTGGGTGTTCATGCCGCCCTTGGGTACGCCCGTTGTTCCGGAGGTGTAGGTGAGCACCGCGACGTCGTCCGGCCCCGGCGTGTGTTCGGCCACCCTGCCCGCCGGGGCATCGGCGGTGATCGCCGCCAGCGCCGTCGTTCCCTCGGGCGTGGTGTTCCGGCGGACGCCGGCGAACAGTCGTTCGTCGTCGCGGGTCTGCTCGTCGAGTGGGTTGACCGTTACGACGGTCTTGACCGCGGTGGCGCCGCCGGCCAGGACGGCCGCCGCCACATCGGTGTAGAGGTCGTCGTGACACAGCAGCGCCACGGCGCCGGAGTCGGGTAGCAGGTACTCGAGTTCGTGAGCCTTGCTCATCGGGTTGATCGCCACCGCGATGCCGCCCGCCTTCCACGCAGCTACCAGACCGATGACGTAGGCCGGGTGATTCTGTAGGTAGAGCGCCATCCGGTCGCCGACGCCGAATCCGTTGTCCTGCAGGTGTTTTGCAAGCGCCTCGGCGCGGTCGTCGATCTCCCGCCACGACAGGGTGCGGTCGAAGTACAGGATCGCCGCAGCACTCGGATCGTTCGCGACGGCGGCCCGCCACAGCGACAGCATGTCCGGCTGCACGGGGTCGATGTGCAGCGGTTGCCCGGCTTCGTAGCGGGCCGCCCAGGGGTAGGTCTGCTCGGTCACTTGATTGCGATGGGATTGACCGGCGAACCGGTGGCGCGGTGCACCTTCAGCGGTGCTGCGGTGTACAGGAAGGTGTACTGGGAGTCGTCGGCGCTGGATGCGGCGAGCGTCTCGAGGTCGCAGATCTCGGTGAGCGTGACGCCTAGGTTGCGCATGAGCGCGTTGTGCAGCACGAGCGCGACGCCGTTGTTGGGGTCGGTGGTGACCTCGTTGGCGATCGTATCGGTGACCAGGTTGGGGATCTCCATGTCCTGGAACCACTGCACGAGTTCGGGGGAGTACACGAGGCCGGGCTCGTTGAAGCCGTCGTAGAAGGCGTCGCCCTCCTCGAAGAAGCGCTGCAGGAAGTTGGTGCGGATCACGAGGATGTCGTGCTTCTCGATCGTCACGCCCTGCTGCTCGGCGCAGGCCAGCAGATCCTCGTGGGTGAAGGTCTCGCCCTTGTCGAGTGCGTCCTTGCCGCGGAAGCGGGCCATGTCGAGCAGCACGCCGCGCCCGACCACACCGCGCTGCGCGATCGGCTCGACGCTGGCCTTGTCCATGCCGCCGACCGTGGTGCGGGCGTCGTAGCCGTTCCAGAGCTTGCCGCCGTACCAGACGTGGCCGAGCGCGTCGTACTGCGTGGAGCCCTGCAGGAACGCGTTGATCTTGTCGTCGGCGTAGTGCAGGCCGCCCGGGAACTGCGGTGCGTCGTCGCTGTCCCAGGTGGATTCGTCGAGGATCATCGTGCGCTCGGCGGGCGCGCGGCCGGGCCAGACGGGGTCGCCCTTCGGGTCGTTGATCAGGCGCTGCAGCGTGTGCACCTCACCCTTGCTCACCGAGTCGATGCCGCGCAGCACCTCCTGGCTGGTGAGGTAATTCAGCGAACCGACCTCGTCGTCCGGCCCCCACTTGCCCCAGTTCGAGGGCGCATCCTTGAGCAGTTCTTCCAGGCTGATGGCATCGGCCATGACTCCACCTCCGCAAATGGTCGACCGAGCGCTCGCTCGGGCGAGATTGATCGATGTGTGACCACAGTCACAGCACGGATCGCGCCTGTCAAGGTGCGGTCTCACGAATCATTCCGGGGAACTCCCCGGTGGATCGGGACGTTCGGCCGGTCACTCGAGGGGGTTCCACGACCGCGACTGTTCGCCTAGGCTGAACGCATGGCACTTTCCTTCGACCCGCCGCCGGTGGGCCGGTCGATCCGGATGCACCGGGAGCGGCGAGGGCTGACGCTGCGCGGCCTGGCAGCCCGGCTCGAGGTCAGTGCGGGCACGTTGAGTGCGATCGAGAACGGCACGACGTCGCTGTCGGTCGAGCGGCTGTGCGGCATCGCCCAGGAACTCGACCTGCCCCCGCAGGCGCTGCTCGTTGTGCCCGACGAGGGCGGTCGCGCACCGGCGTCCGCCTCCGCCGGGGCGCGGGGTGACTGGCGCGAATTCGCCGAGCTCACCGTCGACCCGGCCCTGCGTGGCGCCATGATCGTGTTTTGCCGCAGGGGTTTTCACGGTGCCTCGATTCGGGAGATCGCCGATGCCGCCGGCCTCAGCGTGCCCGGGCTGTACCACTACCATCCGTCGAAGCTGGCGATGCTCGTCGCGCTGCTCGACCTCACGATGGACGACCTCACCTGGCGGTTGGAGGCGGTGCGGGCGGGTGTGACCGGCGACGTCGAGCGGTTGCGGATCACCGTCGAGTGTCTGGCGCTCTTCCATGCTCGCCGCCCCGGCCCGGCGTTCGTCGGCGCGAGCGAGATGCGGTCGTTTGAGCCAGGGGAGGACAAGGACCGAATCGTCCTCTCCCGCAAGCGTATTCAACAGATGTTGTATGACGACATCGCCGCGTTGGTGGGCGATCTGCCCGACGCCGGCACCCGTGTGGTCATGCTCGGCAATGCGATCTCGACGATGTGCACCTCGGTTGCGCAATGGTTCGACCCCGACGGAGCCGTCGATGCCGACCGGCTCGCCGTCCTCTATGCCGACGCGGCGGTCGCGATGTGTGCCTGTCCGCCTGCCCACGACCATGGGCGTGCCCGCGCCCGCAAGAATCCAGTTCCCGAAGGAAAGGCCTCGTGATGAGCAAGCTCGACCCGCCGCAGAATGCGGAAACCGTCTTCACCTACGGAGCGCCGCAGCTGAAGTTCGGCGCCGGTGCCGCCGACGAGATCGGCTACGACCTGAGCCTCACCGGCGCGCGCCGGGTGCTCGTGGTGACCGACCCCGGCGTCGCCCGGGCGGGTGTCGCCCAGCGGGTGGCCGACCAGATGAGCTCCTTCGGCATCGAGGCGGTCGTCTTCGAAGGCTCGCATGTCGAACCGACCGACGACTCGTTGCGGGAGGCCGTCGATTACGGCCGGCAGAACGGCCCGTGGGATGCCTTCGTCGCGGTCGGTGGCGGCTCTAGCATCGACACCGCGAAGGCGATCAACCTGCTGACTTCCAACGAGGGTGAGTTGATGGACTACATCAACGCGCCGGTCGGTGGGGGCAGGGCGCCGCAGAAGCCGCTCAAGCCACTGGTTGCCGTGCCGACCACCACCGGCACCGGCTCGGAGAGCACCACCATCTGTGTGCTCGACGTGCTGTCACTCAAGGTCAAGACCGGCATCAGCCACGCCCGGTTGCGGCCGACGATGGCGGTCATCGACCCGGTCGTCACCCTCACCCAGCCGTCCGGGGTCACCGCTGCGTCCGGCATGGACATCCTGTGTCACGCGCTGGAGTCGTACACCGCGCGCCCCTACACCTCCTACGAGCACAAGCAGCCGCAGGAGCGGGTGCCCTACTGCGGCTCGAACCCGATCGCCGACATGTGGTCGGAGAAGGCGATGACCTTGCTCGCCGGTGCCTTCCGGGTGGCCGTGCGCGAGGGCGACAACCTCGACGCCCGTGGCGACATGGCGCTCGCCGCCACCTTCGCCGGCATGGGATTCGGCAATGCCGGCGTGCACATCCCGCACGCCAACGCCTACCCGATCGCCGGACGCGTCAAGGACTTCCACCCCAAGGACTACCCCCAGGACGAAGCGATGATCCCGCACGGCATGTCGGTGTCGCTGACCGCGCCCGAGGCCTTCAGGTTCACCTTCGACGCGGCACCGGAGCGGCACCTGCACGCGGCGCGACTGCTCGCGGCCGGCGCCGACAAGAGCTACGACGGCGTGGCTGACGCCGAGTTGCTGCCGACCGTGCTGATCGACCTGATGCGCGACATCGAGATCCCCAACGGGTGCGGCGCCGTGGGCTACGACAGCGGCGACATCGCCGACCTCGTCGACGGCACGATGAAGCAGCAGCGGCTGCTGGCGACCGCGCCGAAAAAGGTCACCGAGGACGACATCGCCGCCATTTTCGAACGCAGCATGAACCTCTGGTGACGCCTGCCTGAACGGCATCGGGCCCCTCGGGAATAGATGTGGCCGAAGTCTCGTTATTTCAAGTGGAAGATTTCGATATCGAAATGTACGATAGACAACATCAGGCCACGACGAGACCCGAGGAGAGGAGGCAGCGATGCCCGGTCAGATGCCGTTCACGCGCCACCAGCTGGCGATCGTCCACGCAGCGGACGCGTACCGCACCGAAAAGACCCGCAGCCGCGTTCTGCGCGGACTGTTCAACCGCTGAGTGACCGCGCCGCCAGCACGGCGCGACCCATCGTCCGCACCGGACGGTCAGCGAAGACACCAAAGCCCTCACCGAGAACGGTGAGGGCCTTGTTGTTTTGGTGTGGCCGTGCGGGGTGCAGGTCAGCCCTGCTGCACCCGGGCGATCCAGGCCTCGACGTCGGCGCTGGTGCGCGGCATGTCGGCCGAGAGGTTCCGGTGTCCGTCGGCGGTCACCAGCACGTCGTCCTCGATGCGCACGCCGATGCCGCGCAACTCCTGCGGTATCAGCTGGTCGTCGGCCTTGAAGTACAGGCCCGGCTCGACGGTGAGGATCATGCCCGGCTGCAGTTCGGCGTCCATGTACTGCTCCTTGCGGGCGAGGGCGCAGTCGTGCACGTCGATGCCGAGGTGGTGGGAGGTGCCGTGCACCATCCACCGGCGGTGGTACTGGCCCTCTTCGACGTCGAGCGTCGTCTCGACGTCGACTCCCTCCGGCAGCAGCCCCCACTCGTAGAGGTGCTCGGCGATGACCCGAATCGCGGCGGCGTGCACGTCGCTGAACTTGTTGCCCGGCTTCACCGCCGCGATGCCGGCCTCTTGAGCGGCGAAGACCGCGTCGTAGACCTTGCGCTGGGCGTCGGAGAAGGTGCCGTTCACCGGGAGCGTGCGGGTGATGTCGGCGGTGTAGAGAGCGTCGACCTCGACCCCGGCGTCGAGCAGCAGCAGGTCGCCGTCCTTCACCTCGCCGGTGTTCTTGATCCAGTGCAGCGTGTTGGCGTGGTCGCCCGCGGCGCAGATCGAGTCGTAGCCCACGCCGTTGCCCTCATGGCGGGCGACGAGGCCGAACACACCCTCGACCCAGCGTTCGCCGCGTCCGGACTCGACGGCCCTCGGCAGGTCGGCGATGACGGCCTCGAAGCCGCGCTTGGTGGCGTCGACGGCAGACTGCATCTGGTCGATCTCCCACTCGTCCTTGACCAGTCGAAGTTCGGAGAGCGCCCGCGCCAACTCGGTGTCGAGTTCGGCGGGGTCGCGCTCGGCCTCGACGCCCGCCTCGGTGCGCACCTTGTCGACCAGTGCGGTGACGTCCTGGTCGGCATCGCGCACGACGGCCAGCGAGACGCTGCCGGCGTCCTTGGCCAGGGCGTCGGGGAGTTCGTCGATGTGTCGCGCGCTCAGACCGAGTTCGGCCTCGATGTCATCGAGCGAGGGGCGGGCCCCGACCCAGAACTCGCCGTAGCGGGAGTCGCCGAAGAATTCCTCGGTGTCGCGGCCGGCGAGAGGTCGGAAGTAGAGCACGGCCTCGTGCCCGGAGTCGGTCGGCTCGAGCACCAACACGGCGTCGGGCTCGCGGTCGCTGCCCAGGCCGGTGAGGTGCGCGAACGCGGTGTGCGGCCGGAACTGGTAGTCGCAGTCGTTGCTGCGCACCTTGAGCCCACCGGCCGGCACGACCAGTCGGTGGCCGGCGAACTCTGCGCTGACGGAATCGCGCCGGGTCGCCGCGTAGTCGGCGACCTCGGCGCGGTCGGGCGTGGTGGTGTCGCGATCGGCCCAACCGGACGCTACGAACTCACGGAAGGCCTTGCTGTTGGGGCGGCCACGATGTTCGGCTTTTTGCTGCTTCTTACTCACCCGACCATCGTCGCACGCCCCGGTAGATCACTTCGTCCAGGTCCAGGAGCCCAGGATGGAGTTCATCGTGCTGTCGGCGTTCGCCTTCTGGCTGGCCGCGCTCGTCATCGTGGCGATGTAGACCGTGCTGCCCTTCTGCACGAAGTACTGGGTCTGGGCGAGCTTGGCACCGGAGTAGGTGCGCTCCACCAAGTAGCCCTTCGCGTCTTCGCCGCCGATCTTGCGGTCGGCGACCGGGGTGACGGTAGCGCCCTGCTGGCGCATCTGGGTGGCGCCGGCGCTGGTATAGGCGCTGACGTCCTGACCGCTGGCCGCCGGGGCGCTGGTGACGTTGAGGTTGGTGAAGACACCGTCGGTCTGCGCGTCGGCCTTGATCGCCAGCGAGATCTGCGCGTTCGGCACGGACGCCTTAGACCAGCCGGACGGCTTGGTCACGTAGAACTCGCCCTTGGAGTCGGCCTCGGCACCGGCCGGCACCGAACCCGCCGAGCTGGAGGGGCTCTGCGACGTCGACGAACTGCTCGTCTCGCTCGAGGAGCTGCTGGTGGAAGTGCTCGGCTCGGAGCTGGAAGTGCTCGACTCGGTGGTCGAGGAGCTGCTCGACCCGGTACTGGTGGCCGAGCTCTGAGTCGTCGAGGAGTTGGTGTTGACGGTCACCGGGGCGTCGGACGCGCAGGAGGTCAGGGTCAGGGCAGTGGCCGCTGCAGCCACACAGATTCGCAAACGCATGTCCACAGGTTAATCCGAGGAAGGTGTGTCACCGGGGCCGCGGGGATGCGAAGTGTCGAGTGTTGTCGGGGTGCCACAGCAGCGCCGCGGCGGCGATGCCGACCACGAGCACGAGCAGCGACAGCACCGCTGACGGCACCGTCGGGTAGCCGCGGGTCAGCACACTCCACGTCTGCAGCACACAGAACAGGGTGAGGACGGTGGCCGCGATCCGGGCCCACCAGCGTCCGCGCCGGTTGAGCCAGGCCATCGCCAGCCAGATGATCGTCGCGACCACACTGCTGACGACCAGCACGATCACCATCGTCGTGGCCGCTTGGTCCATCTCGACGGCGGTCAGGCGGTCGCGGGGGTAGGTGCGGCCGTGTTCTTCGATGCCGGCCCGGATGTGGGACCGCAGCGTCAGGGCGACCAGCGCGTCGAGTGCGGACAGGGCCGCGCCGACACACATCAGCAGGACGGAGCGTCGCACCGGGGTTGGCAGAGCCAAGTCAGCAGTCATGTCGAAGGGGGTTGCAGAGGAAGTCGCAGTCGTCGTGGCTGGAATCGTGGCAGGCAGCGCCTCGGGTCGGTCGCTGCGGGTCACGTCGCTCATCCGGTCGGTCCTCAATGATCGTTCGACGGTCGGGAACAGGCTAGGACCGCGCTCCGACAGTAACGGTTCCGTCTGCGCATCGGGTGGGGATCGTTAGGCTGCCGAGGTGCGCATCGACCTGCATACCCATTCCCTGGAGTCCGACGGCACCCAGACGCCGCGGGACGTCGTCCTTTCGGCCCGACAGGCCGGCCTGGACGTCGTGGCGTTGACCGACCACGACACCACCGGTGGGTGGGAGCAGGCGCTGGCCACCGCCCGGGAGATCGGCATCGGGTTCGTGCCGGGCATCGAGATCTCCTGCGAGATCGACCACCGCAGCCTGCACCTGCTCGGCTACCTCATCGATCCCGCCGACACCGGTCTGGCGCAGGAGTTGACCAAGGCCCGTGACTCGCGCGAGTCGAGGGCGCACCGGATGGTCGAACGGCTCAGCGCCGACACCGGGTTGCAATGGGCGGACGTCGAGAAGCGGGTGACCGCGGGAGCGACGATCGGCCGTCCGCACATCGCCGACGCGCTCGTCGACATCGGCCGGGTCTGCGACCGCGCCGAGGCATTCGACAAGTACCTGCATCCCGGCACGAAGTACCACGTCGGTCACTACGCGGTCGATCCGGTGCGTGGTGTGGAACTCGTGCTGGCCGCCGGTGGGGTGCCGGTTCTCGCCCATCCCTTCTCGCACGTCACCGGCCGCGTCGTCGCCGACAGCACGGTCGAGGCCATGGTGGAAGCCGGCCTGATGGGCATCGAGGTCGACCACCGCGACCAGGGCGAGCAGGCACGCGCTCACGCCGAGCAGTTCGCGCGTCGGTACGGGTTGATCCGCACCGGCAGCAGCGACTACCACGGAGCCGGCAAGCCGAACCTGCTCGGCGAGAACACCACCGCGCCCGACCAGTTCGAACAGCTGGTGGCCCGGGCGACCGGTTCGACGCAGGTGTTTCTGCCGTCGCGGCGCCGGGGGCCCTGGGTGGCCGGGGAGAGCCCGGAAGGGACCTAGTCCCTTTCCGGCGAAGACCCCGGGAAACAGTGATAGCCAGCATCCCCCCTGCATGCTGGCTACCGCTCGGCTCGGCGTCCTCGCCCATGAAGAACGTGTTTGTCGCGCTGCCTAGTAGATATTGCCGCGATTTGTCCAACCCGCGCTATGGGACTTCGGCGTAGGGCGGCCGGGGTGGGGTCCTAGGACCCTGTGTCGGAGACCGGGCCGGCCGGTGCGGGGCCGTGCCCAAGATCGTGCCCAGGATCGTGCTCAGGTCGCTGCGCGAGCAGATCGGCCATCGCGAACACGATCGCGGATCGCTGACCGACGCCGAGCTTGCTCAGGATGTTGCCGACGTGGGTCTTGACCGTCTTCAACGAGATGCCGAGACGTTCGGCGATCTGGCCGTTCGACAACCGCTCGCTGGCGATCATCGCGGCGATCTCGTGCTCGCGTGCGGTGAGGTCGGCGCGCGGCGGGCTGATCTCCTCCAGGCCGTCGCCGGTGGTCTTCAAGGTGAGCATCCACTCGGCGAGGTCGACCTGCACCTGTTCCAGCGTCATCCGAAGCTCGCCCGACTCGCGCACCAGCGCCTCGTCCCGCAACTGTTCGGCGCGGTGCGTGAGTTCGGTGGCCCGGCGGCGGGCCCATTCCAACTGTTCGGAGACGAGCTTGAAACGCTCCTCCGGGTTGCTCGACCGGGCGCTGTTCAGCTCGGGGTGAGCGGTGTACAGCGAGTCGCCAGAAGTACCCACGTGCTGGTCACGCGCCTGCGCCAACATGAGTGCCTCGCCGAGCCACGCGGTCGCGGCCACGACCTCATCGTCGTAGACGCCGGCGGTGAGACTCTGGATGCTCATCAAGCCGACGACCTCGCCGGTGTCGGGCTCCTTCAGCGGCACGATGACCGCGTCGAGCGTGATCTCGTCCTCGTTGCCGAACAGGATGGTGCGACTCAGCAACCCACCGTCGTCCTCGGAGTAGACGTAGGGCTTGCCGCTGCTGCGCACCCAGTACGACGGTCCGCGCCGGCTGAACTTGGTGATGTCGGGCTGCAGGCTGCGGTCGTGGTCGAAGATGTACGGGATGACCAGCATGTCGTCGCCGTGGAAGAAGCCCACGTAGAAACTGTCGACCTGCGTGATGTTGTGCATCGTCATCCGGCAGATCGAGTACCGCCGCCGGCTGGAGCCGGGTTCGGACGTGCGCAGCCGGTGGTCGGCGAGTCGGAGGTGACTGACGACCCGATCGGTGAACGGCTGCGCCGCCGTCACGACGTGGCGGAGTCGTTCGAGCCGGCCGCGCCACCGCGGGTGCGACGGCGCCGACGCGGGGCACCGGACGTGGCACCCTCGCCACGTCCTTCGCCACGTCCGTCGGTGTCCTTGCGCTTCCTCTCGCCGTCCGAGCGGCCACCGCGTCCACCCGACCCGCTGCGCGTGCGACCGGAACCGCCGCGCGAACCGCCACGGGAGTCGCCACGGGATCCGTGCCCGCCCTTGCCGCGGTGGCCGGCTGCGGCGCCCACCTCGCCGAGGTCCTCGAGCTCCTCGGCGTCGAGACCGGCGCGGGTTCGTGCCGACTTCGGCAACCGGCCGGTGGCCGAAGGGTCGATGTGCAGGTCGCTGAACAGGTTGTCGGACGAGGAGTAGGTCTCGACCGGCTCGGGGATGCCGAGGTCGAGCGCCTTGTTGATCATCGTCCACCGGTGCAGGTCGTCCCAGTCGACGAAGGTGACCGCGGTGCCGGCCTGGCCGGCGCGGCCGGTGCGACCGATGCGGTGCACGTAGGTCTTCTCGTCCTCGGGGCACTGGTAGTTGATGACGTGGGTGACGTTGTCGACGTCGATGCCGCGGGCGGCGACGTCGGTGGCGACCAGCACGTCGACCTTGCCCGAGCGGAACGCGCGCAGTGCCTGCTCGCGGGCGCCCTGGCCGAGGTCTCCGTGGATGGCGGCCGCAGCGAAACCGCGGTCGGCCAGTTCGTCGGACACCTTGGCGGCGGTGCGCTTGGTGCGGCTGAAGATGATCGTGAGGCCGCGGTCCTTGGCCTGCAGGATGCGGGCGAGCATCTCGACCTTGTCGAGGGCGTGAGCGCGGTAGACGAACTGCTCCACGGCCTTCACCGTGTGGGCGTTCTCGCCCTCCTCGACCATCGCGCGGATGTGGGTGGGCTGCACCATGTAGCGGCGGGCGAGCGCCACGACCGCACCCGGCATGGTCGCCGAGAAGAGCATCGTCTGGCGCGATGCCGGGGTGAGCGCGAGGATCTTCTCGACGTCGGGCAGGAAGCCGAGGTCGAGCATCTCGTCGGCCTCGTCGAGCACGGCCACCTTCACGTGGCGCAGGTCGAGGTTGCCCCGCTGGCTGAGGTCGATGAGGCGGCCGGGCGTGCCCACGACGACCTCGGTGCCGCGCTGCAGGGCGGCGATCTGCGGTTCGTAGGCGCGGCCGCCGTAGACCGACTCGATGCGCACCTTGCGGCGGGTCGAAGCGGTCTTCAGGTCGCCGGTGACCTGCACCGCGAGCTCACGGGTGGGCACGACGACGAGAGCCTGCGGTGCGCCGGGCGAAGCGAGCGCGTCGAAGCCCTCCTCGTCGGGAGCGGTCACCTGGTGCAGCAGCGGCACACCGAAGCCGAGGGTCTTACCGGTGCCGGTCTTGGCCTGGCCGATGATGTCGTGGCCACCGAGCGCGACCGGAAGGGTCATCGCCTGGATCGGGAACGGCTTGAGGATGCCGGCGTCGGCGAGCGAGTCGACGATGCCCTGGCGCACGTCGAAGTCGGCGAACGTGGTGTCGTCGGCGGGCGGCTCGGTCTGGGCCGTCTCGACGGGTGCGTTGGTGCTGTCGACCTCGGTGAGGTCGGTGGTGAGGTCGGTCATGGGTGTCTGTGATTCCTTCGATCGGCGTCCGGCCGTGCGATCGCGAAGCGCGGCACAGGCTGCGACGTCGGCGCAGTGGGCGCCTGCTGTGGGAGCCGATCGGGAGTCTTCGCACGCGGCGTCGAAGCCGCGGATGCAGGTGGTGTAGATGTGTTCGTGCCGACCGGGCACCTGTTGTTGTCAGGGCAATGATACCGGTTGGTCGCTACGATCGCGGCCATGGCCGATGACCAGACCGCAGCAGAGCCCACCGACGTCGAACCCGACGCCACACCCGACGCCGCACCCGGCGGCTCCACCGCTGGAGCCACTGATGCCCCCGCCGATGCCCCCGCCGATGCATCGTCGCCCGGCGCGCCCGTCCAGCGCACCGAACAGGACCTGCAGGACCCCACCTTCCGATCGGGTGTCGTGTCCTTGCTGGGGATGCTCGCCTACGGCGAACTGGTGAGCTTCTTCACGGTCGTCTCGGACGCCGACCGCTCGCCGTCGACGGTGAAGAAGGTGAGTCTCACCGAGGTGGCGATCCGCGAGTTCGAGCACTACCAGCTGCTCGCGGCCCGGTTGGAGGAACTCGGCGCCAGCCCGCACCAGGCGATGGCCAAGTTCCGTCCGGCACTCGACGAGTGGCACCGCCGGTGCCAGCCGACCGACTGGTACGAGGGCCTCATGAAGGTCTACGCCGGCTCGTCGATCGCCACCGACTTCTACGCCGAGTGCGGCCGCTTCGTCGACCCGCGCACCCGCGAACTGGTCGAGCACGTGCTCGCCAACTCCACGCACTACGACTACGCCAAGCAGGAACTCGAGGCCGCGATCGAACGCGATCCGAAGCTCGCGGCCCGGATGGGGTTGTGGGGGCGCCGGATCGTCGGTGAGTCGTTGTCCCAGGCGCAGCGAGCGGCCGCCGACAACGACGAACTCACCGCGCTGATCGTCGACGACGGTTCGGGCAACGGGCTCGACCTCGCCGAACTCATGCACCTGTTCACCCGGATCACCGAGGCGCACACCCGACGGATGGCGGACCTCGGGCTATCGGCCTGACGACAAGAACCCCGCCGACCGGAGCGGTCGGCGGGGTTCTTCGTGCGGTGGTGCGTCAGACCTTCTTGCCGGCGATCGAGCCGTACACCGTGACCGCAGCCGCGGCGACGATGACACTGATGATCAGCTTGATCCAGTCGATGCCGTTGGTGTCGCCGACACCGATCGCGTTGGCGATGAAGCCACCCACGACGGCGCCGAGGATGCCCAGGATGACCGTGGCGGCGATGGAGATGTTCTGCTTGCCCGGCAGGACTGCGCGGGCGAGGATTCCGACGACCGCACCGCCGAGGATCCACATCAGGATGTTCCAGAGCATTGCTACTCCTTGTTGAACGGGCCCGGTGGGCCGTGTCCCGAACGCGGGGTTTGAGTTCGGGTCCTACTGTCCTGCACGCCGACTCGGGGTTTCGGGGCCCTCGTCCGCATGCCTGATTGCGAAACTACCGGTCCGTTCCTGCGAATGTGCTTAACCGTCAAGGGTGTTTCGGTCACGAACGGGTCACGGCGCCACCCCGGAGGGTGACGCCGCGATCCGTTCAGGCAGTTTGCAGCTGCTTCTCAGCTACCGAAGCCGACCCGGCGCTCCTGCTCCGAGCCGATGTCCAGGTATCCCAGCGCGTCGGCCGGTACGACGACGGTGTGGCCCTTGTCGTCCTTCAAGGTCAGCGCCTTGCCGCCCTCGAGGGCCTCGGCGACGGCCTTGTGCACGTCGTCGGCGCTCTGCTCGGACTCGATGACGATCTCACGCGCGACATTGCGCACGCCGATACGGATTTCCATGACTCTCCTGCTGATCGGTCTGTTGCTGTTCGCGAGCCTAGGCGGCGTCCGTGTCGCCGTGACAGCGGCTCAGGACTGGTCGCCCGACTTGGGGAATCCGGCGATGCCACGCCAGCCGAGCACCGTCACCAGCCGCTCGGCCTCGTGCCGCGGCATCCGAGGCTCTTGTGCAATCCAGAACCGTGCGACGACCTGCGCCATTCCCACCAACGCGACGCCGAGCATCAGGGCCTGGTCGTCGGGCAGTCCGGTGTCCTCGGAGATGACCTCGGCGACCGCGGTCGCACATGCGGTGCTCATCCGCTCCACCCGTGCGGCGACGACGGGTTCGTTGATGAGGTCAGACTCGAAGACCATGCGGAAGGCGGCGTCCTTGCGCTCGACGAACCTGAAGAACGCGCTCATCGCGGCGGCGACCCGGTCGCTGTTCTCCTCGGTGGAGGTCAGCGCCTCGTTGACCAACTCGGGCACCTCACGGGTGTGATGCTCCAGCAGCGCGAGGTAGAGGTCGAGTTTGCCGGGGAAGTGCTGATAGAGCACCGGTTTGCTGACGTGAGCGCGCTCGGCGATCTCGTCCATGGCGGCGCCGTGGTAGCCGGCCTCGACGAACACCGACTGGGCGGCCTCCATCAGCTGGGCGCGTCGAGCCGAGCGGGGCAGCCGACCACCGCGGGCCGTGTCGAGTGAGTCGGCCACGGTTACCTCCAAGTTCTACTCGCGGGTCAGTTCGCCATCTTAGGCACAGTCATAGGGTTGACGTCATGGATGTCGAAGCCCCCGGCGAGCCGGTTGCGCCTGCGCCACTGCGGCCCGAACAACTGGAGCGCTATGCACGGCACCTCTCACTCGCCCAGGTCGGCCCGGCCGGCCAACGGCGTCTGCTCGATGCGCGGGTGCTGGTGGTGGGCGCCGGCGGCCTCGCGGCGCCGGTGCTGCAGTATCTCGCGGCGGCCGGCGTCGGCACCATCACCGTCGTCGACGACGACCGCGTCGAGCTGAGCAACCTGCAGCGGCAGGTGGTGCACGGCACCGCCGACGTCGGCTCGGCGAAGGTCGATTCCGCCGCCCGCGCCGTCGCGGCGCTCAACCCCGACGTACGGGTGGTGGCCGTGCCCGAACGGCTCGCCGCAAGCAATGTGGTGGTGCTGTGCGCCGACCAGGACGTCGTCGTCGACGCCACCGACAACTTCGCCACCCGGTTCCTGCTCAACGACGCCTGCGTGCTGCTCGGGCTGCCGTTGGTGTGGGCCGCGATCAGCCAGTTCGACGGGCAGCTCACGGTGTGGTCGCCGGGCGAGGGCCCGTGCCTGCGCTGCCTGTTCCCGGTCGCGCCCGACCCGTCCGCGGCGCCGTCGTGCGCCGTCGCGGGAGTGTTGGGCGTGCTGCCGGGCATGCTCGGCGCGGCTCAGGCGGTCGAGGCGCTCAAACTCGTGCTCGGCGCCGGGCAGCCGCTGATCGGGCGCCTCGCGGTCTTCGACGCGTTGGCGTTCCAGTGGTCACAGCTGCCGATCGCGGCAGATCCGCGGTGTCCGGTGTGCGGCCCGGACGCCGAACCGGTCGTCATCCGCGACGAAACGCCGCCGGACGAACCCGCACCGGTGCCGCTCATCGGTGTGGTGGAGGCCGCCGCGTCGTGGGCCACCGGCGGGATCCGACTGATCGACGTGCGCACCGCCGCCGAGCGCGACGAGGCCGCCGTCGAGGGCTCGGAGTGGTTGGCGCTCGACGACATACGGAAGGGTGCCGTGCCGCCGGCGTCGGGGTCGGTGTCGGCGTCGGGGGAGAGCGGCGACCGGACGCTGGTGCTCATGTGTCGGTCGGGAGCCCGATCGGCCGAGGCGGTGCGGTTGCTGGCCGACCGGGGCATCGCGGCCCGGTCGCTCGACGGAGGAATCCTCGCCTGGTCGGCCGCGGTCGACCCGTCGTTGCAGGTCGGTTGAGCCGGCGGGTGGGTTGCCGACCAAGTTGTCCGGCGGGTTCTCGGGCAGGTTGTCGTCGAGGTTGTCGTCGAGGTTGTCGGTGTCGGCTGCTGTGATGGGCACATGGTCGAACTGATCAGGCACGCGCCCGACGACGTGCCCGCACCCGTGCTCGACGCGTCCCAGCAGGCCGCGGTCGAGTCGTCGGCGGCGTGCCGGTTGGTGTTGGGTGCCCCCGGCACCGGCAAGAGTCTCGTCGCGGTGGAGGCTGTGGTGGCGGCGCACGAGGCCGGCCTCGATCCCGATGCCTGCGTCATCCTGTCGCCGACCCGGGTGCGTGCCGCCGCGTTGCGCGACCGGGCGGCCGCGCGGTTGGCCGCCACCGCGAGCGCGCCGCTCGCGCGCACCCCGCAGGCGTTGGGTTTCGGCATCCTGCGGCGCATCGCCGCGCTGGAAGGGCGCGAAGCCCCCCGTCTGCTCACCGGCCCCGAGCAAGACGTCATCCTGCGGGAGTTGCTCGCCGGTCATGCCTCCGGTGAGGTGCCGGGTCCGCGTTGGCCCGACTTCATCACGGCGGCCCTGGAGACCCGCGGCTTCCGGCACGAGCTGCGCGATCTGCTGATGCGGGCCGTCGAATGGGGCGTCGACGCCGATCGGTTGCGGCTGCTCGGTGAAGAGCACGAACGGTCGGAGTGGATCGCCGCGGCGGCAGTGCTCGACGAATACGACCAGGTGACAGCGCTTTCCCGGCCCGGTGCCTACGACCCGGCCTGGATCATCGGCGGTGCCGCCGACCTGCTGGAGGCTCGCCCCGAGGAGCTCGCGGCGCTGCACGACGAGTTGCGGCTCATCGTGGTCGACGACGCACAGGAGCTCACCCGGGCCGGGGCACGTCTCGTGCGGCTGCTCGCGGGGCCGAACACGCGGCTCATGCTGATCGGCGACCCCGACGCCGCCGTGCAGACCTTCCGGGGCGCCGATCCGCGGTTGTTCGTCGACCTCGCCGACGCGGCCTCCGCCCAGCGACACGTCCTGGGCATCGCCCACCGCACCCCGCGGCTGGTGCGCGAGGCCGCCGAGCGGGTCACGGCCCGCATCGGCGCAACCGCCGGCAGCGAGCACCGCCGGCCGACGCCGTCCGCCCGCGACGGACGGGTGCGGGTGGCGATGCTGCGCGCGGTCAGCCAGGAGTCGGCGCATATCGCCGCCGAGCTGCGCCGGGCCCACCTCGAGCATCACGTTCCGTGGTCGCAGATGACGGTGATCACCCGTGGCCAGTCGCGCATCTCGGCCCTGCGTCGCGTGCTGCAGACATCCGGTGTGCCGGTCGCGGTGCCGCCGACGGTGCTCGCGCTGCGTGACGAGCCGGCCGTGCGACCGTTGCTGCGATTGTTCGAGGTGGCGGGCGAGCGCGCGGCCGACCGCCCCGCGAGCTGGTCCGCCGACGAGGTCGTCGACGTGCTGAGTTCCCCACTGGTGCAAGCCGATTCGCTGACGATCCGTCGACTGCGTCGGGTGCTGAGGGCGGCCGAGCTGGCCGCCGGCGGCGATCGCTCCAGTGACGAACTCCTGCTCGAGGCGGTGCACCATCCCGAGTTTCTCGGCGACCTCGGGCCCGAGGTGGCGCCGTTGCTGCGCATCGCGGGCATGCTGCGCGCCGGCGTGGCGGCCTGGCTGGCTCCCGGCGCGAGCGCGGAGTCGGTGCTCTGGCAGATGTGGAACGCCGCCGGTGTCGCCGCCGGGTGGTCGCGGCAGGCGATGGCCGGGGGAGCCGCGGGCGCCCGCGCCGACCACGATCTCGACGCAGTCGTCGCGCTCTTCGGCGCGGCCACCGCCTACGTCGACCGGCTGCCGGGGGCCGCGCCGGGAGGTTTCCTCGAGCACGTCCGCGAGCAGGAGGTGGCCGGCGACCGGCTGACCTCGTCGGCTCCGGCCGACGACGCCGTCGCCCTGCTCACCACGCAGGCTGCCGCCGGTCGGGAGTGGCAGTTCGTGGTGCTCGCCGGGGTGCAGGAAGGCGTGTGGCCCGATCTGCGGCTGCGTGGATCGCTGCTCGGATCGGAGGCCCTGGTCGACGCACTCACCGGCCGCCCCGACGACCTGCGGTCGCAGGCGGCGGCGGTGCGCTACGACGAGACCCGGCAGTTCCTGGTGGCGCTCACCAGGGCGAGCGAGCAGGTGCTGATCACCGCCGTCCGATCCGACGAGGAGCAACCCAGCGCCTACCTCGACCTGGTCGATCCGGTCGACGAGATCGAGGGCCGCCGCTACACCGACGTGGGCCGCGGGCTCACCCTGCGCACGATGGTCGCCGAGTTGCGGCGCGAGCTCGTGCCATCGCAGGTCACGCCCGCCGATGCACTCGATCCGCAGGCAGCGGCCGGCCTGCTCGCCGAACTCGCCCGGCGCGACGTCGCCGGCGCCGACCTCGACCAGTGGTGGGCGTTCCACGACCTCACCTCGACCACGCCGGTGCGGCGCAGCGACCAGGCCGTGCGGGTGTCACCCTCGAAAGTCGCCTCGTTCAACACCTGCGGGCTCAACTGGTTCCTCACCTCGCGTGGCGGCGATGGTCCCGACGTCGGAGCCGCCAATATCGGCACGCTCGTGCACGAGATCGCCGCGGAGTTCGCCGACAAAGACCCCGACCGGATGCAGCAGGCGCTCGTCGACCGGTGGGGACGCCTCGGCCTGGGTGACTCCTGGGTCGGACGCAAACAGTTCGAGCTCGCGACCGCCATGCTCGCGCGGGTGCGCCGCTATGTCGCCGAGGCGGCGTCCGGCGGCTGGCAGGTCTTGGGCATCGAACAAGACTTCTCGGTGGCCGACGGACGCGTCGAGCTCGGCGGGCAGGTCGACCGGATCGAGCGGCACGAGACGCTCGGGGTGCGGATCATCGACCTGAAGACCGGCAGCTCCACCCCGACGAACGCCGAACTCGCCGAGCACCCTCAGCTCGGCGCCTACCAGTGGGCGGTCGACCACGGCGCTTTCGGCGACGGCGAGCACAGTGCCGGTGCTGCGCTGTTGCAGGTGGGCAAGGGCTCGGGCAAGCCCGTCGACCGCGACGACTACAAGCTGCAGTCCCAGCAACCGCTGGCCGACTCCGACGATCCGCAGTGGGCCGACGAGTTGCTGCATCGCACCGCCGAGGGCATGGGCGCAGCGCAGTTCCTCGCCACCCCCGGCCAGCACTGCAACACCTGCCCGGTGCGGTCGGCCTGCCCGGTGCTCACGGAAGGGGAGTCTTTCTAGTGCTCGACACCGCACGCCACGACGCCGCCACGATCGCGCAGCGACTCGGGCTCTTCCCGCCGACCGACGAGCAGCGGGCGATCATCGAGGCAGACCCCGACCGGCCGATGCTCGTCGTCGCGGGTGCCGGCTCGGGCAAGACCGAGACGATGTCCAACCGGGTCGTCTGGCTGGTCGCCAACGGGTTCGTCCAGCCCGACCAGGTGCTCGGGCTCACCTTCACCCGCAAGGCCGCCGGTCAGTTGGCCGAACGGGTGGCCCGGCAACTGCGGGCGCTGCGTTCGGCAGGTCTGTGGGTGCCGGAGCAGGACGCCGACGGCACACTCGGGTTGTCCGACAGCCCGACGGTGCTCACCTACCACTCCTACGCCGGTCGGCTCGTGCGCGAGCAGGGTCTGCGCCTCGGTATCGAGCCCGATGCCCGGATGCTCACCGAGGCGGCGTCGTGGCAGTACGCCGCCGAGGTCGTGCACGGCTACGACGGCCCGATGGACGACGTCGACAAGGTGCCGGCCTCGGTGATCTCCGCCGTGGTGTCGCTCGCCGGTGAGATGGCCGAGCACCTCCTCACCCCCGAGGAGGTGCGCGCCGAGATCGAGGCGCTCATCGCCGGGCTGGGTGACCTCGACGAGACCGCCCGGCTGAAGAAGGACAAGAACCCCGTCTATCGCGATCTGCTGCAGACGTTGCGGGCGCGTCGCGCGGTGCTGCCGATGGTCGAGCGCTACGGGCAGCTCAAGCATGCGCGGTCGGCGCTCGACTTCGCCGACCAGATGGGCCTGGCGGCCACCTTGGCCCGCCGGTTCCCGGGCGTCGGCGCGCTCGAACGTCGCCGGTTCAAGGCGGTGCTGCTGGATGAGTTCCAGGACACCAGCGAAGCGCAGCTGCAACTGCTCAAGCACCTGTTCGTCGCACCGGGCGAGCCGGTGCGGGTCACCGCCGTCGGCGACCCGCACCAGTCGATCTACGGCTGGCGCGGTGCCAGCGCGACGACGCTCGGCTCCTACCCCGACCACTTCGCCGACGAGTCGGGTCGCGCCGCGGTACGTCCGCTGTCGACCAGTTGGCGCAACGACCGCACGATCCTCGACGCGGCCAATGTCGTCGCGGCGCCGCTGCGCGAGGGCAGCCCGGTCGCCGTCCCGGCGCTCGCGGCCAGCCCGGCGGCCGGGACGGGTGAGGTTTTCGCCGCGCGGTTGGAGACCATCGAGGCCGAAGCGGCCCACGTCGCGCAGTGGCTGGCCGAGCGTTGGCACCCCGGCACCGACGGCCACCTTCCGTCGGCCGCGGTGCTCTGCCGCAAACGGTCGCTGTTCCCGTTGCTCATCGACGCACTCGAGCAGGCCGGCCTGCCGGTCGAGGTCGTCGGTGTGGGCGGGTTGCTGATGACACCCGAGGTCGCCGACCTGGTGAGCCTGCTCTGGGTCGTGCAAGATCCCACCCGCGGCGACCGTCTCATCCGATTGCTGACCGGCCCTCTGATCCGGCTGGGTGCGGCCGACCTCGACGTGCTCGCCGCGTGGTCGCGCAAGCTCGAACGCGACAGTCGGCCCCCCGTCGAGCGCACCGCGACCGACCGCGAGCCGGCCACCCGTGACCGGCCGTCGTTGGTCGAGGCCATCGATCAACTGCCGCCGGCCCAGTGGGCGGGCCCGGCAGGTTCGCCACTGAGCGACATTGCGCGAGAGCGACTTTCGGGTCTTTCGGAGGTTGTCCGGCGGATGCGACGACTGGCCGGGTTGCCGCTCGCCGAGCTCGCCGCAGAAGCCGAACGCGCGCTCGGTCTCGACATCGAGGTGCTGTCCCGCCCGGGCGTCACCCCTGATGCCGCCCGGGTGCACCTCGACGCCTTCGCCGACGTCGCGACGCGGTTCTCGGCATCGGCCGACCGCCCGACGCTCGGCGGATTTCTGTCGTGGCTCGATGCCGCCGAGGACGAGGAGCGCGGCCTCGACAAGGCCGAGATCGAATCCTCCGACGCCGCCATCCAGGTGCTGACGGTGCACGCCGCGAAGGGTCTGGAATGGGACTACGTGGCGATCCCCGGCATGACCGAGACGATCTTCCCCGACCACCGCAAGTCGCCCGTCTACAACGACGAGGCCGACGGCTGGGGCATCGGCAAGGGGTCCGATCCCGACGACCGCAGCACCTGGGTGCTCGAGGACAGCGGGTGGACCGTCGGCCTCGACGGGGTGCCGTACGACCTGCGCGGAGATGCCGACGGGCTGCCGTCGTTGCCGATCGTCGAACTCGGTGATCTGGCCGACCTGCGGGACGAGTTCGCCGGCTTTCGGGTGGCTGCCGGCGAACACGGTCTGCGCGAGGAGCGTCGACTCGCGTACGTCGCCCTCACCCGCGCGAAGCACGAGATGCTGTTGACCTCATCGGTGTGGTTCTCCGGCAGCAAGTTCCGCTTGCCGTCGCGGTTCCTCAGCGACGTCGTCGACGCGGGAATCACCCGGTTCGAGCCGTTCGCCGTGACACCCGACGCCGACACCGCCAACCCCCGGTTGATCGACGGGCGCACCCAGCAGTGGCCCGACGACCCGTTGGCCCGGCGTCGGGACGCGCTCGAGCAGGGCCGCAAGCACGTGCTGGCGGCCTTGCAGGTGCTGGCACCCGTCGAGACCGCCGACCCGCTCGGCGCGCTCGAGGTCGAGGGGTCGTGGAGCGAGACGGAGCGACGACGTCGGCGCGAACTGCGAGACCTGTTGCACGAGCGAGCGGTCACGACCGGGCCGGTGGTGCCGACCGTCCGACTGCCACGGCACCTGTCGGCCTCGTCGGTGGTGGCTCTGGCCCACGACCGGGAACAGTTCGCGCTCGATCTGCGGCGGCCGATGCCCAAACCGCCCGCCTCGGCGGCGCGGCGGGGCACCGCGTTTCACGCTTGGGTCGAGGAGCACTACTCGCGGGCCTCGCTCGTCGATCTCGACGAACTTCCCGGCTTCGCCGACATCGATGCCGATCCCGACGCCGACCTCGACACGATGAAGGCGCACTTCCTGGCCTCCCGATGGGCGCAGATGACGCCGATCGCGATCGAGGTGCCGATCGAGACCTGGGTGGCCGGAGTATCGGTGCGTGGCCGCATCGACGCGGTCTTCGAGGACGACGACGGTTACCTGGTGGTCGACTGGAAGACCGGTCGACCGCCGTCCGGGCTCAGCGACTCGGCCAGGGTGCTGCAGTTGGCGGTCTATCGGTTGGCCTACGCGCGGCTGCGTGGCATCGACCCTGCGCGGGTCAAGGTGGCCTTCTACTACGCCGCGACCGGTGAGACCGTGCGACCGGAGTTGCCCGACGACGAAGCCATCGCCCGCATGCTCACGTCGATTCCGTTGGAGGAGTAGGGCGTTCGCGGGCGGAGGGTTCCGGCTCGCTACTGGTCGCGCCGGTCGGGGCGGTCGATCTTCAGCTCGATCGTGTCGTCGGCGTCGAGGTCGTACTCGTCGTCAGCGTCGTCCTCTGCGTCATCTGCACCGTCGAATTCGTCGTCTATCTCGTCCTCGTCGAACTCGTGGTCGCGCACCTCGTCGGTGGCGCCGGCGTCGTCATCGGTGTCGGTGGTGTCGTCCTCGGCGTCGTCGATCGGCTCGTCGGCGTCCGACGGCTGCGCCGCCGACACACGCACGCGCGGGGCAGCGGGCATCAGCGACTCGTCGTCGACGGTCTGCTCGCCGAGGCGGCGAAGCGCCGCGGTGCGGCGGTCGATCAGATCTTCGTCGTCGGCGGTGACGGCGTCGAGCAGCACGGTGATCCGCTGCAGTTCGGCGCTGAGCCGGATGCGACGTTCGAGGTGCTTGTCGGGTGCCTCGGAGCGCGCCGCGGAGTAGGTCTCGAGCACGGTGTCGAAGGCTTCCGGTGCGGCGAGCACCCAGAGCGCGGCGAAGTCGTCGGCGGGATCGCTGACGCTCGCGTTCTCCCACGACGAGATCGCGCTGACGTGGCCGTTCCAGAACACGTCATGGCCCTCCAGTGGGCCGTGGGTCACGCAGGTCGGGAAGCGCCAGAGGGAGACTTCCTCGAGGGCGCGCTCCCAGCGGGCGAGCAGCGCCGCGGGCACGAGTCCGGTGCCGGCGGCCCGGTCGAGCACGGCCAGCCGGCGCGAGCGGTAGCCGTCGGCGTCGTACGACGGCGCGCCGACCTCGTCGGCGAGCCGGGGGTCGACGTCGTGCAGGGCGGCGAGCGCGCGCCCGACTCCGGTGGCCTCGGCGCTGCCGGCGGTGAGACCGCGCCACACCATCGGGTCGCCCGGCAACCGCGGTTGCACGGTGACCAGGTTGCGGTCGGCGAGCGTCATCCGGCCCTCGGCGATCGGCACCGCGAACGGCACCCGCTTGGCGAGCAGCCGGGCGAACGCGTCGGCCTGCTCCGCGGCGGCTCCGGCGGCGGGGGATCGGGACAGGCGCACCGTCCAGGCCGCACCGTCGGCGCCCTCGATCAGCGCCTGCTGGAACTTGTCGGTGACCCGGGTGGGTAGTGCGGCCACCGACCTGGGCAGCAGGCGCGGGAGGGCGGCGTCGGCCAGGGCGGCCAGGACTTCGGGACTGCGGAGCACGGCCTCACGGTACGCGGAACCGGTCGCCTAGCCTGGGAGCCGTGGCCGATTCGTCCCGAACTCCTTCCTCCGCACCTTCGTCTGCACCCGCGGGCGCCGGCAAGCTGATGCTGTCGCACAGCCTGCTCGACCGCGACGGGCTGCGCCGCTCCGACCCGCGACTCGTGCCCGACCTGCTCGCCGACCCGAGCACCAAGGTGCTGCACCTGCGCGGGGAGCGGATGCCGGTCGACACCGCCGACGGCGCGGTGCGGTTGCGCTTCCGGGCACCTGAGCCGGACGACGCGGGCCGCAAGGCGACCTACCTCGGCCGCCAGGACGGCGCCAGCTACCTGGCCGTCTTCGACCAGCCCGAAGACCAACCGGCCGATCGGGGCAGCACCGACCCGGCCGATCTGCAGCGCCAGCGCGATCGCAGCCATCGCAGCCTGCGATCGCTCGCCGCGGTGCTACCGGTCGACGACCTGGGCATCGCGACCGTTTCGGTGGCGATGGCGAACTGGATTGCCGGACAACACTTCTGCCCGCGTTGCGGGCAGCCCGTCGAGCTCGGACAAGCCGGCTGGGTGATGGTCTGTGCGTCGGCGCACCAGCAGTTTCCGCGCACCGATGCCGCCGTGATCATGTCCGTCACCGACCCCGACGACCGCCTGTTGCTCGCGCAGGGCACCCGTTTCGCGGTGCCCACCGGGTTGTCGGTGCTGGCTGGTTTCCTCGAGCCGGGCGAGTCGATGGAGGCCGCCGTGGCACGGGAGGTGATGGAGGAAGTGGGTCTTGGCATCGAGCAGGTCGAGTACGTCGGCAACCAGCCGTGGCCGATGCCGGCATCGTTGATGATCGGTTACACGGCGCGCACCGCCGACACCGAACTGCGCCTCGATCCCGAGGAGATCCGGCACGCCCGCTGGTTCACCCGTGAGCAGTTGTCGACCGACCTCGAGACGGGCACGGTCACGGTGCCGCCGCGCCTGTCGATCGCCCGCCACCTCATCGAGCGCTGGTTCGGCGCCGAGTTGCCGTCGCAGCCGGGAGATCAGTGGTGACGCCCGACGAGGTGCTCGCCGGGCTCGACCCCGAACAACTTCAGGTCGCGTCCAACCCGATCGGCCCGATGTGCGTGCTGGCCGGTGCCGGCACGGGCAAGACGCGGGCGATCACCCACCGCATCGCCTACGGCGTGCATGCCGGTGCCTACCAGCCGCAACGGGTGCTCGCCGTCACCTTCACCGCACGTGCCGCCGGCGAGATGCGCACCCGCCTGCGCGGGCTGGGGCTGCCGGTGGTGCAGGCCCGCACCTTCCACGCGGCCGCCCTGAAACAACTCGGGTTCTTCTGGCCCAAGGTCATCGGTGGCGCTCCGCCGGAGATCATGGGACACAAGGCTCCCGCGATCGGTGAGGCCGGTGCCCGGTTGCGGCTCGAGCTCGACCGGGTCGCGATCCGCGACATCGCCTCCGAGATCGAATGGGCGAAGGTCGGCATGCTCACCCCGGAGAGCTATCCGACGCAGGCGGCGCGCGCCGGTCGACGGGTCGCCGATCTCGACCACACCGCGATGTCGCGGCTGTGGGCGACCTACGAAGAGGTCAAGGCCGCGCGCCACGTCATCGACTTCGAGGACGTCCTGCTGCTCATGGCGGGCTTCCTCGTCGAGCGCGACGACGTCGCCCGCACCGTCCGAGAGCAGTACCGCCATTTCGTGGTCGACGAATACCAGGACGTCAACCAGGTGCAGCAGACCCTGCTCGACCTCTGGCTCGGCGACCGCAGCGACGTCTGCGTCGTGGGCGACCCGGCCCAGACCATCTACTCCTTCACCGGAGCCTCGCCGCGCCACCTGCGCGAGTTCGCCGGCAAGCACAAGGACGCCACCACCGTCCGCCTGGTGCGCAACTACCGGTCGACGCCCCAGGTGCTCGAGCTCGCCAATGCGGTGCTCGGCGCGGCGCCGGGCGGCGGTTATGCCCGCCTGCAGGCGCAGCGGGAGGCGGGTGCTCCGGTGCGCCTGCTGCAGTACTCCGACGACGTCGCCGAGGCCGCCGGCATCGCCGAGCAGGTCAAAGGCCTTCTCTCCCAAGGGGTTCCGGCACGTGAGATCGCGGTGCTCTACCGCATCAACGCGCAGTCCGAACCGATCGAGCAGGCGCTGTCCGAAGCCGGCATCAACTATCTGGTGCGCGGGGGAGAGCGTTTCTTCCGCCGCCAGGAGGTGCGCCAGGCCGTACTCCTGCTGCGCGGTGCGGCCCGGTCCGACGACGGCTCGGCCCCGCTGGGTGCCCTGGTGCGCGACGTCATCACCGGCGCCGGCTGGTCACCCCAACGCCCCGCCGGCGGTGCGTTGCTCGACAGGTGGCAGTCGCTGGAGGCGCTCGCGACCGTCGCCGACGACCTGGTGGCGGCGCAACCCGAGGCGCGCCTGCCCGACGTCGTGCGTGAACTCGAACGCCGCATGGCCGAGCAGCACGCACCGGCGGTCGAGGGCGTCACGCTCGCCTCGCTGCACGCCGCGAAGGGGTTGGAGTGGGATGCCGTCGTGCTCGCCGGCTGCTCCGACGGGCTCCTGCCGCTGTCGCACGCCGAGGGCCCCGAGGCGATCGAGGAAGAGCGCCGACTGACGTACGTCGGCCTCACCCGAGCACGCAAAAACCTCCTGCTCACCTGGGCGGCCGCCCGACAGCCCGGCGGCAAGGCCAGTCGATCGGTGTCGCGTTTCCTCAACGCGGCCGACGGCATTCTCGACGGGGTGGCTCCACGCCGTCCGGCCGGGCAGCGCGGCAAGAAGGTGCAGCAGGCGCGAGCGGTGCGGTGCCGTGGCTGCGGCAAAGACCTCTACACCGCCGCCGAGCGCAAGATCGGCCGCTGCGCCGACTGTCCGCCGACCTACGACGAGCAGACCTTCGAAGCGTTGCGCGGCTGGCGCAAGGCGGTGGCCGACCGGCAGCGAGTGCCCGCCTTCGTGGTGTTCACCGACGCCACGCTGATCGCCATCGCCGAGCGCGGCCCGGTCGACGAGCGTGGGCTGGCCGGCATTTCCGGGGTGGGCGCGCGCAAGTTGGCGGCCTACGGGCCGGCGGTGCTGGGCGTGTTGCGGGGAGAGTCCGTGGACTCCATGGTTGAAATCGCTTGTGCTGCAACGGAATCGGTCTAGAAGTACCAACGTCGAAAAATTCGGCAATAATAATTTGCCGCGCCGGTGTGCAGCGCCGTAGCCTGAATGATGTTCAGCCCGGTCGTCCTTCGTGGTCGTGCCGGGGCCGGTGAAGAGTCGAGAGGAGGGTTGGCCTGATGGAGACCAAGACCTTGTGCAGGAGCACGGACGTTCTCGTTCCGAAGCGCTTCGCGCCCTCGACCATGCCCACCCTCGCTGCGTTCAACGCTCCGGCTCAGGGGAGCAGTGTGCCCGGTTACCTGGCCGTCGAGATCGTGCGCGAGCGCATCGCGGGCGTCGACGCTTCCTTCTTCGCCACCGATGTCGCCCCTTCCGCGGCTGGGAGGTCACCGATCTGATCTGACCAAGATCGACGGTCCTCTTTCAGGCCGCGGAACCCACGACAGGGTCCGCGGCCTTCGTGTTTTCCGCGGATCGACAGACACGACCACGAAAGACAAGACATGTTCGAAACAGCAGAACTGGGGCTTCGTGCCCTGATCGACCTCGGCTTCGCCGCCGACGAGGCCGGTGCCGAACTGCCCTGCCAGGTCAACGACCCGGAGATGTGGTTCGCCGAGCGCCCCGACGACGTCGAGTACGCCAAGTCGCTGTGCGGCACCTGCCCGCTGCAGCGGGAATGCCTCGCCGGCGCCCTCGAGCGCGAGGAGCCCTGGGGCGTCTGGGGCGGTGAACTCTTCCAGGCCGGAGTCGTCATTGCGCGCAAGCGGCCGCGTGGCCGTCCGCGCAAGACCGAGATCGCGGCGTAGACCCGTGATCAACGGTCGAACGATGCAAGAGCTCACACCGGGTCGCCGTGGTTCCTGCGGTCGCTGGGAACACCGATCGGATCGCCGATCCGATCACCGATCGCAGGGCCAGGTGACCGTCCGACGCAGCGGAGGGGTGATGAGTGTGGTGCGCCCTCGGGGGACGCACCGCGCCCACCACCTCTTCGCTGCGTCGTTCCGTTTTCGGTGCTTCGGCGTGGCGGTGCTCGTCCCGCGGTTCAGAGGGCGGGGAACTTGGCTCCGGGCACGTTGTCCTCGAAGATCTCACGCGCCGGCACGGTGCCGCCGATCTGGCACAGCACCGCGATGCCGCCCAGCCAGGTGCGGTGGATCAGCAGGAACTCCGGCGGCAGGTTGAGACGCAGGCCGACGGTGAACTGCGAGCTGCGGGGGTCGTTGATGTAGGCGAAGACCGACCGCAGCCACTCGCGGCTGAACTCGAATTCCTCAGTGCGCAGCGGTTCGATGAACACTCCGAGATAGTCGAGCAGGCGGTCGGCGTCGATCGAGATCGACGACTTCACGAATCCCGCATCGCGCAGGAGTTCGAGCAGTCCCTCGGCGTCGTCCGCGAGCGCGAGTGAGGCGAGTTCGCCGAGCACCGGCGGCAGTCCGTCGGGCAGCCGGTTGACGGCGCCGAAGTCGAGCACACCGAGCCGGCCGTCGTCGAGCAACCGGAAGTTGCCCGGGTGCGGGTCGGCGTGCAGCAGGCCGGCCTGTTGCGGCCCGCCGAGCAGGAACTCCAGATAGCGGCGGGAGGCGAGGTCGCGCTCCTCGGTGCTGCCGTCGGCGATGATCCGCGACAACGGTTGACCCTCGATCCAATCGGTGACCAGCACCAGATCGGTCGCGTAGACCACCCCGGGCAGCGCGAAGTGATCGACGCCCTCGTAGGCATCGACGAACTGCTCCTGCATCACCGACTCGAGGCGGTAGTCGGTCTCCTCGCTCATCCGTGCACGCAACTCGTCGAGGATGGGCACCACGTCGAGCCCCGGCACCCAGGACGTCGAAACCCGCATGACCCGGGCCAACTGATTGAGGTCGGACAGCATCGCCTCGGCCGCACCGGGGTACTGGATCTTCACGGCGACCTCGCGGCCGTCCTTCCAGATCGCGCGGTGCACCTGGCCGATCGATGCCGACGCGACCGGGTCTTCGTCGAAGGCCTGGAACCGGCTGCGCCAGCCGGTGCCGAGTTGTTCGCGCAGCACCTTGCGCACCGATTCCTTCGGCATCGCCGGCGCGGAGTCCTGAAGTTTGGTGAGCATGCTGCGGTAGGGCGCGGCGAGTTCCTCGGGCAGGGCCGCCTCGAACACCGACAGTGCCTGCCCGAACTTCATCGCGCCGCCCTTGAGCTCGCCGAGCACCTTGAACAGCTGGGCGGCAGTCTGTTCCTGCAGCTTGGCGGTGACCGCCTCGGCGGGCGCGCCGCCCACCCGACGTCCCAGTCCGATCGCCGCTCGGGCACCCATGCCGAGCGGTAGCGATGCCAGGCGTGCGGTTCGCACGACGGCCTTGCGCGGAATCTCCGTCATGACTCCATTCTGACCGACGGGCGGTTGTGCTCGGGTCAGGCGGTCGCCCGATCGGCGAGTTGACAGTCACAGCGCGGGTGGGCCGGCCACAGATGATGACGCAGTGTTCCGTCCGGACTGCCGATCGACATCGCCGCACCGACGGGCAGGGGACGGCCGGCCACGACTCCCCGGGCGACGAGGCCGACCAACCCGACCGCGATGTACGCGAGTTCGCCTGCAGTGGAGGGCTCGTCGTCGTGCAAGCCGGTGCCGAGCACCTGCGGCCAGACCGAGGCCCACCGTCGATCGGCGTCCTGACGGCGCAGGTTGAGGCAGTGCTCGCACGGACCGGCGCCGGCTCGCAGCAGGGGGCCGACGACCACCTGATCGCAGCCCAATTCGACGACCAGCCGCAGTTCGGCGGTGCCGAGCCGGGCCCCGGGTGCACCGACCGTCACCGCGAGTTGCGCCGTGCCGGGAGAGGGTGTGGCACCGAGCCGGGGGAGCAGCTCGCCGATGGCGGTCGCGACCGGCCCCACGCCGTGCACCTCGAACGACAGCCCGCCGAGGTCGGTCGGCATCGTCGCCGTCACCGCACGGTGCAAAGCCGCGGTGACCCGCGGGTCGATGCGGCGGACGGCGGTCATCCACTGGTTGCGGGTGAGTGCGCCGAGTCCGATGAGTTCGCGCAGCACAGGTTCGCGCAGCGGGCCCACCAGTTGCGGCTCGCGGCAGCCGAGCCCGACGAGAATGTGCTCGTCGTCGTAGCGCAGGGCGCGAGAACGGTTGGGCCACAACGATTCCGGCAGTCCGGGTGGCATCTGGCGCGACGTCGACGGTGGGTGCGACATCCGTTCCTCCGATTCCGACAGGGCCACGGGCGGGGGTGGTGGCCGGCTGGTGTCGGGTCAGCGTGCCAGAGCTCTGGTCGGTGGCCCCTGAGTTCTCCACAGGCGTCCGTCCACAGCCCGCGGTCGGTGCGCGGCCCCTCCACAGATCCCGCGGGCACGAGGCGTGCGGGTCGCGGGTTGTCGGCGCGCGGACGTAGGTTGCTCGGTATGGACAAGACGCCCGAGGTCGAGATCGTCAGGTCGGCCAAACGACGCAGCACCCTGTCGGCCAGCCTGGTCGAGGGGCGGGTCGTGGTGCGGGTGCCGGCCGCCATCTCCAAGTCCGAGCTCGACCGCATGGTGCCCGGTCTGGTGCGTCGGGTGATGGCCAAACAACAGCGCAGCGGTCCGTCCGACGAGCAACTGATGGAGCGTTCGCTGCTGCTGTCCCGGCGTTACCTCGACGGCAGGGCCACACCGGCCTCGGTGCGTTGGGTGGGCAACCAGAATCGCCGGTGGGGTTCGTGCACCACGACCACCGGCCAGATTCGGTTGTCCGACCGGTTGCAGAAGATGCCGCAGTACGTCATCGACTACGTGCTGGTGCACGAACTCACCCACCTGCTGCACGCCGACCACGGCCCGGGGTTCAAGGCGATGACAGCGCGTTATCCGCAGGGGGAGAAGGCCGAGGCGTTCCTGGCCGGGGTCAGCTTCGGTTCGGGGCTGCCGCCGATTCCGTTGGACGACCTGCCCGACGAGGGGATGCCGCCCGCAGCTGGTCACGCACCCGACTGACCGTCGCCGGCAGGTCGGGATCGGTCGGGGATGGCAGTGCGTCCACCGGCCACCAGGCGGCACGGTCCGACTCCTGCGAACACACCACCTCGGCCGGTTCGTCGAGCACGACCGCCACCCTGATGTCCCGGTGCGAGCGGCATCGGCCGAAGGCGGCCGACAGGTCGTGGTGGTGCAGGTCGACGACGACCGCCTGCTCGGCACGCACCGGCAGACCGGTCTCCTCACGGATCTCGCGCAGCGCGGCGTCGACCACCGTGGCGTCCGTCTGCTCGAAGTGTCCGCCCGGTTGCAGCCACAGCTGAGCCTTCGTGTGCAGCACCAGCGCCACTTGTTCGAGGGTGGGATCGAACACGAACCCGCCGCTGGTCAGGTGGTGCGGGACGCCGTCCCGGCTGACCGCATCGGCGTGCGCCGACAGGTGGTCGAGGTACTCCCGGCGCACCGCCTCCTGGGCGGCGTCCGGCGCCTGCCAGTCGGACAGCACCCGGTGCGCGTCGCGCTGCAGGTCGGCGAACGTCATTCCTTCGGGTCGCCGGAGTCGCCGGAGCCGTTGTCGGACTCGTTGTCGGACTCGGGCGACTCGTCGGCGGCTGCCTCCGGTGTGTCGCTCTTGCGCTCCGACTCCATCTCCTCGCGCCCCTGCGCGAGCAGGGCCGCGAGGGCGTCGTCCATCGCGTCGGTCCGTGCGTCGCCGGCCGGTTCCTCGATCGAGCGCTGCCCACCCTCGAGGTAACCCATCGGGTCGTCGAGGTCGTTCGCGCCGGGCGCGAAGTCGGGGTGCTTCCATGCCGCGTCGCGGCCCTCGGCGCCCTTGGCATCCTCCAGCACCGCGAACAGATTCGCCGCGTCGCGCATCCGGCGCGGTCGCAGTTCGAGGCCGACGAGGCTGGCGAACACCTTCTCCGCCGGGCCGCCGGTGGCGCGGCGCCGACGCACGATCTCGGCGAGCTTGTCGGCGTGGGGCAGGTGCGGGCGCACGGCCCGGTCACTCACGACGTCGACCCAACCCTCGACGAGCGCCAACAGCGTCTCGAGGTGGGCGAGCGTGCGCTTCTGGGCCTCGCTGGGTTCGGGTCGGAAGATCGACCCGGAGATCGCTTCCTGCAGACCGGAGGGGTCTTGCATGTCGGCGTTGCGCATGGCCTCCTCGATCGCGTCGGTGTCGATCGAGATGTCGGCGGCGTACGACTGCACCGCGGCGATGAGGGCGGGGCCGAGCCACGGCACGTTCTGGAACAACCGGGTGCGGGCTGCCTCCCGCACCGCGAGGTAGAGGTGCAGTTCGCCGGCGTCCATGTCGAGGCCCTCGGCGAACTTCGCGACGTTCGTCGGCATGATCACGACGGGGTTGCCCTCGACGAGCGGCAGGCCGACCTCGGTGCCGGTGACCAACTCGCCGGCGAGGGTGCCGACCGCCTGGCCGAGTTGCATCGAGAACACCGCGCTGCTCATCCGTCCGAGCATCGGCTCGAGCTGCCCGAGCATCTGCGGCGGCATGTCGAGCTGCTCGGCGCCGAGCTGCCCCATCTGCTCGCGCATAGCCCGCATCACGGCGGCGTTGACGGCGTCGGAGATGGGTTCGACCAGCCGGCGCCAGGTCGGCATCGTCGCTTCGACCCATTCCGAGCGGCTCCACGCCTTGCCGGCGCCGGTGCCGGCGAAGTTGGTGACCTGATCGAGCCACAGCCCGGCGACCATCACGACCTGGTCGACGTCCCTCGCGGTCGACGGACCGATGCTCGGGTCGCCGGCGGTCGAGACCGTGCGTCGCGCGACGTCGCGGGCGGCCTCGATGTTGAAGCTGCCGTCGGACGGCGCGGCCATCATCGCCGCGACCTGCTGCTGCATCTGCGCGAACATCGCGGGGTCGATATTGCCCAGGCCCATCTCGGACAACGCTTCCCGCATGTCGTCACCGCCACCCATGAGGTGTTTCAGCAGTTCGTTGAGGTCGGGAACGTCGTCGGGGCGCTCTTCGGGGTTCATCACGGTTCCTTCGCCTGAGCGGTGGACATCGGTCGGACATCTGTCACTGTTCGGGTCAACCATGTCGGGGCGTCAATCGTTCCCGACATCACCCATTCTGCTCGCCCGGTGACTGTTGCGGGACGGCGAGTTCGTTCGCACAGGTCCACATGCCTACGCTACGTCGAGACCGTGCCCAGCACTGCTGCCGAAGTTCGAAAGGTGAGTCGATGACCGACCCACGGATCACCCTGGCCGACATCCGCGACGAACCGCTGTCGGTCGACGAGGTGCTCGCGGCGGTCTCCGACCCGCAGGCCGGGGGAGTCGGGTTGTTCGTGGGGGTCGTGCGCGACCACGATCACGCCAAAGACGTACGCGGACTGGAGTACAGCGCCCACCCGAGCGCGATCGACGAACTGCGCAAGGTGGCGTCCGCAGTGCTCGACGAGGGCATCACCAAGGTGGCGGCGGTGCATCGCGTCGGCGCGCTCGAGGTCGGTGACGTCGCGGTGGTCGTCGCCGTCAGCGCCCCACACCGCGGCCCGGCACTGGACGCCTGTCACCGGCTGATCGACGACCTGAAGGTGCGGGTGCCGATCTGGAAGCACCAGAGTTTCGCCGACGGCAGCGACGAGTGGGTCGGACTGTGAGCTTTCCCGAGAACAACCCCGGCAGCCCCTCCGAGGGCGCCTACGGCAGTTACGGCAGCAACGCCACCGTCGCTGCCCGCCGTCCGTCGATGTCCCGGCGCAACCTCGTCCTGGTGGTGCTGACCGCCGTCCTGGTGGTCGCGATCGCCCTGATGTCGGTGATCAAGGTGCCGGTCGCCATTCTGCGTCCCGGCCCGGCGACCGACACGCTCGGCAAGGTCGACGGCAAGGAGGTCATCTCGATCGTCGGCGCGCAGACCTACCCCACGTCGGGTGCGCTCGACTTCACCACGGTGTCGATCGCCGGTGGCCCCAACTATCCGGTGTCGGTGTTGGAGTACCTGCAGGCGAAGTTCCTGGACAAGAACGCCGAGATCGAACCCGAGGAGATGTGGTTCCCCAAGAACGTCTCGGGCGACCAGATCAAGCAGCAGAACGCCGCCGACATGACCGACTCGCAGGAGACGGCCGAAGTGGTGGCGATGCGGGCCGCCGGATACAAGGTGCCGGAGAAGGTGTTGGTCGGCGCCGTGGCCGAGAAGGCCCCGGCCGGCGACGCCCTGAAGGTCAACGACGAACTGATCAAGGTCAACGGCAAGCAGGTGACCGACCTCGCCTCCGTGCACGCCGCGATGGGCACCGTGAAGGCGGGCGCGACCGTGCCGGTCGAGCTCAAGCGCGCCGGCAGGACGATGACGGTGCAGGCACGCACCGGGGCGCAGGACGGGCGGGCGATCTTCGGCATCGGGCTCAACCCCGAGTACACGATGCCGTTCGAGGTGAAGGTCAACGCCGGTAACGTCGGCGGTCCGTCCGCGGGAATGATGTTCACGCTCGCGATCTACGACAAGATCACGCCCGGCGCGTTGACCGGCGGCAAGAAGGTGGCCGGCACCGGCACGATGAACGAACTCGGTGAGGTCGGGCCGATCGGGGGAGTGCAGCACAAGATGGTGGGCGCCAAGAACGCCGGCGCCACCTACTTCCTTGCCCCCGCGTCCGACTGCGGCGAGGTCGTCGGCCACGAGCCGAAGGGCATGACGGTCGTGAAGGTGTCGACCTTCGCCGAGGCGCTCGCGGTGATGCCGAGGATCGCCGCCGGGCAGACCAGCGGCCTGCCGTCCTGCTCGCCGACGAACTGAGTCAGTCCTCCAGGCTCGCCTTGAGCGCGGCCACCAGGCCGGGCGCGATGTCCTGGCCGACGGCCACCTTGTCGTCCTCGTCGTACTCGCGCTGCCGCAGCAGGCAGATCTGCTCGCCGTCGCGCAGCACCGCCACCACCAACCGGACGTCGCGCCGGTCGGGGTGCGCGGCCAGCACCTCGGCGGCCTGCTCGGGGCTGTCGGGGAGGTCGTTCTCGGCCTCCGGGGGCACGACGATGCGTTCGATCGCGAGCAGCACGCCCTCGACCTCGGCGGGCCAGGCGAGACGGCCGAGCATCGACTCGATCGAGGAGGTGCGCGGCATGCCCTCCTGCTCGATCGCGCTGATACCCGACGGTTCGGCGCCGTGCAGTTGGTCGGCCAGCGCCGGTTCGCCGGCGAGCAGCGCGGAGTTGGTGGCGAGCGCGAACAGCCGCGGCGGCTGGTCCCAGCCGCCGGCCGCGACATGACGTTCGGTGTCGACGGCGCACTCACCCAGCGGGCTGAGGACGGGCTTGGCGACGGGTTCCTGCTGGGAGCTCATGGCCCCATCGTCGCGCACGGCACCGACCGTCCCCAACCCACCACCGGCTGACAGCCGTCCCACAGGTATGGCGACCGGGGGGAACAGACGGCGGCGCGCCGGGTTAGGGTCTGGGCAGACGCACAGGCGCGAGCCCGACGGAGGTACAGGTGAGTTCGGCCGACGACACCCCAGGTGACGAGCGCCCCAGCACGCCGCGGGGCCGCGGTCGGCTGCGTGGTTTCAACACCGGCAGCAAGTGGTTGATCCTTGCCGCCGTGCTGGTCGCCGCCTACCTCGGCATCCGTCTCGGGGCCCGGTTGTGGACCGAGAAGCTGTGGTTCGACGCGATCGGTTACGGCAACGTCTTCCGCAACGAACTGCTCACCAAGATCGGGATGTTCGTGGGCGGTTTCCTGCTCACCGCCGCGCCGGTGTGGCTGGCGATCCGGTTGGCCTACCGGCAGCGTCCGTTCCTGCCGCCGGGCACCCTCGAGCCCGACGCGATGGAACGTTACCGCGCCATGGTGGAGCCGGCGCGCACCTTCGCCTTCGGTGGCATCCCGCTGCTGCTCGGTCTGTTCGGTGGCGCGGTCGCCGGCAGTCAGTGGAAGGTGTTCACGCTTTGGTGGAACGGCGTCGACTTCGGTGTCAAAGACCCGAAGTTCGGCAAGGACATCGGCTTCTTCGTCTTCTCGCTGCCGTGGTGGCAGCTGGTCACCGCGATGCTCACGATGGCGGTGTTGTTCGCGCTCGTCGCGTCGGCGGTCGTCCACTACATCTACGGCGGCATCTCGCTCACTCGTGAACCCGGCTCGAAGTTCACCAGCGCCGCCCGGGTGCAGCTGTCGATCATCGGTGGCGTGTTGGTGCTCGTGCGCGCCGTCGCCTACTGGCTCGACCGCTACGCGTTGACCACCAAGGACTCGCGGCTCATCACGGGCATCGACTACACCGCCGATCACGTGCAGATCCCCACGAAGGCGGTGCTCGCCGTTGCCGCCGTGCTGTGCGCGGGCCTGTTCATCGCGACGATCTGGACCCGCACCTGGCGGTTGCCGGTCATCGGCATTGCGTCGATGGTGGTGCTGACGCTGGCACTGTCGGGCATCTACCCGACCATCATCGCCAACTTCAAGGTCAACCCGAACGCGCGCGCGTTGGAGGCGCCGTACATCGCCCACAACATCGCGGCGACGAAACAGGCGTACGGACTCACGAATCTGCTCGCCACCAACACCGCGCCGGAGACCGACGCCAAACCGGCGGAGCGGCGCAAGGACGCCGCCGCGATTCCCGGCATCCGGTTGGTCGACCCCTACATCATCTCGCCGACATTCCGGAACTACGAGGGACAGAAGCAGTACTACCAGTTCGCCGACGTGTTGGACGTCGACCGGTACAAGGTCGACGGCAAGGAGACCGACGTCGTCGTCGGCGTGCGCGAACTCGACCTGAGCGGGGTGCCGACCGGGCAGCGCAACTGGGTCAACCAGCACACGGTCTACACCCACGGCTACGGCGTGGTCGGTGCCTACGGCAACCAGCGCGGCCCGGAGGGGCAACCCAACTGGGTGGCGTCGGCGATGCCGCAGACCAGCAAGATCGGCACCTTCGAGCCGCGCGTCTACTTCGGCGAGATGAGCCCGTCCTACTCCATCGTCGGAGCCGAGCGCGGTGCGGCTCCGGCCGAGCTCGACTATCCCGACTCGGGCACCGGCGGTGAGCGGCGCACCACCTACACCGGCAACGGCGGAGTGGCGCTCGGTGGGGTCCTCCGCAAGTTGGCCTATGCGGTGAAGTACCAGGAGTACAACTTCCTGTTCTCAGACAGCATCAACGAGCAGTCGCGCATCCTCGACGTGCGCAACCCGGCCGACCGGGTGAAGAAGGTCGCGCCCTGGCTGACGGTCGACGGCGACCCGTACCCGATCGTGGCCGACGGCCGCATCCAGTGGGTCATCGACGGTTACACCACCAGCTCGCGGTACCCCTACTCGCAGATGTCCTCGCTCGACGCGTCCACCGAGGACTCCATCACCACGAACGCCTCCAACGTGCAGTCGATCAAGGCCGGCTCGATCAACTACATCCGCAACTCGGTCAAGGCGACCGTCGACGCCTACGACGGCAGCGTGAAGTTGTACGCGTGGGACGCCTCCGACCCGGTGCTGACCACCTGGCGCAAGGCGTTCGGCGGCACGGTGTTGCCGGTGTCGAAGATGTCGGCCGAAGTACGCGCGCACGTGCGCTACCCCGAGGACCTCTTCAAGGTGCAACGGGAGATCCTCGCGAAGTACCACGTGTCCGACCCGGCCACCTTCTTCAGTGGCACCGACTTCTGGCAGGTGCCGGCCGACACGACCCGCGCGGGCAGCGGCCAGCAGCCGCCGTATTACCTGTCGATCGCGATGCCGGGAGTGACCACCCCGACCTACTCGCTCACGTCGTCCTACATCCCGCTCGGCCGCGGCCGCCAGAACCTCGCGGCCTATCTGTCGGTCGACTCCGATGCGACGCCGGCCCCGGGCAAACCGAACGGGTCGTACGGCACGCTGCGCCTCTGGACGATGCCGCGCAACGTCACGATCAAGGGCCCGGCGCAGTTCCAGAACGACGTCAACACCTCCAACGACTCCTCGACGACCTTCCCGCAGACACTGTCGGTGTTCATGCAGGCGAACGGCGACCGACTGCAACGGGGCAACCTGCTGACCCTGCCGCTGGCCGGCGGACTGCTCTATGTGCAGCCGATCTACGTGAAGGCTTCGGGCACAACGGGATTCCCGCTGCAACGCGCGGTCGTGGTGCAGTTCGGTGAGAAGCTCGCCTGGGGTGTGACCCTGGAGAACGCGCTCGACGACCTGTTCGGTGCCAGCGAATCGGACGGTGGTACGACCGAGCCGAAACCAGGTGATCAGGACACCGTCGAGAAGGCGCTGTCGGACGCCGGTGCCGCCTGGACGCGCGGCCAGGACGCCCTGAAGAAGGGCGACCTGGGCGGCTACCAGAAGGCGATGAACGAGATGAAGGCGGCGCTCGACCGGGTGGTCAAGCTCAATGCGGCGAAGTCGTCGGCGTCGACATCGCCGAGTGCCTCGTCAAGTGCGTCACCGTCGGCGTCCTCGTCACCGGCGTCGACCCCGGCAGCACCGACCGGCACGGCGGCAGCGCCGTCCGGCACCGCGACGTCCGACTGACCGATCACTGCGTAATGGCGCCGGTGAGGTAGCGCTGCAGGTTCGGTGCGACCGCGGCGACGAGGGCGTCGATGTCCGCCGCGCGCAGCGGGGGGAGCGCGAGGATCTCGCGCGTCACGAGCAGGCCGGCGACCTGGCTGGCGAACAGGGTGAGGCGCAGGTCGAGATCGTCGCCGGTGCCGCGCAGGCGCTCGCGGATCGGTGCCAGGATCACGCTGGTCAGCAGGTCGCGCACGAGTTCGTCCTCGCCGCCGGTGAGGGCCTGCCGAAACCGGGCGATCACGCTCGGGCCGGCCGGTGACGCCCACACCTGCAGGATCTGGCGCAGCGTCGTGGCGGCGAGCTCGTCGAGCGGGCAGGTGCGCACCGGTTCGAGCACGGCCGCAGGGTCGGAGGGGAACTCGACGGCGGCCACGAACAGCCCGCGCTTGTTGCCGAAGTAGTGGCTGATCAGTGCGGGGTCGACGCCTGCGCTGTCGGCCACCTGGCGCAAGGTGGTGCGGTCGAAACCGTTGTTGCTGAAGAGTTTCCGGGCCGCTTCGAGGATGTCGTCGCGCGCGGTCGATTCGCCGGAGCGGCGTCCGGTGCGCCGGTTCACCGGGTCTGCCTTGGCATCGACAGGGCGGCCAGGGCCAGCGCGCCGACCGCGAAGAGCGCCAGCATTCCCACATTGCGCAGCACGTCACCCGATGGATCGGCCTGGGCACCGATCGCCTGCAGCGCCTTGACCGCGTACGTCATCGGGAGGGCGTCGGATAGCCACTGCAACACCTTCGGCATGCCGTCGCGCGGGGCGAGCAGGCCGCACAGAAAGATCTGCGGGCCGATCACCAAGGGCATGAACTGCACGGCCTGGAACTCGGTGCGGGCGAAGGCGCTGGCGAGCAGCCCGGTCGCGACGCCGACGATCGATCCCACGACGGCGACCAGTAGCGCCCAGGTGATGGGTCCGGACGGGTCGACACCGAGCAACCAGTGGGTGATGACGACCAGCACGAGACCTTGCACGAAGGCGGCGCACGCGAACGCGAACGCGTAGCCGACGAGCAGGTCGGCGCGGTGCAGTGGTGTGGTGAGCAACCGTTCGAGGGTGCCGCTGGTGCGTTCGCGCAGCATGGCCACCGAGGTCACGAGGAACATCACCAGCATCGGCAGGATGCCGAGCATCGTCAGCGCGATCCGGTCGAAGACTCGGGCGTCGTTGAAGACGAAGTAGAGGAGCGTGATGAGCAGGGCCGGCACCATCACGATGAGGCCCATCGTGCGCTGGTCGGCGCGCAACTGCTGCAGCACGCGCTTGACGGTGGCGAGGGTGATCCGGACGTTCATCGGCGGTCTCCTTGGTGGTCGCTCGCGCGCTTCGGACCGGCGTTGCCGCGACGGATCAGTGACAGGAACGCGGCGTCCATCGTCGACTCGCCGGTGCGGTCGAGCAGTTCCTGCGGCGGTAGGTGGGCCAGCAGCCGTCCGTCGCGCATCAGCAGCACGCTGTCGCAGCGGGCGGCTTCGTCCATGACGTGGCTGGAGACGAGCAGGGTCGCGCCGGCGTCGGCGAGCCGCCGGAAGTGGGTCCAGATCTCCTCGCGGGTCACCGGGTCGAGCCCGACGGTCGGCTCGTCGAGCACGAGTAGTTCGGGATCGCCGACGAGCGCGCAGGCCAGCGAGGCGCGACTGGCCTGCCCGCCACTGAGGTTCTCGACGGTGCGGTCGGCGTGATCGGCGAGCCCGACGGTGTCGATCGCCCGATCGGCGGCGTGCGGGGTCGACCCCTGGATGGCGGCGAAGTAGCGGGCGTTCTGGCGGACGGTGAGGTCGCGGTAGACGCTGACGGCTTGGGTGACGTAGCCGAGGCGGTGGCGCAAGGCATGGTCGGTCGGGGAGTGGTCGAGCACGTCGAGGTGGCCGCTCTCGATGCGCTGCACGCCGACGATGCTGCGCATCAGGGTCGTCTTGCCGCAGCCCGACGGTCCCATGAGACCGACGACGGTGCCGCGCGGCACGTCGAACGACAAACTGCGCAGCACCTCGTTGCCGGCGCGGGCCACCACGAGGTCGCGGGCGTAGACCGCGCCGCGCGTCGGGAATTCAGCAGGCGATGAATTCATCATGTATTGAAATATCCTCTCGGCCCGTCGTGGCGTCAAGGCTTCCGTGTCGGTTGTTGTGGTGATCGTCACGGTTGGTGGTCGAATTTGGCTGCGGCAGAGCAATATTGCTGGATCGTGCTCGGATCACTCGAATGGACGGCCGGGGTCGATTTGGTGAACAGCGCCGTCGCCACGTATGGTTGGGACATACCGACGCGGGGTGGAGCAGCTCGGTAGCTCGCCGGGCTCATAACCCGGAGGTCGCAGGTTCAAATCCTGCCCCCGCTACCAAAGCCGGCTTACTCCAACTGGTGACCTTCGGGTCATCGTGGAGTCAAGCGGCATCGGACAGATCCTCGGAGTTTTCTCCGGGGATCTTTTCGTTGTTCGGACTCAAGTTGGAGAACGGTTCGTTGAGGGTGGCGAAGGAGACGGTGCCTCGATCGTCAAGCCAGATGCGAGTGAAAATGGCGCGGTCGACGTTCAGCGCCGTCGGCCGTCGGCCATCGTCCCGGTTGACGGAGTCGGTGAGGCTGGCGTCGGGTCCCGGAGGAAGCGCAGTTCGTCGAGCAAGCCGGAATCGAAGCTGTGCATGAGGCAGGTTTCGGCGAACCGCAACTGGTTGTACGGGAACCGGCCCGCGATGCCCATGAGGTAGAGCTACCCGACGATGTCCGCCCGGAACAGCCGGAAGCTCAGCCCAGCCGGGTCGAACCCGGCGCGTTCGAGTTCCGTGCAGTGCCAGGGTCGCCAGTTCCGGCTCGTCGTCGAGGTTGAAGCTGAGGCCGAGCTTGACGTGGTGGACGTCGTGCCGAGGCGGAACTGGCCGCGTTGATGGAGGCCGGCCGGGCCAAGATCCACGCCGGCCAAGGAGAATTGGACCTCGGCTTCGGCTCGAAACACAACGCGGGTAGGGATCCGCGGCAGGCCGTGGTCACGGCCAAGACTTCCCGGTTGTTGCTGCAGGTGTTACGGGATGCGTGGGAGACGCTGGGATTCGACGCGATTGATGATGAGGCGTTCTTTCAACTGGTTGCTGCCCGGTTGATCGAACCGACCTCGATGACTGACTCGGCTCGTGTCCTGGGCGAGGTCGGCCTGGCGCCGGTGCATCGCTCGAGCATGAAACGGGCCCTGACTCGCTGCGTGGGTCGCGGGTACCGGGACGTGGTCGCGGCCAAGTGTTTCGCGCATGCCGCGACTGCTGGGGATGTGACGTTGTGCCTGTACGACGTCACCACGTTGTATTTCGAGGCCGAGCACGAGGACGACCTACGCAAGGTCGGCTATTCCAAGGAATGCCGGGTCGACCCGCAAGTCGTGGTCGGGTTGCTCGTCGACCGGCACGGATTCCCGTTGGAGATCGGCTGCTTCGAAGGCAACAAGGCCGAAACCGCGACGGTCGTGCTGATCGTGCTGATCGTGGCCCAGCTCGCTGACCGGCACAACCTGGCCGATATCGCGATCGTTGCCGACGCGGGGATGCTGTCCGCGACCAACCTGACCGCTTTGGACCAGGCCGGCCTGCGGTTCATCGTCGGGTCCCGCGTCACGAAGGCACCCGCGGATTTGGAGTCGCATTTGCGGTGGCACGGTGACGCGTTCACCGACGGGCAGCTCATCGACACGATCACCCCACGCACAGCCACCCACGCAGCCCGAGCAGTCAATGACCGGAGGCACTGATCTCCCGCGCGGTGAGATCTTGCTGATTCGTAGAGCATCGGGTGTACCCGACAAGCAGGGCGCTGATTGCGCACCTCCAGGGTGGGCCAGGTCGAGCCACGGAATGTGACCGACTCGGGCAGCGGCCGAGCCCGACCCTTCAGCAAGCGCCTCGCGCAACCCCGCGACAACCACCGCCCCGAATTCCGATGGGCTCGCGGAGCGACCCGGTGCGGGATCGGGCCGTGGCACTCGTCACCGTCTTGGGGAAGCAGGAAATCAGTCGCGCTCGGCGTGATCCGTTCGGGGCTCGGCGCGCGACAGTGTGTGCATGGAGCAGTTGAGTGACGCGGATCTCTTGCGCCTCGTGGCCGATCAGGACGAGGCCGCGTTGCGTCAGCTGGTCGAGCGCCACTCGGCGTGGCTGCTGCTCAGACTGCGGAGGCGTACCCCGGATGCGGACCTGGCCGCCGAGGCGCTCCAGGACACGTTCGTCGCCATCTGGAAGGCGCCGGACTCGTTCCGAGGTGACGGTGACCTGGGTGCCTGGTTATGGGGCATCGCGATCCGGCAGCTGGTGACCCGGTTGCGCAAGAGGGCGCAGCCGACGCCGGTCACCAGCCGGGTCATCTCCGCGCTGAGCCCGACCGTCAGGAGCGCGGAGGACGAGCTGCTCGTGGCCGTCGAGTACGGCACCGTCGGCGACGCCATCCGGTCGCTCTCGCCCGAGCTGCGGCAGGTCCTCCAGGCGACGGTCATCGACGGGCTCTCCACGAGGGAGGCGGCCCGGTTGCTCGGGATCCCTCAGGGCACGGTTAAGAGCCGGGCCCGCATAGCCAAGTCCAAGTTGCGCGAGCAGCTCATCTCCGGGGAGGCATTCTCATGACGTGGCACGTGGAGACCCCCGTATGGGAGGCGTATGCCGCTGGTCGGCTCGACCCTGCCGCAGAGGCGAGTGTGGAGACCCACCTCACCGGTTGCAGTGTGTGCCGCTCAGCGGCGGCCACGCTCGCTCCAGACCTCGCTCCAGCGGTCTGGGCCGACGTGCGCACCGCGATCTCTGAGCGGGCACTGCCCTGGCCGCTGCGCGTCCTGCGCCGCCTCGGCGCACGTGATGACGATCTCGTCGTGGTGTCTGCTGCGGACTCACTGTTGGTCCCCTGGGCGATGGCCGTGGGTCTCTCCGTGGTGTGTGCCTGTGTGGTGGGACTCGCCGGGCTCGGAGCACAGAACAGGGACGCGGCCTTCCTGGCTCTCGCACCCCTCATCCCCGTGCTCGCGGTCGCGGCGTCGTTCGACGCGCTCGACCCAGTGCGCGAGTTGACCGCGCCGACGCCGTACAGCAAGCTGCGGATGGCACTGCTTCGCGCGAGCGCGGCGCTGTCCGTGGCGCTGCCTGCAACGCTGGCGGTGGGACTGCTCGTGCCCCACATGAGCGACCTCGCGTTCGTTTGGCTCACTCCCTCGCTGGGACTGACCGTGGCGGCGCTCGTGCTGCTGACGTGGTTCGAGGCCCGGGTCGCCGGCGGTCTCGTGGCAACGGGCTGGGTGGCCTGCGTGATGGCCCTGCGCAGCGGCGGAGACCTGGCCACGCTGACCTCACCGGCTGTTCAGGCGGCGTTCGTCGTCGGCGGGGCCCTCCTCGCCGTGACGCTGGTGCTCCGCACCTCCACCCTTCGCATCCAGGGAGGCGACCTGTGAGCATGACCGCATCGCTCGACGGAGTGTCCAAGCAGTACGGACGGACGGTGGCCCTGTGGCCGACGACGCTCAGCCTCCGCCCTGGTGTGGTGGGCCTGCTCGGGCCGAATGGCGCAGGCAAGACGACGATCCTGAGGCTGCTGTCGACGTCGTTGCCGCCGAGCACCGGCCGCATTACCGTGGTTGGCTTCGACGCGACCGAGTCGCACGCCAACAGGATCGAGGCGCGGCGGCGGATCGGCTACTGCCCGCAGGAGGTGGACTTCCCGCGCGGCATGACCGGATTCGGGTTCCTCGACTACGTTGCGGTGCTGAAGGAGTGGCAGGACCGTGCACCCCGCCACGCCGAGGTCGAGCGGGTCCTCGACCTGGTGCATCTGGGCGACCGCGGCGCCATAAAGATCTCCAAGCTCTCCGGCGGCCAGCGCCGGCGCCTTGCCATCGCGCAGGCACTGCTCGGCTCACCCGACCTGCTCATCCTCGACGAGCCCACCACTGGCCTCGACCCCGAGCAACGAGCCTCCCTGCGAGGCCTCCTGTCCGGCCTCGCCGGCACGGTCGTCATCTCGACGCACCAGACCGAGGACGTCTCGGCCCTGTGCGACCGGGTGCTCGTCATCGACACCGGGAGGATCTGCTTCGACGGCACGGTGCCCGAGCTGCTGGCCACGGCAGTCGGCCGTGTCCATGTGGGGCCCTCCGCCAATGCCGGTGCGGCCCAGACCTGGAAGACCGGAACCGGGCTGATCCGGTCCGTTGGGGGACAGCCCGCTCCCGACTCCTCAGCCCTCGACCCTTCGGTCGAGGACGCCTACCTGCTGCTCCGCACGGACCGGCACACCTCACAAGGAGTCACACCATGAGTACCACCGCGATGCGAGGGTCGGCCCTGGGCGTCCTCGCCCGCCAGGAGATCCGCAACTACCTCCAGCAGAAGCTGTTCTGGCTCGGCGCCGCCATCACCGTCCTCTACATCGTGCTCATCGTCCTCGATGCCGACGAGACGTTCGGCGAGAGTACGACGCTCTACATGATCGCGCCCGGGGCCGCACTCGGGGTGCTGGGAATGGTCACCATGTTCGGGCTCACCCGGCGATCCGACCGGGCTGCGGAGGCTGCAGGTGCCGTCGCCATCCCCGAACGCACCCGCAGCTTGGCACTTGCGGCGGCCACGGTGGTGCCGGCCTCCCTGGCGCTGGTCGCCTTCGGCTTCGCGGTCGTCTATTACTACCTTGACCCGCCCGAGGCGCACACGGTCTGGCCGGAGATCAGCGACCTCTACGTGCACGCGACACAGTTCGGAGCCGGGGTCATGTGCGCGATCGGTGGTCCGATCCTCGGACTGCTGCTGGCCCGCTACCTGCCCAAGCGGGGGGTGGCCGCGGTCGCCGCTGTCGTCTTGGTCTTGGTCACGATCCTGATGCAGGGGTTGCTCGAGGGCGGTCAGCCCTACCGTGTGTTCTGGTTCTGGACCTACTTCCACGGTCCCTACACCGCCGACGGCGAGCACTGGGCTCGGCTGCCGGGGAACCCGTTCCTGTGGGTCGCCTACCTGGCCGTCCTCTGCGTCCTCGCAGTGGTGGTAGCCGTCTACCACGACCCCGAGTCGGACCGCCCCCGACTCAAGAAGGCCGTCTTCGGTCTCCTAGCCCTCGCGGTGGTCCTGGGTGTGCTGTCCATGACCGTGGGGTACACCGGGATCGTGACCAACCCCCTGCCGGGCGAGTTCTGATGCTCGGGTACGCCGCCAGGGCGGTCCCGTGGATGCGGGTCGCAGTGGCGGCGATCCTGGTGGTCGTGCTCATGGAGCTGGTGCGGTGGGACGCGTGGATGCTCTGGCCCTTGCAGGGCACCGCCGTCGGGCTGCTGGCCGCAGCGGCCGCCTGGTGCTTCGACGAGCAGGCCGGCATCGTCGTCGACGTCGCACCCCGAACCCTTGCTTGGCGTTCGGCGTCGCGCGGGCTCGGCGTACTCGTGCTGTTCCTTGCGTGGGTGGCCGTCGTTCTCCACGCCGGCGACACGGCGCTGTTCGGGCACCGGAACGCCGTGCTGCTCCAGGGACTCGCGGCACTCGTGGCCGGTGCGGGGTACGCGTGCTGGCGCCGCTCGCTGGGCGAACCCATGCCGGGACTCCTGTTCGCAGGAGTGGCTGTGCCGGCGACCACCGCCTGGGCTCTGCTCCATCCGTTCGACGAGCACCTGGTGGTGTTCCCGTACGGCAGTGCTTCGGAGACCGACTGGCAGGTCAGCGTCATCGGCTGGAGCCTCCTGGGCGTCTGTGCGGCGGTGCTTATCGCAGCGGCGTTGGCGGAGGCGCCCTGGTGGGGCAGAGGTCACGCACACCGAGGCGGGTTGCCCACGAGGTCCGTCTGAATCGATGTCCACCAGACGGGGTCAACCCCAGTTTCGGTGCGTGGCGAACCGGCGGCCAGGACAGCAGCGGGAAAAAAGCCACTGAACTCGTCCACGACGAAGTCGCCGGTCGTCCGGTCGGCAACAGCGCTGCCCACCTACGGCCGGCTCAGCAGAACCTGACGGCCGTGGTCGGCCAGTTCGATGGCGGCGAGCAGGCCATGATGGCCACCGCCTACCACGACTGCCTCGTATGCGTTCATGCGGAACGATCTCTCATCGGGTCGGCGGTGGTCAGCCGCGGGAGCGACCGGTGATCCAGATGGTCCTCAGACATGATCAACCGTGCTCAGACCTTGCGGGTCTTTGCGGCAGCGTCCTTCTCTGTGGCCGTACCGGCGTCCTTGAGCTCTCCGGCGAACGACTCGAGGTGAGCGCGCACGAACCACTGGAACTTCTCGAGTTCGCCGGTCTGTCCGATGATGAGGTCCTGCGTGACGAGGTCGAGGTCGTCGAGTTCCTCGATCGCCTTGCGGTTGGAGCTGATGACTCCGTCGTACACCTTGTCGAGGGCGCCCAAGTGTGCACCGACGGTGTCACGTTCGATGGCGTAGTCGTCCCACGTGCGGTCGCGCTCGATGTCGCTGACGCGGCCGCCGGGGGAGGCGCCCATTGCGGCAATGCGCTCGGCCACTGCGTCGGCGTACCCGCGTACCAGCTCCACCTGCGGGTCGATCATTTCGTGGACGCCGATGAAGTGAGCACCGACGACGTTCCAGTGCGCGTGCTTCAGGGTGAGGTGCAGGTCGTTGTAGGACGACAGGCGCACCTGCAGGATCTTGATGATCTCGTCCGACTTCTTCTTCGTCAGACCGGGCAATGTGAAGGTCGACTTCTCAACCACGAGATGTCCTTCCGTTGATCGCGTATGTGCCGGTCAGGCACTTGTTTTCATCAAAGCACCGCGAACGGCTGTCATGGCCTCCCCGGACTGACTCATCAGGGTGGTTACGCGATCAGGGTTGTCGACAGTCTTCGGCTGGAGCGGGATCAGAATGTCCAGGACCTGTGACGGATCGTCCAGCCGGTCACCACGACCACTGCTTGCCTCACCCTGACCCAAGGCATAGGCACCGTCGAGGGCCGGGCGCATCGAGGTGGACGGGTCGCTGACCTGTGGACCGCCGGCCAGCCGTAGAAAACCGGCCAGCGTGCGGAAGTACCGGCAAGAGATCCACGCCAACGAACTACTCCTGCTGGCCTACTACATCGCCGCCGTCAACATCGAGTCCGCGTTCCTCGACGCCAAACGAGAAGCCGGCCTCGAACGCCAACCGCAGTACGAATCCTTCCCCGGTCCGGTGCTCACCGACACTTTCCCGTCCTACGAACCCGGCGACCGGCTCGACGACAACGTCTTCGGCGACGGGATGGTGCGCATCGCCAAGGCGAGAGGCTGGACGCTTCCCGGCGAGTCGGCCCGAGTCGGAGTGCGGGCGATCAAACGCCGCTACCCGCGCCAATCCTCCTGAACCACAGCGGATCTGCTCACCCCGTCATGGCGGCCGGGGCGGGCAGGTCGAGCACAGTCGACCGACTGAGTCGATGCATGAGGAAGGCTGTGCCCAGGCGGGTGCGGCCGAAACCCTGCAACGGATCGAAGCCGAGACCGGTCCTGAGCGTGTCGCAGCGGGCTTGCAGTGTGCTGTGGTGGATGTCCAGTTCACGGGCCGCTTCCCGAACACTCTGTGTCGTCACCAGCGCCTCGACGGTCTCCAACGCCCACGGATGCTGTTGCGCGACAAGGGTGAGACTGTCGGCGTAATCATGCTGGGCGTCGTCGTCGGCGTCAGCCAACAGTTCGATCAGGCCGCCGTAGTCATCGGCTACGACCATCGGCTCACGCGGCGGAACACACAGCCGCAGCGCGACCAGCGCGCTGCGGAACGACCGGTCGAGCCCGTGCACGGAAGCGGCGATCCCGATGCCTCCCGGAGCGGCCCGGAACGGCTCGAAGATCTCGGGGACGACGACGACATGGATCGGACCGAAGCGCGTGCCGATCACGTCCTCGGGCCAGCATGGGCGACCCTCCCAGACAGCGAACAGCGGCGCGGCGACGATGCGGTAGCGGCGCGCGGCCACCAGTCCGAGCGCCCCGGCGGCGTCGAGCCGTTCCTCGACACTGCTGGTGCGCTCGGTCAGCACGCCGAGGTGGCGACGGTTGTCGATCTCGCGCTGACCGCGTCCGTGTCTGATGCGCACAGCGAGCGCGAGCCGTTCGAGGATGATCGCATTGTTGGCCAGCGGCGCTTCGTCCCGCTCGAGCCAGACGAGCATGTCGTCTCCCGCCCGGGCGAGGCGATCATCGCGCGGCCGTGCATCCGGCCAGCGAGGCAGCCGCGGCCAGCAGTGCCCGGGTGTTGACGTTTCCCACGATGAGCTCGTCGAAGCAGGCGATGACTCGCAGGCCGAGGCTCGAATTGGGGTCGAGGCGCGCGATGCGTCCGAGGAGTTCTTGCATCTCAGTGCTCCTGGCGAGATCGGGCCGGCCGATCAGTCGGCAAGGATCTTCTCCACCCAGGCGTTGCGGGTGCGGATCATCGAACGCCCCACGCTGGTGTGCGGCGCGAAGATGTCGCACGCGTGGAAGGCGCCCGACCACACGTGCAGTTCGGCATCGCCCCCTGCCGCCCAGATGCGTCCGGCGTAGTCGATGGCCTCGTCGCGGAAGATCTCGGCGGCGCCGACGTCGATGAACGCCGGCGGCAGTGCGCTGAGGTCGCCCGCCCGGGCCGGTGCGGCGTAGGCAGACACGTCGTCGCCACCACGGCGATCGCCGAGGAGCGCCTGCCACGCAGTTTGATTGCTCACCCGGTCCCAGACGCCGATGCCGTCGAACTGTCCGGTCGACGCGGTGATCAACCGGTCGTCGAGCATCGGGTAGTCGAGCAGTTGGCCGCAGGGCCGCGGGCCGCCCCGGTCGCGTGCAGCAAGGGCGATGCCGGCCGCGAGTCCGCCACCGGCACTGGCGCCGGCGACGAGAATGCGATCGCGACGTACGCCCAAGTTGCCCGCCTCGGCGGCGACCCATTCCAGGGCTGCGTACATGTCCTCCCACGGGTAGGGGTCGGGAAACTCCGGCGCGAGCCGGTAGTCGACCGTGATGACGATCGCGCCCAGATCGCTGACCCAATCGAGCACGAGGTCGAGACCGCTGAACTTGTCGCCGAACATCAACCCACCCGAATGCGCGTAGAGCACCGTCGGACGCGGCCCCTGTGCGTCGCGCGGTCGGAGAACGGCGGCCGTGAGGTCGCCGCCCTGGTAGCCGGGCAGGACGACGTCCGTGACGTCAATACGATGCTGCCGGAACAGATCGTTCATCGGCGGGGACGCGTAGGAGAGCCGCATGAAGTCGATGAGTTCCGGGGTGATGGTCGGCGGGAACATGCCGCCCACGACCGCAAATCCGGCGCGCAGCTCGGCGTCGAACCCGGGCCGCGGCACCGCGTTCACCGTCATGGGGCCTCCTTCGTGCCGACAAGTCTTCGAAGTCTATTGCGGTGCCTCGCACCGCACACCCGCCATTTGGCGGGGTGGGGTCGTCGATCTGCGACGCTGCGGCGGTTGTCGCCTGCGTCACACTTACGCGAAGGTTGATCCACACCGAACGAAAGGAAGATCAGTGAGCGACAACCTGACTACCGCGGTCGACGCCGTCGTCCAGCGCGCTTCGCAGGGCCCGAACTCCGGGGAAGGGCGAGTGCCGGGCGTCGTCGCCGGTATTACCGGCCGGGACAAGGACATCTACCTCGGCGCGTCCGGCGTGCGCGACCTGTCTTCCGACGCCGAAATGACGACCGACACGTCCTTCAACATCTGGTCGACGACGAAGGCGATCACCGCAACCGCCTGCCTCCAGCTGGTGGAGTCGGGCGACCTCGACCTGCAGGCGCCGGCGAAGGAGTACGCGCCCGCCCTCGCCGACGTCAAGGTCATCGACGGCTTCGACGCGAACGGTCAGCCGATCTTGCGTGCGCCGGCCAGCGACGTCACCACCCACCACCTGTTGACGCACACCGCGGGCTTCGGGTACGACTTCTTCAACGAGACCTACAAGCGCCTCGCCGACGAGCACGGCCAGCCGAGCGTGGCCACCGCGACGCGCGCCGCGCTGAACTCTCCGCTGCTGTTCGACCCTGGCACCCAGTGGGAGTACGGCAGCAACATCGACTGGGCCGGCCAGGTGGTCGAAGGCATCACCGGCAAGCGCCTCGGCGAGGTGTTCCAGGAGCGCATTTTCGCGCCTCTGGGCATGACGTCCTCAGCCTTCGCGCCGACCGAGGAGATGCTCTCGCGACAGGTTCGGCACCACCAGCGCGAGGACGACGGCACGCTCACCCCGAGCGAGTTCGCGACCCCCACCACGCCCGAGGTCGACTTCGGCGGGCACGGTCTGTTCTCGACCGTGCCCGACTATCTGAAGTTCATCCGCATGTGGCTCAACGAGGGACGCAGCGCCTCCGGCGAGCAGGTGCTGTCGCCGGCCTCTGTCGACCTCGGCTTCACCAACCAGCTTCCCGACAATCTCCAGGTCAAGCTGCTACCGGGCGTCATCAAGTGGCTCTCGAACGACGCCGAGTTCTTCCCCGGTCTGAAGAAGACGTGGTCGTACAGCTTCCAGTACACCGAGGACCCGTTCCCGACCGGACGACCCGCCGGCGCCATCGGCTGGGCCGGCTTGGCCAACCTCTTCTACTGGATCGACCGCGACAACGGCTTCGGAGGCTACTGGGCGACGCAGATCTTCCCGTTTGGCGACGGTCCCTCGTTCACCGGGTACCTCGACTTCGAAACCGCTGCGTACCAAGCGTTTACCAAGAGCTGATCGTTCTGGCGCCCGGACGACCGGTCGACCCCCGTCGGTCGATCGGTCGTCAAGCCGCAACGATCAGTTTGATCGCCGCGGCAAGGTATTGCGCGGACGCGCCGACGCCGTTCTCGGCAACCTGTGCAGGAGTTCCGGCGGCGACGACTGTGCCGCCATCATCGCCGGCGCCGGGTCCGAGGTCGATGACGTAGTCGGCTGCTGCGACCACCCGCATGTCAAGTTCCACCGCGACGACGGTGTTTCCTGCGTCGACCAGGGTTTGCAGATGCGTCACGAGCCGGTCAGCGTCAGCGCAGTGCAGGCCCGAAGTTGGTTCGTCGAGAACATACAAGGTGTCCCCTCGTTGTGCGCGCTGGAGCTCGCTTGCGAGCTTCACGCGTTGTGCCTCACCTCCAGACAGCTCGGTTGCCGGTTGTCCGAGTCGCAAGTATCCGAGACCCACGTCGGACAGTGCAGTTAGTGAGCGGGTGATGTCGTCTTCGCCGTCAAAGAACGCGTGGGCGTCCTCAACGCTCATCGCGAGCACGTCAGCGATGGTGCGCTCCCGCCAAGTGATCTCGAGGGTCGAGGCTTTGTACCGGGTCCCGTGACAGTCGGGGCATTCGGTGTACACGGATGGGAGGAAGAGTAGCTCGACCATCACGGACCCTTCGCCCTCACAGGTGGGGCAGCGGCCGCCGGAGACATTGAAGGAGAAACGGCCGGGCTTGTACCTACGCGAGCGAGCCTCGGGCGTCTCAGCAAAGCGTCGACGGACGTGGTCGAACAAGCCCGTATATGTTGCGATGTTCGATCGGGGGGTTCGGCCGATGGGTCGTTGATCGATGTTGACAACCCGCCGGACCCCCTCGAGAGAGCCGTCGAGGACACCGTCGAGCCGCTCTGGGGTATCGGCAAGGAGCAGCTCGTCGCCGGTCGATTCGTCCTCCGCCGCAACGCTGTGACCGAGGCGGTCACCGACGAGAGCCGGGAGGGCCTGGCTGACCAAGCTCGACTTGCCGGAACCCGAGACTCCGGTGACCGCGGTGAAAACACCCATGGGAATGTCGATGGAGACGCCGTGCAGGTTGTTACGAGTCACGTCCTTCAAGTGGAGCCACCCGCGCGGGTCGCGAGGGGTGTGCGGGGGCAGTCCACTGCCACCGAAGAGGTAGCCGCGTGTGACTGACTCCTTGACGTCGGCAAGCCCGTCGGTAGGGCCGCTGTAGAGAACGCAGCCGCCATGCTCGCCGGCGCCGGGGCCGATGTCCACGAGCCAGTCCGCGTGCCGCATGACATCGACAGAGTGTTCGACGACGAACAGGCTGTTTCCGCTTTTCTTGAGCCCGTCGAGGATCTTCAAGAGCGCTGTCACGTCTTGTGGGTGAAGGCCTGCGGATGGTTCATCGAGGACATAGACGACGCCGAACAGGTCGGAGCTGAGCTGTGTGGCGAGCCTGATTCGTTGCAACTCGCCACCCGACAGGGTCGGGGTGGTTCGACTCAACGACAGATACCCGAGGCCAAGATCGGTCAGTGGGCGGAGTCGCTCGATCAGCCCGGAAGCGAGCCGGGACGCAGCGGCGCGCTTCTCCGGCGAACGGTTTGCGGTGCGGCGCACATCGGGTGCGGCGGCGTGCGCGGACCCTCCGGCGGCGATGCGCTGCTCCGTGGCTGCGCGGCGGGAATCGGCATGCAGCACAGCACCATTCGGAACGGTCTCGGCCTGTTGCGCTCCCGCAACAACGTCGGAGAGCATGTCAGCAAGCTCTCGAAGCGGCAACTGCGAGAACTCCGCGATGTCCAGGCCCTCGAACGTGACCGAGAGCGCTTCAGGCTTCAGCCGCTTCCCGTGACAGGCCGGGCATAGGGCAGCCTCGAGAAACTGCGCGACGCGACGCTTCATCGACGCGCTCTTCGAGTTCGCGAATGTGTCCAACACATACCGGCGGGCTCCGACGAAGGTGCCCGAGTAGCTCGGCTCGACCCCGGCCTTGATCGCGGCGCGAGCCTCAGCAAGCGTCAACCGGGAGTGGACCGGAACGAACGGGGTCTCGTCCGTGTAAAGGATCCAGTCCCGGTCTTTTCGTGGCAGATCTTTCCACGGCACGTCAACGTCATACCCGAGGGCCACCAACACGTCGCGGAGCTGGTGTCCGTGCCATGCCGTCGGCCAGGACGCGATCGCGCGCTCCCGGATCGTGAGCGACGGATCCGGCACCATCCGCTCCTCGGGCACCGCGTAGACACGACCAATGCCGTGACATTCCGGGCAGGCCCCCTGCACCGTGTTCGCAGAAAAATCCTCCGCGTAGAGCATCGGCTGCCCATCCGGGTAGTCCCCGGCGCGGGAGTACAGCATCCGCACGAGACTGGACACCGTGGTGATGCTTCCCACCGTGGACCGGGCACTGCGTCCTCCACGCTGCTGCTGCAACGCCACGGCCGGCGGCATCCCGGTGATGGAGTCAACATCGGGAACGCCCGCCTGGTCGATCAGACGGCGAGCGTACGGTGCCACCGACTCCAAATACCGTCGCTGTGACTCCGCGTACAGCGTCCCAAACGCCAACGATGACTTCCCGGAACCCGACACGCCCGTGAACACCACTAACGAGTCCCGCGGAACGGAGAGGTCCACATTCCGCAGGTTGTGCTCCCGAGCACCCGAGACTCGAACCTGCGCGTCGGCGGCGGGTGAAGAATCAGACGAAGGCATGACCGGATCGTACTGACCTGTGAGTAGCTTCGTTTTGTGTCGTCGTTTCGCTGCGATCGGTGTCGGGTTAGGTGGTGCCGATGACGAGGGTGCTGCGGGCGGCTTCGACGACGTCGTTGGGTGATGACGTCGAGCTCGTTGGGGTCTGCTGCATGTGCGCCGGCGTCGTGGCGACAGTACGCATCGAGGTGACAGGTCACTTGGGGCGTCGTTGAGTCCAGAACCTGCTGCGCCTCGTCAGAGCGCGATTCCCAGGTTGGGAGGGAGTCTTTCCCGGAGAGTCAGGTCATCGTGCTCATGTGATCGGGACTGTGAGGTCGGGACGCTGTGTCTACCGGCGTCCGCCGACTTGTCGCAACGAAGGGAATCGCATGTCCATCACCACTTCAGAGCGCCTGCTGCCGGCCTCAGGTGCGGTGGCCGGTCTCGCTTGGATCGCTCACGGCGGGCTCAAACGATTCGGCACCGACCAGCCGGGCGGGGCTTCGGTGGAGGTCATCAACGATCACCTCGCGCTCAACATCGCCAGCCAGGGCGCCCTGATCGTGATGGGCATCGCGCTGCTCTTCTTCAGCGCCGCCACCCGCAATCACCTCCGTTCGAGCGAATCCGAGGACACGACCTTCTCGTCCGTAGCTTGTGCGGGATGGATCGTGGCCGTGGCCGCGATTTCCCAGATGGTCGTATGGGGGTGGGCGCTCATCAACGGAGCCACGGACGCCGACGACCAGAGTGCCGCTGGCATGTTGAGCTATGCCGAGTTCTTCGGCTGGGCAGGGCTGGGGATCGGTCTGGCGACGGCGTTCATCGCCACCGGCCTCGGCGGGTGGCAACACGCAGTCCTACCACGCTGGTTCGCTGTCGTGTCCGTCATCCTTGGTGTGCTTGCCGCGCTCGGCAACGCAGGGATTCCACCAGGCGGTTTGGTGACCTACCTGCTGCTTCCCTTCTGGCTCCTGACCGCTTCGGTCGTCATCGCCAAGCGGCAACGTGTCCGCCTCAAGGTCGGCGGATAGCCGGGGGCTGCAGAGGCAGGGTCGCTTCGACCCTGCCCCCTGTGGGGCTCGGTCCCGCGTGGATGGTGCCGCCGAGTAGTTGGGCCCGCTCGCGCATGGAGGCGAGCCCGGTACCCGCCTCCCAACAGGGGCCGGGTGACGCACCGTTGTCGGTGACTTTGACGCGCAGCGTGTTGCCGTCTTCGGTCACCGCGATTCGCACCTGTCGGGCGAGGGAGTGACGTGCTGCGTTGGTGAGGGCTTCGACGGCAATACGGTAGGTCGTGACCTCCATGGCTGCCGGTAGCGGCCCGACCTCGATCTGGACGTCGACCTCGAGACGTTGGCCGTCCGCTCCATAGGTGGACTCGGCGCGTTGGCGAAGCGCCCCGGCCAGACCGAGCTGGTCCAGGGCGGGGGGCCGCAGGTCCAGGGCGATGCGCCGGATTTCTCCCAAGGCCGTCGTCACCTCGCCACGCACGGCGGCGATCAGCGCGACCGATTCCGTCGGGGAGTCCTGCACGCGATTGGCCGCCGCATCGGCGGTGAAGGCCGCGCCGCTGAGCAGCGGCCCGATCCCGTCGTGCAGGTCGCGACGCAGCCGTCTGCGTTCCTCCTCGACTGCTGTGATCTCCCGCTCCACCGAGTTCCGAAGGCGTTCGGCGAGCTGACGAGCGCGCAAGGTCTGACCGAACAGCGGTGTGACGATGCGCAGCACCTGCTCGTCGTCCGCGGAGAACCTCAGGTCACCGGGCCTGAGTCCCACGATGAGGCGGGTGTCCGCCTGGTCCGCGCTGTCGAGCGCGAAGGTGCGGGTGTGGGTGACTGGGGTCCCGCTGTCCAGTTCGACACGTCCGTTGGTCTCGATGGCGGCATACGGCAGCAACATTGCCTCCCGAAGCGCGTCGAGTCCGGCCTGAGGCGAATCCGCGACCTCCCCGACAAGGCCCGACGCGGCACGTAGCGGATCCGGGCGCTTTCCGAACAACACCTCGTCCACGACACCGCGCAGGACGACCTGCAGGGGGCGCACCGCGAACGCGAGCCCCGCACAGGCCAGCACCACCACACCAAGCGGCAGCGGACTGCCTCGATCGGCTTCCACGACAGCAAGCGCTCCCACAGCCACCGCCACGAAGACAGCCACAACCGTCGCGTTCACCACCAGCGGCGTGACGATCCCGCGCACATCGACGACATCACCGCGCACTGCCCCTACGACCATCGCGATCGGGCCGGTCAGGCCCAGCAGCGGAACCAGCGGGCCTGGGTCCACGGCGGTCCCGGCCAAGGCGTCGCCGGTGAAGGACACCAGAGCGATCAGAAGACCAGCGCCCAGCCAGGCGGTGGTGGACCACATCAGCGCGCGGCGTGTCTGAGCATCGCCGTTCTCCCAGGTCCACCAGATCGCCAGCAGGAGCACCAAGACGATGGTCAGCGGCATCCAGGCAACGGCCGGGGTCAGCAACACCATCACAGTGCCGGCGAGGCCGACCGCGCTCAGCAGGGTCAGCGAGATCGCGCCCGGTTGCACCCGGGGGTAGCAGGCCACCGCGAGCGACAGCAGGACGCCGAGCGTGATCCGCAGACCGACATCGGTGGCGTGGGCGGCTCCAACGGCCCCACAGCCGATCACCCCGAACACGCCCACGCCTGTCGCGGCAAGCAGGGCACCGGAGGCCGGCGCAGTCCGGGAACGCAGCAACCAGACCCCACACACCGACGCGGTGACAGCGAAGGCTGCACCGGCCAGCGTCTGCCAGGCACTCATGGGATGATCGCTCGCTGTCGCTCGCTCATGGCTGTCCGAAGCCCTCACGTCGCGCGCGGACGATCGCCTGCGAGCGGTCGGTGACGCCAAGCTTGGTGAAGATCGCCGACACATGGTTGGCGACCGTCTTGGGCGACAGGAACAACTGGGCGGCGATCGCGTGGTTGCGGTGACCGGCAGCCATCAGATCGAGAACCTCGCGCTCACGGACCGTGAGGTCGGGGAACGGGGTGTACGACGGTGAGGTGGAGAAGTCCACGACGGCCTGCACGACCTCGGCGCCGAAGATCGCCTCACCTGCCGCCACGGCACGGATCGCCCGGTCGATGTCGCTCTGCTCGGCGCCCTTGAGAACGTAGCCCAGCGCCCCTGCCCTCATCGCCGCCCGCACCGTCTCGCGGTCATCGAACATCGTCAGTATCAGGATCGCAGTCTCGGGCGCGGCGCTTCTGATCCGGCGCGTGGCATCGATGCCGTCGCCGCCCGGCATCTTCACGTCAAGGAGCACAACGTCAGGCCGATGCTCGACCACGGCCGCCACCGCAGCGTCTCCGCTCGCGGCCTCGGCCACCACCTCGTAGCCGCCGAGTGAGTCGAGCAGGGCACGCAGCCCGCTCCGCACGACAGGATGGTCGTCGGCGAGCACGACCCGGAGCGGGCCGTCGTGATGCGGCATGGCCACCATTGTCCTGTGTGGGCACCGTCGGTGTCGTGGGGCCGCGTTCCCGGTTGGGCCGGGATCATTCCCGAGCAGATGGGGGCAAGGAGTCGATGCGTGCGTGATGGGCGAGGACCCAGAGTCGAGTCACCGAGTCATCGAAGGAGTAGTTGCATGAACCCACGACCGCCCTCTGTCGCCGACACCGCTGCGGCGCAACACGAACCCGTCAGGAGCAGCCCCATGAGTCCCCACCAGTCGTCCCCCACATGGAGCCCGCTCAACAAGGTCGGCCTCGCATTGACGGTCCTGCTGTCGATCGGCAACATCACCAGCGCCCTCGGTCCGACTCCCGAGTCAGAGACCGGACCGCCGCTCGGCATCCTGCTGGCCGGCTCGATCCTCGGCCTGATCGGCACCGTCGCCGGCATCCTCGCATGGGTCAAGAACAACCGGGCCGCCGCCAGGCTGGCCGCCATCACGATCGTGCTCTGCTCGATCTCGGCCCTGCCCGCGTTCTTCGTCGACGTACCCGCAGGCATCAAGGCGCTCGTCGCCGCGATGGTGTTGCTCACCGTGACTGCAGTAGTCCTCACCTTCTCCGGCCGCAGGAGCGCCCGATGATCGCCGCGGTCAGCGTTCTGCTGGCCTTCCCCCTGGGCTTCTTCTTCCGCTCCCAGTTGACCGCCGGGGTGATCTTCGGATTCGCGTGGATGTGGGCCTTCACCTACCAGAGCGTCTACCTGCTGGTCGACACCCTCGGCGGCAGCAACGTGTTCATCCCCGGCAAGTTCCCCTGGTCGTACGGCGTCATCAGCCTGGCGATCGGACTCGTCGGGGTCGGCCTGCTCGCCCTCGGCCACCGGCTCGCAACCTTCCGCCGGAACAAAGCAGCCCTCTCCGTCTGAGAGCCTGCCCGTCACGGGGTGACCTACCGAGTCACCCCCTGCGGCGGCTTCAGATGATGGCGATGGCGTTGGAGCGGTCCTCGGCGCCGAGTTCCAGCATCACCGCCGACACGTAGTTGGCGACGGTCTTGTCCGACACGTACGGCCGTTCGGCGATCAGGGCCGACCGACATGCGTGGCGGGTCGGTGTTCTCGGCGCCGGGCCGGAGCACAGAACGTCGGATGTGGACATGAGCGCTCTCCGCACGGTCGATGACAGTACGACCACACCCCGACCCACCTATGCCGGGCTGCCAGTGAGCACAGATCAGCGGGCGTTGGGTGATCCTTCTACGATCCAGGCGATGCTCACGCCGGCCACGGTGACGAGCACGTTGAGAATCGCGAAGACCAGGCCGACGATGCCGAAAACGCGCGGTGCGCCGGTGGCGGCGGTTCGCCCGCGGGTCAGGCCGGCGAGGAAGGCGGCGGTGGCGCCGAACATGCCGGGGGTGCCGGAGAAGAACAGGATGATGGTTGGCACGGCGAGTGCACCGAACACGATGGCACCGACTTTGGCGCGTGCCTCGGTGCGGGAGAACCACCAGGCGCCGAGCAACGAGATCGTCAGGCCGCCGATGCCGAATCCGATCACTCCGGCGAGTTGCTCGCGGAGGGTGCGGGGTCCTTCATCGACCACATCGGTGGCGATCGCGGCTATCAGGTTGAGGGCCATCCCCACGGTGCAGATGGCGAATACGATGCCGAGCGCGACTGGATAAGCGGGGATGACACCTCGTCGGCGTGTGGTGTGTGGCTGGGTCATGGGAACTCTCCTTGGTTCATCATCCCGTCTTTTCGGGAGGCTGCTGATGGTCGACCCCCAGACTTGACCGACAGGCAGCCTGTGGTCGATGCCGTGCGCACCCCTGAGGTCCCGGTGTCGACCCGGCTGTTCCCGATGTCGTCCTTGGCTTGCCTGCAACCGTTAGCCGTCGCGTGGTCAGAGGCGACAATGGTGTGGTGATCACGGTCCTTGCCCCGGCAAACCCACCTCTGGAGCAGACTCGGCCAGCGGTACCGACGAGCGTCATCCTCGGGTCGCTGCTGCTGGCGGCCACCTGCGGTTTGCCGCTGGTGGGCGAGTTCCCACGCGATGAGACCGCCTCCGTTGCCGCCTTGCCGCTGATCGCCTGGTTGGCGCTCGGCATCGCCGGGATCGTGGTGCTCGATCACCGCCCTCGCTCGCTGGTGGGCTGGGCCGGTATCGGTGCGGCCGCGACGCCCATGGGGGTGCTGATAGCAGGGTATCTCTGGCCGAGTGGCGTCGCCGGCGAGCCGCAGATGCTGAGGTTCGCGGCCCAGTGGGGCCCGTTGACGCTCGTGGCGCTGGTACTGCCCGCCCTGGCAGTGATGCTGACCGCCGACCCATCGCGGGGAGATCAGCGTTGGCGAGTCTGGATCGTCGCGGCCTGCATGGGTGCGCTCGGCGCTGCGTGTCTGGCCTGGTTCGTCGCAACGCATGCCGCCTACGGTGCCACCGCAGCGGCTGGAATCGGGGTCGTCGCCTTGGTTGTCGCCGCCTCGGGATTCGTGGCCGAACCGCGCCCAGTCATCGAGCCGCTGGTCGACATCGGTCTCGGAGTGGCCGCGCTCGCCGTGGCCGCCGGGGCCGGTGCAGTGATCTTGCAGATCGCTCGCCATGAGCAGATATTCGGTGCGGAAGCCCTCGGCGCGTTCTCGACCGCCGCGACCCTGGCCCTCACGCTTCCGGGAGCCTGGTGGCTGCGGCGGGAGTTCCTGACCCGCCGCTACGGCACCGGTGTCCTCTCGGCCGATGAGATCGCCGCCCTGACCGCGGACTTGAAGACCGCGGCCGATCCCCGTGAACTCCTGACCAAGGCCGGCGCGATGGTCACCGCAACCAGCGGTGTGGATGAGACTCGGCTGCTGCTCGACGAGGTTCCGGCCCCGGATGGATGGGACTGCTGGCCGCTGCTCGTCGGTGATGAGCTGGTGGGCACCATGCTGCTGCACCCATCGCATCCGGGCGGCCTGGAAGCACGTCAAACCCGAGTGTGCCGTCAACTGCTGCCCACCATCGCGCTCGTCGCGCGCGCCGTCGCACTGGCCATCGACGCCGAGTACGCCCGCAACGATGTCGCCCACCAGCGCGACCTCGAACGAGCCCGCATCCTGGCCGACCTGCACGACGACCTCGGACCAGTGCTCGCCGGCATGAGCATGCGGGTGCAGGCTGCCAGCGAGACCCACCACCTGCCCGAGCTCGACGCGCTCGCCTCGGACCTGGCATCGTGCCGTGCCGATCTGCGCCGGATTGTGTCGGGACTCTCGCCGACCGCACTCGGCGACGGCGACGTGAGCGCCGCCATCGCTGCGCTGGTCGCTTCCTTCGACGGCGGCAACGGCCCGGACGTCACGCTGACCACCGACATACCCGACGGGATAGACACCCATGCCTCGGTCCTGATCTACCGCGCCATCGCCGAAGGCATCACCAACGCGATCAAGCACGCGCACGCCACCCACGTGCTTGTCGCCGTGGAACGAGAGACCGGTGGACTGCGCATGTCCGTGACCGACGACGGCGTCGGCGGCACTCTGGTCCCCGGAGTGGGCCTGGAATCTCTGCGCAACCGAGTCTGCGAGACCGGTGGAACACTCTCGATCGAGCAAGCCGCACCGAGGGGCACACGGCTGGTCCTCACGCTCGATGAGGACGACCGATGATCCGTGTCCTCGTCGTTGACGACCATCCCGTCGTCTTGGCCGGGCTCACCGCCCTCATCGAAGCCGATCCACTCATGACCGTGTTCGCCAGTGCCGCGAGTTTACGAGAGACCGAATCGCTGGTAGTCAACGGCGAACCCGACGTGTGCATGCTCGACCTCCAACTGCCCGACGGCGACGGGATCAGCCTCGGCGTCATGCTGAAACGCCGCTGGCCCGCGAGTCGTGTGCTCGTCCTCACGATGGCCTCCGACCCCGGCGCGGTGATCCGCAGCCTCGGCGCCGGACTCGACGGCTACCTGCTCAAAGATTCCGACCCGGCCGAGCTCCGTGCTGCGATCCACGCGGCCGCTCAAGGCTCCACCGTGCTCGGGCGCGGCACGAGCGGCCCCGTCGTGGTCGCCGCGACCGTGCTCCCAGATGCGAACCCACTTGCCGCACTCGACGCCCGCGACCGTGAAATCCTCACCCTTCTCGTTCAGGGCCTCGGACCCTCACAGATCGCAGGACGACTCTTCCTCGCGCCCAAGACCGTCCGTAACCGCATGACCGCGATGCTCGCCAAACTCGGCGTCACTACCCGCGAAGACGCCATCGCCCTCGGAGTCGCCGGCGGCCTCGGCGCCTGACCCTCGGCAGAGACCGAGGGAAGCACGCTATGCCGGTACGTTCAGGTGTTTTGTGCTTCGAGGTAGGTGATGACGGCGAGAACGCGCCGGTGGGTGGTGCCCCCAGTTCGCCGACCTGCAGGCCGAGGGCCACCATGCGCAGGTGTCGGTGAGCGAGCCGCCGTTCGCGCGGATGCTCCCGGCCCTCCGCGGTGTGCGCCTGGCGATCGAGCGGGTGGAAACGAAGTTCACGTACGACGATCACAACCCGATCGACCACTCGGGAGCGGGTGATCGACCACCTCGCTGACCGCGATCGGCACCTCGACGCGATGGGCACCTCGACGCGGGCGCGGCCGCGCAGCAGCGGCGACGCCTCGGCGTGATCGGTGACTGGCAGCAGCCACCGGGTGGGCGGTCTACATCCTGCTCACCCAGTTCGTCGGCCACCGGGGCGACGGACTGGAGGGGCTGGCGTTCACGATCCCGGTTGCGGCGCTCACGGCCCTGGTCGGCGTGCCGCCGGCCACCGGTCATCTCACTCCGGTCGTGCTGCTCGCGGCCCTCGGGCTCGCGTTGTTGTTGCCGGTGTTTCCGTTCGCGCTCGAGATGCTCGCGCTGCGCCGGATGAGCCACACGGCGTTCGGCACCTTCATGGCCCTCGAACCCGCGATCGGAGCGGTGCTCGGGTTCCTCGTCCTCGGCCAGCGCATGGCGCCGATCCAGTTGCTCGGAGTCGCACTCGTGGCGTTCGCGGGGGGCGGCCGCGCAGCGTGGTGGCGGTCGTGCGCCGACCAGCAGGCGGACGCGGTCGTCGCCGACCCGACGGTCGCGACCGGCTGATCGGGCGACCGGCGCGGTAGGCGTCTCGGCAGGGAAGTCCTCACCAGGCGGACACCAAATTACGCCGGGCGCGACTTACTCGTCCGTATCGTGCGATACCTGGGAGTAAGTCGCGCCGGGCGCGAGTTTGGACGCTTTATCCGTCATTCCGTCCGGTGATGCCGGTGATCCATTCGCCGAGGCGCTCCACCACGGATGCGGTGAGCTGGTGGCCGCCGGGCACCCGCAGGGTGGTGGCCCGAGCGCCCGAGTCGGAGCCGAGATACTCCCAGGTGCGGTCCAGCAGTTCGCGGGGGATCACGTGGTCGGAGTCGCCCTGCGCCACGAACACCGGCAGGCCACTGAGCGTGCCCTGATCTGTGGCGAGGCCGGCCTCGAACGGCATGGTGCCGAACAGGACGGCCGCACCCGAGTAGCGCGTCGGTCGGTCGAGCACGAGGCCGCCGGCAAACGCGGCACCGCCGCTGAACCCGACGAGCAGCACCGGCCGACCCGCCGGCGCCACCTGGTCGAGCCACCCGGTGAACCAGTCCATCGTGGCGCGCAGCGACTCGGCGACCGGGCGGCCGACGCCGCGGTTGGCGAACCAGGCGAACCCGCCGCCCTCCGCGATCGGGGCGCGGACGGCGGCGTACTGCCGTCCGGTGGGCAGGTGCGACGCGAGCCCGATGATCTCGGTCTCTTCCGATCCGCGACCGTGCAGCAGCACGACCAGCGGGGCGGACGGGTCGGTGGCGCCGTACATCGCGACGACGTGCGGGCCGAAGGTGTCGGTCATCGATGCGTTCCTCGGGTGCTCGTGTCGATCAGCTCGGGTCAGCTCGGGTCAGGAGATGACGCCGAAACCGCCCGTCCAGGAGATCTTCTCGCTCGCGGCGAGCGTGAGCTGCAGGAAGCCGACGGCCTCGAGCTCGCGGGCGCGCTTGAGCGAACCGGCGTCGATGGCCTTCAGGCCACCGGAGGTGACGACCGAGGCGAGCTGCGACTTCGCGTCGGCGTCGTCGCCGGCGATGAGGACGGTGGTGGTCAGCGGGCCGACCGTGCCCGCCGCGAGGGTGCCGGCGAAGGTGGTGTTGAACGCCTTCAGCACGCGCGAGTTCGGCAGCTTGGCGGCGACCTCGGCGGCGGCGGAGCCGTCGGCCGGCACGACGAGCGAGTCGAAGGTCTCGAAGTTCAGCGGGTTGGTGATGTCGACGACGATCTTGCCGGCGAGTTGGTCACCGCGCTGCTCGACGATCTGGTCGATGGCCGGGTAGGGGACTGCGAGCACGACGATGTCGCCGGTGACCGCGGTGGCGAGGTCTTCCTGGCCGAGCTGCTGCACGTTGTGGCCGCCCTTGGCTGCGACGGAGGCGATGGCCTGGCCCATGTTGCCGGTGCCGAGGATGGTGAGGTTCGTCATGGCGTTGCTCCTGACTCTGAGGTCTGACGCGGCGTTGTTGTCGCTTCAAGTAGAACTCTAGAGCAGCATTGTTGATGTGTCAACAACATCTTGGGAGCAGGGCTCCGGCGGTCAGTCCGGCAGGCCCCAGATCTTTGTGCGGAGGTCGGTCACGCGCCGGCGCCGCGCAGGTGGTGTCGAGCGCCCCGCCACGGCTTCACCCAGGTCATGTCCTCGGGTCGCAACTGCTCGCCGCAGGCGCTGCAGGTCTCGGCGCGGGTGGTCTCCTGGCCGCAGGTCTCGTGGAAGAGCGTCATGTGTCCGCCACCCTCCGGGGTCGGGGTGTGCTTCTCGGCCCAGATCGCCAATTGCTGCAGGAGTGGCAGGAGATCGGCGCCCGCCTCGGTGGCCACATAACGCTGCCGGATGCGCCCACCGTTGGTGTAGTCGGCCGTCGTCAGCAGGTCGGCCTCGACCATCGCGCGCAGTCGCCGGCTCAGCACGGCGTCGGAGATGCGCAGGTTGTCGCGCAGTTCCTCGAAGCGTCCGGTGCCGTGCAGCACGTCGCGAATGATCAGTAGCACCCAGGGGTCGCCGAGCACGTCGAGCGACCGGCGCACCGGGCACAACTCGGTCGACCAGTCGGATCGCAGGGGCATCCGTCCACCTTTCAACCGCGCCTGTCGGCGCCGTGAGCTTGCTGCTAGCGTACCCGCCAAGCTTCCTTCAAGAAAGTTAGAAGATGACGTCCAGCACCGGACCCGCACCCGTCCGCTCGCCGCGCTTCCATCCCGCGTGGGCAGTCGCCGCGGTCGCCTTCCTTGCGCTCATCGGTGCAGCCGGATTCCGCGCTGCCCCAGGCGCATTGATGGTTCCGTTGCACGAAGAGTTCGGTTGGTCGACGAGCATCATGTCGCTCGCGGTGAGCATCAACCTGCTCCTGTTCGGCCTGACCGCGCCGTTCGCGGCAGCGCTGATGGACCGGTTCGGCATCCGCCAGGTGGTCGCGGCTGCGCTCACGCTGGTGGCGCTCGGCGCGGGCGGCAGCGTGTTCATGACGGCGTCGTGGCAACTGCTCGTCTTCTGGGGCGTGCTCATCGGTCTCGGCACCGGCTCGATGGCGCTGGTCTTCGCCGCCACCATCGCGACCCGCTGGTTCCACAAGCGCCGCGGCCTGGTGATGGGGATGCTCACGGCGGGCTCCGCGACCGGTCAGCTGATCACGCTGCCGCTCGTCGCCCACCTCGCCGATACCGCCGGATGGCGCCAGGCATCGCTGGTGATCGCCGGGGTGGCGCTGATCGTCGTGCCGATCGTCTGGGTGGTCATGCGCGACCACCCGCACGAGCGCGGCGTGCTGCCGTACGGCGCGCACGAGGGCTACGAGCCCCCGGCCACCGTCACCGGCAGCGCGTTCCGGCGCGCCGTCAACGGCCTCACCTTCGCGGCTCGACACAAGGCTTTCTGGGCGCTCGCCGGCGCCTTCGCGATCTGCGGTGCGACGACCAACGGACTCATCGGGGTGCACTTCATCCCGTCGGCGCACGACCACGGCATGTCACAGACGACCGCCGCCGGGCTGTTGGCGGCCGTCGGCATCTTCGACATCGCCGGCACCGTCGCCTCGGGCTGGCTCACCGACAAGTTCGACCCGCGCATCCTGCTCGCGCTCTACTACGGCTTCCGCGGCGTGAGCCTGATGCTGCTGCCACTGCTGCTCAGCGCGACCGTGCACCCGAGCATGGTGTTGTTCGTCGTGATCTACGGACTCGACTGGGTAGCAACGGTTCCGCCGACCGCCACCTTGTGCCGGGAGATCTTCGGGGAGCAGGGCACGATCGTGTTCGGTTGGGTGTTCGCCTCGCACCAGGTCGGCGCGGCCATGGCCGCGCTGGGGGCCGGCGTCATCCGCGACAGCTTCGGCACCTACACCTACGCCTGGTGGGCCGGGGCGGTGCTGTGTGCGATCGCGGTGGTGCTGTCCCTCGTCGTGCGGCCGCACCGCAAGATCGCGCCGGCGCCGGTCGCCGCGATGGCGACCGACTGACGGCGACCAGACTGACAGCGCGAGTTTCGGACGTCGGTCAGCTGCGCCGGTTCGTCGCCGCCGGGCCGGGACGGATCGAGATGGTCTCGTAGGTCGCGTCGGGGGTGGCGGTGAGCGCAGTGCGCACCGCCGTCGCCACCGACTCCGGACGCAGGAACTCCAGCGGGTCGTACGTCCGGTGTTCGGACGCGACGAGGTCGCGCTGCATCTCGGTGTTCACGCGTCCGGGGTGCACCGAGCACACCCGGATGCCGTCGGGGCGCAGTTCCTCGCGCAGCACGTCCGTGAGGGCGGTGAGCGCGAACTTCGACGCCGGGTAGTGGCCGCCCGCACCGCTCGCGCGCAGGCCCGAGCCCGAGTTGATCGTGACGATCGTGCCCTCGGCGGCGCGCAGTGCTTCGAGGGTGAGTCGGGTCAGCTCGGAGACGGCAATCACGTTGATCTCCAAGATGTTTCGCCACACCTGGCGGTTCGACTCCTCGGTGCGCCAGCCACCGGAGACGCCGGCCGAGTGCACGAGTCCGTCGAGCCGGTCGAGGCCGAGGTCGGCCACGGCCTGCTCCATCGCGTCGCCGTCGGCCACATCGCACACGAACGGCTGGGCCGATTCGTAACGTTCACACGCCGATTCGACTGCGGCGCGGTCGCGCCCACCGATCACGAGGTGGTGGTCGGGGGCGAGCGCATCGCAGATGGCGGCGCCGATGCCGCGGGTGCCCCCGGTGACGAGAACGATCGGGCGGCTCATTCGACGGCCTCCTGCGCGGTCACGGTCATGAGTTGCAGCCACGGCGCGCCGTACGTGGTCACCATCGCCACGTCGGCGGCGTCGCGCCCCGTGCCGATGATCACGCGGCCCTTGCGCGGGGAGTTCCAGCGCGGGTCGAAGTCCCACCAGCGGTCGCCGAGCCAGATCTGCGTCCACGCGTGGAAGTCCATCGGGGTGCCGGGGGAGGGCACGTCCATGTCGGTGATGTAACCGTGCACGTAGCGGGCGGGGATATTGAGTGCCCGGCAGAACGTGATCATCAGGTGCGCGAAGTCGCGGCACACGCCGCGTCCGGTGGCGAAAGCGTCCATCGCGGTGACGGTGCTGGTCGTCGAACCGGTGAGGTAGGTGAGCCACTCGTTGACGAAGGTGTTGACGGCCTGCACCCGGTGGTAGCCGGGGTCGAGGTGGCCGAACTTCTTCCAGGCCTGGCCGGCCAGCACGTCCGACTCGCAGTAACGGCTGGCGAGCGTGTAGACGAGCACCTCGTCGGGCAGTTCGGTGGGCGCGATTTCGGCGGCGCTCTCGTCCCAACTGTCGAACGCGTCGGGCACGGTGGCGCGCGCCGAGTAGGTGAGCGTCGTGACGCCGACGGGGAGCACGAGGCGGGTGCACGGGTTGTCGTAGAGGTCGCGGTAGTGGTGCATCGGCAGGTCGCCGGTCACCTCCCACGACTCCTGGAGGATCTTCGCGGTCGGCGATTCCTGGCCGGCCACCTGGAACACCGCGGCGGTCGGCGCGAGCGAGGAGTACCGGAAGGTGCACCCGAGATCGAGGGTGCGGGTGGGCACGTCGTTGGACACTGCGCTCCTGTGGGCAATCGGTGCGTGTGGGACCCGTCCACTCTAGGCGGGTGTGGTGGGGCGGATCGGCCGTAGTGGATGGGACAATGGGCACATGAGCCAGCCCGGTATGCGTCAGAACCCGCAGCTTCCCGTCCTCAACCTCGAATATCCGAAGTCGCTCGGCGTCTTCAGCGAGTACGCCGAGGCGCAGCGCGCGGTCGACTACCTGTCCGACCACGAGTTCCCGGTGCAGGAGTGCATGATCGTCGGCACCGACCTCAAGCAGATGGAACGCATCACCGGACGCCTCACCTGGGGTCGAGTGATCGTCGGCGGCCTCGCGTCCGGGGCCTGGATGGGTGCCTTCGTGGGTCTGATCTTCAGCCTGTTCTCCACCGGCAACGGCGTGCTGGCGATGATCATCTCGACGGTGTTCATCGGTGCGCTCTTCGGTGCTTTCTGGGCCGCGATCGGTTACGCCGCCACCCGCGGACGCCGCGACTTCACCTCCGTCTCGCAGGTGGTCGCCACGAAGTACGAGGTGCTCGTCGAGCACCGCAGCTTCGACCGGGCGCGCGGAATGCTTGCCGAGATGAGCGGACACCCGGTGCAGCAGGAGCAGTCGCAGGCGCCGGTGCAGCAGCGCACGTACAGCGAGTCGCTGCGTGACCGCGGCACCCCGCAGTACGGGCAGTACCGCGACGACGCCCCGTCCGCCCCGGCCGCGCCGCAGGGCCAGCCGCAGCAGGGCCAGCCCGCCCAGCAGAGCCAGGACTTCGGTGAGCAGCCGACCCAGGGTGTGCCGGTGCAGCAGCCCGGCCAGACGTACCCGCAGCACCAGCAGCCGCAGGAGCCGCCGCGCTACGGCGAGCGCACCGACGGCCAGTAGGCCGCCCAGCACGTCGACGGACGCCCTCGGGACCTTCGGGTCCCGAGGGCGTCCGTCATGTCTGCAGGAATTGTTTATGCAACTAGTTGCACAGCAACAAAGTGCATAGTACGTTCGTGGCGTGGCCCTCGAACACGCGATCCTGGTCTCCCTCGCCGAACGTTCGGCGACGGGCTACGACCTCGCCCGCCGGTTCGATGCGTCCATCGGCCGCTTCTGGAAGGCGAGTCACCAACAGATCTACAAGGTGCTCGCCCGGATGGAGGCCGACGGCTGGACCAGCGCCGAGCACATCGCCCAGGGCGCGCGTCCGGACAAGAAGGTCTACGCGCTCACCGAAGCGGGTCGCGGCGAACTCATCGCCTGGCTGGCCCGCGCCACCCCGCCGGAGCAGGTGCGCAGCGAGTTCGCGGTCAAGATCCGCGCCCTGCACCTGCTCGACCGCGTGACCGTGCTCGACGCCGTCCGCGCTCGCCGCGCCGATCACCAAGCCCGGCTCGACGGATACGACCTCAGCATGAGCAAGTTCTTTCCCGATCCGTCGGCGCTGGCCGAGGAAGAGATCGGCCCCTATCTCGCGCTTCGAGGAGGAATTCGCTTGGAGCGCAACGGCATCGACTGGTGCAACGAGATCATCGAAACCTTGGAGAACAGATGAAGCAGTTCCGTGAGGCCGTGGAGGCTCGCGACACCGACGCGATGGAGGCGTTGCTCGCGCCCGACGTCGTGTTCACCAGTCCGGTGGCGTTCAAGCCGTACGCCGGCAAGGCGGTGACCGCCGCGATCCTGCGCGGCGTGCTCCGCGTGTTCAGCGACTTCCGCTACGAGCGCGAGATCGTCGACGGCCCGCAGAGTGCCCTGATCTTCCGCACCAAGGTCGGCGACACCGACGTCACCGGGTGCGACTTCATCACCGTCGGCGACGACGGCCTCATCACCGAGTTCATGGTGATGGTGCGCCCGCTGCGCGGCGCCACCGCTCTCGCCGAGGCGATGGGTGCGCAGTTCGACCAGATTCTGGCCGAGGCATCGGCCGCCGAATCGAACACCGAGCAGGCTGTGGAGGGGCAGTCACGATGACCGAGTTCCCGCACCTGCTCAGCCCGCTCGATCTCGGGCACACCACGTTGCGCAACCGCGTGATGATGGGTTCGATGCACACCGGTCTCGAAGACCGGTTGCGCGACCTGCCGAAGCTCGCGGCGTTCTTCGCCGAGCGTGCCCGCGGCGGCGTCGGCCTCATCGTCACCGGCGGCTACGCCCCCAACCGGCGCGGCTGGCTGCTTCCCTTCGGCAGCGAGATGCTCAACAGCCGGCAGGCCGACAAGCACCAGGTGGTCACCGACGCGGTGCACGCCTACAACTCCAAGATCCTGTTGCAGGTGCTGCACGCCGGTCGCTACGGATACAGCCCGCTGAGCGTCGGCGCCTCCAGCAGGAAGTCGCCGATCACGCCGTTCAAGCCGCGCACGATGTCGACCAAGCAGGTCGACCGCACGGCGTCCGACTTCGCGCGTGCCGCCAAGCTGGCCCAGGACGCCGGGTACGACGGCGTCGAGATCATGGGCTCCGAGGGCTACCTGATCAACCAGATGCTCGCGGCCCGCACCAACGACCGCACCGACGCATGGGGTGGCAGCGCCGCCAAGCGGATGCGCTTCCCGGTCGAGATCGTCAAGCGCACCCGCCAAATGGTCGGCGACGACTTCATCGTGCAATACCGCATCAGCCTGCTCGACCTGGTCGACAACGCCCAGACCTGGGAGGAGACCGTCGAGCTCGCCCACCTGCTGCAGGACGCCGGCGTCAGCATCCTCAACACCGGCATCGGCTGGCACGAGGCGCGAGTGCCCACCATCGTCACGTCGGTGCCGCGCGCCGCATTCGCCTGGACCACAGCGAAATTGAAGGCCGAGGTGAGTGTCCCGGTCGTTGCGTCCAACCGCATCAACCGGCCCGAGGTGGCCGAGAAGTTGCTCGCCGACGGCGAGGCCGACCTCATCTCGATGGCGCGTCCGTTGCTCGCCGACGCCGACTTCGTGGCCAAGGCCGAGCAGGGCCGCGAGCAGGAGATCATCACCTGCATCGGCTGCAACCAGGCCTGCCTCGACCACACCTTCGCCAAGAAGCGCGCCACTTGCATGCTCAACCCGCGCTCGGCGCACGAGACCGAACTCGTGCTGTCGCCGACCCGCACGGTGAAGCACGTGGCCGTCGTGGGTGGCGGCCCGGCCGGCCTCGCGGCCGCAGTCGAGCTCGCCGGACGCGGCCACCGGGTCGAACTGTTCGAGGCGTCGGGCGAGATCGGTGGGCAGTTCAAGCTGGCCTCGAAGATCCCCGGCAAGGAGGAGTTCGTCGAGACGATCCGCTACTACGAGCACATGCTCGACCTGCGAAACGTCAAGACACACATGGGAGTTCGCGCGACGGCCGACGACCTGGACGACTTCGACGAGGTGGTCGTGGCCACCGGCGTCGAGCCGCGGGTGCCGTCGATCCCGGGCGTCGACCACCCGAAGGTCGTCACCTATCAACAGGTCGTGGGGGAGGGCGCGCCCGTCGGCAAGTCGGTGGCGGTGCTCGGCGCCGGCGGCATCGGCTTCGACATCAGCGAGTTCCTGCTGCACGACGCCGACGAGTCGCTCGAGCACTGGATGCAGCGCTGGGGAGTCACCGACCCGTCGCTCGAGCGGGGCGGCCTCACCGACAAGGTGAAGGGCGAGCCGCGCCGCGAGGTGTTCCTGCTGCAGCGCAAGACCTCCGCGCACGGCAAGGGCCTCGGTAAGACCACCGGCTGGGTGCACCGGCAGACGCTCAAGGACTCCGGCGTGCAGTTCCTCGGCGGTGTCGAATACGTGCGCATCGACGACGAGGGCCTGCACATCACGGTGCCGGTCGACCCGAAGGACGAGAAGTCGCAGCGCGAGCCGAAGGTGTTGCCGGTCGACACCGTGGTGCTGTGCACCGGGCAGGAGTCGGTGCGCGAACTCGGTTCTCTGGCAGATGTGCTCGGCAAACCCGTGCACGTGATCGGTGGCGCCGACGTGGCGGCCGAGCTCGACGCGAAGCGCGCCATCAAGCAGGCCACCGAACTCGCGGCGCGCATCTGAGGAAGACCGCCCACCTACGGAATCCGCGTGAGTTTGTGGGGTTCGTGCACGCGACGAACCCCACAAACTCGCGCGGATTCTGGTGGGTGGTGGAAGTGCTGGACGTGGGTTTGCCTGTGCGGCGGCGGAGTTCACTCCTCGTTCGCCGGGCTGCCGACCCAGCGGCCGGCGCTCATCGCCGGACTTGTGCACGTCGACCAGCAACCGGCCGCCTGAACCGGACGTCCCGGTTCAGGCGACCCGCTGGTCGGGCTCGTCGGGGCGGACGGGGTCGTCGACCAGCGCGACCTGCACCTCGGTGAGTTCACCGCGCTGCACCAGGTAGCCGTTGCCCGGGCGCGGGCGATCGAGCTTCGGGCAGCGCACCCCGAAGAGTTCGCCGTCCGTGCGGTTGGGTGTCAGCAACAGCCCGGTGCCGCGCCGACGCAGTTCGCCGACAAGGCCGCGGTACGTGGCGGCGAGGTCACCGGGATCACCGGCGGCGAAGACCACGGCACCCGACGTCGAGGCCCGTGCGGCGAAGTCGACCAGGAGGTCTTCCAGATCGGTGTCGAGCAGACCGGACGCGTCGTCGACGAGCACCACCCCGGCTGGTTTCGCGGCCAGCCAAGCAGCGGTTTCGGCGGTGGAGCCGGCACGGAACAGCCCGGACGGGAGGCACACCGACGCATCGGGCGACACCCAACAGACGGGTCGTTCGGCGAGCGCCGCCGCGATCGCGAGTAGTGCCGAGGTGCGCCCGCTGCGTGGCGGGCCGGCGATGAGCCCGAGCGCTTCGCCGCGTCGGCCCAGCGCAACCCCGGCCGGCCCCTCGGCCGACGCACCGATCGCGATCAGGTCGGGGCGTGCAGCGACGCCTCGCACGACGAGCGGCACGGCGGCGATGCGATCGACCGGTGCACAGGGCTCACGATCGGGTAGAGCACCCGGCAGGACGATCTGCAGTTCCATCCCTCCGGGAGCCGTGACCGCGCGTCCGGCTGGCATCCGCACCGGGATCGCCTGACGCGGCACACCCATCGCGGCCAGGTCGTCGCGGTCCGGCATCGACAGCGCGATCTGGGAGCGGAACATCGGCAGCGAACGGCTGGTCAACAGCCCGCGTCCGCCGGTGGCGACCACATGGACGTCGGCCGCCGGACCGTCGCGAAGCACCGAGGTGACCAGGTCGAGCAGGCGGAACATCGCTGTGTCGTCGGCGAGTTCGTCGAGCACGTCCCACCCGTCGATCACCAAGAGGATCCGCGGCCGGGTGATGTCAGGGGAGCGGCGCCGGGCCGCGACCTCGTCGGCGAGCCGGTCGAGCACCCGCTCGACCCGGCTCGGTTCGTCCGGCCCGACGACGGCGCCCACCGCCGGATGATCGGCCAGGTCGGTGAGCGACCGGCCGAGATCGAGCACATAGGCGTGCACCCGGTCGTCGTCGAGCGCGGCTGCCAGCAGGGCGCGGACGGCGGTGGTGCGTCCGCCGCGTGGACCGCCGACGATCGCCAGGTGTTGGTCGGTCTGCGGCGACCAGGAAAGGGCGGGTCGGTCCTGCCGCAACGGGCGGTCGGCAAGGGCGAACCGGTAGCCGGAGCCGGTTTCACCGGTCACCGTGATCGACGGCTCGCCGAGGTCGGCCATGCTGACGGTGTCGGGCAGGGGCGGCAGCCAGGGCGCCTGCGACGGCTGCATGCTCAACCGGGTGGCCACCTCGGCGGCAACCTCGACGAACCGTTCCAGGGTGGACGCACCGGGTTCCGCTTCGAGCCCGAGCGCGTCGTGCGGTGTCGAGACGAGCACAGCGTCGGGGCGCAACGGGGGCACGGTCACCCGTGCACTCTGGAACAGCAACGGTTCACCGCCGCCGCAGCGCAGGTACGCGCGTCCGGGCACGGTGGCGGACAACCGGGCAGCCTCGGAGGTCTCGATGACGTCCTGGGAGTCGCCGTCGTCGCGCACCCGCAGCGCGATGCGCAGGTTGACGTTCGCGCGGATGTCGGCCGACACCACACCTGCCGGACGTTGGGTGGCCAGCACCAGGTGCACACCGAGCGAGCGCCCGACCGTCGCCAGCCGCACGAGTCCGTCGACGAAGTCGGGCAATTCCTCTGCCAGCACGCGAAATTCGTCGATGACAAGTACGAGCCGGGGAATTGTCGGGCGAGTCGGATCACGGTGGTAGTCGTCGAGGTCGCCCGCCCCGGCGGCCACCAGCAACCGTTCGCGCCGGTGGATCTCGGCGCCGAGCGAGGTGAGCGCGCGCTGGGTCAGATGGCCGTCGAGGTCGGTGACCAGGCCGACGGTGTGTGGCAACCGCGCGCACTCCCGGAATGCCGCCCCGCCCTTGTAGTCGATCAGCACGAAGTTGAGTGCGTCGGGCCGGTTCACCGCCGCGAGCGAGGTGATCAGCGTCTGCAGCAGTTCGGACTTCCCGGCTCCGGTGGTGCCGGCGATCAGGGCGTGCGGGCCGTCGACCGTGAGATCGACCGTCACCGGCCCGGCGGCGCTGCTGCCGAGCACGGCGCGCGGATTCGGCCGTGCCTCTTGCGACCATCGTCGCTCGGTTGCGTCGAGATCGAGCAGGGGCGCACCGGTGGCGGGGGCCCATGCCTCCGCCAACCCGATGGCCGGCGGCGGCGTGCCTCCACCACCGGTGCTGACGGCGTCGCGCAGGGGTGCGAGCCGGCGCGCGAGGCCGGGCAGGAGGTCTGGCTCGGGCAGGTCGGGCACGCACTGCGTCGGTTGCGCGCCATCGACGACGAGGCGGGTCGTCGAGGTGCCGCGGAGCATCGGATGAGCACGGTCGGGCACGTGCGAGTCGGCATGCGCGAAAGTGACGACAGTGGCCGAGTACCGCCGCGGGTTCATGACGATCTCGCTGAGTTCGGCTGCGACGGAGGTGAATTCGCCGTCGAGCAGCACCACGAGAAGGCTCGGCGGACGATCACCTTCGTCGCGGTCGTGCATCTGGCTGCGCAGGAAGTCGACCAACGGGTCGGGGTGCTCGAGATCGAAGAGGGTGGGCTGCGGCCCGTCGGCGCCGAGATGGGGCAGCCACGACAGGTCGGCGGCGTTCGGCAACGGGGCCTTGCTGATGATCGCCAGGCGGAGGTGGCGCGGCGAGTGCCAGGCGCCGACCTGCAGCAGCAGACTCGACAGCAATGCGGTCTGCAACTCCCGCCGTGCGATCACCCCGACGAGGCGGTCGGCGCCGAGATCGACCACGACCGGTGCGTCGGCAAGCTCGGGCCGGGTCTGTTCGCCGTCGCTGTCGGTCACGGTGAGTTCGGAGGCGATCGTGCCGCGGCCGAGTCGCCAGTGCAGGAAACCGTGGTCGTCGGGATGGCGGTGCCACAGGCGTGCGTCGACCGCCCGGATGCTGCGGACGGCGTCGATGAGCGGCGGGGCCGCCCGTTCGCGCAGGTACCGCTCCGAGGCCAGGACGGCGGCCACGCGGGCCTCGTGCCGGGTGACCGCCGCGGCGTGGTCGGCGAGTTCTCGGCGGCGCGAGGTCTTGCCCTCGCGCTTGTCCGCGACGTGTTGGGCGAGCATCAGCACCGGGCTGAACAGCGCGAAGGCGAGGAACATCATCGTCCGCATCCACCAGGCGAGGCCGACGCCGATGACCAGCGGCGCGAGAACCACCAGCCACGGCAGCACCCGTCGTTCGCGCTCGCGTGGCGGGTTGGGTGCGGTGAGGCGCACGGTGGGCGGCGCGGTCGTGCGGGTCGGGGTTCGGCGGACGCCGATCCAACCGTTCTCGACCTTCGGAGGCTTCCCGCTCGGCGCGGCGAGCGCCAGGGTCGAGTTCCCGACCCGCAGTTCACCGCCCGCGCGAAGTTCGGTGCCTTCGCCGGCCGCGACACCGTCGACGTGTGTGCCGTTCGTCGACCCCAGGTCGGTGACGGTGACACGCCCGGCGACGAGATCGACGCGGCAGTGCACCCGGGATGCGTCCGGGTCGTCCAGTCGCAGGCTCGCGCGGTCGCTGCGACCGACCGTCACCGCGCGCTGCCCGAGTCGATGGCCACGTCCGACCGCCGGGCCGTTGGTGCATTCCAGTCGCAGCAGGTCGGACGCCGACCCGGCCGAGGCGTCGGGTGCGATCACCGCACCGTTGGGGATGTCACCGAGCCGGGTGTCGTCGTCCAGCCGGTCCGCACCGATCCACGCGGGGTCGGGCACGCAGTGGCCGGCCGCCTCGATGGCTTCGCGTGCGGCCGCCCAGCGCAGCCCGCTCGGAGCGGAGATCCGCACGCGCCGCCCACGCCCGTCGAGCGTGCCGACCAGGGTGACTGCGATCTGGGTGCGGGCCGGTGACCGGGGTGACGGATGAGGCGACGGATGGGGCTCGACAGTCATGGCCGCGGAGTATCGCCCGCCTTGCGCGTTGGTGCAGGACGGCCTGTGGATAAGTGCGCCGAAGGTAAAGAGCTGGTCAAGGAATGGCCGTTGGAGGCGATTGGTCGCTGTGGAAACACCCACTCGTAGGGATGGACATCGTTTGATGGCCTGCAGGTCGGGGAGACCACAAGGGGCACGAAGGGGCACGCAATGAACGGCATCCAGGTCATCGAGGGCGAGGTCCGCGAACTCATTCGCAGACGTCGGCTCGACCCGCTCGGCGACCGGGCGGGACTGCACTCGCTGATCCACGACGTCGTCGCCGACTACGAGGAACGCACCCTGCACGGCGGTCTCGAACCGCTGGGCGACCGCGACGTCGCGACCCGCAGCGTGCTCGACTCGGTGCTCGGCTACGGCGCGCTCCAGCAGTACCTCGACGACCCGACGGTCGAGGAAATTTGGCTGAACGAGCCGAGCCGGGTGTTCGTCGCACGACGCGGCGTGCCCGAGTTGACGCCGACGATCCTCACCGAGCAGGAGGTGCGCAACCTCGTCGAGCGGATGCTCAAGCCCTCCGGTCGCCGCGTCGACCTGTCGTCGCCGTTCGTCGATGCCACCCTGCCCGATGGGTCGCGGTTGCACGTCGCGATCCCCGACGTCACACCCGGGCGTTGGTACGTCAACATCCGCAAGTTCGTCGCTCGCGCGCACTCGCTCGACGACCTCGTGACCATGGGCTCGCTCCCCGCGCCCGCGGCCCGCTTCCTGCGCGCGGCCGTGGCCAGTGGCCTCAACGTGCTGGTGACCGGCGGAACGCAGGCCGGCAAGACCACCATGCTGAACTGCCTCGCGGCCGCGATCCCTGCGACCGAGCGGGTCGTGTCGTGCGAGGAGGTCTTCGAGCTGAAGCTCAACCTGCGCGACTGGGCCGCGCTGCAGTGTCGGCAGCCCAGCCTCGAGGGCACCGGCGAGATTCCGCTGCGCCGGCTGGTGAAGGAGGCACTGCGGATGCGCCCGTCGCGGATCATCGTCGGCGAGGTGCGCCAGGAGGAGAGCCTCGACCTGCTCATCGCGATGAACAGCGGCCTGCCCGGCATGGCCAGCCTGCACGCCAACTCCGCCCGCGAGGCGCTGGTCAAGATGTGCACCCTGCCGCTGTTGGCCGGCCCGAACGTCGGATCGCAGTTCGTGATGCCGACGGTGGCATCGTCGATCGACCTCATCGTGCACGTCGGTCTCGACCGCGACGGCAGCCGCGGCGTGCGCGAGATCGCAGCAGTGCCCGGCCGATTCGAGGGAAGCGTCATCGAGCTCGCCGAACTCTTCGTGCGCCGCGACGGCCGGTTGGTGCGTGGCGAGGGGTTCCCGCCGCACGCCGAACGCTTCGAACGCGCCGGCTTCGACGTGGCCCGCCTGCTTGGGGATCGCGAATGATTCCGCTCGTCAGCACCCTGCTGGGGCTCGGGGTGTTCTGCATCTACTGGTCGTTCTGGCCGCAGCAGGCAAAGCGCCCGAAGTCGAAGGTCACCGCCGTCGACCGGCTGCGCAGCGACCTCGCGGTGTCGGGGATGCGTGGGTTGAACGTGTCGACCCTCGCGTTGCTGTGCTTCGGTCTCGCGCTGTTCGTCTTCCTGCTCGGCATGGCGCTCACGCAGGTCGCACCGGTCGCGTTCTGCTTCGCGCTGCTGGCCGGATACACGCCGGTGGCGGTGTTGCGCAGCCGCGCCCAGCGCCGCAGACACGGACGTCGCGAACTGTGGCCCGACGCGGTCGACCACATCGCATCCGCCGTACGGGCCGGCCTCGCGCTGCCGGAGGCGCTCGCGCAATTGTCGGTGCGCGGCCCGGAGGAACTGCGTCCCGCATTCGCGCAGTTCGCCCACGACTACCGCACCAGCGGCGACTTCCAGACCAGCCTCGACGACCTCAAGGACCGGCTGGCCGATCCGGTGGCCGACCGCCTCGTCGAGTCGCTGCGGCTGGCCCGGGAGGTCGGCGGCACCGACCTCGGCCGGCTGCTGCGCACTCTGTCGACCTTCCTGCGCGACGACGCGCGCACCCGCGCCGAGTTGGAGGCCCGCCAGTCGTGGACGGTGAATGCCGCCCGGCTCGCGCTGGTGGCGCCGTGGCTGGTGCTGCTGATGCTCGCCACTCGGGGCAGCAGCCTCGAGGCCTACAGCTCGCCCACCGGCGTCGTGATCCTGGTGATCGGCGGCCTCGTGTCGTTCGCCGCCTACCGCATCATGCGCCGCATCGGACGGCTGCCGACCGAGGTGCGGGTGATGGCGTGAGTGGCAATCTGGTGTGGATCGGTGCGCTGTGCGGGCTCGTCGTGGCCGCCGGGCTGGTGCTCGTCTGGCAAGGGCTGCCGATGCGTCGCAAGCTCACCCTCGCCGACCGCGTCGCCCCCTACGTCGCCGAGCGGCCGCGTCCGTCGAAGTATCTCGGTGCCACCGCATCGACGCAGTCGAGCCTGTGGAAACCGTTGTTGCGCAAGGGTGGTCGTCTGGTCGACTCGGTACTCGGCGGAAGCGCGTCGGTGCGGCGCCGGTTGGAACGGGCCGGCAGTTCGGCCACCGTCGATGACTTCCGGGCCGAGCAGGCGATGTACGGCTGCGTCGCGGCGCTCGCCGCGACGGGGTGGGTGTCGCTGCGGATGGCGGCCGGTGCGCAGTCGCCGGTGAGCGCGGTGCTGCTCGTGCTCCTCGCCGCCGGTGGTGGCGTGGTGCTGCGCGACCAACTCCTGTCGCGAGCGGCCGACAGGCGCGACCGGGAGATCCTCGCCGAGTTCCCGGCGATCGCGGAGTTGCTCGCCCTCGCGATCACCGCCGGAGAGGGCGCCGCGGCGGCCTTGGAACGGGTGGCCCGCCTGTCGAAGGGCGAACTGTCCGGTGAACTCACCAGGTGCCTGGTCGATGCGCGCGCGGGTGCCAGCCTGCCGGAGGCCCTCCAGGGTCTGGCCGATCGCACCGGCTTGGCCAGCCTGGCGCGATTCGTCGACGGCATCATCGTCGCACTTGAGCGAGGCACACCCCTTGCCGATGTGATGCGTGCCCAAGCACAGGACGCCCGTGATGCGGCGAAGCAGGACCTCATCGAACTCGGCGGACGCCGCGAGCTCGCGATGATGGTTCCCGTCGTCTTCCTGGTGCTTCCGGTGACCATCCTTTTCGCGGTCTGGCCCGGCCTGTCCGCACTCAAACTCACGATGTGACCCCGCATCGTGCAACCCAAAGGTAGAACGGCGCGCAAGCGCCCAGGAGGAACGACCATGAACGCACTTCGCACGATGAGTGACCGGCTGATTCGGCGGGTTCTGGAGGTGACCGGCGACCGCGAGCGCGGCGATGTGCCCGGCTGGGTGCTCATCACCTTGATGACCGCCGGTCTGGTGACCGCGATCTGGCAGTTCGCGCAGCCGCAACTGACCAGCCTGTTCGACAACGCGATCCACGGTGTCAGCGGAGGCCAGTGAGCCGGCCACCGTCGACCGGGAGCGGGGCAGTGCCGTCGCGGAGTTCGCGATGGTCGGCGCCCTGCTCGTGGTGCTCTTCCTCGGCGCATTCCAGGTGGGTTTCGCTCTGTTCGTGCGGAATTCGTTGACTGCGTATGCGGTCGACGGTGCCCGTTACGGCGCGCGGGCCGACTCGTCACCGGCCGCCGGTGCAGCCCGCACGCGCACGCTCATCGACCAGGGCCTCGACGCCCGCTTCTCCGGCGACGTGTCGGCCACCGAGACCGTGGAGGGCGGAGCACGGGTGGTGCTGGTGACGGTGCGCACGCGGCTGCCCGTGCTCGGACCCTTCGGGCCGCCCGGTGCCCTCAAGGTGTCGGGCCGGGCTTACGTGGAGGCGCAGTGAATCGCCTGCTCGCGAGGCTGCGCCGCGGCGGCGACGACGAACGCGGCTCTGCCGTGCTGGAGTTCCTCGTCGTCGGTGTGCTGCTCACCCTGCCGGTCTTCTACCTGGTGATCACTCTCGCCCGGTTGCAGGCCGGCGCCTACGCGGTGTCCGGGGCGGCCCGAGAGGCCGGACGCATGTACGTCACCGCCACGGACGACGGCGCCGGGTCGCAGCGTGCGCAGGCCGGCGCCGCGATGGTGTTCGCCGATCACGGACTCACCGGGCAGGCGGGGATCAGTTGCGAGCGGACGCCGTGCCTGACTCGCGGTGGCCACATCACGGTGACGACGGCGGTCGATGTCGAGTTGCCGTTGGTGCCCGACTTCCTCGGTGGCGTGGTGCCGACCTCGGTGCACCTCACCAGCACCCACGTCGAGTCGGTCGGGAAGTACCGCGAATGACCCGGCTGCGCAGGTGGATCGCGGCGCGACTCGGCGGCGATGCCGAGGACGGTCGCATCATGGTGCTCGCCGCCGGACTCTTCGCGATCCTCGGCGTGCTCGTGGTCGGCGGAATCGACGTCACCGCAGTGCAATTGGCCAAGATGCGGGTGCTCAACGCCACCGACTCGGCCGCCCTCGAGGCGGCCGACAGTCTCGACGAGAGCGCGGTCTATCGCGGCGGCCTCGGCGCCGGCACCCCGCTGACCGGGCAGCGCGTCGCCGAAGCCGCGAGCGGCAGTCTCGCTCGCCAGCAGGTGCCCACCAACGTCTCTGCCTGGCAGGTCACCGGCGGCGACGTCTCCGGCAACAACACCGCAGTCGTGCGGGTGCAGGCGCTGGTGCACCCACCCCTGACCGGCGGGCTCCTGTCGTTCCTCGGGGCCGACGTGTCGGTCAGCGTCGAGTCGCGCGCCCGGTCCACCGTCCAACGGTGATCGCGGCGCCGCGGCCGGCGCGCTCCAGTGAAAGATCGGTGTCGTGACAGCAACACCGATCTTTCACTGGAGACACCGCGTAGCACCTGCACGAAGCTTTCCAACGCCGGGTCGTCGAACTGCCGCCCAAATTTACGGCGAGCGGGTCATGGGCGCCGCGGGTTCGGGCGGCGTCGGTGGAGTGCACCACTTGTCCACCAGCGCCCTCGATACAACCGTTGCTCTGCCGGACAGGTAGGGCACTCGCGACCGGCGCGGACGGATCCGGTGCCGCTCTGCCGTAGTCTTGACGACCGTGGCTGTTGATTTTCCCGCGGAACTGAAGGACCTGCGCACGACGATGGAGTCGGTGCGCGAGGTGACCGACCTCGAGTCGTTGAAGAAGCGGATCGCTGATCTGGAGGAGCAGTCCGCCGCGCCCGACCTGTGGGACGACCAGGAGAAGGCGCAGCAGGTCACCAGCGCGTTGTCGCGCGCGAACGCCGAGGTCGACCGGGTCGAGTCGATGGACTCCCGCATCGACGACCTCGAGGTGCTGGTCGAGATGGCCACCGAGGAGCACGACGCCGACACGATGGCCGAGGCCGAGCGTGAGCTGGAGTCGGTGAAGAAGGCCGTCGGTGAGCTCGAGGTGCGCACCCTGCTCAACGGCGAATGGGATCAGCGCGAGGCCGTCGTCACCATCCGCGCCGGCGCCGGTGGCGTCGACGCCGCCGACTTCGCCGAGATGCTGATGCGGATGTACCTGCGCTGGGCCGAGCGGCACGGCTACTCGACCAAGGTGATGGACACCAGCTACGCCGAGGAGGCGGGCCTGAAGTCGGCAACCTTCGAGGTCAACGAGCCGTACGCGTACGGGCACATGGCCGTCGAGGCCGGCACCCACCGCCTGGTGCGGATCAGCCCGTTCGACAACCAGGGCCGCCGCCAGACCAGCTTCGCCGCGGTCGAGGTGATCCCGCTGATCGAGCAGACCGACTCGATCGAGATCCCCGAGAACGAACTGAAGATCGACGTGTTCCGCAGCTCGGGCCCGGGTGGTCAGAGCGTCAACACCACCGACTCGGCCGTGCGCATGACGCACATCCCGACCGGCACGGTCGTCTCGATGCAGAACGAGAAGAGCCAGATCCAGAACCGCGCCGCCGCGCTGCGCGTGATGCAGTCGCGCCTGCTGCTGCTCAAGCGCGAGGAGGAGGCCAAGCAGCGCAAGGAGCTGGCCGGCGACTCCACCGCGAGCTGGGGCGATCAGATGCGCTCGTACGTGTTGAACCCGTACCAGATGGTCAAGGACCTGCGCACCGAGTACGAGACGGGCAACCCGTCGGCCGTGTTCGACGGCGACATCGACGGCTTCATGGAGGCCGGAATCCGCTGGAAGCGCACCGGCGAGAAGGAGTAGACCTCCGCGCGTAATGACGTCACCCCAGTGACGGGTGGGGTTTGCGGGGGCTTCGTCGGCGTGCCTTCGCCGGGCCGGGTCTTCTGCGGCGTACGTTTGCGTCGCCTCACGATGCGGGATCGGTCGAATTCGCCTGGTGGGGCGCACCATCCGACACCGACGTGAGGCTTGCTCGATCCCCGCATGATCACTTTCGAGAACGTCACCAAGCGGTACGCAGGAGGCTCCGAGCCGGCCCTGCGCGACGTTTCGATCGACGTCGGCCGCGGTGACTTCGCCTTCCTCATCGGCACCTCCGGTTCGGGCAAGTCGACGATGCTGCAGCTGATGACCCGCCAGATCACGGCCACCGAGGGGTCGATCCTGGTCGCCGGTCGCGACCTGCGCACGCTGCCGAACCGGCACGTGCCGGCCCTGCGCCGCGACATCGGGGTCGTCTTCCAGGATTTCCGCCTGCTGGAGAACAAGACCGTCTACCAGAACGTCGCGTTCGCCCTCCAGGTGCTCGGCATCAAACGCCACCGCATCAAGCAGATGGTGCCCGAGATCCTCGAACTCGTCGGCCTCGACGGGCTCGCCAAACGGCGTCCGCACGAACTGTCCGGTGGCGAGCAGCAGCGGGTGGCGATCGCCCGCGCGATGGTGAAGAAGCCGCAGATCCTGCTGGCTGACGAACCCACCGGCAACCTCGACCCCGACACCAGCACCGAGATCGTCAAGGTGCTCGACCGCATCAACAAGGCGGGCACCACCGTGGTGGTCGCCACCCACGACGTGCGCATCGTCGACCTGTTCCGCAAGCGAGTGATCGAACTGAGCAACGGAGAACTCATCCGCGACGAGCAACTCGGCAGCTACATCGCCGAGCCCGCCCCGCAGGCCACGCGCGGACGGACGGTCGACTGATGCGGCTGCGGTTCATCCTCGGCGAGGTCGGCAGCGGCATCCGCCGCAACCTGTCGATGATCATCTCCGTCGTGCTGGTCACGATGGTGTCGATGTTCTTCCTCGGCCTCGGCCTGCTCGCCCAGAAGCAGGTCACGATGGCCAAGGGCTACTGGTACGACAAGGTCGAGGTGTCGATCTTCCTGTGCACCAACGACTCCAGCGCGGTGGCCTCGTGTGTCGACGGTGTCGCCACGAAGGCACAGACCGATCAAGTGCGCCGCGACCTGGAGAGCATGCGCCCGCTCGTCGACGCGATCTACTACGAGAGCTCCGGGCAGGCCTACACCCGCTTCAAGCAGCAGTTCAAGAACAGCCCGTACCTCAGTGAGGTCACGGCTGCCTCGATGCCGGCGTCGTTCCGGGTCAAGTTGTCCGATCCGAACCGTTACTCCGAGGTGGTCGCTGCCATCGACGGATCACCGGGCGTGGAGGCGATCAGCGACCAACGCAAGGTGCTCGACACCTTCTTCAAACTGCTCGGCGTGCTCAGCGTCGGCGCCGTCGGGTTGGCCGCGGTCATGGTGGTCTGCTCGATCCTGTTGATCAGCACCACCGTTCGGCAGGTCGCCTTCAGCCGCCGCCGTCAGGTGGAGATCATGCGGTTGGTCGGAGCGTCGGCGACGACGATCTACCTGCCGTTCATCATCGAGGTCGTGCTGGCCGCCCTGGTCGGTGCGGCGTTGTCGGTCGGGGTGCTCTGGCTCCTGGTGGAGAAGGGAATTGCCGACTTGTTCAATTCGGGTGGACGCGGGGGCGATGTGATTTCGCTGATCGGCGCGAGCGAGGTGTGGCAGGTCGTACCCTGGCTCGTGGGGGGAGCCGTGGTGCTGTCGATCCTCGTCTCCTGGTTCAGCCTGCGTCGGCAGGTGAGGGTCTAGTCATGGCGCGAAAGGACGAAAGCGGCGTGAAACGATCGGATCGAACCGTCGGACCGGTGGTGCGGCGCGGTGCCGTCGTCGCCGTGTTGGCGATGCTCGCCTCGAGCGGCTTGCACGCCAAGGCCGACGACCCGGGCGATCAGAAGAAGAAGATCGACAACCAGATCGTCGCCACCCAGGGCAGCCTCGACTCGGTGAGCAAGCAGCTCAAGGCCGCCAACGACGCCGTGGCCCGCACCGAGGTGCTCCTCGGCGCGGCGCGCACCGACCTGTCCAACAAGCAGAAGGCCCTCACCGGAGCCGAGAACCACCTCAAGGGCGTCAACAGCCAACTGCGCATCGCACAGAGCGACGAGCGCCGCGCCCGGGGCGAACTCACCACGATCAACGCCTCGCAGGCCAAGACCAAGAAGCTGGTCGGTGGCGTCGCGCGGCAGAGCTACATGACCGGTGGCCTCGGGTCGTTCGACCTCACGCTGCAGATCCTGATGAGCAAGAAGAACCCGTCCGACACGATGTCGCTGGCCGACATCGTGATGCGGCAGCAGAACGGCGTGCTGACCACGCTGGCGGGGGAGAAGGCGTCGAAGACCGCCGCCGTCAACCGGCTCGGTGCCGCCACCCGCCGGGTGGCCGGGCTCAAGGTGCAGGCCGGCAACGCCGTCACCGCGGCCACGACCGCCCGCAACAACGCGCAGTCGGCCAAGACCCGTCTGGAGTCGCTGCAGCGCACCCAGATCTCCCAGCGCAACACGCTCGACACCCAGCGCAAGGCCGACCTGAAGCAACTTGCCTGGCAGAAGGGCGAATCCGCCCGACTCGGCAAGGTGTTGGCGGCGCGTGCCGCGGCCCGCGCGAAGGCGGCCCGCCAGGCGAAGATGGCCGTGCCGAAGAACGTCACCACCCAGCCGCGGGCGCCCTACACCTCGAACGGCTTCCTCAACCCGCCCGGCCCGCCGAACGAGATCGTCTCCGAGTTCGGTCTGCGCAACAACCCGGTGCTGCACGTCTGGATGCTGCACGCCGGTGTCGACTACGCATTCGCCTGTGGCACACCGGTCTACGCCGGCGCCGACGGCGACATCGTCGAGGCCGGATACGACGACGTCGCGGGTAACCACATCGTCATCGACCACGGCTTCGTGCGCGGCGTCAACCTCGCGACGATGTACGAGCACCTCAGCAAGTTCGCGATGCGTGGCGGACACGTGAAGAAGGGCCAGTTGATCGGCTACGTCGGCACCACCGGGCGTTCGACCGGCTGCCACCTGCACTTCGCGACGCTGAACGACGGCCAGTACGTCAACCCGCGGATCTGGATCGGATAGCTCCGGTCAGCTCGGGACGACGCGCAGCACCTTGTCGTCACTGCCGTTGCTGGTCGTGACGTAGAGCGCGCCGTCGGGGCCCACTCGGGCCGCCCGCAACCGTCCGTACTTGTCGGCGAACTCGGGCGGGACGGTCGTGCCGGTCACCCTGCTGCCGGACGGGTCGAACTGCAGCACAAGAAGTTTGGCGCCCTTCAGCGCCGTCACCACCATCGCGCCCTGCCAACTGCCCCACTTCTCGCCGGTGAGGAAGGTTGCCGCGCAGATGGCCTCGGTCATGTCGCCCGACTGCCACACCGCCCCGACCGCATCGGGGAAGCGAGCGGTGTCGGTCATCGGCACGCTCTCGTCGTAGTTGCGCCGGCTGCCACCCTGGCCGGGGTCCCAGCCGTAGTTCGCGCCGGGCTTCAGCAGGTTGACCTCGTCGTTCTTGTCGGGGCCGTGCTCGGCGGAGTAGACGCGGTCGCCGGTCACCGCGATGCCCTGGACGTTGCGATGGCCGTAGGTCCAGATCAGGCGTTCGTGCGGGTCGGACGACGTCGCGAACGGGTTGCCTGCGGGCGCGGCCCCGGTGCGCGGATCGATGCGCAGCACCTTGCCGCCGAGGCTCGAACGGTCTTGTGGGGCAGTCGGATCGGCGGTGTCGCCGGTGCCGACGTAGAGCATGCCGTCGGCGCCGTAGGCCATCCGACAGCCGGAGTGACGGCCGCTGCCGGCTACCGGGAAGCCGGTGAGCAGGTCACGGGTGCGGGTCGCCGTCCGGCCGTCGGCGGACAACCGCCGCACCACCAGTCGGATGTCCTGGGTGGTGTGGGTCTCGCAGGTGATGAACTCGCGGGACGTGGCGAAGTCGGGCGACAACACCAGCCCCATCAGCCCGCCCTCGCCGCGCGCGTTGACCTGGTCGAGATCGGCGTCGACGCTGGTGCGGCGCGCCCCAGGAGCGGAGCTGCTGAGCAGCACGAGCGCGCCGCCGCGTTCGGTGACGAGCACCTGTCCGTCGGGAAGGAAGGCGAGGTCCCAGGGGTGTTCGAGGCCGCCGGCGACCTCCTGGATCTCGAGCCGCGGCGCAGACCCCGAGGCGGCCGCGGACGAACTCGTGCCTGCCGGGGCGGAAGCGCCGGTCGAGGAGGAGGCCGAAGACCCGGTCGAGGTCGACGAGGACGAACCGCCGGTCGAACCGGTGCAGGCCGCGAGCAGCGCGACGAGACCGAAGCCGGCCAGTGCGCGTGCTCGCATCGGTGCTTACCGCCGTCCGCGCTTGAAGGCGTTGGACATGGCGCGTTGTGCCTCGCGGTCGTCCTGCCGCTCGCGCAGCGCCTGTCGCTTGTCGTGCAGCTTCTTACCCTTGGCCAGGCCGATCTCGACCTTGGCCCGCCCGTCGAGGAAGTACAGCGACAACGGGATGAGGGTGTGGCCCGACTCGCGCGACTTGGAGATGAGCTTGTCGATCTCGGCGCGGTGCATCAGCAGCTTGCGCCGGCGCTTGGCGGAGTGGTTGGTCCAGGTGCCCTGCAGGTATTCGGGGATGTGGACGTTCTCCAGCCACAGCTCGCCGTTGCGCTCGCTGGCGAAACCGTCGGTGAGGTTGGCACGGCCCATCCGCAGGCTCTTCACCTCGGTGCCCATGAGAACCAGGCCCGCCTCGACGGTCTCCTCGATGAGGTAGTCGTGGCGTGCCTTCTTGTTGTTGGCAATGATCTTCTTGCCGGACTCGCGGGGCATACCCTCCAGGATACGTGGCGACACGACGAAGGCCCCACCCAATAACCGGGTGGGGCCTTTGCACCGCGATCAGTCGGTGTTCTTGCGCGACAAGCGGCGCAGGGTGATCGCCGCGAAGACCGCCGAGAGCACCAGCATCATCGCCAGGCAGAGCATGTAGATGCCGGAGGAGTGGGCCCACAACGGGTCGGCGACGTCGGCACGCCACTTCTCGTACTGCTCGCCCCGCGGGATCCAGTCCTGCAGACCCACCACCGCGACGGACGCGGCGTAACCCCACCGGCCGGGGGTGAACCAGCTCAGCTGCTCCATGCCGGGGCGGCCGTCGACCGGGAAGAGGCCACCGCAGAGCACCATCTGGGTCATGATCGACACGACCAGCAACGGCATCACCTGCTCGCTGGTGGTGACGAAGCTCGACATCAACAGACCCAGCGCGACCGCGCTGAACGCGGTCAACCAGGTGACCAGGATCAACTCCACCGTCGGGCTGCCGAACATCACCGCCGACGACGGGCCGGGCTTCACGGCGAGCACCAGCAGCACCAGCACGATCGACTGGATCAGGGTGAGTAGGCCGAAGATCGCCAGTTTGCTCCACAGGTAGGCCGCCGGCGACAGACCGACCGCCTTCTCGCGGTTGAAGATCGCGCGTTCGCCGACGAGTTCGCGGATGCTGGCCGCCGTGCCCATGAACAGCGCCCCGACGATGATCACCACCAGCAGCACGCGTGGTTCGGCGGTGTTGATGCCGTCGGGTGGTGGTGTCGCGAGCCCGTGCTTGCTGGGCACCACCATCACCAGCACGGCGAGCACCACCGGCAGCAACAGCATGAACGCGGTGTAGCCCTTGTCGGCCAGGATCACCTGGAGATGTCGACGGGCCAAGGTCGACAACTGCGACCCGATCGACTGCTGCCTCGGCGGCTTCTCCAGCGGACGCATCGCCGGGCGACGCGCCGACAGCGGCGCCTCGATCTGCTCGGCCTCCAGCGGCGACGCCTTGAACCGCTGCTTCGACCCCTCCGGGTCGCGCGCGACGGCGGTGAACACGTCGGCATGGTCGCTCAGCCCGAAGAACGGCAGCAACTGGTCGGGTGGGCCGAAGTAGGCCACCTTGCCACCCGGGGCAAGCAGCAGCACCTTGTCGCACACGTTGAGGTTGGCGACGCTGTGCGTGATCACCACGACCGTCCGGCCACCGTCGGCCAGGCCCCGCAGGGTCTGCATGACCTGCTTGTCGAGGCCCGGGTCGAGACCCGAGGTCGGTTCGTCCAGGAACAACAGCGACGGACGGGTGAGCAACTCCAGCGCCACCGAGGTGCGCTTGCGCTGACCGCCGGAGAGGCGGTCGACCCGGGTGTCGGCGTGGTTGGTGAGGTCGAGTTCGGCCATCACCTCGTCGACCCGGCGGTCACGCAGGTGCTTGTCGAGGTCGTCCGGGAAGCGCAGCTCGGCCGCGAACCGCAACGCCTGCTTCACCGTCAGCTGGCGGTGCACGACGTCGTCCTGGGGCACGACGCCGATGCGGTGCCGCAGGTCGTCGAAGTTCTGGTAGAGGTCTCGTCCGTCGTAGTAGACCTCGCCCTCGGTCGCCTGCTGCGACCCGGTGAGCGCCTTCAACAGCGTCGACTTGCCGGCGCCCGACGGGCCGATGACAGCCAGCAGACTCGACCCCTCGAGCGCGAACGAGATGTCGTCGAGCAGCTTCTTACCGCTGCCGAGTTCGAAGCTCAGGTGGTTGGCGACGAAGTTGACGTCACCTTCGTCGATGCTGGCGACCAGCTGCCCGCGCAGGACGGTGAACCGGGAGTGACCGACCGCGAGCAGGTCGCCCTCGCCGAGCCGGCCGTGGCCGATGCGCTGACCGTTGATGTACGTGCCGTTGCGGCTGCCGAGGTCTTGCACGTCGAAGCCGGAACCGTTCGGCACCAACCGGGCGTGGTGGCGCGAGACGAGCAGGTCGTCGACGACGACCTCGTTCTCCAGACCGCGTCCGATGTTGAGCACGCCCTGCATGCCCGCACGCTGCCCACCTGGCTGGGGGCCGGCCGGGGCGAGCACCTGCGGGGCCGCGCCGCTGAGCGCGGTGTGACCGCCGCCGGGCGGCGGCGCCTGCATGGCCTCGTGCAACTGGTACCGGTCGAAGACCACACCGGTGTGCGACGGCACCTGCGGCACCGAGGCGGTCGCCGGACGGCGCTTGGGCAACGGTCCGGACGGCGTGCGGTGGGCCGCGGGGGCGTGCTGCTGCGGCGACCCTGCGTGCTGCTGGGGTGCGGGGACGGCGGTGCGGGCGCCCGGTGTGGCCGTGGCGGCACCGCCCATCTGCTGCGGCGCCCGTTGCGGGGCTTGTTGGGGTGCCTGCTGCGGGGCTTGTTGGGGTGCCTGTGGTGCGGCAGCGCGGATGATCACGCCGAGCGGCTGGGCGTCGGTGCCACCGAGCTGGATCTGCCCGCCCGGGGCGACGAGCACCGGGCCGGTGATCCGTTGCCCGTTGACGAACGTGCCGTTCGACGAGCCGAGGTCGGTGACCTCGATCTGCTCACCGGTGCGACGCAACTGGGCGTGCCGACGCGAGGCGCCGGCGTCGGTGACCATCAGATCGTTGTCCCGACCGCGACCGATCGTGAGCACCTGGTTGTTGGCGATACGGCGCGAGTTCTCGCCGTAGGTGATGCGGACATCGGTCATCGACCTGTCCCCCTGGAAGTCGTGGTCGTGGTCGGGTTCGGGCTGGGCGTGGAACCGGCCGGGGTGGGTGCGGTATCCACGGGATCAGCGGGTGTCAGATCGTGACGAGCCAGTCGTTGCGCACCTCGAAGGTGGTGCCGCCGACCCCGATCCGGTCGCCCTCCTGCAGGTGAGCACGCTCGACGCGGCGTCCGTTGACGTAGGTGCCGTTGCGGCTGCCGAGGTCTTCGAGCAGCAAGCCCTCGTCGTCGGCGGTGATACGCAGGTGGCGGCGTGACACCAGCATGTCGTCGAGCACGATCGAGTTGTCGCGGCTGCGGCCGATGGTCAGGGCCTCGTCGTCGGCCGGCTCCGAGGCGGCAGACCCGGTGGACGAACCCGCACGGTCGTCGGCCGCCGGGGGAGTCGGGATCGCTTCTCCCGCAGACGGATCGGTGGCCATCGGACGGTCGGAATCGGCGCCCTGCTGGTAGGCCGACCAGGCGTCCTGAGCGGCACCGGACTGCTGCGCGCCACCTGAGTCGCCTGGGGCGCCGTACGCCGGCGCGGCGGGCGCGCCGCCCTGCGCACGCTCGGCCGGCGGCACGTAGGCCATGCCGGAGTAGCCGGGCGCGGCGCCGTTGTCGGGCTGCTGGTCGACCCCGCCTGCCGCGGCCTGCTGGGCGTACGGGTCGTAGGCCCCCTGGCCACCCTGGCTTTGGGGTGCGGCGTACGGGTCGTAGGTGCCCTGTCCGCCCTGTTCGCGCTGGCTCTGCGGCGCGGCGTACGGGTCGTGACCTGCGGGTGCCTGCGAGGCCTGCTGTGCGTACGGGTCGTACTGGCCCTGCTGGGACTGCTGGCCATACCCGTTCTCCTGGCCCTGCCCGCTCTGCGGGCTGTCCTGCCCACTGCGCTGGTCAGCCGGAGCGAACGGCTCGGCGTAGCTGTCGGCACCCTCGTCGTGCGGCGCGTGCTGGATCGTGGCCGACGGGTCGAAAGGCTGCGACTGCGGTGCGGGCCCCGGGGCAGGTTCCTGCGCTGCCGGCGCGGCGAACTCGGCGGGTGCAGCCGTCTCGGCGGGTGCGGCCGACTCGGCAGGCGCTGCAGACCCAGCCGGTGCCGACTCGGCGGGTGCGGCCTCGGGCGCTGCCTGCTGCTCTGCCTCCTGCGGCGTCGACCAGGAAGCCCACGCCGACGAGAGCGACGGCGACTGCTGCGCGTCGGACTCGCCCGCGGCGGCCGTGTCGTTCGCGGCGCCGTCCGTCGCACCATTGGCTGCGGGTTCCTCGTCGAACGCACCGGGGCCGGCCCACGCGGCGGGCGCGCCGGGGGCGGTGTCCTGCCAGACGATCTGGGCCGGGCCGTACTGCCCGTCGTGCGAGGTGCTCATCAGCTCTCCGACTTCTGTTGACGCTCTGCAGTCCGGCACTCGGCCGGACCTCGGTTCAGGTTACCCGGCGGTGCTCGTTGCGCGTGGATTGCCGGGCCTTCCCTGGGGCGCGGTGGGCGGCCGATCGGTTCCCCCGATCTATGGTGTCGCTCATGCCGTTGGACTTCGAACTGCGCGATCACACCCTCGACAACGGGCTGCGGGTGGTCGTCGCCCCCGACCCGAGCGTGCCGATCGTCGCGGTCAACCTGTGGGTCAATGTCGGGTCGCGTCACGAGCAACCGGGGCGCACCGGGCTGGCCCACCTCTTCGAGCACCTGATGTTCCAGGGGTCGCGCAACGTGGCCGAGGGTGAGCACATGCGGGCGCTGATGGGCCACGGCGCCCGCCTCAACGCCACCACCTGGTTCGACCGCACCAACTACTTCGAGACGGTGCCGACCGGGGTGCTCGACCTTGCACTGTGGTTGGAGGCCGATCGGCACGGCTACCTGCTCGACGCCGTCACCCAGACCTGCCTCGACAACCAGCGCGACGTGGTGAAGGAGGAGAAGCAGCAGCGGTACGACAACCGTCCCTACGGCCACGCGCTGGAGGACCTCTACGCGCTGATCTTCCCCGACGGCCACCCCTACCAGCACTCCACGATCGGTTCGATGGACGACCTCGACGCCGCGACCCTCGACGACGTGCACGCCTTCTACAAGCAGCACTACGGACCCGACAACACCGTGCTCACGCTCGTCGGCGACGTCGGCGCCGATGAGGCAATTGCGTTGGCGGACAAGTACTTCGGCGGTCTGCCACGGGTGGGTGTGCAACTCGCGCCGCCCACCGCGCCGCTGCCGGCGCTCACCGAGCCGCTGCGCTTCGAACGGGTCGACGACGTGCCCGCCGACCGTCTGCACCTCGGTTTCCGGCTGCCGCCCGACCACACCCGCGAGTTCCTCGTGGCCGAGGCGGCGATGGACATCCTCGCCGGGCTCGCGACCTCGCGGCTCTACCGGCGGGCGGTGCGCGGCGAGCAGGCCGCCACCCACATGTCGCGGTCGGCGATGGGTCTGGTCGACGGGGTCTCGCTCGGCCTGCTGGTGGCCGACGTCGCCGACGACTCCAGCGTGCCGCAGTTGGAGAGCCTCATCTGCGAGGAACTCGACCGGCTCGCCGACGAGGGGCCGACCGAGGCCGAGATGAAGACGGCGTTCGTCGACTTCGAACGCGGCTGGTTGCAGGGCCTGGCCGTGCACGAGGAACGCGCCGACACCATCAGCCACTACACGCTGCTGCACGACGACCCGCAGTTCGTGAACACCTACCTCGACGACGCCGCCACCGTCACTGCCGACGAAGTGCGCCAGGTGGCCGACACCTGGCTACGTCCGCAGTCGCGCGCCGTCGTCGTGCACAAGAAGGGAGACGCGGCATGAGCATCGCTCGCCCCGACGTCCGACCGCCCAAGGCCTGGGCCTTCCCCGAAGCCGAACGCCACCGGCTCTCGAACGGCCTGCAGGTCGCCCTCTACCCGTTGCCCGGGCAGCACGTCACCTCGACCCGCATCAACATCCCGGTGCCGCTGGCCGCCGAGCCGCGCGACCGTGAGGGCGTCGCGACGATCGTGTCGCGCACGATGGACGAAGGCACCGCGTCGCACACCGCCGATGAGATGGCCGAACTCTTCGAGAGCAACGGCGTCGGGCTGAACGCCGGAGTCGCCCAGCAGGGCCTCTGGGTCGACCTGGAGGCGACCACCCGCAACGTCGGCACCGCATTCGGTCTCGCGCTGGAGTGCCTCACCGAGCCGGTCTTCCCCGAGAACGAGGTGAATCGGCATCGGCAGCAACGGCTTTCGCAGATCGACCAGGAGCTCGCCGACCCCGGTTATCGCGGCACGCTGGAGTTCGTGCGCACCTTCTACACCCCGACGTCACGCGCGTCGCGTCCCTCGGGTGGCTCGCGCGAATCGCTCGCCGGCCTGACCCGGGACGACTGCGTGGCCTTCCACCGGCAATGGGTGCGCCCCGACGACGCGTTCGTCGTGGTCGCCGGAGACTTCGACCCGCAGGCGATGCTCACCGAGCTCGACGGCACCCTCGGACGGTGGTCGGGCCAAGGCACCGCCCCCATGGCCGACGCACCGACCGATGCTCCGGCCGACGACCGCGGACGCGTCGTGTTCGTGCACCGTCCGGGGTCGGTGCAGACCGAGATCCAGTACGGCTGGGTCGGCCCGGCCCGGGAGAACGGCACCCAGTGGGCGCCGCACCCGGTGTTGTCGTACGTCATCGGTGGCACCCCGCACGCCCGCATCGACAGCGTGCTGCGCGAGGACAAGGGCTACACCTACGGGATGCGCGGCAGCTTCCGGCCGCGGTCGGGCTTCGGGCAGTTCGTCGCGTCGGGTTCGGTGCGCGGCGACGCGACCCCGGACGCGTTGCGGCTGCTCGGCGAGATCTTCGCGCAGGTCGACGAAGGCATCACCGCCGACGAACTGCGCGAAGGCGTCGACTTCCTGTCGATGACCGCGCCGGCGCGCTACGCCACCGCCGACTCGGTGGCCGACGAAGCGGCCTCGCTTCAGTTGGTCGGTCTCGACACCGACTTCATCACCGACTACCTGGCAGCGATGCGCTCGCTGACCGTCGACGACGTGAATTCGGCCTGGCGGCAGTGGAGTTCGCAGCCTCGCACGATCGTGCTGGTCGGCGACGCCGACAAGTACGCAGACCAGGTCGACGCGCTCGGGTTGGGCGAGCTGACGATCGTCTGACGGTAAAGGGCGGCCGTCAGGCGCTGGGCCAGCTGGAGCCCAGGCTCGGCCGGGTGGCCTGCTCCTCCGGCTGCTGCGTCGTCTCCTGCGTCGAACCGGTGCCCAGGCGGCGCAGCACCTCGTCGTGCAGCAGTCCGTTGCTGCTCACCGCGTTGCCGCTCCAACAGCCGGATTTGCCGTCGAGGCCGGTGAAGCGTCCGCCGGCCTCGGTGACGATCGGCACCAACGCCGCCATGTCGTACGTCGCGAGCTCCGGCTCAGGGGCGATGTCGACGCATCCCTCGGCGACGAGCATGTGCGACCAGAAGTCGCCGTAGGCCCGGCTGCGCCACACGTCGTCCATCAATTGCAGCATCGCCGCGCGCTTGCCGTGCGCGTCCCAGTCGCGCACGTTCGCATACGACATCGATGCGTCCTCGATGTCGGAGACCTTCGAGACGTGAATCCGCTTGGCGCCCTGCAGGTTTCGCCCCGTCCAGGCGCCGGTGCCCTTGCCGGCCCACCACCGGCGTCCGAGCGCGGGGGCGGCGACGAGACCCACGACAGGTTCGTCGTTCTCGACCAGTGCGATGAGGGTGGCCCACACGGGCAGGCCGCGCACGTAGTTCTTGGTGCCGTCGATCGGGTCGATGATCCAGCGCCGCGGGCCGCTGCCGACCAACCCCTGCTCCTCACCCTCCACCGCGTCGCGCGGACGGGCGCGCTTCAGTTGGGCGCGGATGATCTCCTCGGTGGCAATGTCAGCGTCGCTGACCGGGGTGAGGTCGGGCTTGGTGTTGACGACGAGGTCGTCGGCGCGAAAGCGCCCCATCGTGGTCGGCTCGACCGCGTCGGCGATCACGTGGGCGATGCGTACCTCGTCTGCGTAACTCACGCAGCGAACATACCGGCTGGCTCCATCTTGCCAACTGGTATACGTCTGGCCACGCACCCGGTGCCAGATGCGCACCAGTTGGCAAGATGCGGGGCTCAGTCGTCCGCCGACTCGACCTTCGGCAGCGTGATCGCCGACGAACCCGACCAGAGCACCTTGTCGATGCCGCTGACGAGCTCGTCGGCGTCGACGAGCCGGGTGCTCACCGGAGGAAGTTCCCGGATGAACTTGCGCAGTGCCGCCGCCATGTCGGCGAGGTCGAGTTGCTCGGCCGGTCGGCGGATCCAGCAGGCCACCAGGCTGGTGTAGACGAGTTGGTTGACGGCCACCTCCACCTGCGACCACGACCCGAGGGTCACCGGCAGGTCCTCCTGGGCGATCTTGAGGATGCGTGCCGCTTGCAACTGCTCGTAGGCCAGGTCGCGGCGCACCCGCAGACCGGCTTCGGTGTTGTGTTCGCCCGCGACCAGCAGTTCGAGCAGGTCGGCGGTGACCCGAAGAACGCGCCGATATTGCCTGCGTACCAACGCGATCGGTGCGCGCCGGTCGGTGACCCAGGTGACGACGATGCTGACGCCGACACCGATGAGGGTGTCGATGATGCGCTCGCTGATGACGTCGCCGATCTCGTGTCCCGGTGCGCTGGTGGTGGTGACGAGCAGCGCCATCGGCGTGACGAAGAAGGCGCCGAGCGCGTAGTTGCGCACCGCCGTCCACTGCACCATGAAGACGAAGGCGAGGCAGATGGGGATGAGCCAGTCGAGCGGCATGCCGATCTCGTGGATGCCGACGAACGCGACGATGCCCGCGAGCGTGCCGATCATCCGGTGCACGCCGCGGTGGGTCAGCGAGAGCCGGTCACGGCCCAGCGACATGATCAAGGCGGTCGTCATCACGGCCCAGAACGGGTGGTGCAGGTGCAGCCCGTACGACACGGCGCACACCAGCGCCGTCGCGATGCCGATGCGGCGGGCCGCGAGCCAGGGCAGCGATCGGGGTGAGAAGCCCCACCGCAGCAGGTAGTTGAGCGGCGGCGCGCCGAGATAGCTGCGCTGGGCTGCGGGCTCGACCTCTACCACGGCACCGGGCAACCAGCGGCCGGCGACCTCGCCGATCACCCGGAAGTGCTGCCGCCGCAGCTCCAGCAGCAGCGTGCGCCAGTGCTCGCGCGGACGGCGTCCGCTGGCCTCGGTGAGCGTCATGCTCGCCGAGAGCACCTCGGCGTAGGCGCTGTCACGCAGGTGCGCGAGTTCGAGCGCGTCTGCATCGCCGGCCGACGCCTCGGTCAGCTCGTCGACCGCTTCGCGTGCCTTGTCGACGGCGACGGCCTCCGGCGATTCCTTGGTGCGGGGGTGGAGCAGGAGCGTGCTCACGGTCGAGACGAGACAGCTGAGCGCGCAGACCGCCATCACCTGCCAGCTCGAGACCCCGATGGTCGGCAGGTACGACGCGATCGCCGGCCCGATGATGAGGAACATCGGGCCGGGCGGGTCGGCCATCAACGCGTTGTAAACCAGCACCGACGACATCGCGATGAGGGTCAGCGCACCAGTGAGCAGCACCGGATTTTCGCCGATGAGCAGCACGATGCCGCAGCCGACCAGATACGCGAGGTCCATCCAGGCGAGGATGTGCATGCGGGCGCGCCACGGCCGGTTCGCGGCGGTGTTGCCGATGAACGAACCGGTGATCGACAGCAGCGCGAGCTCCTTGCCGAGGACCGCCCACACCACCAGCACCGTGCCGGCCGTCATCGCGGTCGACCTCAGGGCCGTCTTCCATTGTCCGGGAGCCGATTTCACCTCGGCCAGTGCCGACAGCTGGTCGTTGACGGCGGCGAGCCGCGGCGCCACGAGCTACTCCTCCTCGGGCGTGCCGAGACGCGAACGCAGCAACCGGCGCAACGACTCGAGCCGGGCAGCGCCCGACGGTCCGGCGTGGCCTTGCGCGACCCAGGCGTCGAGCGCGCAGTGTTCCTCGTCGTGACTGCAACCGCGGGGGCAGTTCTCGGTGCCGGCGGCCAGCTCCGGGAAATGGTCGATGAAGGAGTCGGGGTCGACGTGGGCGAGACCGAACGACCGCACGCCCGGGGTGTCGATCACCCAACCACCGTCGGCGAGTTCGAGGGCGACCGCCGAGGTGGAGGTGTGGCGACCGCGTCCGGTGACTGCGTTGACGTGGCCGACGGCCCGGTGGGTGCCGGGCACGAGCGCGTTGACCAGCGTCGACTTGCCGACGCCCGAATGGCCGACGAGCACGGTCGTCTGACCGGCGAGGCGTTCGTGCACCGCGTCGAGGCCCTCGATCGTGCCGTCGGGCAACACCTGCGTGACGACGTACGGCACGTCGAGACCGGCGTACGACTGCATGAACTCGTCGGGGTCGGCGAGATCGGCCTTGGTGAGCACCAGCAGCGGATCCATCTCGGCGTCGTAGGCCGCAACGAGGCACCGGTCGACCATCCGCGGTCGCGGTTCGGGGTCGGCGAGCGCGGTGACGATGGCGAGTTGGTCGGCGTTGGCGACGAGCACGCGTTCGACCGGGTCGGTGTCGTCGGCGGTGCGGCGCAGGAAGGTCTCGCGCTCCTCGATCCGCACGATGCGCGCGAGGGTGCCTTCGTCGCCGCTGGTGTCACCCACCAGACCGACCCGGTCGCCGACGACGATCGGGGAGCGGCGCAGTTCGCGCGCCCGCATCGCGGTGACGACGTGGTCGTCGACCAGGCAGGTCCAGCGGCCGCGGTCGACACCTGTGACCACGCCGATGACGGCGTCCTTGTGCGCCGGGCGGTCCTTGGTGCGCGGACGAGTGCCACGACGGCCCGGGCGCACCCCGATCTTCGACTCGTCGTAGTCGTAGCGGCCCGGCACGGGTCAGCCCTGCCGGCCGAGCATCCGGCCCCACAGCTCGGTGAACGTGGGCAGGGTCTTGCCGACGGTGGCGACGTCTTCGATGACCACGCCGGGCACCCGCAGACCGAGCACGGCCGCGGCCATCACCATGCGGTGGTCGCCGTAGGTGTGGAAGGTGCCGGCGTGCAGCGCGGCCGGCTCGATGCGCAGCCCGTCGTCGGTCTCGGTGACCCGCCCGCCGAGGCCGTTCAGTTCGGTGCGCAACGCCGCGAGTCGGTCGGTCTCGTGGCCGCGCAGGTGGGCGATGCCGCGCAACTGGCTGGGGGAGTCGGCGAGCGCGGCGAGCGCGGCGAGCGCGGCGACGACCGGGGTGAGTTCGCCGACGTCGTGCAGGTCGAGATCGACGGCCGACACCTCGCCGGTGCCGCTGACGGTAAGGCCGTCGCGGTCGAGCACGACTTCGGCGCCCATCGCGTCGAGGATGTCGCGCATCGTGTCGCCGGCCTGGGTGGTCACCTGCGGCCAGCCGGGCACCCGCACCCTGCCGCCCGCGACGAGCGCCGCGGCAAGGAACGCAGCGGCGTTGGACAGGTCGGGCTCGACGCTGACCTCGAGCGCGGAGATCTCGGACGGTTCGACGTGCCAGGTGTTGGCGTCCATGTCGTCGACGACGACACCGGCGTCACGCAGCACCTCGACGGTCATCTGCACGTGCGGCAGGGAGGGGAGCGGTTTGCCGTCATGGACGACGGTGACCCCTTGCTCGAAGCGTGCGCCGGCGAGCAACAGGGCCGACACGAACTGCGACGATCCGGACGCGTCGAGCACGACCTTGCCGCCGCGCACCGCACCGGTGCCGGTGACCGTGAACGGGAGCGCGTCGGCGCCCTCCGTGGTGATGTCGACACCGAGAGCGCGCAGCGCACCGAGCACCGGAGCCATCGGACGCTTACGAGCGTGCGGATCGCCGTCGAACCGAACCGGGCCGTCGGCGAGCGCGGCGACCGGCGGTAGGAATCGCATCACGGTGCCGGCCAGGCCGCAATCGATGCCGGCCGGACCGCGCAGCTGCTGGGGCTCGATCAGCCAGCTGGGTTCGTCGTCGACGTTCTCCTGCGTGACCTGTGTGCCGAGGTCGCGCAGCGCGCCGACCATCAAGGTGGTGTCGCGGGAGACCAACGGACGCGTCAGGCGCGAGGCGTCGGTGGCGAGCGCGGCCAGCACCGCATAGCGGTTGGTGAGGCTCTTGCTGCCCGGGACGGCCACGGTGGCGTCGATCGGGGTGTCGGCGGTCGGTGCCGGCCAGTCGCCGGTGGGACTATGCGGATCCATCGGGTCCAACGGTAGCGAGATGACGCGGGCGATGCGCGTTGAGCCGGACGATGGGCGCGGTCACGGCTCGACGATGTCGACCTCGGCGACGCCCGTCTCGATTGCTCCGGCGACCGCGGCGGCCACCGTCTGCGGTGCGATGACATGCGAGAGCAGTGCACCGTCCGCGTCGCGGCGCAGGTGGCCGGGTTCGGGGCTGGGGGTGTTCGTGCCGTCGACGATGCCCGGCTTCACCAGGCTCACCGTGATGCCGTCCTTGGGGAGCTCCGCGCGGGCGGTCTGACGCCGAGGGCACGCGCGACGTCGACCACGGTGGTTTTCGCCGGGCCGTGGCGCCGCAGCACTTGTTCGGCCGCGTCGAGGATCGCCTCGCGGCTGAGCACCACGGGGCTCAAACCCTTTCCCGTCTCGGTCATGGCATCGGTATCAAAGATCAAATGACAGATGGCAATATTTGTCAGCGCGATGACCAGGGCCGTGCGTGTGTTCGAGGACGTGCGCACTTCCTGGCCGGGCGACCGCGGATAGCCTGACCCCCATGTGTGGTCGTTACGCCGCGAGCTTCAGCCCCGACGACATCGTCGACGAGTTCGAGGTCGACGACGATCGGCTGGCCGAGCACGCTCGGTCGGTGTTGGTCAACCCGCAGGACCCGCCGGCCGGCAAACCCGACTGGAACATGGCGCCCACCAAGCAGGCGCCCGTTGTGCTCACCCGCGTGCCCAAGGACGATCCCGACGCCGGCCCCGTCCGGCAGTTGCGGTTGCTCACTTGGGGGCTCGTGCCGTCGTGGGCGAAGGACACCAAGGTGGGGCTGCGGATGATCAACGCACGCGCCGAGACCCTGCTCGACAAGGGCGCGTTCGCCAAGGCCGCGGTGAGTCGACGCTGCCTGGTGCCGGCCGACGGCTGGTACGAGTGGCAGGTGAGCCCCACGGCCACCGACGCGAAGGGCAAACCGCGCAAGCAGCCGTTCTTCATCCGCCGCGGCGACGGTGAACACTGCGCGTTCGCCGGGGTCTACGAGTTCTGGCGCGACAAGACGAAGGACGGCGACGACCCCGACGCCTGGCTCACGACGTACTCGATCGTCACCACCGCCGCCGAGCCCGGCCTCGACCGCATCCACGACCGTCAGCCGCTGGTGCTCGACCGCGACGTGTGGCAGCACTGGCTCGACCCGACCAACACCGACCCCGACGAGGTGCGGGCGCTCATCGAGTCGCCGTCCGCCGGGCGGTTCGAGGCGTGGCCGGTATCCAGCGCGGTCGGCTCGGGCCGCAACAACGGCGAGCAGCTCGTGCTGCCGATCGGCGAGTCGGAGTTGCACGGTGTGGTCGACCCGACCACCGGCGAGATCATCGGGGAATAGCCAATGGCGTTGCGGATCAAGGAGATCGAGACGCCCACGGGTCTCGCGCGGGCCCACATCGAACGGGTGCCGAACGCCCGCGGCACGGTGGTCGTCAGCCACGGCGCGGGCGGCGGCATCGAAGCATCAGACCTGGCCGCCCTGCGCGTGCTCACCGCGGACGGCTGGAACTACGTGCGGGTCGAGCAGCCGTGGCGGGTGGCCGGCCGCAAGGTCGCGACCCCACCCAAGACCCTCGACGCCGCCTGGTTGCCGATCATCGCCGCACTCACCACCGGACGCGGCAAGCTCGGCCACCCGCTGATCGTCGGCGGCCGCTCCGCGGGTGCCCGCGTCGCCTGCCGCACCGCCGTCGAGGTCGGCGCCGATGCGGTGCTGGCGCTGTCGTTCCCGCTCAGCGGGGCCGGCAAGAGTGACAAGGCGCGCGCTCCAGAGCTGCGCGTGGTGCTCGAGGCCGGTATCCCGATCGCCGTGGTGCAGGGCAGCAGCGATCCGATGGGCCGGCCGCAGGAGTTCGCCGACGAATTCGGTGACGCGCTCCCGGTCTACCCGTGCAAGGGCGCCCACAGCTTCGGCGCGCAACCCGATGACGTCGTCGCCGCCGTCCGGGACTGGTTGGGACGGGCTTTCCCGACGAAGTGAGCCGCCCGGCGCGGAATGATCCGCCGCGGCCCTCTGTTGACCAAATCGTGCGAGCCACCCGGGTTCGTGCGACGAGGAGGAAACCCCAGCGTGTTCGTTGCACCTTGCGCGCCCGAAGACGTGGCGCTCGGTGGTGTCGGTCTCCCAACGAAGCCGAAGGAAGCAGGTCGTCAGTCGCCGGCGTTAGGCTGGAGCGCGATGAACCAGGACCGAACTGCCAGCACAGCCACCGTGCCAGAGCCCGACTCGGCCGCGACGCCCGATGAGGCCGCCGACGACCGCAGCCACGAGAAGACGTCTGTCTCCGGTGGCGCCGTCGACGTCGCCCAAGAGTCGTCGACCGAACGCCTCGCTCGCTTCGAACGCGACGCGATGCCCTACCTCGACCAGCTCTACAGCGCCGCGCTGCGCACCACGCGCAACCACTCCGACGCCGAAGACCTGGTGCAGGAGACCTTCGCGAAGGCCTACGCCGCCTTCCACCAGTACAAGCCCGGCACCAACCTCAAGGCCTGGCTCTACCGCATCCTCACCAACACCTACATCAACGACTACCGCAAGAAGCAGCGGCAGCCGCAGCAGTCCGACGCAGCGGAGATCGAGGACTACCAACTCGCCCGCGCCGAGGCACACACCTCCACCGGTCTGAAGTCGGCCGAGGCGGAGGCGCTCGATCACCTGCCCGATTCCGATGTGAAGCGGGCTCTGCAGGAGATCCCCGAGGACTTCCGTCTGGCGGTTTACTTCGCCGACGTCGAGGGTTTCTCCTACAAGGAGATCGCCGAGATCATGGACACCCCCATCGGCACCGTCATGTCGCGACTGCATCGTGGTCGCCGGCTGTTGCGTGAGAAGCTCACCGACTACGCCCACGAGCGCGGCTTCATCAATGCCGGAGCAGAGGGTGGCGCCAAATGATGTTCGACAACGCCCAGGGTTGCGACAGCTACCTCGACCACCTGGCCGAGTACCTCGACGGCGAGCTGACCGAGGCCGAGTGCACCGCGCTGAAGCAGCACCTCGCCGACTGCCCGCCGTGCCTCGACGAATACCAACGCGACGCGATCATGAAGGCGCTCATCCGCCGTTCGTGCCAGTGCGAAGAAGCGCCCGCCGCCCTGCGCACGCAGATCATGCAGCGCATCAGCGTGCAGGTGACCACCGTTCAGATCCACCGGGTCGACTGAGCGAGCCGCGGGCTCAACGGGCCGGACGGGTGAGGTTCGACAGCAGGTCGACGACGTCCGGGTCGTATTCGTAACCCATACCGAGAGAGATGCGTTCCAGTGCGCTGGGGCGCATCTCTTCGCGTCCCTGGGTGAGGTCGTCGTAGGCGTTGCAGGCCTTGAGGATGCGGCACTCGATCGGCACGTCCTCACCGAACTCGCGCACATTGCGGAACGGCGTCGACTGCAGTTCCACGATCTCGGCCACCCGCTCCAGGCCGCCGAACTCCCGGATCACGGCGGCGCCGTCTGCGGCGATCGCCACCTGATCGGCACGCGCCGCCTCGCTGGTGGCGCCGCCCGGGAGCGGGTCGGACAGACCCAGCTGCCCGACGTCGTGCAGCATCGCCGCCATCTCCAGATCGCGCAGTTCACGCTCGGTGAGCATGAGTTCGGTGCCCACCAACCGGGTGAGGTCGCGCACTCGGCGACCGTGGCCCTCGGTGGTGAAGCCGGTGCCGTCGGTGAGTCGGCTGAGCGCCTCGATGGTGTCGTGTCGCACCTGGGCGATGGCGGCTTGCCGGCGCAAAGCGGTGCGCATCAGCAGCAGCGGCGAGGCCATGATCGGCACCGACCACAGGTCGAGCGGACCGAACCCGAGGGCGATCGCCACCGCGATGCCGAGCACCGCCAACCAGATGGGGCCGAGCTCGCGGGCCACCAGTTCGGCCTGCGAGTCGATGCGGCCGATGGGGGCCGTGCGCAGCACCAGCACACCCATCTCGATGAGGACGGCCACCGCCCCGCAGACCGTCATCGCGACCGCCATGCGCCAGGGGGTGTCGGCCCACGCCTCGACCTGTCGAGCCGGCGCCTTACCGTCGACCCACGGCACGTTGCGGAACAACGCGGCAGCGGCTGCCGCACCGACGATGCGGCTCGAGATCACCGCGGCCACCGGTCGGCCCTGCCCGGTGAGGGCGCTCAGCGCGAGGCCGATCCCGGTGCCCACGATCACGCCGACGACGACGAGGGCCGAGCGCATCACGTAGTCGTCGAGGCGGATCAGCGGCGACAGCACCATCGCGAGGCCAATGGCCGGCGCCACCGGTGACGCGTCGAACCCGCCCGGTAGCCGCAGGTGCAACGGCCCGGCCAGTGCCAGCGCCAGCACCATCACTCCCCATCGCCAACCGGCGCCGGCCCTTGCCTCGGCGGGGTCGTGCACCAAGATGACGAGCGCCGCGACGCCGGCGACGATCGCGAGGATCGTGACGACGAGGTCGACGTAGCGGCTGCGGGCCGGGCTCACCCCATCTCCCCGTGGGTGTTGCGCGGGGTGCTGCCGGTGAGCTTCATCGTGATGCGCCCGGCGAGAGTGGCTGGTGGGGCCGCCGCCAGCGCGGCGCGTGCCCCCGGTTCGAGGTCGTTGCGGGTGCCGACCTGGGCGATGCAGGCGTCGATGAGGGTGCGGTCAGGAATGTCGACCCCGCTGGCGATCATGCGGTTCTCGACGGTCGATGCGAGGGCATCGGCGACGGCGAGCACGGCGGTGCCGGCCGGTCGGGTGCCGATCGGGTCGGCCTGGGCGGCCACGACCCGACGCGTGGGCTCGAGGTAGTGGATCGGTGCGAGCAGGTCGGCAGCCAGTTGGCACGCCTCGGCATCGATCGTTGCCATCGGACGGCGCGCGGCGGTCATCGTGCCGAGGTGGTGCAGGCGCGCCGACCGGCGGACGGTGGCGATCTCGGTGTCGGAGAGTCCGGCGACATTGCCGACCTCCTCCGCGATCACCATCACGAGTTCGCCGTGGTCGCGTGTGCCCGGCCGGTTGAGGTCGAGCGCACCGGCCAGCACGTCGACCGAGTGGTCGACGTTCGACGACTCGGCCTCCATCGAGGAGTAGGCCCATTGCGCGAGCAGCAGGGGAGGGGCCATCACCAGGATGGTGACCGGTCCGGTGCCGGCGCCGATCCAGAGCACGACGATGAGGTAGGAGATCAGGCCGCCGATGAGGAACAGCGGCGCGCTGCTGGCGCCGAAGTCGCGCAGCGACCGGCCGTACGGCACGGCAGCCGTCACCTTGATCACCAAGCTGATCAGCAGCGCGTTGACCAGCATCATGACGAGGGTCATCACCGTCATCGGCAGCGCGAGCGGCACCACCTCGGTGGGAGCGTGGGTGAGCGTGCGATCCGGCGCGGTCAACAGGTCGAAGGTCAGTCCGCCGAGCAGCGCGACCCAGCCGGTCATGGCGGCGTTGAAGTAACGCACCATGCGGGGTAGGCGTGCTGCGATGAGTGCGGTGGCGGCTACACCCACGACGCAGGCGCCGAGCGGCCCGCAGAGCACCGCGGCCACACCGACGAGGGTCGAGGTCAACGACATCGAGGAGAACCGCTGCACGAGGGAGGCGAAGGTCTCCGCCACCCAGCCGACCACGGCGAGGAGCAACACGGTCACCGGCTCCTCGAAGCGCAGGCCGGAACGCTGGCCGAAAATGACGGCTGCAAGAAGCGCAGCCGTCATCGTCAGGGTGACCGGCGTGGCGCTGCGAAGTGCGTCGCTACGAGGGTCGATCTGCCCAGCGTCCGACGTGGTCGATGGATCGCTGGTCACTACGGGATCAGCCGGTCGGCGGACGCCATCCGACAATCGGCTGCGGGGTGCTCACGCCGGCGTCGCCGGCCAACTGGGCGAGGAGGATTTCGAGTGCGGTGTTCATGGGGGGTCCACCTGTGATCTGCCGTGGGGGTGCGTCCCGCTCGGACGCAGGAATCGATTATGGCACGGACCACATAGTGCTCGGTGCCACCTGAACAGGTGACCTGGATTCGGCAGTTCGGTGTGATTGTGGGAGAATCGCAGGGTTTGCCGGGTCTCTCCGGCGATCAGATCCCTAGCTGCACCAGGAGCAGACCATGAGCAAGCGCGCCCGTAAGCGTCGCTCGCGCAAGGGCAAGGGCGCCAACCACGGCAAGAAGCCCAACGCCTGAGCCGAGTGCACAGAACGTGACGAAGGAGCGGTGCTTTCGCACCGCTCCTTCGTTGTTGCTCGGGAGGTGTCCCGAACCTCAGGCGGGTTCCGGACGATGGGCCGCGTGGCGTCCGCTCGGCCCGGTCCCGTCGTCGGTGTGGTCCTCGAACGGGTCGGGGTCGTACGCCTGCACGCGCGGGTCGTCCTCATCGGCGAAGTAGTCCATCGTGACCGTCTCGTCGCGTCCGACCGGCACCTTCGCCGCCCGCAGGATCGCGGTCAGCGCCACCGAGACCAGCACGTTGAGCACGAACGCCGTGAACGCGATGTAGCCGAGTTCCTTGATGACCGGAATCTGCGCGAGCGACCCACCGAAGTGCTTGGTCGCCGGGCTCGCGACGCCGTACGCCTTGTAAGTGCCGTAGATCATGCCGACCGCCCAACCGGCGAGTGCCGCCCAGCGGTGCAGCCACCGGGTGTAGAGCCCGATGACGATCGAGGGGAAGGTCTGCAGGATCCAGATGCCACCGAGCAGCTGCAGGTTGATCGCGTTCTGCTTGTCCATCGTGAAGACGAAGATCAGCGCGAACACCTTGACCACCAGCGACACCACCTTGGAGACCTTCGCCTCCTGCTCGACGGTCGCATCGGGCTTCAGCCATTCCTTGTAGATGTTGCGGGTGAAGGTGTTGGCCGCTGCGATCGACATGATGGCCGCCGGCACCAGCGCGCCGACCGCGATCGCCGCGAACGCGACCCCGGCGAACCATGACGGGAACTGGTCCTCGATGAGCTGCGGCACGACCAGCTGAGCGTTCGCCTTGCCGTCGAGACCGAGCGGCTTGGTGCCGGCCGCGATCGCGATCCAGCCGAGCAGCGCAAGGAGGGCGAGGACGAGCGAGTACGCCGGCAGGATCGAGGCGTTGCGGCGGATCGTGTTGCGGCTCTTGGACGACAGCACCGCGGTGATCGAGTGCGGGTACATGAACAGCGCCATGGCCGAACCGAACGCCAACGTGACGTAGGCCCATTGTTGGTTGGCCGCCGGCACGAACGCGCCGGTGGGCTTGCCCGTGGCCGGGTTGGTGGTGCCCATCTTCTCCTGGGCCGCGTCGAACACATGGCCCCAACCGCCGACCTTGGTCGGCAGGTAGATGATCGCGACGATGATCACCAGGTAGATCAGGACGTCCTTGACGAATGCGATGATCGCCGGGGCGCGCAGACCGCTGGTGTAGGTGTACGCGGCCAACACCGCGAACGCGATGAGCAGCGGGAGGTCCTTCGCCAGCCAGTTGCCGCCGCCACCGACGCCGGCCACCTCGAGCACCGCCTGGATGCCGACGAGTTGCAGGGCGATGTACGGCATGGTCGCGACGAAGCCGGTGACCGCGATCGCGAGCGACAGTCCGCGTGAGCCGTAGCGGCCGCGGATGAAGTCGGCCGCGGTGACGTAACCGTGGCGGTGGCTCACCGACCACAGGCGCGACATGAAGAAGAAGATGATCGGGTAGGCGACGATCGTGTAGGGCACCGCGAAGAACCCGTTGACGGCGCCGAGCGAGAACATCGCGGCGGGAACGGCCACGAAGGTGTAAGCGGTGTAGAGGTCGCCGCCCAACAGGAACCACGTGATCCAGGTGCCGAAGCTGCGGCCGCCGAGGCCCCACTCGTCCAGGGATTCCATCGACTCGGCCCGCCGCCAGCGGGTGGCCAGGAAGCCCATCACGGTGACGGCCAGGAAGATGACGACGAGGATCGTCAGGGCGGTCCAGTTGACCCCGGTGTTCGGGGTGGACGGGTTCGGCGCGAAGACGAGGGTGCTCATGCGTCGGCCCCAGGGTGCTGGACGTCGGCGCCGTCATCGGCCGCGTGGCGACCGACGGCGTGCACCGGCACGTGCGGTCGCGCCTTCTTCACCACGAAGAACGCGGCGACGGTGAACAGCGCGGTGATCGGCACCATCAACATCTGGTACCAGATGAAGATCGGCCAGCCGGCGATGTCATGGGCGCGGGGGTCGTCGGCGCTGGCGTACCAACCCACCGGCACGAGCGCCAGGCAGGGGATGACCAGCAGCACGCCGGCGAGGACGAGCAGGGATTTGTTGGCCGGGGGTGGTTTGTCCGGATCGTGTTGCATGGCGCTCCCAGTGGGATCGACGGGACGCTTGTGGCGTATGGGACCACGGCAACCTACCGAAAGTGAGCTGGATCACATAGATCAGCGAAGGTATGGGTTTGTCCAATTCTTGCGGCGAGCCGCCATCACCTGACGACAGCCTGACGACCAAGGTGATGACCAAGGTGACGACACAGGCGAAGGGCGCCACCCGCGATCGGATGGCGCCCTTCGGCGTGTGAAACCAGGCTCAGGCCTTCTTGGTCTCCGCGAAGATGCGGGCGATCTCGTCGATCTTGCCCAGCAGCTGGTCGGCGACGTCGACGTCGAGCGAACCCTTGGTGCCGGAGGCACCGGCGAGCTTGGTGGCCTCGTTGACGAGGGTGTGCAGCTCGGGGAACTTCTCGAAGTGCGGCGGCTTGAAGTAGTCGGTCCACAGCACCCACAGGTGGTGCTTGACCAGCTCGGAGCGCTGCTCCTTGATGATCAGGGCGCGGGTGCGGAAGTCGGGGTCGTCGCTGTCGGCGGCCTTCTGGCAGACGGCCTTGATCGACTCGGCCTCGATGCGGGCCTGCGCGGGGTCGTAGACACCGCAGGGAAGGTCGCAGTGGGCGCTGACCTCGAGCGTCGGGGCGATGAAACGGCGGAACATGTGGATCCTCTCCGTGGTCTTCGGTCGGCCGCGATGGCGGAGCACCGCGGGCCCTGTCATGTCAGAACTTACTCCGCCGCGCCGCGCCGCGGGCGGCGGGGCAGCCGGATCGGCGCGATCACCCGCGCGATCATCCCTTCCGGTGGGATCGCGCCCAGCACGCGGGAGTCCGTGCCCTCGGGGGCGTTGTCGCTGAGCACCCACCAGCCGTCGTCGGTGGCGTACGCGACCCGCTTGACCGCGATCGGCCGGGCGGGCAGTTGCACCACATGGCACCGGCCCGGACGCGGTCGCGCACCGTGCAGGACGAGCAGCCGGTCGCCGTCGGCGAAGGTCGGCACCATGGATCGGCCCCGCACGACGGCGAGGCCGATCCGACGGTTGGTGCCGCTCACTCGTTGATCGCGTCGGGCGACGGCTCGGGGCTCTCGTGTTGTTCGGCCAGGATGCGCCGCAGGAACGCGCGGGTGCGCTCGTGCTGCGGCTTGGCGATGACCTCTCGCGGCGGGCCCTGCTCGACCACGACACCTCCGTCCATGAACACCACCCGGTCGGCGACGTCACGGGCGAACGCGATCTCGTGGGTGACCACGATCATCGTCATGCCGCCTTCGGCCAGCTCGCGCATCACTTCGAGCACCTCGCCGACCAACTCCGGGTCGAGTGCCGACGTGGGCTCGTCGAAGAGCATCAGCTTCGGCTTCATCGCCAACGCCCGCGCGATCGCGACCCGCTGCTGCTGGCCGCCCGACAACTGCGCCGGGTAGTGGTCGCAGCGTTCACCCAGGCCCACTCGCTCGAGCAGCTCGCGCGCCTCGGCACGGGCAGTCTTCTTGTCGACGCCCTTCACGTGCACCGGCGCCTCGGCGACGTTCTCGAGAGCCGTCATGTGCGGGAAGAGGTTGAACCGCTGGAACACCATGCCGATCTCGCGCCGCTGGGCCGCGATCTTCTTGTCGGCGAGGCGGTGCAGCGTGCCGCCGCGGTCCTCGTAACCCATGAGGTCGCCGTCGACCCAGATGCGTCCGCCGTTGATCGTCTCGAGCTGGTTGATGCAGCGCAGGAAGGTGGTCTTGCCCGAGCCGGACGGACCGAGCAGGCACACCACCTCACCCTCGTGCACGTCGAGGTCGATGCCCTTGAGCACCTGGTTGCCGTAGAAGCTCTTGGTGACGTTGACGGCGTGGACGAGGGAGGTGCCGTCGCCGGTCGGGCGTCCGGTCGCCTCCTGGGCGAGTTCGGGGCTCACTTGCCGCCACCTCCGATCATGCCGAGGAACTTCGTGCGTTGCGACGCGCTGAGGTTCGAGTTGCCGAAACCGCGTCCGAAGCGGCGCTCCAGCCAGGCCTGGCCGACCATGAGCACCGAGCAGACGATGAGGTACCAGACGAAACCGGCCACATAGGCGGGCACGATCTTGTAGGTCTGGTTACCGACGGTCGACACCTGGTACCACAGCTCCATCGTGACCGGCACCGCCGACAGCAGCGAGGTGTCCTTGACCATCGCGATCGTCTCGTTGCCGGTGGGCGGCACGATCACCCGCATCGCCTGCGGCAGCACCACGCGCCGCATGGTCTTGCCGGGCGACATGCCGAGTGCCTGCGCCGCCTCCGTCTGACCACGGTCGACCGACTGGATGCCGGCGCGCGCGATCTCGGCCATGTACGCGGCCTCGGACAGACCGAGGCCGAGGATGCCGACGATGATGCCGTTGGACAGCTTGTTGACGTCGATCGACCCGACCATCAGGGCGTTGTCGACACCGAAGATCTGCTGGGCGAACGGGAAACCGATGTCGAGCTTGGGGTAGAGCACCGCGATGCCCGAACCCATCATGACCAGTAGCACCAGGCGCGGGATCGCCCGGAAGAACCAGGTGTAGACGAACGAGACGCCGCGCAGCACGGGGTTCTCCGACAACCGCATGATCGCCAGGATGATGCCGAGGCCGACGCCGAGAACCATGGCACCGAGGGTGCCGACGATGGTGCCCTGCACCAGGCCCTGGAGCACCGGCTTGTAGTTCATCACCGTGCCGACGAAGCCCCAGTTCCACTGGGCGTTGGTGACGAACGAACTGATCATCATCGCGACGAGCAGGACGATGATCGCGATGGCCACCCACCGCAGCGGGTGCGGCACCGGCCGGGCGTCGATCTCGCCCGGCCGGTCACCGGTCACAGCTTGGTCAGCTTGCGACACTCGGGTTCACCTCGAAGGAACTGGTGGCGCCGGAGCTGTTGTTCCAGTTCTTCAGGATGGTGTCGTAGCTGCCGTCGGCCTTGATCGCCTTCAGGCCCTCGACGAGCGCCTTGCCGAAGTCGGTCTGGTCCTTCTTCAGCACGAGTCCGTAGGGCGCCGAGTCGTAGATGTCGCCCACGGTCTCGACCGCGCCGTTGGTGGTCTTGACGGCGTACAGCGTCACCGGGGAGTCGGCCGCCATCGCCTTGACCTTGCCGGAGACCAGGTCGGCCGTGACCTTGCTCTGGTCCTGCTCGACGACCTGGGTGATGCCAGGCTTGCCTTCGTCGGTGCACTTCTTGCTGCGGGCGGTGAGGTCGTCGACCTGCACCGTGTCCTTCTGCACCCCGACGGTCAGGCCGCACGGGTTGTTGACGTCGACCTTGTCCTCGCCGACCGCCCTTTGCGGGGGGTTGCCCTTCTTGGTCGCCCACTGCGTGCCGGCGCTGAAGTAGCTGACCATCGTGACCTGCTGCAGGCGGGTCTTGTTGATGGTGAACGAGGAGACACCCATGTCGTACTTGCCCGACTGCACACCGTTCTGGATGGTGCCGAAGCTGGCGTTCTGGAAGTTGGCCTTCAGACCGAGCTTCGCCAGCACCGCCTTGGTGAGGTCGATGTCGAGGCCCTGGACGGTCTTGCCATCGGCGGCCAGGAACTCGTTGGGCGCGTAGGACGCGTCCGTGCCGATCGTGAGCGTGCCCTTGCTCTTGATCGCCGCCGGCACCATGTCGGCCAGCTTCGTGTCGGCGCTCACCGAGGCGGAGGTGGTGCTCGAGGACGACGACGAAGAGCCGCCGAGGCTGTCCGAACCGCACGCGGTGAGACCGAAGCTGACTGCGATGGCGCCGACGAGAGCGACGCGCGTACGTGAGTGGACGATGGCCATGTGGAACTCCTTGCGTGCGGAACTGCGTACGCGACCCGGCGGGCCGCAAGTGACGCACATCTTTGCACCGTCCGTCGCCGGCAGCGGCTTGACGTGCCGAAGTGTGACGTGGACGTAACACCCCGTCCGGTCGGCACTCAGCCGCGCAGGGAGTTGCGGAAGTGCAAGCAGTCTTCGTAGCGGGGCAGGAGTCCTTGTTCGGCGGCCTCAGCGAGTGTGGGGGCGGCGGCGTCCTTGGGTGACAGGGTGGGGGCGTCGATGTCGTCGGGGAGGGTGAGCGCGATGGTGGGGTCGAGGGGGTGGATGCCGTGTTCGCGTTGGGGGTTGTAGACGGCGGAGCAGAGGTAGACGGCGGTGGTGTTGTCCTGCAGGGCGCAGAAGGCGTGGCCGAGGCCTTCGGAAAGGTAGACGGCTCTGCGGGTGTCTGCGTCGAGGAGCACGGAGTCGAATTGGCCGTATGTGGGGGAGCCGACGCGGATGTCGACGATGTAGTCAATGAGGGCGCCGGTGGTGGCGGTGATGTATTTGGCTTGGGAGGGCGGGACGTCGGCGTAGTGGATGCCGCGGACGGTGCCGGCGCAGGAGACGGAGATGTTGGTCTGGACGACCTGCATCTGGTGGCCGGTGTGTTCGGCGAGGTGGTCGGCGCGGAAGCCTTCCATGAAAACGCCTCTGTCGTCGGGGAATTGGCGTGGGGTGACGACCCAGGCGCCCTCGATCTTGAGCGGTTCGATGTTCATTCGTCCGGTTGTCCTTGGGGATCGTGGTGGGTTTCGAGCCGCGGCCGGCTCAGAGTCCGTGCTTGGCTCAGAGTCCGTGGTGGCGTCGGCGGCCTTCGCCGAGGATGCGGTGCAGGTAGAGGCCGTAGCCGCTCTTGGTGAGGTCGTCGGCGTGACCGCGCAGGGTGTCGTCGTCGATCCAGCCGGCACGCCAGGCGATCTCCTCGACGCAGCCGATCTTGAGTCCTTGTTGTTCCTCGACGACGTGCACGAACTGGGAGGCCGACATGAGGCCCTCGAAGGTGCCGGTGTCGAACCACGCGGTGCCGCGCGGCAGGACGGTGACCTGGAGGTCGCCGCGGCGCAGGTAGGCGTCGTTGATGCCGGTGATCTCGAGTTCGCCGCGGGCGCTGGGGGTGAGGTTGCGGGCGAGGTCGACGACGTCGTTGTCGTAGAAGTAGAGGCCGGGCACCGCGAAGCTCGACTTCGGGTGTGCGGGTTTCTCCTCGATGGAGATGGCGCGCATGTCGTCGTCGAACTCGACGACGCCGTAGGCGGTCGGGTCGGGCACGTGGTAGGCGAAGATCAGCCCGCCGGTGAGGCGGTTGTGGTCGCGCAGCCGGGTGCCGAGCCCGGCGCCGTGGAAGATGTTGTCGCCCAGCACCAGGGCGACGGAGTCGGCGCCGATGAAGTCGGCGCCGATGATGAAGGCCTGAGCGAGGCCGTCCGGGGAGGGTTGCACCGCGTAGGTCAGCTCGATGCCCCACTGGGAGCCGTCGCCGAGGAGGCGTTGGAACTGGTCGGCGTCGTGGGGCGTGGTGATGATCAGGATTTCGCGGATGCCGGCCATCATCAGGGTCGACAGCGGGTAGTAGACCATCGGCTTGTCGTAGATCGGCATCAGTTGCTTGCTGATCGCCCTGGTGATCGGGTGCAGCCGGGTGCCCGAGCCCCCCGCGAGAATTATCCCTTTCATGTGCGCACATGCTACCGACGGGTCTAGTCTTGCCACGGGGTCAAGGGGAGACTCGCAAGATCCAGGGGGGATCGGATGCTTTCGGGTTCACGTTGGAAGGGTGTTCTGTGCACGTTGTCGTTACCGGTGGGGCCGGTTTCATCGGGAGTAATTTCGTTCACTTGACCCGGGCGACGCGTCCGGATGTGCGGGTGACGGTGCTGGACAAGTTGACGTATGCGGGGTCGTTGGCGTCCTTGGACGGTGTCCTCGAGGATGCGCGTGGGGACTCGATGGTCGAGTTCGTGCAGGGTGACATCTGTGATGCCGGGTTGGTCGATTCGTTGGTGTCGGGTGCGGATGTGGTGGTGCACTTCGCGGCGGAGTCGCACAACGACAACTCGTTGGCCGATCCGCGGCCGTTCCTGGACACGAACGTGATCGGCACGTACACGTTGTTGGAGGCGGTGCGTCGGCACGGGGTGCGGTATCACCACATCTCGACCGATGAGGTGTACGGCGATCTGGAGTTGGACGACCCGAACCGGTTCACCGAGGCGACGCCGTACAACCCCTCGTCGCCGTATTCGTCGACCAAGGGCGCGTCGGATTTGTTGGTGCGGGCGTGGGTGCGGTCGTTCGGGGTGGCGGCGACGATCTCGAACTGTTCGAACAATTACGGGCCCAGGCAGCATGTGGAGAAGTTCATTCCGCGGCAGATCACGAATCTGATCGACGGGGTGCGGCCGAAGTTGTACGGCGACGGGTTGAACGTGCGGGACTGGATCCATGTCGATGACCACAACAGTGCGGTGTGGACGATCATCGAGCGCGGGCAGATCGGTGCGACGTATCTGATCGGGGCGGATGGTGAGGAGTCGAACCGGTCGGTGATCGAGGCGATCCTGGCCGGGTTCGGGCAGCCGGTGGATGCGTTCGATCATGTGACGGATCGGGCGGGGCACGATCGCCGGTACGCGATCGATGCGTCGCGGTTGCGGTCGGAGTTGGGGTGGTCGCCGGTGTACACCGACTTCGCGGATGGGTTGGCGGCCACGATCGAGTGGTATCGGAACAATGAGGGGTGGTGGCGTCCGATGAAACAGGATGTCGAGAACAAGTACGCGTTGACCCAACAGGTATTGGAAACGCATAACTGATGTGGGTGTTGCTGGGGGGGACCGGCATGCTCGGTCAGGATCTGCAGCGTGTGCTGACAACTGCCGGTCGGGAGTTCGTGGCGTTGGGTAGCGCCGACTGCGACATCCGTGATCTCGACGCGGTGCGTGCCGCAGTGTCGGTTACGGGGTCGGCTGCGGGGGAGTCGCGGTCGCTGGGTTCGTCCGGCGTTCGGGTCGTCGTCAACTGTGCGGCGTGGACCGCGGTCGACGCGGCCGAGGCTCATGAGGCCGAGGCGTTCGCGATCAACGCGGTCGGGGCCCGGAACGCCGCTGTCGTGGCGCGTGAGGTTGGTGCACGGTTCGTGCACGTGTCGACCGATTACGTGTTCGACGGTGCCGCGCAGGGAGCGTACGGCGAGGACCACCCGCAGGCGCCGCGGTCGGCGTACGGCCGCACCAAGGTGGCCGGGGAGTGGGCCGTGCGTGCGGCCGACCCGGACGCGTACGTGGTGCGCACCGCATGGTTGTACGGCGCGGGAGGAGGCAATTTCGTCAAGACGATGCTGCGACTGGCCGGTGAGCGGAACACTTTGACAGTGGTGGCCGATCAGGAGGGGCAGCCGACCTGGACGCACGATCTGGCCGAGTTGATCGTGCGACTGGTCGATTCCGGTGCGCCGGGCGGCTACTACCACGGCACCAGCAGCGGCGCGACGAGCTGGCACGGGTTCGCCCAGGAGATCTTCCGGTTGTCCGGGCTCGACCCGGCCAGGGTCAACCCGATCAGCACCGAACAGTTCCCCACGCCCGCGCAGCGTCCGGCCAACAGCGTGCTCGGCCACGACGCGTTCGCCTCGGTCGGCATCGACCCGATCGCCGACTGGGCCGACCGCCTGGCCACCGCACTGCCCGCCGTGAGCGATGTCCTGTCCGCCGCCTCGCCGGCCACCGCCCCCTCGACGAACGACTCCCAGAACCAGGGCTGACCATGGCCATCGACCAGCGGGTCACAACAGTCGCGAGCACAGACGTCGGCTGGCGCCGCAAGATGCAGGCACGGCTGTTCGCCTTCGACTTCGTCGCCGTCGCCGTCGCGCTCGGCACCGCCGTCATCATCCGGTTCGGCGACGAGACCGATCGCCGGGTGTCCGGCCTCGCCGAACTCTCCTACCCCCAGACCGCGGTTCTGCTCGGCATCGCGTGGCTGGCCACCATCGCCGCGTTCGGTGGCTACAGCCTGCGGGTCGTGGCCGTCGGATCCGCCGAGTACCACGGACTGGCGCGCGCCACCTGGTCGACCTTCGGTGGCATCGCGATCTTCGCGGCACTGTTCCAGATCCAGTTCGCCCGCGGATTCCTGCTCGTCGCGCTACCCCTCGGGCTCTTCCTACTACTGGTCGGACGGCTGGCCGCCCGCCGCATGCTGGTGCGCCAGCGGGAGCGCGGCGAGTGGGTCGAACGCGCGCTTGTCGTCGGGTCACCCGTCGAGGTGCGCTACGTCGTCGACGCCATGGAACGGGCCTCCATCGCCGGCTACAAGGTGGTCGCGGTTGCGACCGGCGGCACCGACGCCGAGTTCGAACTCGCCGACGGCGGAATGCTCCCTGAGATGGGGCTGCCCGAGGACGCCGCCCGGTCCGCCGTCATCTCCGGTGCCACCGCCGTGGTCGTCGCCGGCCAGAGTTCGAGCGGGCCGACCTTCCTGCGTGACCTCGGCTGGGCCCTGGAAGACACCGACTGCGACCTGGTGCTCGCCTCCCGGATCACCGACGTGGCGGGCCCTCGAATCCACTGGCAGCCGGTCGACGGACTCCCGCTGATCGCGGTCGACATGCCGCGCTACACCGGCGTGAAGTACCTCGGCAAACGCGCCTTCGACGTCATCGTCGGCGGCCTCGGAACGCTCGCGCTCATGCCGGTCATGCTCATCGCGGCGCTCGCCATCAAACTCGAGGATCGCGGCCCGATCTTCTACCGCCAGGAGCGGGTCGGGGTCAACGGCGACCGGTTCCGCATCACGAAGTTCCGCTCGATGGTGCCCGACGCCGAGGCGAAGCAGGCCGAACTGCGCGCCCGGCACGACGGCAACGCGATCCTGTTCAAGTTGCGCGCCGACCCGCGGGTCACCCGCGTCGGCCGTTTCATCCGCCGCTACTCGATCGACGAACTGCCGCAGCTGTTCGATGTGCTGCGTGGTGACATGTCGCTCGTCGGTCCCCGTCCGCCGCTGCCCACCGAGGTCGACCTCTACGACCAGCACGTGCACCGGCGCCTCTACGTCAAGCCCGGCATCACCGGCCCCTGGCAGGTCGGCGGACGCTCCAACCTCACCTGGGACGAGAGCGTGCGCAAGGACCTCTACTACGTCGAGAACTGGTCGATCACCGGTGACCTGCTGATTCTGGTGAAGACCGTGCGCGCTGTGATCCGCGGCGACGGTGCGTATTAGCTCTGGCGGCTCCTTCGGCGTTCGTGATCCCTGCTCCTTCGTCGCTGGGAGCACGAGCCGTCCCGCCGCCGTGAGCCTTTCGTAGCGGTACAGAAGGTGCCACCACCGGCGATGCCGCACTAACCCAGGTCGTAGGCGCGGAAGGTCACTGCGAACTCGTGGCCGGCTGCCTTTCCGCCGGTGCGCAGGATCTCCGGGATGAAGTCGGCCGGCTTCGGGTGCCACGGCAGGTCAGCCAGATAGGCCTGGTGGCATTCGAGCGACGCGACGGACGCGGCGACCTGGTCGGCGCCCACCGCCAGGGCGTGGGTGGCGTCCGGGTGCCCGGCCACCAGCAGCCACCGGGTGTGCCACTTGCGCAATCCCTCGTCCTCGGCGAGCTCGCGGAAGACCCATGTGTTGTCGGCGTCGCGCACCGCGTCGACGGTCGCCAGCCCGGCGGCCCGGTGGTCGGCCTGGTTCAGACCGCCATACGCCTCGAAGTCGAAGTTGGCGGTGAGCACCGCGTCGGGACGCACCCGGCGGATCACCCGGGCGATGTCGCGACGCAGCTCGAGCGTCGGCATCAGCATCCCGTCGGGGTGGTTCATGATGACCAGGTCGCTGACATCGACCGTCTCGCACGCCTTGGCCTGTTCGTCCGCCCGGATCGGCCCGACCTGCTCCGGCGGCGTCTGCATGCCGGCCTCACCGCTGGTCAGCAGCAGGTAGGTGACCTCGACCCCGCGCGCGGTCCAGGCGGCGACGGCGGCGGACGAGCCGTACTCCATGTCGTCGGGGTGGGCGACGACGCACAACACCCGCGACCAGTCCTCGTCGGGCAGCGCGGGGAGCAGAGGCGAGGGGTCGGAGGTCGGCGTCGAGGTCATGACATCAGCCTACGGAGCTTCGGTGGCGCGCAGGCGAACACCGGCGCGCACGACGATGGGTTCGCGTTGCCCTCCGACGTGCACCACGTGGTCGCCGTCGACCTGCACCTGCGACGCGTGCGCGCGCAGCGCATCCTGCACACGTCCGAGTCGGCTCGACAGGTCGAGCCATGCGATCGCGTCGAGGTCGCCGTCGACCGTGCGATCGGGCGGGATCACCTCGAGCATCGGGATGCCGGTGTGGCCGGCCACCTGGGCGGTGAGGTCGTGCGTGCGCACGTGGTCGGGGTGACCGTAGCCGCCGTTCTTGTCGTAGGAGATCAACAGGTCGGGCGCGGTGGCCGCGACATATGCGTCGAGGTCACTGGCGGCCTCGGAAACCGTTGCGGCAGTGAGTGACTCGGGGCCGGAGTCTTCGGCCGGACCGGCCACGTCGGGGGTCACCCAGCGCATGCCCGAGTCGCGGTAGCGGCGTGCGGTCGTCGCACCGGGGTCGCGGGCCGGTGCGGTGCCGAGGAAGGCGTGATGGTCGACGCCGAGAGCCGCCAGCGCGCGACGCAGTTCCTGCTCACGCAACGCCACGAAGGCCGCCGAACCGGGCTCGACGTCGGCCACACCAGGCACCAACTCGCCGCGTTCGCCGCGAGTTGCGGTGAGCACGTGCACCTCGACCCCGCGGTCGACGAGTTCGGCGATGAGCGCGCCGGTGGCCAGCGTCTCGTCGTCCGGGTGGGCGTGCACGAACAACACCCGGCGGGCAACGTCGAGCAACCGGGCGGCGTCGGTCGCGGGGGACTGCGGCATCATCGGGCGCCGGTCAGCTGCTCAGAGATCCAGCCACGCTTGCCATCCCGCGTGCAGCACCAGCCAGGCGATGAGGCCGTAACCGGCCTGGCCGGGCAGCCCGTCGGGTGAGGCCGCGAGGTCGGCCTGCCACTGGTCGTGGCCGAGCAGCGGCCGGAAGCAGTCGACATACGTCACACCGCGGCGCGCGCACACGTCGGCCTGAGCATCCACCAACACCTGCAGGCGCTCGTTGAACTCGTTGTCGAGCGTGGGTGCCGGCCCGACCACGAACGCGGCGATCGCGGCCGACGACGCGTCGTCGAGGATGTTGGCGAGGTTGAGCCGGGAGCGCGCGGTCGACATGCCCTGCTCGACGTCGGCCGCGCCGAAGCCGACGACCAGGCGCCGCTCGTTCGCGCTGCGCCAGCGCAGGTCCGACTCCTGCTGCCAGCGCGCCAACACCTCCGTGGAGCTGTCGCCGCGCACGCCGAGGTTGTAACCCGCGAGGTCGACGCCGGCGTGCGGGGTGCGGGCGACAACCCGGGAGACCCAGCCGAGGGCCTTGGGGTCACCAAGGCCCGCGACGTACTCGTCGCCGACGAAGCACACGCCCACCCGGCGCGGCCCGTCGACCACCTGGAACTCCGCACTCGGGTTGAACACCGGCTCGCGCCGCTCATCCTGCTGGGTCACGCGTACCTCACTGTCAATCCGTCACTCGTCGTCGTCGAGTCGAGCCAACCATGTTGCCAGGCGTTCGACGGGCACCTCGAACTCAGGGTTGAGGTCGAGGAACGTGCGCAACTGGTCGGCGAGCCACTCGAAGCTGACTTCCTCCTCGCCGCGTCGAGTCGAAAGCTCCTCGATGCCGCGGTCGGTGAAGTACATCTCAGCGGTCGAACGCGCCGGCCAACAGCTGCGCCAACTGCGCCGCGTGGCGCTTGGGCGAACCGGTGGCCGGGGATGCCGCGCTCGGACGCGAGACGACCCGCAGCGAACGCTTCTCGCCGAACTCGGCCAGAACCTCAGGCAGGTTGAGCGCCATGAACGGCCACGCACCCTGGTTCTTCGGCTCGTCCTGCACCCACACCAGTTCGGCGTTCGGGTACTCGGCGATGGCCTCGGCGATCTCCTTGCCCGGGATCGGCGCCAACTGCTCGACGCGAACGATCGCGGTGCGCTTGTCGCCACGCTTCTCGCGCTCGGCCTCGAGGTCGTAGACCACGCGGGCCGAAGCCAGCAGCACCCGGTCGACCTGGGACGGGTCGGGCTGGGTGTGGTCGCGCAGCACCGGCTGGAACACGCCGCTGGTGAAGTCCTGCGGCTCGCTGGTGGCGGCCTTCAGACGCAGCAGTTGCTTCGGGGTGAAGACGATCAGCGGACGACGCGGACGGGCGTAGGCCTGGCGACGCAGCAGGTGGAAGTACGACGCCGGCGTGCTCGGGTAGGCGATCGTCATGTTCTCCTCGGCGAACAGCTGCAGGAACCGCTCGATGCGGGCCGAGCTGTGGTCGGGGCCCTGGCCCTCGTAGCCGTGCGGCAGCAGCAGCACGACCGACGAACGCTGCGCCCACTTCTGCTCGGAGGAGGAGATGAACTCGTCGAGGATCGTCTGGGCGCCGTTGACGAAGTCGCCGAACTGCGCCTCCCACAGCACGAGCGCGTCGGGGCGCTCGACCGAGTAGCCGTACTCGAAGCCCATCGCGGCGTACTCCGACAGCAGCGAGTCGTAGACCCAGAACCACGCCTGGTCGGGGCTGAGGTAACGCAGCGGCGTCCACTCGTTGCCGTTGACCTTGTCGATGAGCACGGCATGGCGCTGCACGAAGGTGCCGCGGCGGCTGTCCTGGCCGGCGAGGCGCACCGGGATGCCCTCCATCAGCAGCGAACCGAAGGCCGCCAATTCGCCCATGGCCCAGTCGATTCCGCCCTTGGTCACCATCTCGTTGCGGCGCTGCATGAGCTTCGCGAGCTTGGGGTGGACGGTGAAGCCCTCCGGCGGGTTGACCCAGGTCTGGCCGATCTTGGCGAGGTCGGCCTCGCTGATCGCGGTCGACCGGTTGCGTCCGTCGACGGTGGCGTCGTCGGCGGCCTGCGCCGACGGGCGCTCGAGACCGCCGTGACCCTCGGCGTCGGTGCCGGTCGAGGAGTCGGGGGCCGACGGAGCAGCACCCTGCTTCTTGGCCTCCTTGGTCTCCACGAACACCCGCTCCAGCTGCTGCTGGTAGTCGCGCAGCGCGGCCTCGGCCTCGTCGGGGGTGATGTCGCCGCGACCGATGAGGGCCTCGGTGTAGAGCTTGCGGACGCTGCGCTTGGCCTCGATGAGGTTGTACATCAGCGGCTGCGTCATCGACGGGTCGTCGCCCTCGTTGTGGCCACGGCGGCGGTAGCACACCATGTCGATGACGACGTCCTTGTGGAACTTCTGGCGGAACTCGTAGGCCAACTCGGCCACCCGAACGCACGCCTCGGGGTCGTCGCCGTTGACGTGGAAGATCGGCGCCTGCACCATCCGGGCGACGTCGGTCGAGTAGGTCGACGAACGCGACTGCGAGGGTGCGGTGGTGAAGCCGACCTGGTTGTTGATGACGACGTGGATCGTGCCGCCGGTGCGGTAGCCGCGCAGCTGCGAGAGGTTCAGCGTCTCGGCGACCACGCCCTGACCGGCGAACGCGGCGTCGCCGTGCAACATGATCGGCAGCACGGTGAACGCGGTGCCGGCGAGGTTGATGCGGTCCTGCTTGGCGCGGGTGATGCCCTCGAGCACCGGGTCGACCGCCTCGAGGTGCGAGGGGTTCGCCGCGAGGTAGACGCGGGTGCTGTTGCCGGCGTCGGAGACGAACTCGCCCTCGGTGCCGAGGTGGTACTTCACGTCGCCCGAACCCTGAACCGAGTTGGGGTCCTGGGTGCCTTCGAACTCACGGAAGATCTGGCCGTAGGACTTGCCGGCGATGTTGGCCAGAACGTTGAGGCGTCCGCGGTGCGGCATGCCGATGCAGATCTCGTCCATGCCCTCGTCGGCCGCTTCGCACATGATGCGGTCGAGCAGCGCGATGACCGACTCGCCACCTTCGAGGCTGAAGCGCTTCTGGCCGACGTACTTGGTCTGCAGGAAGGTCTCGAAGGCCTCGGCCGCGTTGAGCTTGCGCAGGATACGCAGCTGCTCCTCGGCGGTCTGCTTCTCGTAGGGCACCTCGACCTTCGACTGGATCCACCGCCGCTGGTCGGGGTCTTGGATGTGCATGTACTCGATGCCGGTGCCGCGGCAGTAGGAGTCACGCAGGATGCCGAGGATCTTGCGCAGCGTGAGGAACGGCTCACCGCCGAACCCGCCGGTGGGGAAGGTGCGGTCGAGGTCCCACAGGGTGAGGCCGTGGTTGGTGATGTCGAGGTCGGGGTGACGCCGCTGCTTGTACTCCAGCGGGTCGGTGTCGGCCATGAGATGGCCGCGCACCCGGTAGGCGTGGATCAACTCGTGCACACGAGCGACCTTGCTGATGTCGTCGTCGTGGCTGGTGTCGATGTCGCGCACCCAGCGGATCGGCTCGTACGGGATCCGCATGGCCTGGAAGATCTCGTCGTAGAAACCATCCTCGCCCAGCAGCAACTGGTGGACGACGCGCAGGAACTCACCCGAGACCGCGCCCTGGATGATGCGGTGGTCGTAGGTCGAGGTCAGCGTCATGACCTTGCTGACGGCGTTCCGGTTGAGCGTGTTCATGCTCGCGCCGTGCCATTCGGCGGGGTACTCCAGCGCGCCCGCACCGATGATCGCGCCGGCGCCCTTCATCAGGCGCGGCACCGAGTGGACGGTGCCGATGCCGCCCGGGTTGGTCAGGGTGATCGTGGTGCCCTGGTAGTCCTCGAGGGTGAGGGTGTTGGTGCGCGCCTTGCGCACCATCTCCTCGTACGCCGACCAGAACTGCACGAAGTCCATCGCCTCGGCGTTCTTGACGTTCGGCACGACGAGGGTGCGGCTGCCGTCGTCCTTCTGCAGGTCGATCGCGAGGCCGAAGTTGATGTGACCGGGCTCGACGAGCACCGGCTTGCCCTTCTCGTCGGTGGTGAGCGCGCTGTTCATGCCCGGGACGAGCTTGAGCGCCTTGACGATCGCGTAACCGAGCAGGTGGGTGAAGCTCACCTTGCCGCCGCGGCTGCGGGCGAGGTGGTTGTTGATGACGATGCGGTTGTCGATGAGCAGCTTGGCCGGCACGGCGCGGACGCTGGTGGCGGTCGGCACCTCCAGGCTCTGCTCCATGTTGGTGACGATGCGCGCCGCGACACCGCGCAGCGGAACGTGCGTGTCCTCGACCTCGGGGGCCTGGACGGCGGCGGCGCCACCGTCACGCGAGATCGGGCGCGCGTTGGACAGCTCGGCCTGCTTGGGGTCGAGGGTGTGCGAGGGGGAGCTGGTGTCGCGCGAGGAGCGCGACTTCTCCGCCTTCGGCGCGGTCGAGGGGGCGGGCTGTGCGCTCGCGTCGGTCTTCGTGCCTGCCTTCGTGTCGGCCTTGGGTGCTGCCTTTGCCTCGGTCTTGGCCTCAGCCTTCGGTGCCTGCGTGGCAGCGTCGTTGGAAGCGCCGTTGGACGCGCCGTTCGCGGACTGGCCGTTGCTCGAACCGTTCGCGGCGGCCGCGCCCGGCTTGTAGTCGGCGAAGAAACTCCACCAAGCCTTGTCGACGGAGTTCTTGTCCTGCAGGTACTGCTCGTAGAGCTCGTCGACCAACCACTCGTTGGGGCCGAAGCTGGCGAGCGGTTCGGAAGGCTGGGACACGCTGATGCGCCTCTTTCTGGGTGTCGCCGATTCTGTTCTGCGTGCGCGCTAGCACACAGTTATAGGCAAGCCTACGCCCGACCGGTCAGCTGTGCCCGGCAGGGCCAGGGAGTGTCTCAGCTGACGTCGCGCCGGTTGGTCAGCCAGGTGCCGATGCCGACGAAAACCGCCGCATAGGCGAGCAGCACCAGCGAACCTTCCCACCAGTTCAGCAGGCTCTGCGCACCCTCGCCGCTCGACGTCGCACCGAGCACCGCGTTGGTCGCATAGCTGGGGAAGAACTTCGCGATCGTCTCGCCGAACGACACCTGCGAGATGAGCAGACCGAGCAGCGGTTCGACGATGAACGCGATGCCGACACCGGTGAGGATCGCCGCCACCTGGTTGGGGATCAGCACACCGAGACCGAGCCCGATGAGCGCCCAGAGGCCCAGCACGAGCAGCACGAGCAACAGCGAGCGCACGAGCGCCCCGGGCTCCGGGAACGCGTCCAGCCCGCGGGCCGACAGCACGGTGAAGCCGACGGACACCGAACCGATGAGGAACACGAGTCCGTAGAAGACACCGAACGCGAGCAGCGCCACGACCTTCGCCGTGATCATCTGCGGCCGCCGGGGGAAGGCGAGCAGGGTGCCGGTGATCGTCTTGTGGCGGTACTCCGCGCCGATCGTCATGATGCCGATCACCATGAGCAGCGTGTAACCGAACCCGACGCCACCGGTGTAGGTGCTCGTCGCGATCTCACGCGGGTTCATGGTGGGAATGCCGGAGTTCTCGGGGTTGTCGCCGCCGAGGATGAGCCCGAGGAACAACGCGAACAGCGCGCCGCAGGCGAAGACGGCGATCGCCATGCCCCACCACAGCTTGGTGGTGAGCATCTTCTGCACTTCGGCCTTGATCGCGCGGCCCATCAGAGCGCCTCTCCTTCGGTCGGGGCGGATGTCGGATCGACGTGTTCGGTCGGGGCTTTGGTCGGCGCTTGGGTGGGGGCCGCGCCGGGTTGTCCGGCACCGGCGGCGGGCGCGCCGAGGTTGCGGTTGCGTGCACCGCCCTGGCTGGTGAGTTCGAAGAACAACGCTTCGAGGTCGGCCTGCTGGCGGCGCAGTTCGTGCACCGGCAGCCCGGCGCGGAAGGCGATGTCGCCGACGGACGCGGCGTTCTCGGTGAGCGCGAAGACCGTGCCCGGCGCGTCGCCAGGTTCGGTGGCGATGCCCGCACCGTTCAGCGCCTGGGCCAGCCGTGCCGGGTCGGGCACGACGACCCGCACCTTCGGGTGACCGCGCAGTTCCTCGATCGTGCCCTGCCGGATGAGGCGACCGTTGGCCAGGATGATCACGTCGTCGACGGTCTGCTCCACCTCGGCGAGCAGGTGGCTCGACACCAGGATGGTCTTGCCGTTGCCGGCCAGGTGCCGCAGGAAGCCGCGCAACCACCGGATGCCCTCGGGGTCGAGGCCGTTGGCGGGTTCGTCGAGCACGAGCACATCGGGATCGCCGAGCAGCGCGCCGGCCAACCCGAGCCGTTGTCGCATACCCATCGAGTAGCCGCCGGCCGGCTTCTTCGCGGCGGCCGGAATGCCCACCAGTTCGAGCAGTTCGTCGGCCCGCGACGCAGGCAGCCCGGCGGCGGTGGCCATCACCCGAAGGTGGTCGCGTCCGGTACGCCCGGGGTGGAAGTTGGTCGCCTCGAGCGCGGCGCCCACGACGCGCAGCGGGTCGCTCAGTTGCACATAGGGCACGCCGCCGATCGTGGAGCCACCGGACGTCGGCCGGATGAGGCCGAGGATCATCCGCAGCGTGGTCGTCTTGCCGGCGCCGTTCGGGCCGAGGAAGCCGGTGACACGGCCCGGTGGCACTTCGAACGACAGGTTGTCGACGGCGCGGAACGAACCGAACGACTTGGTGAGCTTCTGCACCACGATGCGGCCGCGGTCGGAGCCGCCGACAGGTGAGGAAGCGGTGGCGGGTGCTGCTGACACGGTGTGACCCCCGGAAAGATTCGTGTAGGTGATTCGTGTAGGTGAATCGTGTACAGGAACAGACCCATCCCATCATTTCGGGTCGGGTCGCCGGGTGACCGGCCCCCGCGAACCCGCCTCGGGCGTGGGAGAATCGCCGACCTATGTACGAATGGATCCTCATCGGTCTCGGCGTGCTGCTGACAGCCGGAACGGCGATGTTCGTCGCCGCGGAGTTCTCCCTCGTTGCCCTCGATCGGCCGAGCGTCCAGCGCGCGGCCGACGAAGGTGACGCGGGCGCGCGCTCGGTGCTCGCGTCACTGCGCAGCCTGTCGACCCAGCTTTCGGCCGCGCAGGTCGGCATCACCTTGACGACGCTGGTGCTCGGTTGGTTGGTCGAACCCTCGCTCGGCCGGTTGCTGGAAGGGCCGCTCACCGCGATCGGGCTGAGCGAGCCGGTGGCCGCGACCACGTCGACGGTCGTCGCGCTGGTGATCGCGTCGATCTTCTCGATGATCTTCGGTGAACTCATCCCGCAGTTCCTCGGCATCTCGGCACCGCTCGGTGTCGCCACCGTCGTCGCGGCGCCCGTGCGCTTCGTCGGCCTGATCTTCAAGCCGCTGATCCTGCTGCTCAACGGATCGGCCAACGCAATCCTGCGGTCGCTCAACATCGAGCCGCAGGAGGAACTCTCGGCCGCCCGCACCCCGCAGGAACTCGCGTCGATGGTGCGTCACTCGGCCGCCGCCGGAACGATGGAGGAGGGCACGGCGCGGCTGCTGGCGCGGTCGCTGGGCTTCGGTGAGCGCGTCGCGGCCGATGTCATGACCCCGCGCGTGCGGTGCTCCTTCGTCGAGCGCACCGCCTCGGCCGAGGACGTCATCGACCTGGCCCGCGCCACCGGCCACTCCCGCTTCCCGGTGCTCGGCGACGGGTGGGACGACGTCGAGGGCATGGTGCACGTGAAGAAGGCGATCGCGGTGCCCCACGACCGGCGCGCCGACGTGCCGGTGACCGCCCTCATGGTGCCGCCGGTGTTCGTGCCGGAGACGGTGCGCCTCGACCCGCTGCTGCTGCAGTTGCGCGGCGGGGGACTGCAACTCGCCCTGGTGATCGACGAGTACGCCGGCACCTCCGGCATCGTGTCGCTCGAGGACGTCATCGAGGAGATCGTCGGTGAGGTGACCGACGAGCACGACAAGGTGGCCGACCCCAGTCGCCTTCTCGCAGACGGCAGTTGGACGGTGTCGGGCATGTGGCGACCCGACGAGGTGGCCGACCGGATCGGCGCCGAGATCCCCGAAGGACCCAACTACGAAACGGTCGGCGGGTTCGTCATGGCACAGGTCGGACGCGTGCCCGAGGTCGGCGACGAGGTCGAGCTCGACGGGTGGCGGCTGCGGGTGCTGTCGATGGACCGCCGCCGGGTCGACCGGGTGCGGCTGACCCCCGTCGTGCCCGAAGCCGCCGAGGAGGAGCAGTCGTGAGCCTGCTGTTCTCGTTGCTCCTGTTGCTCGGCAACGCCTTCTTCGTCGGCGCCGAGTTCTCGGTGATGGCGGCCCGGCGCTCGCAGCTCGAACCACTGGCGGCCCAGGGCTCCAAGCGGGCCCGATCGGCGATCGAGGCGTTGGAGAACGTCTCCTCGTTGTTGGCCTGCGCGCAGCTGGGCATCACGGTCTGTTCGGTGCTGCTCGGTGCCGTGGCCGAAGACGCCCTGCACCACCTGCTCGCCGGGCCGATGCATTCGCTCGGGATGCCCGAGGGTGCCGCCGACATCGTCGCGCTCGTGCTCGCGCTGCTGATCGTGGTCTACCTGCACGTGGTGCTCGGCGAGATGGTGCCGAAGAACCTCGCGATCGCCGGGCCCGACCGCGCCGCACTCGTCCTCGCGCCGCCGCTGCTGTGGATCACGCGCGCCCTGCGCCCCCTGATCCGTGCGCTGGAAGCGATCGCGAAGTTCGCCGTCCGCCGGCTCGGTATCGAGCCCAAGGACGAGATGGCATCGACCTTCTCGGCCGAGGAGATGGAGATCATCGTCGAGGAGTCGCACCGAGAGGGTCTCATCGAGGCGGCGCAGCAGGAACGCGTGCGGGGCGCACTGGAGTTCACCGACCGGGTCGCTTCCGACGTCGCCGTGCCGATCGACGAACTCGTCACCCTCAAGGTCGGGTGCACCCCGGCCGATGTAGAGAAACGGGTCGCCAAGCGCGGCTTCTCGCGCTTCCCGCTGGTCGACGCCTCGGGCGCGCTGGCCGGGTATGTGCACCTCAAGGACGTGCTCTACGCCCGTGACGAGTTGTACGACGAGCCGGTGCCGCCGCGCCGCATCCGCCGCTTGGCGACGGTGAGCCCGGGCGCCGAGGTGGAGGACGTGCTGCTGACGATGCAGCGCACCGGGTCGCACCTCGCGCGGGTCGTCGACCCGGCCGGCACCGCCACCGGTGTGGTGTTCCTGGAGGACGTGCTCGAGGAACTGGTCGGTGAGGTCACCGACTCGACCCAGCGCTGAGCGGATCGCGCGCCTCGTCGACCGCCCGCGCCAGACCCCGCCGTCCGCCGACAACCCCTGTAACCCTCCGCAAACGCTGCACCAACCGACAGACGCTGCCGTTGCAACGGCAGCGTCTGTGGGTTGGTGCAGCGTTTGCGGACTTGGGTCAGTCCTTCTTGAGGCCGGCCTGGATGAGGTTCATCACCGTGGAGTCGGCCAGCGTGGTGACGTCACCGACCTCGCGGTTCTCGGCGACGTCCTTGAGCAGGCGGCGCATGATCTTGCCCGACCGGGTCTTCGGCAACTCCGGCACGACCATGATCTGGCGCGGCTTGGCGATCGGGCCGATCTCCTTGGCGACGTGGTTGCGCAGTTCCTGCACGGTGTCGTCTCCGTTGTCGGCGAAGCCCTCGCGCAGGATCACGAACGCGCAGACCGCCTGGCCGGTGGTCTCGTCCGACGCGCCCACGACAGCGGCCTCGGCCACGGATTCGTGTGACACCAGGGCGGATTCGATCTCCGCGGTGGAGAGTCGGTGGCCCGACACGTTCATCACGTCGTCGACGCGTCCGAGCAACCAGATGTTGCCGTCGGCGTCGTACTTCGCGCCGTCACCGGCGAAGTAGTACTTCGGACCGAAGCGGCTCCAGTAGGTGTCCTGGTAGCGCTGGTCGTCGCCCCAGATGGTGCGCAACATGCTCGGCCACGGCTTGGTGAGCACCAGGTAGCCGACCTGCTCGGGTTCGGTGAGCGGGTTGCCCTCGTCGTCGAGGATCTCGGCGGAAATGCCGGGGATCGGACGCTGCGCCGAACCCGGCTCGAGGGTGGTGAGGCCGGGCAGCGGCGAGATCATGATCGCGCCGGTCTCGGTCTGCCACCAGGTGTCGACGATCGGTGCCTTGTCGCCGCCGATGTTCTTGCGGTACCAGCGCCACGCCTCCGGGTTGATCGGCTCGCCGACCGAGCCGAGCACGCGGATCGAGCTCAGGTCGTACTTCGCGGGGATCTCGGCGCCCCACTTCATGAAGGTGCGGATCGCGGTGGGCGCGGTGTAGAGGATGGTCACGCCGTACTTCTGCACGATCTCCCACCAACGACCCTGGTGCGGGGTGTCGGGGGTGCCCTCGTAGAGCACCTGCGTCGCGCCGTTCGCCAACGGCCCATAGACGATGTAGGAGTGGCCGGTCACCCAGCCCACATCGGCGGTGCACCAGTAGACGTCCGACTCGGGGTGCACGTCGTGCACGATCGAGTTGGTGTAGGCCGCCTGCGTCAGGTAGCCGCCGGACGTGTGCAGGATGCCCTTCGGCTTCCCGGTCGTGCCGGAGGTGTAAAGGATGAACAGCGGGTGTTCGGCGTCGACCGGCTCGGGGGTGTGCTGGTCGGACTGGCGGTCTACGACGTCGTGCCACCACTTGTCGATGTCGTCGTTCCACCGCACCTCCGAGTCGGTGCGCTTCACGACGAGCACGTGCTTCACCGGGTGCTCACCGCGGGTGAGCGACTCGTCGACGGCGGCCTTCAGCGGGGCCGGCTTGCCGCGGCGCCACTGGCCGTCGGTGGTGACGACGACGGTCGCGTCGGCGTCGACGATGCGGGTGTGGAGCGCGTCGGCGGAGAACCCGCCGAAGACCACCGAGTGCGGCGCGCCGAGGCGGGCGCACGCGAGCATCGTGAACACGGTCTCGGGGATCATCGGCATGTAGATCGCGACCCGGTCGCCCTTGCCGATACCCAACTCCGACAACGCATTTGCCGTCTTGCTGACTTCCTTCTGTAGGTCGGCGTAGGTGATCGTGCGGGTGTCGCCCTGGTCGCCCTCGAAGTGGATCGCGACCCGATCGCCGTTCCCCGCCTCGACGTGCCGGTCGACGCAGTTGTAAGCGACGTTGAGCTGACCGTCGGCGAACCACTTCGCGAACGGTGCGTTGCTCCAGTCGAGAGTCTGGCTGAAGGGCTTCGCCCAGGTGATCCGCTCGCGGGCCTGGTCGGCCCAGAAGCCCTCGAAGTCTGCTGCGGCCGCGTCGAAAAGCTCCTGCTTTCCGTTGGCGCCGGCGGCGAAGTTCGCATCGGGTGCGTAGCTGGTGTCGCTCACAATTCTCATCCTCATCGACGTTCCGGGCGCCGTCGGCGTCCGGTCTTACCGTTGTACCGGCAGGGTGGGGCGCGTCACACGCCCCACCCCAACCTTTCTAGTGTTCGATCGCCTCGGCAACCCCGTGTCCGGTGAGAGAACGCACCTCCATCTCGGCGTACTTGGCGGCGTTGAACTCCTTGCTCGTGACGCTGCCCAACCAGCCGAGGAAGAACCCGACCGGGATGGAGACGATGCCGGGGTTGTCGAGCGGGAACCAGTGGAAGTCGATGTCCGCCGGCAGCATCGACAGGGTCTTGCCGGTCTTCGGGTCGGCGCCCTTGCCGCTCACCACGGGGCTGAAGATGATCAGACCGACCGCGGTGATCAAGCCGCCGTAGATGCTCCACACCGCGCCGCGGGTGTTGAACCGCTTCCAGAACAGCGAGTAGAGGATCGTCGGCAGGTTGGCGCTCGCGGCGACCGCGAAGGCCAGGGCGACGAGGAACGCGATGTTCTGGTCCTTGGCGAGCATTCCGCCGAGGATCGCGACGACACCACCGACGAGGGCGGCGATGCGCGCCACCTTCACCTCCGACTCCGGCGAGGCCTTGCCGCGCTTGATCACCTGGTTGTAGATGTCGTGCGCGAAGGTGGCACTGGTGGTGATCGTGAGCCCCGCGACCACCGCGAGGATCGTCGCGAACGCGATGCCCGACACGATGCCGAGCAGCGGCGAGCCGCCGAGTTCGAAAGCGAGCAACGGTGCAGCGGCATTCGCTTTGCCGGGCGCGGCGTTGATCTTCTCCGGGCCGACGAGCGCGCCGGCGCCGTAACCGATGACCAGGGTCAGCAGGTAGAACCCGCCGATCAGCCAGATGGCCCACTCGACCGACTTACGCGCCTGCTTGCTCGTGGGCACGGTGTAGAAACGCTGCAGCACGTGCGGCAGGCCCGCGGTGCCGAGTACGAGAGCGAGGGCGAGGGAGACGAAGTCGAGCTTGGTCTCGTCGGTCTTGCCGTACTTCAGACCGGGCGACAGCAGCTTCTCGCCGGCCGTCGGGTTCTCCTTCACCGCGGCGTCGAACAGGTGGCTGATGTTGAAGCCGTACTTGCCGAGCACCCAGAGGGTCATCACGAAGGTGGCGGCGATGAGCAGCACGGCCTTGATCATCTGCACCCAGGTGGTGCCCTTCATGCCGCCGATCATCACGTAGAGCACCATGATCACGCCGACGACGGCGATGACGATGTTCTGGGCGGCGGCGCCGCTGACGCCGAGCAGCAGCGACACCAGGCCACCGGCGCCGGCCATCTGGGCGAGCAGGTAGAAGAACGAGACGCACAATGCCGACGTGGCGGCGGCAAGACGCACCGGACGCTGCTTGAGGCGGTACGACAGCACGTCCGCCATCGTGAACCGGCCGGTGTTGCGCATGAGTTCGGCGACGAGCAGCAGTGCGACGAGCCACGCGACGAGGAATCCGATGGAGTACAGGAAGCCGTCGTAGCCCTGCAGTGCGATGGCGCCGGCGATGCCGAGGAACGACGCGGCCGACAGGTAGTCGCCGGCGATGGCGAGGCCGTTCTGCTTGCCGGAGAACGCGGCGCCACCGGTGTACATCTGCCCGGCGGTCTTGTTGCCCGCGGCCACCTTGATGACGATGGTGAGCGTCACCAGCACGAAGACCGCGAAGATCGCGATGTTGAGGGTGGCGTTGCCGACGGTGCTGCCGGCAGCGGCGAGGGACTGGATGGATCGCGTCATGGTCAGTGGTCCTTGCCGGTGCTGAGGGCGGCGCCGATCGCGTCGGCCTTCGGGTCGAACTCGCGGCTCGCCCACCGCGCGTACCAGAAGGTGATCGCGAAGGTGGTGACGAACTGGCCGAGCCCCATGAGGATGCCGATGTTGATGTTGCCGAGGACCTTGGTGCCCATGAAGTCGGGCGCGTAGATCGACAGCAGCACGAACAGGAAGTACCAGGCCAGGAAGAACGCCGTGACCGGGAAGACGAACCCGCGGAACTTGCGACGAAGCTCGGCGAACTCGGGGGACTGCTGGACCGCGATGTAGCGGTCATCGACCTGTGGAGCAGGGTCGTTGCTCACCAAGCCACCTCCTTGTGGACGACACACGGAGGTCCCGTGTGATCGGCCTCACATATTTCGGCATCCGCGGGGTGCGCGGCGACCGGTTCGGACGGCGGTGCGCCGGATGGCGGTGACGCCTCGGCGTGCGGGCGCGGCCGACGCGACGAACGGTCGGCCACGCGCGGTGAGCGGTCAGTGACCGGTGGCGCGTCCCTCGCGCTCGCTCTCGGCTCTCGGGTCTGCATTCAGGTCGCCGAGCGCGACCGCCTCGAGCACGTGCAGCCGGGTGAGGGTGCGCGCGGTCGAGGCGGGAATGCTGCCTGGGGTCATGAGCGACACGACGACCATCACGAACACGGCAAGCGGGGTCGCCCATGCCGCGGGATCCACCAGCAACTGCCGGACGGTGCCCGACACGAGGTCGGGTCGGGCGAGCATGGTCGCTGCCGAGATCGACGTGCCGAGACCGCCCACCAACACCCCGGCCAGGGCGCCCTTGCGCGACAGCCCGCGCCACCAGACGCCGAGCAGCAACAGCGGCGCGAAGGTGGCCGAGGCGATCGCGAAGGCGTAGCCGACGACGAGCGAGATGCCGAAGGTGCCGCCGAGCACTGCCACCGCGAACGGCACCAGGGTCGCCACCAGCACCGCCGCCCGGAACGACCGGCTCGGTTGCAGGCTCGGCCGCCACCGCCGCTGCAGCGGGCGGGCGATGTCTTGGTCGAGCACCCCGGACACCGCCATGAGCAGGCCGGACGACGTCGACAGGAATGCCGCGAACGCGCCGGCCGCGAGCATGGCGCCGAGGGCCTGCGCGACACCGGTCGAGACCACCGATTCGGGCAGGCGCAACACCATCGTGTCCCGCTCACCTGCGGTGCCCGGTGACAGGTAGACCCGCCCGAGCCAGCCGTACGCCGGCGGCCACACGTAGAACGCGCCGAGCAGCGCGAGCACCGCGACCGTCGTCCGGCGGGCCTCGCGGCCGGTGGGATTGGTGTAGAAGCGTACGACGACGTGCGGCAGCCCCATGCTGCCGAGGCACAACGCCAGCAGCACCGAGTAGGTGCCGTAGAGGCTGCCGTCGTTTCCGGTCGAGGTCAGGGGGTCCCACCAGGTGCTGTCGGCGACCGCCGCCGGTCGGCCGTCGCGAAACCACACGGCGAGCATGACGAACGCGGGCACCACCAGCGCGGTCAACTTCAGCCAGTACTGCACCGCCTGCACCAAGGTGATCGAGCGCATTCCGGCGAGGGCGACGTTGAACGCCACGAGCGCCGCGACGACGACCGTGCCGACCGATTGCGGCCATCCGGTGACATGGCGCAGCACGAGCCCGGCGCCCTGGAGTTGGGGGATCAGGTAGAGCCAGCCGATGCCGATGACGAACACCGAGCAGACGGTGCGGGCGATGCGGCTGTCGAGGCGCAGTTCGGCGAAGTCGGGCAGCGTGTAGGCGCCGCTGCGGCGCAGGGGAGCGGCGACCAGCACGAGCAACACCAGGTAACCCACGGTGTAGCCGACCGGCAGCCAGAGGGTGTCGAGGCCGCGGTCGTACATCAGTGCCGCGACGCCGGGGAAGCTTGCGGCCGAGAGGTATTCGCCGCCGATGGCGCTGGCATTGCGCCACGGGGTGACGGTGCGACCGGCCACGTAGAAGTCGCTGGTGCCGCGGGTGAAGCGCAGCCCGAGCAGGCCGATCGCCGAGGTGGTCACGCACACCAGCGCAATCGCGGCGAGGGCCCACCCCGAGGTCATCGACCGGGTCCTTCGCCGCGGGTGACGACCGCCGTGAACTCTGCCTCGAGTCGTTCGGAGGCCCGCACGTACTGCCGGGCCATCAGCACCGCCGTCGGATACACGACCAACCCGAGCACCAGCCACGCGAACGGCACGCCGAACACGCTCGCGCGCCGGGTGGCCGGCACGAGGTGGAACAGCAAGGGCAGGCCGCCCAGGCTGAACACCCCGACGAGGATGACCCGCAGCGCCAGTCGCAGCTGGGCGCGCATCAGCCCGCCGACGTACACCTCGCCGAGCTCGGTCTGGTTGCGGATGTCGTCGCGCAGGCTGTGCTCGGACGGGCGGATCGTGGGGCGGCGCGAGCTGGTGATGCGCACCCGCTGCGGGCCCTCCGGCGGCTGCGTCGGCTGCGTCGGCTGGGTCATCGCGCTGTCATCCCTGCGTCACCCCTCGCCCGGCTGCGTCACTGGTCGCCGTCACCGCCTTGCAACAGATGCTTGCGCAGTTCGCGGGTGTGGCGCCGGCTCACCTGCAACGGGGTGCCGTCGACGGTGACCGTGCACCGTCCGTCGTCCATGTGCAGCTCGCTGACGAACCTCGTGCAAACCAGCGTCGACCGGTGGATGCGCACGAATCCGGCTGCGGCCCAACGCTCCTCGAGGGTGTTCAGTGGGACGCGGATGAGGTGTGTGCCGTCGGGGGTGTGGAGTTCGGCGTAGTCGCCCATCGCCTGCACGAAGCGCACGTCCGACCGGTTGACGAAGCGGGTGACACCGCCGCGGTCGACCGGGATGCGTTCGTCGTCCGGGGTGGCCGGCGGCGTGCTGCTGCCCACGCAACGGGTGACAGCGAGGGCAAGGCGCTCGGGACGCACCGGCTTCATCACGTAGTCGACGACGTCGATCTCGAACGCGTCGACCGCGTACTCGTCGTAGGCGGTCACCAGCACGACCTGTGGGCGCTCGGGCAGGCGGGCGATCACCCGGGCGAGCTGCATGCCGCCGAGGCCCGGCATGTTGATGTCGCTGAAGACGACGTCGATCGGGGTGGAGTGCAGCAGGTCGAGGGCTTCGCCGCCGCTGGCCGCCTGGTGGATCGTGGCGATCCACTCGTCCTGTTCGAGCAGCCAGGCCATCTCAGAGCGCGCGGGAGTCTCGTCGTCGACGACGAGGACGGACAGTGGCACCGGTGACACGACGTCAGACTTTAAGCGTCCGGGGCGAACTTCGGCACCCGGAAGGTCACCTTCATTCCGGCGCCGGATGCGGTTTCGACAACCAGGCCGTGTTCGTCGCCGTACGTCTGGCGCAGTCGGGCGTCGACATTGCCGAGACCCACCGAGTCGGTTCGGGTCTCGCCGTCGAGCACCTGCTGGATGCGTTCGGGATCGCTGCCGACACCGTCGTCCTCGACGCTGATCTCCGCCTCGGCGCCGACGTCGCGAGCGGTGAGCACGACCGTGCCGGTGCCGGCCTTCGGCGCCAGGCCGTGCCGCACCGCGTTCTCGACCAGCGGCTGGATCGCGAGGTAGGGCACGCGGGTCGGCAACGCCTCCGGTGCCACCTTCATCTGCAGCTGCAGCCGCTCGCCGAACCTCGCCTGCTCGAGCACGAGATAGCGCTCCACATTGCGCAGTTCCTCGGCAACGGTCGTCGAGGCGCCGCCCTGCCGCAGGGCGTAACGGGTGAAGTCGGCGAACTCCAGCAGCAATTCGCGGGCACGGTCGGGGTCGGTGCGCACGAACGACGCGATCGCACCGAGGCTGTTGTAGATGAAGTGCGGACTGATCTGCGCCCGCAAGGCGCGCAACTCCGCCTCCATCGCCCGGGTGCGGTCGGCCGACAGGTCGGCGAGCTCGACCTGGGTGGCAATCCAGCCGGCAACCTCCTCGGTGGCTCGGCTGAGGCCGGCGCTCGGGTGTTCGCCGAGAGCGACCAGTTGCCCGACAATGCTGTCTCGAACCCGAATTGGTGCCAGCACCGCCGAACGCACCTGGCAGTCGGGGTCGTTGCACTCGAGCGTGTTGACGACGGCGACCTTGCCGTCGCCGAGGTGCTCGACCGCGGCATCGTGCACCTGGTCGCGGTGATGGTCGCCGACGCCGTCCCAGGCCAGGATGCGTCGGCGTCCGGTGAGGGCGAGCGCAGGGGTGGCGAGCAGTTCGCGCAGGTGGGGCAGGGCGCGTTCGGCGCCGCTCTCGTCGAGACCGCCGCTGAGGTGTCGACCGGCCAGCGAGGCGGTGTGCAGCGTCTCGTAGGTGGCGCGGTCGCGCTCGCTGACGAACCCCTGCTGCAGGTTGCGGCGCCGCAGCACCTGCCACAGCAGCAGCACCACGAGTGCCGCTCCGACCGCGAGCACGATCGTCACCTGCTCCTGGCTGCTCATGGTTCGAAGGGTAGGAGCAGGTCAGGCGCCGCGGGGGGCGTACATGATCACGGCCACGCCGATCAGGCAGACGAGCGCGCCGATGAGGTCGTAGCGGTCGGGGCGGAAGCGGTCGACCACGACCGCCCACAGCAGCGAACCGGCCACGAAGACACCGCCGTACGCCGCGAGGATGCGACCGAAGTTGGCGTCGGGCTGCAAGGTGGCGACGAACCCGTAAACGCCCAATGCGATCACGCCGGCGCCCGCCCACAGCCAGCCGCGCTGCTCACGCACCGCTTGCCAGACCAGCCATGCGCCACCGATCTCGCACAACGCAGCGACGGCGAACAGTAGGAGCGACTTCACGACGGTCATGCGGGGGAGTCTGGCAGAGGGGGACGAAGAGGTCGGCCGATGCGGGGAATCGCCGACTCTGCTGATAAGGTCAACCGCTGTTGCCCCCTTAGCTCAGGGGATAGAGCACCGCCCTCCGGAGGCGGGAGCGCAGGTTCGAATCCTGCAGGGGGCGCACAGGGACGAAGGCCGCAGATTCCGCGTGGATCCGCGGCCTTCTTCGTCCGTCGGTGTCGGCGGGCGGGCGGCGGAGCAACCCATATGCACGCTGACGAGCGTGTACTGCGGCGGGAGGGCCGCACTCAGGTCAGGCGGGCGGTCTCGTCGGTGGTGAGCGTGAAGATGTCGGGTCGCGCATAGTGACCGACGGGGTCGAAGTCGAACCTGGCGCGGGTGAGGTCATCGAGGTCGAGTTCGGCGGACAAGATTCCCTCCGCACCGCGCAGCGGTCCGGCCAGCACCTCGCCCAGCGGCGAAACGATCACCGATCCGCCGTCGATCAAGACGGTCTCCGGGCTGTTGCCTTGCACCGGGATGACGTCGTCCGGGTAGTTGGCGCGGGTCTGGAACTGTGCGGCGCTCACGACGAAACAGCGTCCTTCGAGCGCGATGTGGCGCATCGTCGAGAGCCAGACCTCGCGGTCGTCGACGGTCGGCGCGCACCAGATGTCGACGTCCTTGGCGTACATCGACGCTCGGAACAGCGGCATGTAGTTCTCCCAGCAGATGGCAGCGCCGAAACGTACGTCGCCGGTGTCGATCACCGGCATCGTCGACCCGTCGCCCTGGCCCCACAGGTAGCGCTCGCCGGCGGTCGGCATGAGCTTGCGGTGCAACCCGATGTAGCCCTGCGGGCCGAAGTGGAGCGCGACACAGTAGAGCGTTCCGTGGCGGCGCTCGATCGCGCCGACGACGGCGTGGCAGCTCAGCTCCCGGGTGAGGTCGCCGATCGCGGTGACCTCTTCGCCCGGCACCTCGAGCGCCGCATCGGCGTAGCGGCGGAAGAGATCTCGCCCTTCGGGGGTGCGGCTGCCGACCGTGATGCCGAAGTCGAGGCCCTTCGGATACCCGCCCAGGAAGCCCTCGGGCAGCACGATCAGTTCGGCGCCGAGTTCGGTGTGCGCCCGGGTGATGAGGGAGATGGCCTTATCCAGCGCGGCGGCGCGGTCGAAGAGCGGGGCGGCCGCCTGCACGGCGGCGACCGTGATCGAGGTCTTGTTCGAGGATTCGGGGGCGGTCATGTGGCAACGGTAGGGAGCCCCGCGCACATAGGGCAAAGTCATCTTCGTGATGTCGAATATCGACCGCGGTGATATCAGCTCGGCCGACCTCAATCTGCTCGTGGTCTTCGATGCGGTCATGCGAGAGGGGAGCATCAGCGCTGCCGCGCAGGTGCTGCACCGCAGCCAGCCGGCGGTGAGTGCCTCGGTGGCGCGGTTGCGGCGCCAGTTCGGTGACGAGTTGTTCGTCCGCACCCGCACCGGGGTCCGTCCGACACCCGTGGCGATCGAGGTGTACCGCTGGGTGTCGCCCGGCCTGGATTACCTGCGGCGGGCGGTGCTGGGCGAGGCGTCGTTCGACCCCGAGCGCGACCGACGCGACTTCGTGGTGGGCATGTCGGACGACGTCGAGGCTGCGTTGCTGCCCCACGTGTTGGATCGGACGCGTGAGTTCGCGGGGGTGCGGGTGCTGTCGCGTCCCGCCTCCAGTGCCACCGCCGTCGAGATGATCGACGTCGGGGAGATCGAACTCGCGGTCGGTGCGGCGACGGTGACCGACGCACACCATCGCACCCGGCGGCTGTTCGCAAGCGGCCACTCGTGCATCTTCAACCCGCGCCTGCTGCCGCTGCCGAGTGAGCTGTCGCTGGAGGAGTACCTCGATGCGCCGCACCTGCTCATCTCGTTCGACGGTCGCCGGGGAGTCGTCGACGACGTGCTCGACGGGATGGCGCGCACCCGCACCGTCGTCGGATCGACCGCGCAGTTTGCCAGTGCCGCAATCCAATCGGCCACGCTGCCGGTGCTCTGCACGATGCCGACCCATGCGGCGCTGCGGTTCGCTGCGGCGCTCGACCTGACCGTGTGCGAGCCGCCGATCCCGTTGCCGCACTACGACATCAACCTGATCTGGCATGCGGCCGCGGGTGCCGACCCTGCACACGAGTGGTTTCGTGAGGTGGTTGTCGATGCGGTCGATCGCTTCGTGTCGGGAGGCGACTCTCCTGCTGCTCGCGGCTGAGGAACGATCGCAGGCCATTGCTTCATCCGCCCGAGGAACGTGATCGGCGTCCACGCCCGATTGCTGGCGAGCGTGAGGAGCAGGCTCATCCACAGCCGTCTCGGCGAGCCTGTGTTTGTCTGTGGATGAATCGACTCAACGAGGGGGCTGTGGATACCGACGGGTATCGAATTCTTCTGTGTTTCAGTCGAATTCGTGGTGCTAAGTCTTGTTTCAGGGTTCGAACGGGTGTACGGTTGAGGTATTCCGCATGGCACACCTGGGGAGGTGTCCCTATGGTCTTCGTCAAGCGGCGGCTGGGGTTTTCTGTTGGTAGAGGGTTCCGTCGCGAAGCATCGCGTACAGCACGTCGCAGCGTCGTCGGGCGAGGCAGATGAGGGCGGCGTTGTGCTTCTTGCCTTGGCCGCGTTTGCGGTCGTAGTAGGCCCGCGAGGTCGGGTCGTGCAGTGCGGCGAACGCGGCGAGGAACATCGCTCGTTTGAGGTGCTTGTTGCCGCCTCGGGCGGGGTGCTCACCGCGGATCGAGGTGCCGGATCGGCGGGTGACGGGTGCGAGGCCGGCGTACGCGGCGAGGTGGCCGGAGGTGGGGAAGCTCGAACCGTCGCCGACTTCGAGCAGGATCCGTGCGCCGGTCCTGACGCCGATGCCGGGCATCGAGGTCAGGACCGCGGCAAGAGGGTGGGCATCGAGCATGTCCTCCAGTTGGGTTCCCAGCTCGTCCCGGTCGTGCAGCAGGCGCGCCAGTCCGGTCGCGAGTTTGGGCAGGACCAGCTCGGCGGCTCGGGTGCCAGGGACGGTGACGGTCTGCTCGGTGAGCGCTGTCTGGATGTCGTCGACGAGGCGTTGGTAGGAGCGGGGCGCGCGGGGTTTGGCGACGGCGAGCAGACGTCGCCGGCCGGCCGCGCGCAGGCCGGTCGGGCCACCGAAGCGGGTCAGGAGTTCGAGGACTGCCGGGTGTTGGATGCGTGGGCCGAGGACACGTTCGAGGGCTGGGTTCACTTGTGTCAGAAGGCCTCTGATCCGGTTTGCTTGCGCGGTGACCTGCCCGGCCAGGTCGTCATCGAAGCCGACGATGACTTCCAGGTCGGCCAGGGTGTCGTCGCCGACATCAACCCGTCGCAGGGCGTGCGGCATCGACCGGGCAGCTTCGGCGATGACGTACGCGTCCCTTGCGTCGGTCTTGGCGTTGCCGGGGTGCAGGTCGGCGATACGGCGCATCGCCAGCCCGGGCAGATAGGCCACATCGATACCCATGGCTCGGGCGACCGCGACGGGCAGCGCGCCGATCGTTGCGGGTTGATCGACCACGACCAGCAGGCGACCGTGCGTGCCGAGTTCGGTCAGCAGGCCACGCAGCGACGACTCGTCTTGGGGCAACGGTTTGTCGTGCAGCCGTGTGCCATCGACGTTCAGCGCGCAGGCGTGGTGCGCCTGTTTGCCGACATCGAGCCCGATGTACACCGCGTAGTCAGGTCGGGACATGGTCCCCTCCTCGTGCGTCCGAGCGGCTGGTCACCAGATCAGGCGCAGGAAGCCGACATCCACGTTACGAAGAGACCTACCCAGGCGTTCGGGCGGCCCGGTCCCTATCAGCGGTCCACCAGCGCCACCAGCACCCGGTGACAACACCTCCCGGATCATGCAAGCGACAGGGGTGATCAGTCATGCCGGGGCCGGCGACCAGGGGCCTTGCTTCAAGGCCCATCAAAGACGGTAACGGGTGAATCCGGACATGACCGCAGAAGATTTCCAACCGTCATTGGAGTACGCGCACGACTCGTACCCGGGTGAAGCCGCTGCTTGTGCCGCCGCGGTCGCCGCCGTTCTTCCGATGATCCAGCGTCTGTCCCAGCTGACCGGCAACCTCACCGACGTCGAGTTGACCACGGTCGGGCGATCCTTGGCGCTCGTCCAACAACAGTCCGAAGCAGGACTCGTCGCGGTGACCAGTGACGCCATCGACCGAGGAACTGTGTACCGGTCCACCGCTGCGGACGCGACCCAATGGGTGCGCCGGTTGTCCACCGGTGAGAGTGCGGACGCGTTGCTCGGGGCCGAGTCCTTGTCCGTGGCCGGGCCCTTGGTGCCACTGGAGGAACCCACCAGCCCACCAGCCGCCGACGACTCTGACGCCTCACCCACGGACGACGAGCTGCGGCGGTCGGGTTTGGAACCGTCGCACGCGTCCCGGATCGCGAAGCTCGCCGAAGCAGCCCGCTCCCCGTTGAACCACGCATTGACCGACGCGGTCACCTCCGGGCAGGTGAACACCACCATCGGGAAAACCTGCCTGGACACCATCGACAAGATCAAAGCGGTGCTGCCGAAAGCGAGCCGGGACGAAATCTACGGCTGGCTCCTCACGTTGGGCCCCGGCGCCGGCGCGAAAACCGTGCGGGAACTGACCAAGCGGATCCTGGCCCAGTACAGCGAAGAAGTGCTCGACGAGAACGAAGACGCCCTCCAGAAAGTCGAATCGTTGTCCTGGTCGGATTTGCCGGGTGGGATGGTCCGATTCACCGCCGACCTGTCACCCGACCACGCCGAAGCCCTCATCCACGGCGTCCAATCACTCGCGGCACCGTCCCCGAAATCAGCCTGTTGCGACGACCCGCACCACCGACACACCCCCGACCAAGACGGCAACTCCCAGAAAACCGGGGAACCCGACCCCCGCACCCCCGGCAAACGCCGCGCCGATGCGTTCCTGCTCCTCCTCGGCCTGGGTGCCGCCGCCGTCGACAACGATCCAGAGGTCACACACCGCGGCTCCGCGACCCTCGTGGTCACGATCGACTTCCTCGTCCTCGCCGGACTGCTCGCCGGACTCGGCGTCACCGACACCGGCACCGGCGTCACCCCCGACACCGTCCGGCAACTCGCCTGCGACGCAGACATCCTGCCGATGGTCCTCGGATCCAAGAACCAACCCTTGAACGTCGGACGAAAACGAAGACTCGTCGACAACGAACTACGACGCGCGGTCATCCACCGCGACAAACACTGCACCCACGCCGGCTGCGACCGACCACCCGTCATGTGCGAAGTCCACCACCTCATCCCCTGGCACCTGGGTGGCGAAACATCCCTCACCAACAGCGCCCTCCTGTGCGACACCCACCACCGCATCGCCCACCGCGACCACCTCACCGGCACCGCCACCGACACCAGCGTCACCTGGCACTACCAAGCCACCAGCACCCACGCCGTCTGACCCACAGCTGAACAAGCACCGTGAAGGCAACAGCCGGCTCCAGTGAAAGATCACTGTTGCTATGGCAGCAGCAACCTTTCACTGGAGCCGCTCACAACCTGGCAACCCGCAACCGTGACTCCACGAGCGGATACGCGGCGCGGGCGGCACGTCGGTGAGGTCCACTCCCTGAGTACAGGCGCATCGGGGGTGGACCGGTCGGTAGCGTTGCCGCCGATGGACGCGACTTCAGCCCAGACCCCCGTCTTCTCGCGCAACACGACGCGCACGGCCGACGGTGCGATCGCCGTCGCCGGACGCGATGTGCGTGACCTCGCCGCCGAATTCGGTACGCCGGCCTATCTTGTCGACGTCGACGACGCGCGGCGACGTGCGCGCGAGTACCGCGCCGAGTTCGCTCGGGCGTTCGAGGCGATCGGCACGCACTGCGACGTCTTCTATGCCGGCAAGGCCTTCTTGTCCGTGGCGATGGCGAAGCTGGTGCTGGAGGAGGGCCTTCACCTCGACGTCTGCACCGGTGGCGAGCTCGCGGTGGCGCAGCGGGCGGGTGTGCCCGGTGAGGCCATTGGAATGCACGGCAACAACAAGTCGGTGGCCGAGATCGACGCCGCCATCGCCGCCGGGGTCGGACGCATCGTCGTCGACTCCTTCGAGGAGATCGACCGGGTCGCCGACGCGGCCGCCCGTGCCGGGGTGCGGGCCAAGGTGATGCTGCGGGTCAAGACCGGCGTCGAGGCACACACGCACGAGTTCATCGCCACCGCCCACGAGGACCAGAAGTTCGGCTTCAGCCTCGACGGTCAGGTGAGCGACGCCGTCCGCCGGGTGCTGGCCCGTGACGAATTGGAGTTGCTGGGCTTCCACTCCCACATCGGGTCGCAGATCTTCGAGTCCGACGGTTTCGCGGTCGCGGCCGAGCGTCTGATCGGCCTGCAGCTCGAGGTCGCTCAGGAGCACGGCGTCGACCTGCCCGAGCTCGACCTCGGCGGCGGGTTCGGCATCGCCTACCTGCCCGACGACGTGCCGCTCGCGCCCGCCGACATGGCCGACCAGTTGGCTGCCATCGTCCAAAAGGCCTGCGCCGCGGCCGGAACGGCGATTCCACGCATCTCCATCGAACCCGGGCGTTCGATCATCGGGCCGGCCGGCATGACGCTCTACACAGTGGGCACCGTCAAGCCGGTCGTCGTCGACGACGACCTCACCCGCACCTACGTAGCGGTCGACGGGGGCATGAGCGACAACCCGCGTCCGGTGCTCTACGACGCCGACTACCACTGCGAGATCGCCGGCCGCGACGGGGAGTCGACCGCGCTCAGCCGCGTCGTCGGCAAGCACTGCGAGTCGGGTGACATCGTGGTGCGCGACGTGCTTCTGCCCGCCGATGTGCAGGCGGGCGACCTCGTGCTGGTTGCGGCCACGGGCGCCTACTGCCGGTCGCTGGCGAGCACCTACAACCACGTGCCGCGGCCCCCGGTCATCGCGGTCGACGAGGCGGGTGCGCGCCCGTGGTTGCGGCGCGAGACCATTGAGGACCTGTTGTTGCTGGAGAGTGAGTAGGAAATGTCGGAGTCGGTGCGGATCGCGCTGCTCGGTTGTGGAGTCGTCGGCGGCGCTGTCGCCCGGCGGCTGACCCAGGCGAAGGACGAGTTCGAGGCGCGCGTCGGGCGTCGATTGGAGATCGTCGGGGTCGCGGTGCGTGACACCTCGAAGGACCGCTCGGACACCGGGTTGGACGCCTCGTTGTTCACCACCGACGCCGAGGAACTCGTCACCCGGGCCGACCTGGTGATCGAGCTCATGGGCGGCATTGACCCGTCGAAGTCGTTGCTGCAGAAGGCAATTGAGTCGGGTGCCAGCGTCGTCACGGCCAACAAGGCACTGCTCGGCCAGCATGGCGCCGAGCTCTACGAACTCGCCGAGGAGCACGGCGCCGACCTCTACTACGAGGCAGCCGTCGCCGGCGCGATCCCGCTGATCCGGCCGCTGCGCGAGTCGCTCGCGGGCGACAGCGTGCAGCGGGTGATGGGCATCGTCAACGGCACCACCAACTTCATCCTCGACAAGATGGACCGCACCGGAGCCGATCTGGCCGACGTGCTCGCCGAGGCGCAGGAGTTGGGCTACGCCGAGGCCGACCCGACCGCCGACGTCGAGGGGCACGACGCCCAGGCGAAGGCTGCGATCCTCGCCTCGCTCGCCTTCCACACCCGGGTCCGCACCTCCGACGTCGCGGTCGAGGGCATCATGTCGGTCACCGCCGACGACATCCGTGCCGCCCGCCGGATCGGTTGTGTCATCAAGCTGCTCGCGATCGCCGAGCTGGTCGACAAGGACGGCGGTCAGGCCGTGAGCGTGCGGGTGCACCCCACGCTCATCACCCGCAGCCACCCGCTCGGCTCCGTGCGCGACGCCTTCAACGCGGTCTTCGTCGAGACCGAACTCGCCGGCGAGCTGATGTTCTACGGACGCGGCGCCGGCGGCGACCCGACCGCCTCGGCCGTGCTCGGCGACGTCGTGCAGGCGGCCCGGCACAAGGTGCACGGCGGACGCGGTCCCGGCGAGTCGGCGTACGCCAACCTGCCGATCGAGGGAGTGGGTGCGGCGAAGACGGCCTACTTCATCCGGATGGACGTGCAGGACAAGCCCGGTGTGCTCGCCGCCATTGCGAAAACCATTGGCGAGCAAGGGGTTTCGATTGAATCGATGCGGCAGAGCGTGCGCCGGTCGCAGGACGGTCTGGCCACCTTGCACATCATCACGCACCGATCGAGCGAGGCCGACCTCGCCGCGGTGGTCGAACAGCTGAAGGCAGCGGACGAGGTCGACAAGGTCTTCTCGGTGCTGCGGGTCGAAGGGGAGTAGGACGAATGGCACACCAGTGGCGCGGGGTCATCCGCGAATACGCCGACCGGCTGCCGATGCTGGGGGGCGCGCCCGTCGTGACCCTCGGCGAGGGCGGCACGCCGCTCATCCACGCGGAGGGGCTCAGCGAGCTCACCGGCGCGGACGTCTGGGTGAAGTTCGAGGGCATGAACCCGACCGGGTCGTTCAAGGACCGCGGCATGACCACCGCGATCTCGATGGCCGCGAAGGCCGGCGCGAAGGCCGTCGTGTGCGCCTCGACCGGCAACACCAGCGCCTCCGCGGCCGCGTACGCGACCAAGGCCGGGATGACCTGTGCCGTGCTCGTGCCGGACGGCAAGATCGCGATGGGCAAGCTGTCGCAGGCGATCGCCCACGGCGCGACCCTGCTGCAGGTCGACGGCAACTTCGACGACTGTCTCGGGCTGGCCCGCAAGCTCGGTGAGGCCTACCCGGTCGAACTCGTGAATTCGGTCAACCCCGCGCGTATCGAGGGGCAGAAGACCGCGGCGTTCGAGGTCATCGACGTGCTCGGTGACGCGCCCGACATCCACGTGCTTCCCGTCGGCAACGCCGGCAACATCACGGCCTACTGGAAGGGCTACAGCGAGGCCGTCGACGCCGCCCACGGCACCCCGATCGCCACCCGCCGTCCGGCGATGTGGGGATTCCAGGCCGAGGGCGCGGCCCCGATCGTGCGCGGTTACCCGGTCGACGACCCCGAGACCGTTGCCACTGCGATCCGCATCGGCAACCCGGCGTCGTGGAAGCAGGCCGAGGCGGCGCGCGACGAGTCGGGCGGTGTCATCGACATGGTCAGCGACCCCCAGATTCTTGCCGCGCACCGACTACTGTCGACCACCGAGAGCGTGTTCGTCGAGCCGGGCTCGGCCGCCAGCATCGCCGGCCTGCTGAAGATGCACGAAGCCGGTCGCATCCCGGCCGGCGCGAAGATCGTGTGCACGGTCACCGGGCACGGGCTGAAGGACCCGCAGTGGGCACTGAAGACCGCTGACGGCGACGATGTGCAGCCCACCCGGGTCGGGATCGACGTCGTCGGCGTCGCTCGCGCGCTCGGCCTCGAATCCTGATGCAGCACAAGCGCATCGCGCCCGGGCAGTGCGTTCGGGTCGAGGTGCCGGCGAGCTCGGCGAACCTCGGTCCCGGCTTCGACTCGCTGGGTCTCGGCATCGAGTTGCGTGACGTGCTCGAGGTCGAAGTGACCGGCGACGGCCTGGTGATCGAGGTCGAGGGCGCCGGGGCGGGGGAGGTGCCGACCGATGAACGGCACCTCGTCTACCGCTCGATGCGCACCTACTGGGAGCGGGTCGGGGCGACCCCGCCGAACGGCCTGAAACTGTTGTGCCGCAACGTGATTCCTCACTCTCGAGGCCTGGGTTCGTCGGCGTCCGCCATCGTCGCCGGAGTGAGCGCGGCCGCGGGGCTCCTGGGCCCGTTAGGCGATGAGGCGCGTGCCCTGGTCAACGACGTGGCGAGCGCGTTGGAGGGGCACCCCGACAACGCCTCGGCCAGCGTCTACGGCGGCTTCACCGCCTCCTGGTTCGACGAGCGTGACCAGGCCTGGCGCACCGTCCACCCGGGCCTGCACCCCGACGTCAATGTCGCGGTGCTCGTGCCCGACTTCACCCTCGCGACCGACAAGGCTAGGGCGGCGTTGCCCGCCGCCGTGCCGTTGGCCGACGCGGCCCGCAATGCGGGGCGCACCGCGCTGTTGGTGCACGCGATGACCAGCGACCCGACGAAGTTGCTGCCGGCCACCGCGGATTGGCTGCATCAGGAGAACCGGCGGGGGGCCTACCCGCAGAGCATGGCCGTGGTCGACGACCTGCGTGGTCGTGGCATCGCGGCGTTCGTCTCCGGCGCGGGGCCGACGGTGCTGGCCGTCGGCACCGCGACCGAACTCGATGCGGTCGGGGTTCCCGGACCGGGCTGGCAGGTGCTGCGTCCGGGCATCGCTCTCGACGGGGTGCGGGTCGTTTCGCACAATCGCTGAGCGTGCGTGTAGATTGGGTCACGCACCAAGAGAGGTACCGGATCTCCGGCACGCCCCGGGTGCAATCACTCTCGCTGTTCGCGACATCGATTCTTGATGCGCGGGCGAGTTCGGAAGAATATGCCTCGCTCGAGGCTCAACCCCGATCGATCGTCAGATCGAGATGACGAGGGGGAAGGAACCTTCGTGACTGAAACAACCGAGTCCCGCACGCCGGCATCGGCCGAGTCGGGCTCCCGAGGATCCCTGGGTTCGCTCAAGCTGGACGAGTTGAAGCGACTCGCCGGCTCGATGGGCATCAGCGGCACCTCCAAGATGCGCAAGAGCGACCTGTTGGCCGCCATCCAGAACCGCGGCGACACCGTCCGCCCGCCGGCCGCGCGCAGCAACACCGCCGACAAGTCCGTCGACAAGGGCGTCGACGCCCCGGCGCAGGATGCGCCGAAGGCTGAGCGCGCGCCGAAGGCCGCGGCGGCCGAGAGCGATGCTCCGAGCCGGGCGAGGGCCGAGAGCGCACCGGTCGAGGGCGCCAAGGCTGACTCCGGCCACGCCGACTCCGGCCACGCCGAGAGCGCCGAGCAGTCCGGTCGTCCGAACCGCGAGTCGGTTCCGGCCCGCGACGAGCGCGACGGGGGACGAGACGGGGGGCAGGAGCCGGCTGACAAGCAGGACGGCGCCCACGACAAGCAGGACGACCGGGGTGAGCGATCCGAGCGCCGCGACCGTGGTCGCCAGAACAACCAGAACCGCCAGGGTGGGCAGGGGAACCAGCAGGGCGACCGCCAGCAGGGCGGCCAGGGGAACCAGAACAATCAGGGTGGCAACCGCCGCAACCAGAACCAAGCCGGGCAGCAGAACCAGAACAACCAGGGTGGCCAGCAGGGCAACCAGGGTGGTCAGGGTGGCGGCAACCGCGACGACTGGGACGAGGGTGGCCGCGGCAACCGTCGTCGCCAGCGCGGCCGTGACCGCAAGCGTGGCCGTAACCGCGCCGAGGAGTTCGGCGACGTCGACACCCAAGTGCGCGAGGATGACGTGTTGGTGCCGGTGGCCGGCATCCTCGACGTGCTCGACAACTACGCGTTCGTGCGCACCAGCGGCTACCTGCCGGGCCCGAACGACGTTTATGTGCCGCTCGGCATCGTGAAGAAGAACAACATGCGCAAGGGCGACGCCGTCACTGGTGCCGTGCGTGCGCTGCGCGAGGGTGAGCAGCTGCCCGCCCGCCAGAAGTTCAACGCGCTGGTGCGTCTCGACACGATCAACGGGATGACCCCGGAGCAGGCCGGCAAGCGCGTCGAATTCGGCAAGCTCGTGCCGCTGTACCCGCAGGAGCGCCTGCGCCTGGAAACCGCGCAGAACCAGCTCACCACTCGCATCATCGACCTCGTCGCACCGATCGGTAAGGGCCAGCGTGGTCTGATCGTCGCCCCGGCGAAGGCCGGTAAGACGATGGTGATGCAGGCGGTCGCGAACGCGATCACCACCAACAACCCCGAGTGCCACCTGATGGTCGTCCTGGTCGACGAGCGTCCGGAAGAAGTCACCGACATGCAGCGCGCGGTGAAGGGTGAGGTCATCGCCTCCACCTTCGACCGCCCGGCCGACGACCACACCACGGTTGCCGAACTCTCGATCGAGCGCGCCAAGCGTCTGGTCGAGATGGGTCACGACGTCGTCGTGCTGCTCGACTCAATCACCAAGCTCGGCCGTGCCTACAACCTGGCGGCCCCGGCGTCCGGACGCATCATGTCCGGTGGTGTCGACTCCGCGGCTCTCTACCCGCCGAAGAAGTTCTTCGGTGCGGCCCGCAACATCGAGGACGGCGGTTCGCTGACCATCCTCGCGACGGCGCTGGTCGAGACCGGTTCGAGGATGGACGAGGTCATCTTCGAGGAGTTCAAGGGCACCGGCAACATGGAGCTCAAGCTCGACCGTCAGCTGGCCAACCGCCGTATTTTCCCGGCGGTCGACATCAACAACTCCGGCACGCGCCGCGAGGAGATCCTCCTCGGCCAGGACGAACTGAAGATCATGTGGAAATTGCGTCGTGTGCTCGCCGCACTCGACCAGCAGCAGGGCATCGAGTTGCTGCTCGACCGGTTGAAGAAGACCAAGAGCAACGTCGAGTTCCTCATGCAGGTGCAGCAGACCTCGTCCATCAAGCTGGATGACGAAGACTGACCCGCTCGCAGGCTAAAACCCCGCAAACGCTGCGGTTGCCGCCAAACACTGCTGTTGCAACAGCAGTGAGTGGCGAGTAACGCAGCGTTTGCGGGGTTTTTGTCAGTTGCGGGGTGGGCCGGCGGCGACGCGGCGGGTGATCTCGGCGACGCCCTGCGGGTGTGGACGTTGGGCAGTCGGCGGGGGACCGTCCGGTTCGATTCCGGCGGTGATGTCGATCGTGAAGTGCTCGCCGTCATGTCGGAACGGCTCACCGGTGCACAGCATCGCAAACAGTTCGAGACCCTCGTCGACCCGTGCGGCCCTCGCCGGGCTCGAAGGCCAGCCCGTTGGAGTTGGGTTCGCCCAACCCGACACCCATCGTCACGCGTCCGCTGGACAGCCGGTCGACGGAGCCGACGAGCGACGCGAGATCCCACGGTTTGTACCGGGCGACCGGCGTGATCACCGTGCCCAGCCGGACGGTGGACGTCACCATGGCCGCGGCCGCGAGTTGCACCCAGGCGTCCTGGCGCCACACTCGACCGACAGGCGAGCCCCGGCCGCGGAGCGCATTGTCTCCATGGCCGGGGCCACGACCCGGCTACTCGATCACGACGTCCGCGGCCTGCACGAACGCGACCCTGTGGCCGAGGTTGACCTGGTAGTACTTCGTGCGGCCGACGGTGTTGATGTGGTCGCCCGGGGTGTCGAGCGAGAAGGTCTTCGCCCGGTAGTAGTCCGCGGGCACGTCGTCGTCCGACAGCACGTACGACTGGCCGGCCTTCATCGTGTAGATCAGCGGTGAGATCGGTTGCACGTCAGCAGGATCGGCGTACGCGGACGCTTCCGGGTAGGCCGTCCCGTAGACCGGTGCGGTTGCCGCCTTGGGGGTGACGGTGCGTCGGCCACGCACCACCCGGGCGGTCGGCGAGTGGGTCGGGTTGTGGAACCACCCGATCTCGCCGAGGTACCAGACCGCCGTCCAATCGCCCTGCACCTGCGCCACGACATACTCGGTGCCGGCCGTCGCGCGGGCGCCGATGTCCGACACCTTTGTCGTCGACGGGCCGGCCTTGAGGCCCGGGTCGGCGACCAACGGTGCGGACGCGTCCGGTGCCGTGCGCAAGGGCACGAAGTTGGTGCCGTGGTCGCCGGGCTCGACGCAGGTGCCGTCGCATCCTTCGACGGTCTGCACATTGCCGTCGAAACCGGGCAGGATGCGCACGACCTCACCGGCGGTCGGCCGCCGACCGATGGTGCCCTGGCTGAGCGGTGCACCCATCAGGGTGAAGTAGCGCTCCCAGTCCCAGAACGGGCCCGGGTCCCAGTGCATGCCCTTGATGCTTGCGGTCTTTGCGCCGGGCACCTGGTCGTGGCCGATGATGTGTGCGCGGTCCATCGGGATGCCGTAGGTGGTGCACAGGTGCCGGGTCAGCCGCGCGCTGCGTCGGTACATCGCCTCGGAGTACCAGCGATAGCCCTGGGCGGCGTAGCCCTCGTGCTCGAGGCCGACCGAGTGCATGTTGAGGTACCAGTTGCCGGCGTGCCAGCCGACGTCCTTGGTCTGCAGGTGCTGGGCGATGTGGCCGTCGGACGCGCGGATGGTGTAGTTCCACGCGAGGTAGGTCGGGTCGGTGACCAGTTGCAGGCCGAGCTCGTAGCTGCACTCGGTGTCGTGGATGACGACGTGGGTCAGTTGGGGCGAGCGCGGGCGGAACGCCAGGTCGTGGTTGCCGTAGTCGCCCGGGTCGGGCCCGTACTGCTCGTACGGGGCCGGCACCCATTCGACGCCGAGTCCGGCCGGCGCGTCGATCGGTCCGGACGGCTTCTTGGCGGCTGCGCCGCGCGCCGTCACCTTCGCCCGGCCGGCGGGTGTGCCGACCCGCTGCGGTGCGACGGTGAAGGTGGTGTTGCCGTCGCGCACGGTCATGCCCTGGCGCAGGTCGGTGAGTAGGTCGTCGGCGAACTGCGTCTGGGCGCTGACCTCTGCCAGGCCGCTCGCGGTCGCCGCGGCTTCGTACCACTGCGCCGGGTCGGTCTCGGCGCCCACGGGCGCACCGGTCTCGCGCTGGATCGCGGCGATGAGGGCGGCGGTGCCGCGCACGTTCGCCGCCGGGTCGGTCTTCAACGTCTCGGCCGCGATGCCGGACGCCGCGGCGGCCCGGGACAGCGTGTCGACCGCCGATGCGGGCGACTTGCCCTCCGCCGCGCGCTGCGCGGCCACGGCGGCACCATCGATGAGGTGCATCGGGCCGTAACCGAGGCTCCGGCTGGGGTGGCCACCGTGGTCGACCCAGCGGGTCTGGCCGTAGCTGAACGCGGCGAGCAGTTTTGCCGGAACAGCGAATTCGGCGGCTGCGTCGCGGAAGACCGAGGCCTGGTCGACGGCGAGCGCGGTGGGCATCGCGACGGCGGCGGCGCCACCGGCGAGTGCGGTGACCAGGAACGAGCGGCGGGACAGACTTGGATGGGACGAGGGCATGCTGACTCCTTGAGGACGGGAGCCCAACGGTTGCAGCACATTGTTCAAGAGGGGGCAAAGGCGGCGCAAAGAGTGGGCGGAATAACGTCGGACCTGTCGTCGTTTTGGCCTATGTCCGCCGCTCTGGCAGACTTGACCCTTGGCCCCGGTTCACGCCCCGCACCCCGCGCGGCGACCCGGGAATCAGCCTGAACCTCGAGGAGAAGCCCGTGAAGAAGAACCTTCACCCGAACTACGCCGAGACCGTGGTGTCCTGCACCTGCGGCAACACGTTCACTACCCGCAGCACCGCCGAGTCCGGTCGCATCAGCGTTGAAGTGTGCTCCAACTGCCACCCGTTCTACACCGGCAAGCAGAAGATCCTCGACACCGGTGGCCGCGTCGCGCGCTTCGAGCAGCGCTACGGCAAGAAGAAGTAGCGACTTCGATCCGCCGGTTCCGTGCCTCGCACGGAACCGGCGGATTTGTGTTTGCACCCGTCCCCGCGCCGCCGTACGAAGGAAGTCCCAGTGCTTGATTCAGCCTCCGCGATCGTCGCCGAGCATGCCGAGCTCGAGCGGCGGATGACCGATCCCGAGGTGCTCGCCGACCCGGTGATGTTGCGCAAGGTCAACAAGCGGTACGCGGCGCTCGCGCCCACCGTGGCGGCCTTCAACGCGTGGCGGACGGCGCAGGACGACCTCGCGACGGCGCAGGAGCTGGCCACCGAGGACGCCGCGTTCGCCGAGGAGGTGCCGGCGCTCACCGAGCAGGTGGCCACGACCGAGGCGCACCTGCGCAAGCTGCTGCTGCCGCGTGACGAGGACGACGACCGCGACGTGATCCTCGAGGTCAAGGCCGGCGCCGGCGGCGCCGAGGCGGCCCTCTTCGCCGCCGACCTGGTGCGGATGTACCTGCGGTTCGCGGAGCGGTCGGGGTGGCGCGCCAGCGTCACCGATGGCACCGAGTCGGACCTCGGCGGCTACACCGATGTGCGCCTGCAGATCCAGGCCAAGGGCACGATGGAGCCGGGCACGGCCCCCTGGGCGAGGCTGAAGTACGAAGGCGGCGTGCACCGCGTGCAGCGCGTGCCGGCCACCGAGTCGCAGGGCCGCATCCACACCTCGGCCGCCGGCGTGCTCGTCATGCCCGACCTCGACGAGGGCGACGACGACGAGATCACGTTCGGGCCGAACGACCTCAAGATCGACGTCTACCGCAGCTCCGGCCCCGGCGGTCAGTCGGTCAACACCACCGACTCCGCGGTGCGGATCACCCACCTGCCGACCGGTGTCGTCGTCTCGTGCCAGAACGAGAAGTCGCAGCTGCAGAACAAGGAATCGGCGCTGCGCGTGCTCAAGGCACGGCTGCGTCAGATCGAGCAGGAGAAGAAGGACGCCGAGGCATCGGCCGCGCGCAAGTCGCAGGTGCGCACGATGGACCGCTCCGAGCGCATCCGCACCTACAACTTCCCCGAGAACCGCATCGCCGACCACCGCACCGGCTACAAGGCCTACAACCTCGACACCGTGTTGGACGGCGAGCTCGGCCCCGTGATCGACTCCGCCGTCGAGGCCGACGAGGCCGCGAAGATGGCGGCCGTCGCTGCCGGCGGCAGCAACTGAGCGACCGCCCGTGAATGACCTTCGGGCGACACTTCGGGCTGCCTCGGATCGGTTGCGGCACAGCGGTATCCATTCGGCGGACGCCGAGGCGCACCAGCTGCTGGAGCACGCCTGGGGCCGCTCGGGTGAGCAAGTGCGTCGCGCCGTGCTCATGGGGGAGGAGCTGCCGGACGACGTCGGCGACCGGTTCGACGTGCTCGTCGACGAACGCGCCCGACGGGTGCCGCTGCAACACCTCACCGGTCGCGCCCACTTCCGTCACCTCGAACTGGAAGTCGGACCGGGAGTCTTCGTGCCGCGGCCGGAAACCGAACTGATCGTCGATCTCGGTCTCGCGCATGTGCCGCAGGGGGGCACGCTGGTCGACCTGTGCACCGGCGCCGCGCCGATCCCGCTCGCGGTGAAGCAGGAGCGCCCTGACCTGCGGGTGCACGCCGTCGAGCTCACCGAGCACGCCTTCGCCTGGGCGACTCGCAACGCCCAGCGCCTCGGGCTCGACATCGACCTGGTCAGCGCGCCCGCGCAGGATGCTTTCCCTGAGCTCACCGGCGTGGTCGACGTGGTGCTCAGCAACCCGCCGTACATCCCCGACGCGATGGTGCCGGTCGACCCCGAGGTGCGTGACCACGATCCGGCCGAGGCACTCTACGGCGGCAGCGCCGATGGTCTGCGCATTCCGCTCGAGGTGGCGGCGCGTGCCTTCGAGCTGCTTCGTCCGGGTGGCGTGCTGATCATGGAACACGCTGAGACTCAGGGCGATTCACTGCCTGCAGCGCTCGCTCGCGCCGGGTGGGTCGACGCCCGGGACGAGCCCGACCTGACCGGTCGCCCCCGCTTCGCCGTGGCCTTCCGGCCGCGCTGAGCCTGGGCTCAACTGCCGATCTCGAGGATCTGCGCTCCGGTGAGGTCGGCGACGATCGCGCCGGCCTGGGCGGGCGACAGGATCGCTCCACGCAGTGCGCGCAGCCGGTCGAGGTCGCAGGCGCCGAGTCGGGCACCGCGCAGATCGGCGTCGGTGAGGTTGGCGTCGAACAGATCGGCGTCGGTGAGGTCGCACTCGTCGAAGACGGACGCGTGCAGGTCGGCTCCGCGCAGCACCGCCTCGGTGAACCGGCAACCGGTGAGGTCGGCGTTCGCGAGCACGACACCCATGAGGTTGGCTGCGAAGAGGTTCGACCGGCGGATCTCGAACCCGAGTCCGCGGGTGCGTTCCATCGACACACCGGTCATCCGGCAGCCGGTGAACACCACTGCGCCCACCGCGGCGCCGTCGAGCAGCGTGCCGTCGAGCGCGCACTCGGTGAAGCTCACCTCGGTGAGGTCGAGGTCGCGCAGGTCGGCCCCGGCGAGGTCGCAGCGCAGCAGAGTGACCGGTTCGCGGGCTTCGTCGAGGATCGTGGACAACGCAGCGCGATCGAGTGACCGGTCGGTGATCTCCATGGGCACCACTGTGAACCACGCCTGCGACAGCCGGCCCCGAAGGGGTCGAATGCACGCCCCGAACAATCCGGTTGCACCTGCGACGGCGCCCGATCAGCGCCTTCGGTGGTGCCCGCGAATGCCGACAGCGCGCGGTGACCACGTACGACGAGTTCGATCAGCGTGAGGCCCCACACGACGAACGCGACCTGCTGGAGGACCGCAACCGGCGTGCTCGGCATCGCCGACCTGTCGGCGATGGTCTGGTAGAAGATCAGCGCACCCGCCACGAGCGCGGCGATCCGCGCCGTGACCCAACCCGGCCACGTGATCAGCGGACCTCGTCCGCCGGCCGCTGCGTGAGGCAGCGCAGCGAGGAGCCCGCGCCGTCGGCCGGGTGGCTGCGACAACCGCACGGTTGTCGGCGACCGTTGGGCGCGGGCCTACGATCGCAGTCATGCAGCAAACCTCGGCCGACGTCACGAACTGTTGCGACGACGACCGCGCCTGGGTCTCCTGGGCCATCCGCGCCGTCAACGCCGATGCCAACCGGTCGGCCGACACCCACCTCATCCCGTTGCACCTGCCGTCCGATCTCGGGGTCGACGTCTACCTGAAGGACGAGTCGACCCACCCGACCGGCAGCCTCAAGCACCGCCTCGCTCGCAGCCTGTTCCTCTACGGCCTGTGCAACGGTTGGATCACCCGCGACACGGTGGTGGTCGAGGCCAGCAGCGGATCGACCGCGGTGAGCGAGGCCTACTTCGCCCGACTGCTCGGGTTGTCGTTCGTCGCGGTGATGCCGCGCTCGACCAGTCAGCGCAAGATCGAGTTGATCGAGCGGTACGGCGGACGCTGCGAGTTCGTCGACAGCGGGGCGCTGGTCTACCAGCGGGCGCAGGAGATCGCCGACGAGACCGGCGGGCACTACCTCGACCAGTTCACGTACGCCGAGCGGGCGACCGACTGGCGCGGCAACAACAACATCGCCGAGTCGGTCTTCGCGCAGATGGCCGACGAGCCGCACCCGGTGCCCACCTGGATCGTGGTCGGGGCCGGCACCGGCGGCACCAGCGCGACGATCGGACGGTACCTGCGCTACCAGGGCCACGACACCAAGTTGTGTGTCGTCGACCCGGAGAACTCCGTATTCTTCGACGGCTGGGTCGACCGCGACCCCGAACGCACCATCTGCGGCGGCTCCCGCATCGAGGGCATCGGCCGCCCGCGCACCGAACCGTCGTTCGCACCCGGTGTCGTCGACCGGATGATCAAGGTGCCCGACGCGGCGTCGATCGCCGCCGTCCACCTGCTGAGCGAGCGCACGGGTCTTTGGGCCGGCGGTTCGACCGGCACCAACCTGGTCGGCACCCTGCGGCTCGCCTGCGAACTGCGCGAGCGTGGTGAGCGCGGCTCGATCGTCACGCTGCTGTGCGACGGCGGCGCCCGATACGAGCAGACCTACTACGACCCGAACTGGTTGCGCGACAACGAGATCGACATCGAGCCCTACAAGAATGCGCTGCGGTCGGCCTTCGGCGACGGCCGTTGGACGGACCTGGATGCGCTCGGCCTCGCCAATGCGGGAGACTCGTCCTCGATGTCAAAAAACCCGGCGAGGAGTGTTCAGTGAGCCCGGTCTTCGACCTGTCCGACGAACAAGGGCGCACCGACGGCATCGCGGCCGCCGTCGAGGCCGCCCGGATGGGCCGATGTGTGGTGCTGCCGACCGACACCGTCTACGGCATCGGCACCGACGCGTTCAGCGCCGCCGGGGTCGACGCCCTGCTTGCCGCCAAGGGCCGCGGACGCGACATGCCCCCGCCGGTGCTCATCGGCGATGTGGCAGCGGTCGACGGTCTCGCGACGGCGGTGCCGTCCTATGCGCGCCGGTTGATCGACGCATTCTGGCCCGGCGGCCTGACGCTGGTGTTCCGGTCGCAGCCGTCGCTCGCCTGGGACCTCGGCGATACCAACGGCACTGTCGCACTACGCATCCCGGACGACGAGCTGACTCTCGCGGTGCTGCGCGAGGTGGGCCCGATGGCGGTCAGCTCGGCCAACCGCAGCGGCGAACCCACGGTCACGACCATCACCGAGGCGGGCTTCGCGTTCGGCCCGGCCGTCGACGTCTACCTCGACGCCGGCGTGCGCAACGGCGACACCCCTTCGACGATCCTCGACTGCACCAAGGCCGACCCGGTGGTGCTGCGCGCCGGCGCGATCACCGTCGAGCAGTTGCGCGAGGTGCTCGGCCCGGTCGAGCTCGTCGACCCGTTCGCCGAGCAGCCGCCGGACGACGCGGTGGACCACCCCGCGGACGACGCAGAAGGCGCAGCGCCGATCGCCCCCGAGATCGACCCCGCGACCGGCGAGCGGGTGCCACTCGACGGCCCGATCGACCTCGCGAAACACGAAGACCCCTCCGAAGACACCAGCGAACCAGAACAACCCGACCACGAGGTGAACCCATGAGCACGCCCTTCTACGGCTCCGACTACGAGGCGCTGGAGCAGTTCGACCCCGAGATCGCCGGCATCCTGGTCGACGAGGTCGACCGGATCCGCAGCGGTCTCCAGCTCATCGCCAGCGAGAACCTGTCCAGCCCGGCGGTCATCACCGCTCTCGGGTCGACGCTGACCAACAAGTACGCCGAGGGCTACCCGGGTCGCCGCTACTACGGCGGCTGCTCCGTGGTCGACCGTGCCGAGAGCCTCGCGATCGAGCGGGCCAAGGAACTCTTCGGTGCCGATCACGCCAATGTGCAGCCGCACTCCGGTGCAAGCGCCAACCAGGCGGTCTACGGCGCGTTCATGCAGCCGGGCGACACCATCCTCGGCATGGCGCTGCCGATGGGCGGTCACCTGACCCACGGCACCAAGGTGAGCTTCTCGGGCAAGTGGTTCAACGCCGTCCACTACGGCGTCGACAAGCAGACCGAGGACATCGACTACGCCGAGGTCGAGCGGCTCGCCAAGGAGCACAAGCCGAAGGTGATTCTCGCCGGCGGTTCGGCGATCCCGCGGCTGATCGACTTCGAGTTCTTCCGCAAGCTCGCCGACGAGATCGGGGCGATCTTCTGGGTCGACGCGGCCCACTTCATCGGCCTCGTCGCCGGTAAGGCCATCCCGAGCCCGGTGCCCTACGCCGACGTCGTCACCTTCACCACCCACAAGGTGCTGCGCGGCCCGCGCTCGGGCGCGCTGGTCTGCAAGGAAGAGCACGCCGCCAAGCTCGACAAGGCGGTCTTCCCGATGATGCAGGGCGGTCCGCAGATGCACACGATCGCGGCGAAGGCGGTCAACTTCAAGGAGTGCGCCTCCCCGGAGTACGCGCAGTACGCCAAGGACGTCATCGCCAACGCGCAGCAGTTGGCGACCTCGCTGGGGGAGAAGGGGATCCGCCCGACCACCGGCGGCACCGACACCCACCTGTCGCTGCACGACCTGCAGGGCGTCGGGGTCACCGGCGCCGGCGCCGAGGCGCGCGCCGACGCGGCCGGCATCGTGCTGAACAAGAACGCGATCCCGTTCGACCCGCAGAAGCCGAACGTCGCCTCCGGCATCCGGGTCGGCACCCCGAGCGTCACGACGCAGGGCATGGGGGTCGAGCAGATGAAGACCATCGCCGAGCTCATCCACACCGCCGTCACCCAGGGTGACGGCGACCCGGACAGTGCGATCTCCAAGCAGGTGCGCGCCGGTGTCGACGAGCTGTGCAAGCAGTTCCCGGCCTACCCGCGTCCGGCCTGATCGACGGCCTGATCTCCGAACCCGACCGCTGCCGCTCGTGCCACTCGACCACCGAGTGGCACGAGTGGTTAGTTTGGGGTGCCCACCTTCTGCCCCACCCGATGCCGAGGAACCGCTGACCGTCCGTGCGTGAATACCTGCTGGTGTGCGTCGTCGCCACGGCCATCACCTTCCTCGCGACCCCGGCGATCCGGTGGCTCGCGGTGCGCTTCGGCGCGGTGACGCCGGTGCGCGGACGCGACGTGCACTCGGTGCCCGTACCCCGGCTCGGCGGCGTGGCGATGCTCATCGGGTTTGCCGCAGCTACCTTCGTCGCGTCCCAATTGCCTTATTTGTCAAGACTGTTCAGCTCTGCGGAGCTGTACGGCGTGCTGGTCGCGGCGGTCATCATCACCGCTCTCGGCGCAATCGACGACTTCATCGAGCTCGACGCGATCACGAAGTTCGCGGGACAGATGATCGCTGCGGGCGTGATGGCGTTCGCGGGCGTTCAGCTCTACCTGGTGCCGTACGGCGGCGCGCAGACGATCCTGCCGCAGCCGGTGATGGTGACGCTCACGATCTTCATCGTCATCGCCACGACCAACGCGGTGAACTTCGTCGACGGGCTCGACGGCCTGGCGGCCGGCATGACGGCGATCGCGGCGACCGCGTTCTTCATCTACGCCTACTCCTCGATGCCGACCGACCTCAACGTCGAGACCGTGTTCTCGACGTCGGCGTTCGTGTCGGCGGCGATCGTCGGCTGCTGCATCGGCTTCCTGCCGCACAACTTCCATCCGGCGAAGCTGTTCATGGGCGACGCCGGGGCCCTGTTGCTCGGACTGCTGCTCGCGGCGGCCACGATCTCCTTCACCGGCAACTTCGACCCGAGCATCGCCCCGCAGCGCAGTTCGGCGCTGGTCGCCTTCTGGCTGCCGATCGTGTTGCCCCTGTCGATCCTCGCCGTGCCCATCCTCGACGTGTTGTTGGCGATCAAACGCCGTGGCCTGAAGTTCTGGAAGCCCGACGCCAAGCACTTGCACCACAAGATGCTCGGCATCGGTCACCCGCACCGTCAGGCCGTGTTGCTGTTCTACCTGTGGTCGGCGGTCGCGTCCGGAGGAGCGTTGCTGTTCACGTTTCTCGAAGCGAAGTACGCCGCGGCGGCTCTCGTCGCGGGCATGTTGATCTGTCTGGCACTCACCCTCGGACTGCCGAAATTGGGCCGCAGGAGGACTTTGTGATAGTTTTCACAAGGACCTGGGAGGGCCCTGGCACTGGTTCGTACCCGCTGCCGACCGGCCCGCTGACCAGGCACAACGACCCCCGTCTCCGGCAGTTCTGAGGGCCCAGTGAAGACCGCGCACCGTCCGCTCGCCGCCAGGCGTCGTGACGTTTCGGCGCCGGTTCCGGGCACCGGACGCGATCGCACTGCGGTGCCGATGATGTTCCGCGGGGGAGTGATCGCCGCAGTCGCGACGCTGCCGATCGCCGCGGTCGTCGGACTGGTCGCACGCGGCACTGCCGGCCTGCTCGGCGCGATCGCCGGAGTCGGTGTGAGTGCCCTGATCTTCCTCATCGGTTACGTCGGCATCCGCTGGGTGCTCGAGCAGTTGCACCCCAACTCCGCATTGGCCGGCGCGCTGGGGATCTACTTCCTTCAGATCAGCCTGTTGTTCCCCGCATTGCTGTTCCTCACCCACGTGGAAGCGCTCGACGCGCGCAGCGTCGCGCTCGGTGCCCTCGCTGCAGCGTTCGTCTGGCTGGGTGGGCAGCTGTGGGGCTTCCTGCACTCGCGCACCCCGCTGTTCGACGTCGCGCTCCCGGGGGCTTCGCGATGAGCGCCAAGGTCGTCCGTCCGACCCACGCGAAGTCGGACCAACTCGCGTCCAACGTCACCGCGATCCTCATCTCGGGGCCGCTGGTCTACACCCTGCTCGGCTGGCTGGCCGACCGTTGGCTCGGCACCAAGCCGTGGTTGACCCTCGCCGGACTACTGCTGGGCATGGCCCTGTCGATGTACCTCGTGTGGATCCGATACGGTAACCCCGGCGAGAACGCCGCAGGTTCGAACGGATCGACGCCCACCGAGACCCCCGAAGGTGACGTGTGATCGACCCGAATCCGGCTGAGCCCCGAAACCTTCATCTGCCCCTGACCAATACCGTCACCGAGGAGAACGAGTGAGCCTCAACGCGCTGGCCCTACCGGCAGCCGTCCACGCCGAGGGCGGATTCCCGCCCAAGCCCGACGACTTCTGGCAGCCGCTGGTGACCTTCGGCCACGTCAACTGGGGCGGCTACGAGTTCACGCTCGCCATCACCCGCCCGATGGTGGTCATGTTGATCGCGACCGGTCTGCTGCTCTGGTGGCTGCTGTCCACCACTCGCAAGGCCGCTGTCGTGCCGAGCAAAGGCCAGTACCTCACCGAGCAGGTCTACCACGCGATCCGTGGCGGCGTCGCCGAGGACTCGATCGGCTCCAAGGACTTCCTGCGGTTCGTGCCGTTGCTGTTCAGCCTGTTCGTCTTCATCCTGCTGAACAACTGGATGGGCATCATCCCGCCGTTCCAGAACCCCACAATGGCCCGCGTCGGCTTCCCGATCGCGCTCACGCTGTTCGTCTACGTGATCTACCACTGGGTCGGCATCAAGAAGCACGGTGGATTCGGCAAGTACATCAAGTGGATGATCCCGCCGGGCGTGCCGGGCTGGCTGCTTCCGCTGATCGTGCCGCTGGAGCTGCTCACGTTCTTCATCACCCGCCCGGTGACGCTCGCCCTGCGTCTGTTCGGCAACATGTTCGCCGGCCACATGCTGCTCGTGGTCTTCATCCTCGGCGGTTGGGAACTGTTCAACCAGGACGCCATCGGGCTGAAGCTCGTCGCAGTGCCGGCGTGGTTGATGGCTGTCGTGATGACCGCGTTCGAGGCCCTGGTGCAGTTCCTGCAGGCGTACGTCTTCGTCCTTCTGGCCGCCTCGTACATCGGTGGCGCCCTCGCGGACGACCACTGATCAACAACTGAACACAAACCCCACAATCGCCCAGAGCGAACAGTTCGTTCTGGTCCATCCCACACAATGTGAGAGGCACTACCCAAAATGACTGGTGAACTCAGCGGAAACCTCAGCACCATCGGCTACGGCCTGGCCGCCATCGGCCCGGCGATCGCCATCGGTCTGATCTTCGCCGCCTACATCTCCGGCGTCGCCCGTAACCCGGAGAGCGGCAACCTGCTGCGCCCGATCGCCATCCTCGGCTTCGCGCTGGCTGAGGCCCTTGCCATCTTCGGTCTGGTCCTCTTCTTCCTGTAAGACCCGCGCAGGGCCGGCGGTTCGATCAACGCCGCCGGGTCCTGGTGAAACCGAGGAGCACAACGTGATCATTTCCAGCGGAGCGGTCCAGGCCGCGGTGCTGCTTGCGGAGGGCACTGACCCCGAGCACACGCAGAAGCCGATCCTGCCGCACATCCCTGAGCTGGTCTTCGGCATCATCGTGTTCGGCTTCTTCATGTTCATGGTGAAGAAGTACGTCGTGCCGAAGCTGGAGCAGGCGCACGCCGAGCGCACCGCCGCCATCGAAGGCGGTATGGAGCAGGCGCAGGAAGCTCAGAAGCAGGCCGAGGCTGCCAAGGCGCAGTACGAAGCCCAGCTGAGCAGCGCTCGTGACGAAGCCGCGAAGATCCGCGAGGACGCCCGTTCGCAGGGTGCGCAGATCGTCGCCGACATGCGGGAGCAGGCCAACGCCGAAGCCACCCGCATCGTCGACTCGGCGAAGAAGCAGACCGAGGCCGACCGCCAGGCGGCTGCGGTGTCGCTGCGTTCCGACGTGGGTCGCCTGTCGACCGACCTCGCCAGCAAGATCGTGGGCGAATCGCTGCACGACGAGGCCCGCCAGAAGGGCATCGTCGACCGGTTCCTCGCCGAGCTGGAGTCGGGTGCGCTGAAACCGACCAAGATCGGTACCGAGGCAGGCAACTGATGCAGGGAGCCTCCCGGACCGCATTGGCCCACGTCCGCGCCGAGCTCGGACGTCGGTTGAGCGAAGGAGCCGACGCGGCGGACACGTCGCGTCAGCTGTTCGCCGCAGTCGACGTCCTCGACGGCAACGCCGGACTGCGACGGGCCCTCACCGACCCGACGCACGACGCGTCGGCTCGGGCCGGGTTGGTCGACAGGCTGTTCGGCGGCAAGGTCGGCGACGCCGTCCTCGCCGTGCTGCGCGAGCTCGCCTCGCAGCGGTGGAGCAGCGACCGCGACGCCTCCGACGCCGTCGAGGAACTTGCTGTCGACTCCGCCTTCGCCGCAGCCGACCGTCGTGGTCGCCTCGACGAGGTGGAGGAGCAGCTGTTCCGCTTCGAGCGCACCGTGGCCGGCGATGCCGGACTGCGCGACGCTTTGACGGACCGGCAGCGTGCGGGCGCCGACAAGGCGGCACTCGTCAGCCGACTGCTCGAGGGCAAGGCCGAACCGGAGACCGCATTCCTCGCGGCCCGGGCCGCCGAGCACCCGCGTGGTCGTCGCTACGAGCGCGTGCTCGAGGAGTACCTGCGCGTCGCCGCGGCGGTGCGTCAGCAGCTCACCGCGACGGTCACCGCCGCGACGCAGCTGAGCTCGGAGCAGCGTGACCGGCTGGCTCGTGCACTGCACAACCTCTATGGACGCGAGGTCATGACCAACGTCGTCGTCGACCCGCAAGTGGTCGGTGGCGTCCGCGTCCAGGTCGGTGACGAGGTCATCGACGGCACCATCCTGACCCGACTCGACCAGGTCCGCCGCGACATCGCGGGCTGAAGTCCGACGGTCGAAAACCTCGTAACCCACCTGACAGCTTGAACCGCGGGCCACGGCCCACACGAAGGAGAAGATGATGACGGAGCTCTCCATCCGTCCGGAAGACATTCGGGCCGCACTGGACGGTTACGTCCAGTCGTACGAGCCGGGCCAGGCATCCCGCGAAGAGGTCGGCCGCGTCACCGACGCAGCCGACGGCATCGCCCACGTCGAGGGCCTGCCCACCGCCATGACCAACGAGCTGCTGCAGTTCGAGGACGGCACCCTCGGCATCGCGCTGAACCTCGACGTGCACGAGATCGGTGTCGTCATCCTCGGTGAGTTCGGTGGCATCGAAGAAGGCCAGGAAGTCAAGCGCACCGGCGAGGTGCTCTCGGTTCCGGTGGGCGACGCCTACCTCGGCCGTGTGGTCGACCCGCTGGGCCAGCCGATCGACGGTCTCGGTGACATCGCCACCGACGAGCGCCGCGAGCTGGAGCTCCAGGCGCCGAACGTCGTGTCGCGCAAGTCGGTGCACGAGCCGCTGATGACCGGCATCAAGGCGATCGACTCGATGACCCCGATCGGTCGCGGTCAGCGTCAGCTGATCATCGGTGACCGCAAGACGGGCAAGACCACGATCGCCACCGACACGATCATCAACCAGAAGGAGTACTGGGAGACCGGTGACCCGCAGAAGCAGGTTCGCTGCATCTACGTCGCCATCGGCCAGAAGAACTCCACCGTCGCCGAGGTCCGCGCGACCCTCGAGGAGGCGGGCGCGATGGAGTACACCACCATCGTGAACGCCCCGGCCGGCGACCCGGCGGGCTTCAAGTACCTCGCTCCGTTCACCGGTTCGGCCATCGGTCAGCACTGGATGTACGAGGGCAAGCACGTCCTGATCGTGTTCGACGACCTGTCGAAGCAGGCCGACGCATACCGCGCCATGTCGCTGCTGCTGCGCCGTCCGCCGGGCCGCGAGGCCTACCCGGGCGACGTCTTCTACCTGCACAGCCGTCTGCTCGAGCGTTGCGCGAAGCTGTCCGACGAGCTCGGCGCGGGTTCGATGACCGGTCTGCCGATCATCGAGACCAAGGCCGGTGACGTCTCGGCGTTCATCCCGACCAACGTCATCTCGATCACCGACGGTCAGATCTACCTGCAGGCCGACCTGTTCAACGCCAACCAGCGCCCCGCGGTCGACGTGGGTGTGTCGGTGTCGCGTGTCGGTGGTGCCGCGATGACCAAGGCCATGAAGGCCGTCACCGGTTCGATCAAGGTCGACCTCGCGCAGTTCCGCGAGATGCAGGCGTTCGCCATGTTCGCCTCCGACCTCGACGCCGCGTCCCGTCGTCAGTTGGCTCGTGGTGAGCGTCTGATGGCGATGTTCAAGCAGCCGCAGAACTCCCCGTACGCACTCGAGGAGCAGGTCGCTTCGATCTGGGCCGGCACTACCGGCCAGCTGGACGAGGTTCCGGTCGACGACATCAACCGGTTCGAGTCCGACTGGCTCGACTACCTGCGACGCAACGAAGGTGACTTCCTGAAGTCGGTCCGCGAGAGCACCAAGCTCGACGACGACGGCAAGAAGACCCTCGAGAACGCGATGGCCGAGTTCAAGAAGGAGTTCCGCTCCACCCCCGACCACGGTGGTGAGGGTTCGGAGCGCTTCGACGAGCTCACCGAGGACCAGATCAACCAGCAGCAGATCGTCAAGCAGAAGCGCTGAGGCGCCCTGCACGATCACTGACGGTTCGACAGCGACAAGGAAGGAACGCCTATGGGAGCGCAGATGCGGGTCTACCGCCAGCGCATCCGGTCGGTCCAGGCCACCAAGAAGATCACGCGCGCGATGGAGCTCATCGCCGCGTCCCGGGTGGTCAAGGCTCGACAGGCCGTCGAGCGGTCGACGCCCTACGCGACGGCCCTCACCCGCGCCGTGTCGGCTCTTGCGACCCACTCGGACGTCGAGCACGTGCTCACGACCGAGCGCGAGCAGCCGAAGCGGGCAGCGGTGCTGATCATGACCAGCGACCGCGGTCTCGCCGGTTCGTACTCGGTCAACGCCATCAAGCGCAGCCAGGAGCTCATCGAGCACCTGCGCGCTGATGGCCTCGAGCCGGTGCCGTTCCTGGTGGGCCGCAAGGCGGTGAGCTACTACAAGTTCCGTCGGCGCGAGTTCGCCGCGGAGTGGAGCGGTTTCACCGACAGCCCCACCCCGGAGATCGCCCGCGAGATCGGCCAGCGTCTCACCGACGAGTTCATCAAGGGCTCGGAGAACGGCGGCGTCGACGAGGTGCACGTGGTCTACACCCTGTTCCGCAACATGGTGACCCAGGAGCCGCGCGTCATCCGGCTGCTCCCGCTCGAGGTCGTCGAGAGCGACCAGGCCGCGGAGCAGCAGGACGCTTCGACCGACCTGCTGCCGCTGTACGAGTTCGAGCCCGATGCGGCGAGCGTGCTGGACGCGCTCCTGCCGAAGTACGTCGAGTCGCGGATCTTCAACGCGTTGCTGCAGTCGGCCGCATCCGAGCTGGCTGCCCGCCAGCGCGCGATGAAGTCGGCGACCGACAACGCCGAGGAACTCATCAAGACGTACACCCGACTGGCCAACCAGGCACGTCAGGCCGAAATCACCCAAGAGATCAGCGAGATCGTTGGTGGCGCCAGCGCACTCGCCGACGCCAGCTGAGCGCCATACGAGAAGGAATCAATCAATGAGCACCATTGCTACCGAGCCCGAGGCCGGCCAGGCCCAGCAGCCCGGCGGTGTCGGTCGCATCTCGCGTGTGATCGGCCCGGTCGTCGACGTGGAGTTCAGCGTCGACACCATGCCGGAGGTTTACGCCCTGCTCAAGGCCGAGGTCGAACTCGGCGGCGAGAAGAAGACGATCAACCTCGAGGTCGCCCAGCACATCGGCGACAACATGGTCCGTGCGATCTCCCTGCAGCCGACCGACGGTCTCGTCCGCGGTGCGCAGGTGCAGGACACCGGCGGCCCTATCACCGTCCCGGTCGGCGACGTCACCCTCGGCAAGGTCTTCAACGCCACCGGTGACTGCCTCAATCTCGAAGAGGGCCAAACCCTCGAGGTGAACGAGCGCTGGGGCATCCACCGCAAGGCCCCGGCCTTCGACCAGCTGGAGTCCAAGACCCAGATGTTCGAGACCGGCATCAAGGTCATCGACCTGCTCACCCCGTACGTGCAGGGTGGAAAGATCGGTCTGTTCGGTGGTGCCGGTGTCGGCAAGACCGTTCTGATCCAGGAGATGATCGCCCGTGTCGCCCGCGACCACGGTGGTGTGTCGGTGTTCGCCGGTGTCGGCGAGCGCACCCGTGAGGGCAACGACCTGATGGTCGAGATGGAGGAGGCCGGCGTTCTCGGTCAGACCTCGCTCGTCTTCGGCCAGATGGACGAGCCGCCGGGCACGCGTCTGCGCGTCGCACTCTCGGCGCTGACGATGGCGGAGTACTTCCGCGATGTGCAGAAGCAGGACGTATTGCTGTTCATCGACAACATCTTCCGCTTCACCCAGGCGGGTTCGGAGGTGTCGACCCTGCTCGGTCGTATGCCCTCCGCGGTGGGTTACCAGCCGACCCTCGCCGACGAGATGGGTGTGCTCCAGGAGCGCATCACCTCGACGCGTGGTCACTCGATCACCTCGATGCAGGCGATCTACGTGCCGGCCGACGACTACACCGACCCGGCTCCGGCGACCACCTTCGCCCACCTCGACGCGACCACCGAGCTCTCGCGTGACATCGCGTCGATGGGTATCTACCCGGCTGTGGACCCGCTGACCTCCACGTCGCGCATTCTCGACCCGCGCTACGTGTCGGCCGACCACTACAACACCGCGGTCCGGATCAAGGGAATCCTGCAGCGCAACAAGGAGCTGCAGGACATCATCGCGATCCTCGGTATCGACGAGCTGTCGGAAGAGGACAAGATCCTCGTCAACCGCGCCCGTCGTATCCAGCGCTTCCTGTCGCAGAACACCTACGTTGCCAAGCAGTTCACCGGCATCGAGGGCTCGACGGTTCCGCTGGCCGACACCATCGAGGCGTTCACCAAGATCGCCGACGGTGACTACGACCACGTCCCCGAGCAGGCGTTCTTCATGTGCGGTGGCCTGGACGACGTCGAGGCCAAGGCCAAGGAGCTCGAGGGATAATTTCCTCTGGCCGCCCTTCGCGGTGAAGCCCCCCGGACGCACGCGTCCGGGGGGCTTCCGCGTCCCGCCGCCGTGAGCCTCGCGCTGTGGCCGGTGGGTGCCACCGCTGGCATTCGCCAGCGGTGGATCGTCCTGCGGTGGATCGTCGTGGTCGAGGCAACAGTCGGGCGCTCGTAGCTCGGGCGCCCGTAGCTCGGTCGCTGCGCGTGAGGTGCTCGCTCGTGGCTCGGGTAAAGCAAACCGCGGTTTGGGGCGGCGGTGTAGTGCAGACCGCGGTGTATAGCTCGCGCTTTGCACTACGTGGGGCTGCCGATCCGCGCTTTGCACTACCTCGCGCGGCCAGACGATCCACCCTTCTGCGAATCACAGCGACCCCGATAGGATCGCGGCTCGTGAACGGACTCGGTTGGACCCTGCACGGTGACGGACGAACGATTGCCCCGGGGCAGGTGGTCGCACCCGAGGAGCGGCTGACCTGGCCGCGCACGATCGGCATCGGGGCACAGCACATCGTCGCGATGTTCGGCGCGACCTTCCTGGTGCCGCTGATCACCGGCTTCCCGCCGTCGACCACGCTGTTCTTCTCCGGCGTGGGCACGATGATCTTCCTGCTGATCACGGCCGGACGGGTGCCGAGCTACCTGGGCTCGTCATTCGCGTTCATCGCGCCGATCACGGCCGCCAAGACCGATCACGGCATGGCGGGAGCCCTCGGTGGTGTCGTGCTCGCCGGTGTCAGCCTCTTCCTCGTCGGCCTGGTCGTGCAGGTGCTCGGAGCCGGTTGGCTGCGCGCGCTGATGCCGCCGCTGGTCACCGGCGCGATCGTCGCGCTCATCGGGCTCAACCTCGCGCCCGCCGCGAAGAACAACTTCGTCGTCTCGCCGGTGACCGGCACCGTCACGCTGGTGGTCATCGCGCTGGTCACCGTGCTTGGACGCGGCCTGCTCGGACGTCTTGCGATCCTCGTCGGTGTGCTCGCCGGGTACGTCGTCGCGGTGTTGCGCGGCGAGGTGAACTTCGACAGCGTCGAGAAGGTGGATCGTTGGATCGGGCTGCCCGACTTCCAATCTCCGACCTTCCACCTGTCGGCTGCAGCGCTGTTCATCCCGGTCGTGCTGGTGCTCGTCGCCGAGAACATCGGCCACGTGAAGTCGGTGTCACAGATGACCGGCCGCGACCTCGACGACGTCTCCGGACGCGCGCTGATGGCCGACGGACTCGCCACGACGCTGGCCGGCGCGGGCGGCGGTTCGGGCACCACGACGTACGCCGAGAACATCGGGGTCATGGCTGCGACCAAGGTCTACTCGACGGCGGCCTACTGGGTCGCGGCGTGCGGCGCGCTGCTGCTCAGCTTCTGCCCGAAGTTCGGCGCCGCGATCGCGACGGTGCCGGCCGGTGTGCTCGGCGGCGCGGGCACGATGCTCTACGGCATGATCGGGCTGCTCGGCGCCCGCATCTGGATCGACAACAAGGTCGACTTCGGCAACCCGATCAACCTCACCTCGGCCGCGATCGGCCTCATCATCGGCATCGCCGACTACACCTGGAAGCTCGGCGACCTCACCTTCTCCGGCATCGCGCTCGGCACCATCGCGGTGCTGGTGAGTTATCACGTGATGCGGGCCCTGAACCTCTGGTCGAAGGTGCTGCCCGATCCGCAGCGGGCGGAAGCGAAGGCTGCCTCGTCAGCGGTGTAGTCGCACCGCGCCGCCGGCGCAGCCGAGCGGCCCCAGCAGTTGGAGCGCGTGGGTATCGGCGCTGCTCGCCGGACTGGGTGAACGCGGCGAGGTTCGCGATCGCGTAGTAGAGCAGCACCCCGAACGAGCTGAACCCGACCACCACGCTCGAGCCGAGTCCGATCGCGATCGCATCGCCGGTGCCCAAGCGCCGCGCAAGCTCGGTCACCGCTGATCACCCGCCTCGACTCGGTCTGCGCGCGGGCGTCGCGTGGCTCGCGAACCCTTGGGTGGGAAGTCAGTCGCGGGCGGCCGGGCCGAGTCGGCCACCGTACGCGGCGACGAGGGCCTCGGCGACCGGGCGCACGTTGCGCGCGACGACCTCGGCGGGCACGCGGGGGAGGTTCTCCTCCCAGTCGAGCATCGGCGAGCCGCGGAACTGCAGGATGCGCGCCGGCCTGCCCATGAACAGCATGTGCAGGTGCGCTCCGCCGTCGCCGTACTTCGCCAGCTGGACGCGTCCGACGCTCGGCAGTTCCTCGACCGCGGCCGAGACCGTGGCGATCAGCGGTCCGAGCCCGGCGGCCACCGCGGGCGGCATCGTCGGCAGGTCGCAGTGGGTGAGCGGGCTGAGCCACACCATGATCGGCAGCCCCGAGCCGTCCAGATCGGTCGAGAGCTTCCACTCGTCGTTCGACCAGACCAGGCCGTCGGCCTCGGGGTCGACCGGTTCGGCACACCAGCAGGTCTCGGGATCTTCGCCGCGGCGCGCGGGTTCGGTGTCGGCCAGCGGGGCGAGCGGCTTGATCTTCAGGAAGTCGATCTCGTACGGGTAGATGTCCCAGCCGGGCATTTCCTCGACGGCGACCGGAAGGCGGCGTTCGTCGCCGAGCGCCGCTTCGATGCGTGCGTAGTAGTCCTCGGGGCTCTCGGGTGCGTCCATGTGCGCAAACCTAGCCGCGCGCGGCCGGGCCACGGGCCGCCAGCGTGGCCCGAGATGAATGCCGTCGCGGCCCAACGGTATGGGCACCTCTACCCATTCAGGTATCGCAACCGAACCGGCCCGCTCCTCCCTCATAGCGATGCACCGAGAACGCCCGGCCGACCGGCCGCGCGACCGGCAAATCAGGGGGAATCATGAACACGCTTCGCAGCCGTCGGACGGTGAAGATCTCGGCTCTCGCGCTCGCCGCGACGATGGGGGCGACCGGCATCGCGGTGGCGGCCAACACGGGCGCCGCCAGCGCCGCGTCCGGCCTCAACCTCGAAAGCATCGTCGGTCCGCTCACCTGGGGAGCAGTCGTCGGGGCGGGCAGCCGCGCCGGCGCGGACGTCGGTGGCAGCACGACCGGTGGCAGCTCCACCGACGCCGGCTACCGCACCACACGCTGCGGCAACAACGGCGACAAGGTGCTCCTCGTCTTCGACGACACCTCGCCGAGCGCCGCCGCGTTCCGCAACCTGGTCGACACCGCGAAGGCCAACGACATCGGCATCGGGGTCGCCCCGAACGGCAGTGCGGTCGCTGCGGGCAACGCCGACCCGGCCTACGCCCGGGCCAACGGGATGCTGGTCGTCGACCACACCTACGACCACCACGACCTCACGACGCTGTCCGACGATCGGATCGCGTGGGAGATCACCCGTCCGCAGGTGGACAGCAACTACGTGCGTCCGCCGTACGGCGCCTACAACGCGCGGGTGTGGTCGGTGCTCGCGCAGCACGGCAAGTTCAACTGCATGTGGAACCTCGACCCGCGTGACTGGGACGGCAAGTCGGCCCGGTCGGCGGCCGACCACATCGTGCGCAATGCGTTCCCGGGCAGCACGGTGGTCGTGCACCTCAACCACATGGGCACCGACCCGGGCACGCTGCCCTACATCAAGCAGGGCCTGGCCGACCGAGGACTCGAGCTGTGTGCGCCGTGGAGCAAGCCCACGACCAATCGGATGCCGGCCACCTACTGCTGACCACCCAGGCAGCAATGTGACCGGCTCGCCGTCCGGCGGTGTCGGCCGCACGTGCGGGCGCACCTTAGGATTGCGCCCATGTGTGGAATCGTCGGTTACTACGGTCCGGACGGCAGCGAAGCCATCCTTCGCGCGATGAACGACTGCCAGGTGCACCGCGGACCTGACGGCGAGGGCACCCACTTCGAGGGCCCCGTCGGTCTGGGGCACCGCCGGCTGTCGATCATCGACGTGGCCCACGGTCAGCAGCCGATGCAGACCGCCGACGGGCGCTACACGATCGCCTACAACGGTGAGGTCTACAACTACCTCGACCTGCGCACCGAACTCGAGGCCCTCGGCCACACCTTCACCACCGACTCCGACACCGAGGTCGTGCTGCAGGCGTTCGCGCAGTGGGGCGGCGACGCGTTCGACAAGTTCAACGGCATGTGGGGCCTGGCGATCTGGGACGCGGTCGAGCAGCGCCTGACGCTCTCCCGCGACCACTTCGGCATCAAGCCGGTCTACCTCGCACAGGTCGGCGACACCGTGCTGTTCGCCTCGGAGATCAAGTCGATCCTCGCCAGCGGTCTCTACCGCAAGGCCGTCAACGAGCGCTCGCTCTACCGCTACCTGCGCTTCCGCATCCACGAGGACGGTCGGGAGACCTTCTTCGACGGCATCGAGCGGCTCGAGCCGGGGGAGATGCTGACCGTCGACGCCTCGGGTGTGCAGCGCCGTCCGTTCACCCGGCTGCGTGACGAGCTCGCCGAGCTGGCCAAGCAGCAGCGTCCGTACGACGACGCGGCTGCGGCGGAGTACAAGCAGCGCCTGTTCGAGTCGGTGCGGCTGCGCCTGCAGTCGGAGGTGCCGGTCGGCACCTCGCTGTCGGGTGGCCTCGACTCCTCGGCCGTCGCCGTGATCATCAACCAGCTCCTCAACGAGGGCGACGAGACCACCAAGTCGATCGGCGCTCGCCAGAACACCTTCTCCGCCGTGTTCCCGGGCTCGCTCAACGACGAGGAGAAGTACGTCGATGCGGTGCTCGACATCTGCAAGGGGCAGGTCGACTCGCACAAGATCCTGCCGACCGCGGACGAGTTCAAGAAGGACCTTCTCGACTTCATCCGCACGCAGGAGGAGCCGCTGATCTCCTCCGGTCCCTACGCGCAGTTCCAGGTGATGCGCGAGGCCACCAACCACGTCACCGTCCTGCTCGACGGCCAGGGCGCCGACGAGATGATGGCCGGTTACATCCCCTATTACTTCGTCTACCTGCGTCAGCTGAAGGCCCAGGGCAAGAAGGACGCCGCGCTCGAGCTGTCCAAGAGCCTCGACGTCATCTACCGGCTGGGTCGCTTCAAGCTGCAGGACAAGCTCAAGCGCAAGAAGGTCATCCCGGCCACCGCGTTCATGAACTCCGAGTTCGCCTTGAAGCACGCGGGGGAGAAGTTCACGACCGAAGGTCGGAACCTCAAGTTGAGGTTGATCGAAGATCTCTTCCACAACTCGCTGCCCTCGCTGCTGCGCTACGAGGACAAGAACACGATGCGCTTCTCGCTCGAGGGACGCGTGCCGTTCCTCGACAAGGAGGTCGTGAAGTTCATCTTCAGCCTGTCCGACGAGGCGATCATCAAGGACGGCTGGAACAAGCGGGTGCTGCGGGACGCGACCCGCGGGCTGCTGCCCGACATGATCAACCGCCGCCGCAACAAGATCGGCTTCACCACCCCGCAGGGCGAGTGGTTCATGCGGTTGAAGAACTACTTCTACAGCATCTTCCTCTCCGAGGAATTCGCCAACAGGCCCTACTTCGACCAGAACGAGGTGCTCCACGCGTTCGAGGGTTGGATCAAGGGCACCAACGGTGTCGACTCGATGACCTTCTGGCGTCTGCTCAACGTCGAGCTGTGGCTGCGTGAGTTCTTCGACGAGAAGGTCGAGGTGTCGAGTGAGCCGGCGCGGATCAAGACCGACCTCGAGCCGAACGCCGACAAGCAGCTCGCACTCACGACCAGCCTCGGCGACCAGGTGACGCGCTACCCGCTGCGCAGCGAACTGGTCAGCAAGGACACCGACCTCGACCCGTTCGTGATGGAACACATCGACCGGTTCTTCGCCACGCTCGGCACCGACGAGCAGCACCGGCAGGCGGTCGCCGGCAAGCAGTGGTACTTCTTCATCTCCGAAAAGATCATCGCGATCACGCAGGGGCGTTCCTACTTCATCTGGGACATCAACGTCGGCCGTCCGGCGCGCATCCTGTCCAAGTACGTCACCCGCACGCCGGCGGGTATCGGCCTCGGCTCACCGTTCACGATGCAACTGGCGATCCAGGAAGCCGGCCTGCCGCGGGTGCTCTACGCGAGTGCCGGTGGCGCCGTCGGCAAGGTGCTCGGCAAGAAGGGGCTGTTCTACGAACTCGTCGGCAACGACATCCGCGCGATCGACGGTCCGACCGAGTACTCCGCCTACCCCTCGAACGTGTCGGCCAAGCTGGCGCCCAAGGACCCGGACGACGTCGCGGCCCGGCTCTCGGAGCAGATCCGCGCGCGGGTGCCCGAGCAGTACCGCGCCACCTTCGGCGGCACGGTGGTCATGGACGCCAACGACATCGGACGCAACGTGCTCGGCTCCGACGTCAAGGGTGTCGACAAGGCACGCTTCGAGGAGATGTTCGCCGACAACCCGCTCGGTCAGGGCTCGGAGCAGACCCCGATGGCGATCGTCGTGGTCGACTGACCTACTTCCGGTCGTCCGCCGTCCCGCCCGCAGTCTGCTCGCCGTCCGCTTGCACCGAACACCGTCAAGAGCACCGTGCGGGTGCCGGTAGACTCGTTCCAAGCCCGATGTACGTACTCGCCAGGAGATCGACCACGTGAGCAACCTCAACGTCCAGCTCGTCGCCGCCGACCGCAAGGTCTGGGAGGGCGAGGCAAAGGCGCTGTACGCGCGCACCGTCGAGGGTGAGCTCGGCATCCTGCCCGACCACACCCCGCTGCTCTCCGTGCTCGCCGAGTCGGCCGAGGTGCGCATCGACCCGGTGAACGGTTCGCGGCAGGTCGTGACGGTCGGCGGCGGCTTCATCTCGGTCGACCACAACACCGTCACCGTCGTGTCCGACGTCATCGACGCCTCCGGCCTGTCTGCCTGAGTCGACCTTGGGAGACGTCCTTCTCACCGCGGAGGTCGTCCTTGGCGCGCTCATCGCGCTCCTGCTGCTCACCATCGTCTGGATCGCGATCCGACGCTGGCTGATCACCCGCGATCAACTCATGATCCTCATGGCTCGCCGCCGTGGGGATTTTTGGGTGATGGGCATGGCCCGCACCAAGCCCGATGTCATCGAATGGTTCCCGATACTCGGGCTCGGCCTGCGCCCCAAATGGACGCTGGTGCGCGAGGAGGTCGAGTTCGGCCCGCCGATGCCGATGGACCGCCGTCCGGGTGTCATCCAGGAGCCGGTGCTCGTCGATTGCACCTGTGGTGACCAAGACCAGCAGATCGTCGTCGGTCGCCCGGACTACACCCAGCTGCGGTCGTGGTCGGAGTCGTCACCCCCAGGCTTCAACTCCAGTCGCTCCTGAGAACCCCGCGGCCACCCCGATACCCCGCATACACCCCGCAAACGCGCAGCGTTTGCGGGTTCTTGGGGTCAGCGTTCGCCGCCCGGCACCCAGAGCACGTCGCCGCCGGCCTCGACATTGGCCACCCGGGCGAGCACGAACAGCAGGTCGCTGAGCCGGTTCAGGTATGCAGCGGTCAACGGGTTGATGCCACCGGGGCGGGCCGCATCGCTCTGCTCGCCCTGCTCACCGTGCGCACTCCGCTCGGCGGACGGCTCGTCCACCGGCTCGGCGTCCTTCTTCGCGCCCTTGCGGGCGGCCGCCGGGGCCTCGTCCGTGCCGTAGGTCTCGATCGCCTCCCAGGTCGAGCGTTCCGCCCGCCGGACGACGGTGCGCGCGACGTGCAGGTGCGCGGCGCCCGGTGTGCCACCGGGAAGAATGAACGAACGCAGCTTCTCCAGGTCGTCGTTGTACCGGTCGATGTCGGCTTCGAGTTGATCGATCCACTCCTGCTGCACCCGCAACGGCGGATACTCCGGGTCGGCCACGAGCGGGGTGCACAGGTCGGCGCCGACGTCGAAGAGGTCGTTCTGCACGCGCACCAGGGTGCGACGGACGTCGTCCGTCAGGTCGCCGCAGGCGATCGCGACCCCGATCGTGCTGTTGGCCTCGTCGGTGTCGGCGTACGCGGCGAGCCGCGGGTCGGTCTTGGTGGTGCGGCTGAAGTCGCCGAGGGCGGTGCTTCCCTTGTCGCCGGTGCGGGTGTAGATGCGGCTCAGAATGACCATGGTCAGATCGTTGCACGACGGCCGGAAGATTGGTCGGATAGTCCCATTATCACCCAGGGCCGTTGAAGTGCAACGAAATTGGGGAAATGACGGCTTCGGACCGGCACATCTCTGTGACGAAAACGTGACCTCAACCTGGTGCGCGCTTTACCGAACGGATGGCTCAATGGATATGCATCCACCCGAACAATTGGAATGGGGGTTCCAATGTCGGACTTCGTCGCCCGATCGACCCGGCGCCATCGCTACAAGCCCGCACCCGAATTCGAGGTGCGGGAAGTGTGTGTCGGCTACGAGCTCGCCGTGCTCGGCGAGCTGAACGTTCACACCATCTCCGCGGCCCGCGATGTGCTCAGTGGCGCCATCGACGCCGGCGAGGGCGAACTCCGGCTGCAGATGCGCGGCGCCGAGGTCGCCGATGCGGCCGGGCTCGGGATGTTGGTCGGCGCCGACCGACGCGCCGCGCGAGCGGGACGGCAGCTGGTGCTGACCGAGGTGTCGCCGCGGCTCGACCGGGTGATCCGCAGCACGAAACTGAGCCGGTTGCTCACCTGGACCGCGGCGCCGCAGAGCGCCACTGCCTGATCGAACCTGAACGAACTGAACGAAGCAGTCCAGTGGGGTTGAACCGGCCGGGCCTGAGAAGTCGGGCCTGAGAACTCGGGCCTGAGAACTCGGGCCTGAGTATCGACTCAGCCGATCGCGGTCGCCGAAGCACGCCGCGGGTCTGCGGCAGCCTCGAGGTCACCGTCGGCCTTCCGCTTGGCGGCGCCGACCCCACCGAAGTACATCGCGTGGCGGCTGTGCGTCCGCACGGGTGCGTCCATCTGCCGGGCGGCGGCTTCCAACGCCTCGTCGGGTTCGGTCTCGATCGAGATGTCGCGGGTGGCGAAGTCGACCCCGATGTGCGCCCGGGGGGCGTTGATCGCGTCCTGAAGTGCGGCGCCCTCGAGACAATGCGCGGTAAGCACTTGCATCAGCGCGGTGGTGATGCGGTCTGCGCCCGGGCTGCCGATCGCGAGCATCGCGCCGTCGTCGGCGCGACCGGTCGTCGGCGCCATGTTCGACGCGAGCCGGGTGCCGGGGGCGACGGCGTGCAGGCCACGCCGGTTGAGTTCCGGTTCGCCGAGGCAGTTGTTGAGCACGAGGCCGGTGCCGGGCACGGTGACCCCTGAGGAGTAGCCGGCGGACGACGTGAGCGCGCAGGCATTGCCGTGGCTGTCGACGGTGCTGACATGCGCGGTGTCCTGGGAGGTGGGCAACGAGGTGAGTTCGTTCTGCTCCAGGGTGCGCAGCAGGTCGGCGCCGGCGGCCTCGAGGTCGGCGGCCGCGTCGAGGTGGGCGGCGCGGTAGGTGAGCACCTCGCGCTGCACCTGCAGGATCGTGCGCGCGTCGGTGCCGCGGCGCTGGAGCAGACGCAGCATGGTGGCCAGCACCGGCCCACCGATGGACGGCGGCGGGTTGGTGGCCAAACGCCACGCACCCACCCGGTCGACGGTCGCGGGGCGAACAGTCGCGCGGTAGGCCCGCAGATCGTCGAGCGTGATCAGCCCGCCTTGGCCGAGCACGTGATCGGCGACCCGGGCGCCGAGTTCTCCGCCGTAGAGCAGGTCGAAACCCTCGTCGTTGAGCGCCTGCAGCGAGTCGGCCAGGGGTACGTTGGTCAGCAACTGTCCGACGGCGACCGGCCGGTCGCCGTCGAAATGGGCGGCCCGGGTCTCGGGGTCGAAGCTGTAGAGGCCCTCGCCGGTCAGCTCGATGTAACTCGCGGCCGCGGCGCCGAGGCGGAAACCACGCCTGGCGATGTCGATGGCAGGGGCGGTGATGTCGGCCCACGAGGCGCGGCCGTAGCGCGCGTGGGATTCCTCGAACGCCTTGAACGCGCCCGGCGTCGCCGCCGAGCCGGCACCGGCGTAAATGGTGATGCCACCGCCGTATTCCAGGTGCACCTCGCGCAGCCCACCGCCGAAGCGCTCGGACGGCAGGCCGCGTCCGGGCATCTCGCAGTTGCCGTCGACGACGGCCGGATCGCCGTCAGCGGGCCAGACGTTGACGAACGCGCTCGCCAACGCCGACACGATGCCGGGCTCGCTGACGTAAGTGGCGAGCATCGAGGCGATTGCGGCGTCGACGGCGTTGCCGCCGAGGTGGATGAGGTCGAGCCCGGCCTGCGCGGCGAGGGCGTTGGGTGCGGCGACCGCACCGCCGTGTCCGCGGAAGAGCTCGTCCTCGGCCATCAGAAGAGCCTCGACTCCACGTCGTCGATGCCGCGCAGGGCGTCGTAATCGAGTGTCACGCAACGGATCCCGCGGTCTTGCGCCAGCGTGCGTGCCTGCGGCTTGATGAGCTGTGCCGCGAAGACGCCCTGCACGGGCGCAAGCACCGGGTCGCGGTTGAGCAGCTCGAGGTAGCGGGTGAGCTGCTCGACACCGTCGATGTCGCCGCGCCGCTTGATCTCGACCGCGACGGTCGCGCCGTCGGCGTCGCGACACATGATGTCGACCGGGCCGATCGCGGTCATGTATTCGCGGCGGATCAGCGTGTAGCCGGCGCCGAGCGTGGTGATGTGCTGGGCGAGCAGCTCCTGCAGCTGCGCCTCGACGCCGTCCTTCTGCAGTCCCGGGTCGATGCCGAGGTCGTGCGTGCTGTCGTGGAGCACCTCGAACAGGCGCACCCGCAGGTTGTCCTCGCTCTTGGAATGCTGCACGAACCACACGGCCTCGACGCCCTCGTCCGCCTCGTCGGCGGTGGGTTCGAGCTCGGTGAGGGTGCACGGGGGAGTCATCCAGTTGAGCGGCTTGTACGAGCCGCCGTCGCTGTGCACCAGCACCGACCCGTCGGCCTTCACCATCAACAGACGGGTCGCAGTGGGCAGGTGGGCGGTCAACCGTCCGCCGTAGTCGACGCTGCACCGGGCAATCACAACTCGCACCCGGGCAGCCTAATGGCCGGTCACGGACGGCGTCCGCCGGTCGTCCGCCGGTCGACGACCGGTCGTCGGCGCCCGGGCGGGGGATGGGAGGATTCGGGCATGACGAGCGAGATCAAATCTGTCGGTGTGATCGGGCTGGGCACCATGGGTGCCGGCATCGTGGAGGTCTTCCTCAAGGCCGGTATTCCGGTCGTTGCGGTCGACGGATCGACCGAACTGGCCGAGCGTGGCAAGGGCTTCCTGGTGGCCTCCCTCGACCGGCAGGTCAAGCGCGGACGCCTCGATGAGGCGGGTCGTGACGCCCTGGTGGGGCAGGCGACCTTCACCGACCAACTCGACGACCTGCACGACGTCGACCTCGTGATCGAGGCGGTGCCCGAGCGGCTGGAGATCAAGACGTCGATCTTCACCAAGCTCGACCTCATCGTGCGCGACGACTGTGTGCTCGCCACCAACACCTCGAGCCTGTCGGTGACGCAGATCGCCGCCGCCACCCGCCACCCCGAGCGGGTCATCGGCATGCACTTCTTCAACCCCGCGCCGGTGCTGGCGCTCGTCGAGGTCATCACGACGCTGTTCACCGACGACGCGTTGGTCGAGACGATTCGCTCCCTCGCGGTCGAGCTGGGCAAGAAGCCGGTGGTCGTCGGCGACCGTGCGGGCTTCGTCGCCAACGCGCTGTTGATCACCTACCTGGCCCGCGCCATCCGCATCTACGAGACCGGTCACGTGTCGCGCGAAGACCTCGACGACGCGGCGCGCATGGGCATCGGATTCCCGATGGGCCCGCTGACCCTCTCCGACCTCATCGGCCTCGACGTGGTCAAGGAGGTGTGCGACGTGATGTACGAGGCGACCAAGGAGCCGTCGTCGGCGCCGCCCGCGCTGCTGCAGCAGATGGTCGCCGCCGGTCGCCTGGGCCGCAAGACCGGTCGCGGTTTCTACGACTACGGCTCCGAGGCCGAGGCGCCGGCCGACCGTGACGCCGCCACGTTCGCGACGAAGGTCGCGGTGTTCACCGACACCGACGAGGGCCGCGCGCTCGCCGCCACTCTGAGTGAGGCCGGCATCGCGACGACCTTGTTCGACTCCCCGCAGGAGGGGTCGCTCGCCGACACCGAGCTGGTGCTGTGGGCGATCGCCGCCGACGACGCCGACGACTTCGACGACGATGCCGACGTCGAGCGCCGCACGCAGGAGAACGCCTGGCGCGGTGAGCTGCTCGCCACCTTGGCGCCGTCGGTGCCGGTCGCCATCCTCGACCCGAACGCCTACGTCGAGATCGGCAACGAACTGGCAGACGGCGCGCCGGTCGTCGCGCTGCGCCTGCACGCCGCGACGAAGGCGGGCCGGTTCGCCGAGATCGTGCGCGATCCCGAAGGCTCCGACACCGCCGAGGAACTCGTGGCGGCGACCCTGGCCAACGCCGGTATCCGTTCGGCACGGGTGCGCGCCCGCGCCGGGCTGCTCGTCGACGCGTTGCTGCTGCAGCACCTCAACGACGCGGCCAACATGGTCGAGTCGGGTTACGCGAGCGTCGACGACATCGACACCGCGATGACCGCCGGCTGCGGATACCCGCAGGGACCTTTCGCCTACATCGCCCAGCTGGGTCCGGAGTACGTCGCGGGCGGGCTGGCCGAGCTCTACGACGAGACCCGGCAGCCGGCGGTGTGGCCGTCGCCGTGGTTCGACGACGCCAACGCCGCAGAGCAGCTGGGCTGAGATGCCGCGGCGCAACCACCGACGGGATCGGCCCGAGCGGGCCGACCTGTCGCGGTTGCTCGATGTCGGCCTGCGCGTCGACTCCTATCAGGGGCAGCGGTGGAACGTGCGGTCGGTGCGCGGGAACGACGCCGGCCGCCAGTACGTCTGTCCGGGCTGCCAGCAGCAGTTGTCCAGCGCGATCGCGCACGTCGTCGTGTGGCCGGCCGAAGGACTGGGCGACCTGACCGACCGACGACATTGGCACACCCAATGCTGGGCGGCGCGCGACCGGCGTCCGCCCCGCGGGTCGTGGCGCTGAGCCGGTCACCCGGTCTCGACTCACGCGCCGCGGGTCACTCGTCCAGCAGGTCTCCCGGACGCAACCCGAACTCACGCTCGATGTCGGCCGGGCTGGCGTTGCGCAGGTAACCGGCGAACTTCTCGGTGACCGCGTCCATCCGATTGCGCGCCGACGCGACCGTGATGTAGTGCTTGCCGGCGATCTGCTGCCACGACAGCCCACGGGCGCGCTCGCGCAACACCTCCAACTGCTTGTCGGTGACCTCCGGCAGTTGTCCGTGGCGTTGCAGCACCTCCGCGACGCCGACCAGTCCGGGAGTGATGACGAACTGCCCGGCGGCGACGCGGGTGATCGCGTCGGTGGTGACCTCGGGGTCGTCGTACTTGTGGGTGATGCCGCTGGCGCCGGCGCGCAGGCATTGCGCGAGCACGAACGGACGGCTCTCCTCGGTGTAGATGCACACCCTCAGACCCTCGTCGGCCAGCGCCCGGATCGCCCGGCGTCCTTGCAGCACACCGGGATGGGTGGTGTTGGCCAGCTTCAGATCGGACACCACCGCGTCGACCTCGGGCGCATCCCGCAGGAACTGCTCGACGGTCGGGTAGGTCGCAACCACCTCCAGCCGGGGGTGGATGGCCGCGAATCCGGCGCGCACCACATGCAGGTCGTCGACCAACGCGACGCGGGGCCGGACGGCGCCCGCTGAGTTGTCGTCGGCCTCGGCCCGGGCGGCGAGGTCGGTGCCATCGGTCATGTGTTCGTCCTGTTCGGTGTCGATTGGCCCCTACAGTGCCCCACCGTGCCCGACACCCGCCGCCGGTTTCGACCCCGCGAAAGTTCGCACGATCGAGCACATCCGTCGCGTGTCGTGCAAACTTTCGGGGGCCGCCTCGCGTCAGTGGGCGGTGTCGGCCGCGTGCTCGACGAGTTCCACCAGCACCCCGCCGGCGTCCTTGGGGTGGATGAAGTTGATCCGCGAGCCGGCCGTGCCGCGCCTCGGCTCGTCGTAGAGCAGCCGAAGTCCCTTATCCCGCAACGCTTGCGAGACCGCCTCGACGTCGCTCACGGTGTAGGCCATCTGCTGGATGCCGGGGCCGGAACGGTCGAGGAACTTGCCGATGCTCGACTCGGGGGACAGCGGGGCGAGCAACTGGATGTGGGAGTGCGGGTGCTCGGGGTCGCCTACGGTCATCATCGCCTCGCGGACGCCCTGCTCGGGGTTGGTCTCCTCGTGCGCGAGGGTCATCCCGTACGTTTCGCGGTAGAACGCGATCGCTTCATCGAGGTCGGTCACCGCGATGCCGACGTGGTCGAGCGCTTCGAACAGATGCGTGGGAAGGGCGGTCATGGGCCAAGACTAGGCTGGTGCCAAACCGTGATGCGGATCGTATTCGCCGAAGCTGGAGGACAGATCGATGACCGACGACGCACGCACCCCCGTCCTGGTGGCCGGTGCCCGCACCCCGATGGGCCGGTTGCTCGGCTCGCTCAAGGACTTCTCGGGCACCGACCTCGGTGGCATCGCCATCAAGGGTGCCCTGGAGAAGGCCGGGGTCGCCGGTGACCAGGTGCAGTACGTGATCATGGGCCAGGTGCTGACCGCCGGCGCCGGTCAGATCCCGGCCCGTCAGGCCGCGGTCAAGGGCGGCATCCCGATGACCGTGCCGGCGCTCACCATCAACAAGGTGTGCCTGTCGGGTGTCGACGCCATCGCGCTCGCCGCCCAGCTGATCCGTGCGGGCGAGTTCGACACCGTGGTGGCGGGCGGCCAGGAGTCGATGAGCCAGGCGCCCCACCTGCTGACCAAGAGTCGCGAGGGCTTCAAGTACGGCGACGTGAAGATGACCGACCACATGGCCTACGACGGTCTGTGGGACGTGCTGACCGACCAGGCGATGGGCAACCTCACCGAGTCGGCGAACAAGGGCGACCAGGAGTTCACCCGCACCGAGCAGGACGAGTTCTCGGCGCGCAGCCACCAGTTGGCCGCGAAGGCGTGGAAGGACGGCCTGTTCGACGACGAGGTGCTCACCGTCAGCATCCCGCAGCGCAAGGGCGATCCGCTGGAGTTCAAGGCCGACGAGGGCATCCGCGCCGACACGACCGCCGAGTCGCTGTCCGGCCTGCGGCCGGCGTTCAGCAAGGACGGCACGATCACCGCGGGCTCGGCGTCGCAGATCTCGGACGGCGCCTGCGCGGTCGTGGTGATGAGCAAGGCCAAGGCGCAGGAGAAGGGGCTGAAGTGGCTGGCCGAGATCGGTGCCCACGGTGTCGTCGCCGGTCCCGACTCCACGCTGCAGTCGCAGCCGGCCAACGCGATCGAAGCCGCATGCGCCAAGGAAGGCATCGCGCCGTCCGACCTCGACCTCATCGAGATCAACGAGGCGTTCGCCGCGGTCGGTCTCGCGTCCACCAAGCAGCTCGGTCTGGACGCCGACAAGGTCAACGTCAACGGCGGCGCGATCGCCATGGGTCACCCGATCGGCATGTCCGGTGCCCGCATCACCCTGCACCTGGCGCTCGAGCTCGCCCGTCGTGGTGGCGGCGTCGGCGCGGCCGCTCTGTGCGGCGGTGGCGGTCAGGGCGACGCCCTGATCGTGCGCGTGCCGAAGGCCTGAAATTCGCTGCAACCCTTAAGGATTCATCGATGAGTCGTCGGGACGTCGACGTACCTTCGTTGGTCGAGGCGGCCCGGGGAGGATCCCCCCGGGCCGTCGCCCGTTTGATCAGCCTGGTCGAGAACGCCGACCCGCGGCTGCGTGAGGTCATGGCTGCGCTCGCGCCCCACACCGGTCGAGCCCGCATCATCGGGCTCACCGGCTCGCCCGGCGTCGGCAAGTCGACCACCACCAATGTGCTCGTGCGTGCCTTTCGCGAGCGTGGCTTGCGGGTCGGGGTGCTGGCCGTCGATCCCAGTTCGCCGTTCTCCGGCGGTGCGCTGCTCGGCGACCGCATCCGCCTGGTCGACCACGCACTCGACCCCGACGTCTACATGCGCTCGATGGCCAGCCGGGGTCATCTGGGCGGGTTGTCCTGGGCGACGCCGCAGGCGCTGCGGGTGCTCGATGCTGCCGGTTGCGACGTGATCTTCGTCGAGACGGTGGGCGTCGGGCAGAGCGAGGTCGAGGTCGCGGGCCTCGCCGACAGCGTGTTGGTGTTGCTCGCACCTGGCATGGGCGACGGGGTGCAGGCCGCGAAGGCGGGAATTCTGGAGATCGGCGACGTGTTTGTCGTCAACAGGGCCGACCGGGAGGGTGCCGATGCGACGGTGCGCGACCTGCGCCACATGATTACCCTCGGCGACCGCACCGAGCCGGGTTTGTGGCGTCCGTCGGTGGAGAAGTTGGTGGCCGAGAAGGGCACCGGTCTCGACGATTTGATGGCCGCGCTCGACAAGCACCTCGCGTGGTCGCAGAAAAGCGGAGAATTGGGGCGTCGTCGCACCGCGCGGGCGCGTTGGGAGATCGAGCAGATCGCCCTACGTCTGCTGCGGGCACGGATGGCGCGGCCTGGCGAGGGCGGCGATCTCGACGACCTCGCGGAGCAGGTGGTGGCCGGCACGACCGACCCTTATAACGCAGCCGATCGATTGATTGAGAACTTATGACTGACAACGGAATTCGTATGACCATCAAGCCAATGATCCTCGTGGTCGCAGCGCAGTACGCCGAGGTGATGGAGGGGGAGTTCTCCCGCTACAAGCGCGACTATGAGGTGGTGGTCGTGCCGACCCTCGCCGACGGGTTGCGGCAGGCACAGCGGGCGATTGCGTTCAACGGACAGATCGCACTCGTCGCCGCGGAGTCCTCTCTCGCCGACACCCCGGGGCTCGTCGCGCTCGACTGCATCCACGCGCTCAGCCCGACGGTGAAGCGCGTGCTGCTGCTCGGTTGGGGCGAGTTCCGACACACCCGCACGGTGGTGCGCGAGGCCATGGCCGCCGGACGCTTGGACACGCCGTTGACCGTGCCGCGCGGGGTGCGCGAAGAAGAGTTTCACACCGCGGTCACCGAGTTGCTGTCCGACTGGGCATGGACCTCCGCCGGCCCCGTGGTCGCGGCCGTCGAACTCGTCTCGCCGCCCGACATCGCGGCGCTCGGTCGGTTGCGTGACTTCTTCGATCGTCAAGGCGTGCCGACCCGCACCTCCAGCCCCGAAAGCGAGGTCGGGCTCGAGATCATCGAACAGCTGCGCAGCACCGGTCACGAGGGTGAGATCGATTACCCGCTGGTGAGCTCACCGTTCGGCGGGCTGGCGCAGAATCCCACCATCGCGCAGGTCTCGACCTACTTCACCGACACCTCGACCGACCTGTCCGCCGAGGTGTTCGACCTGGTGATCGTCGGCGGCGGCCCGGCCGGGCTGGCCGCCTCGGTCTACGGTGCGTCCGAGGGTTTGCGCACGGTCGTCCTCGACTCCGATGCCATTGGCGGACAAGCGGGTTCGAGCTCGATGATCCGCAACTACCTCGGCTTTCCGCGTGGCATTTCCGGCATGCGGCTGGCGCAGCGGGCCCGCACCCAGGCATCGCGCTTCGGCGCCGATCTGCGACCGGGTTGCCGGGTGACCGGCGTCGAGCTGGGCACCGACGGGTCGCCGCACGTGCTGCTCACTCCGAAGGGACGCGTGCGGGCGCGAGCCCTGCTGGTGGCCTCGGGTGTGAAGTATCGCCGGATGGGTGTGCCTTCAATCGACGAGCTCGTCGGGCTCGGTGTCCACTACGGTGCGGCCACGTCGGCGGCGCGGGAGTGCGCCGGCGGTCACGTGGTCGTAGTGGGCGGTGGCAACTCGGCCGGTCAGGCCGCGGTGCATCTTGCGAAGTTCGCCCGCGTGGTCACCATCGTGGTGCGTCGCGCCGACCTGACCGAGACGATGTCCGACTACCTCATCCGTGAGATCGAGGCCAACCCGCGCATCAAGGTCGCAGGCAACGCCGAGGTCGTCGGTGCCGGGGGATCGGGCCACCTGGAGTGGCTGCGCGTTCGCAACAACGTCACCGGCGAGGAGTTCACCAAGGAGGCTTGCGGGCTGTTCATCCTGATCGGGGCGCACCCCTGCACCGACTTCCTGCCCGACGAGGTGGCTCGCGACGGCGCCGGTTATGTGCTCACCGGACGCGACGTGCCGATGGATACCTGGCGAAACGGCTGCCCGCCGGCGCCACTGGAGACCACCGTTGCGGGTGTGTACGCCGTCGGTGATATCCGATCCGGTTCGATGAAGCGGGTCGCGTCGGCCAGCGGAGAGGGCGCGGCTGCGGTGCCGTTGGTGCACGAGTACATCGCGGCGGTGTCCGAGGGATTGATCTCCGGCGACACTTCTGTCGATGACACTGCCGACACTGCCGACACGGTCGGCGCGGTCGCAACGGTCGGAACCACCGCCTGACCAGAGCACGGTGTGCGCGTGCCGGCAGCAGCCGCGAGGTGCTGCCGGCACACGCACAGGTCCGGCTTGATCAGCCGGTCAGCGACAGATCCGCGGCGTCGGCGGAGCCCGCCACCGCGTCGTCGACCAGCGGTCCGGCGCCCCACGTCGGCGGCTCGGGGAACTGCGCCCGAAGCACCGGCTGCACCTCGCGCGCGTAGAGCTCGAGGCTGTCGCGGTGGTCGGATTCGCTGATGCCGATCGCCTGTGCGCTGACGTGCTGCACGCTGTGGCCGAACCGGTCGTGGTAGCGACCGATCTTGTCGAGCACCTCCTGCGGGCTGCCGATCAGCGCCGAACTTCGCGCGACGTAGTCGTCGAGGTCGGCGAACACCGGGTCGACACCGAGACGTCGCTGGGTGGCGAGGTATCCGGCGAACGCCGGCTCGAAGAGCGCGCGCGCATCCTGGGAGCGGGGGCGCACACTCAGGCCCGCGCTGCCGGCGCCGACGGTCAGTTGCGCCGGGTCGTGCCCGTAGTGCACCCAGCGTTCGCGGTAGTGCTCGATCAGTTCGGCGTACGGCTCGATCGGGTTCGTGACGTTCGCCGAGAACAACGGGTCGCCGTAGCGAGCGGCAAGGTCGACCGACTCGCGGCTGGTCGCGCTGCCGTGCCAGATGCGGATCGGCTGTTGGTACGGCCTGGGCCACACCTCGGCGTCGTTCAGCGGCGGTCTGAACCGGGTCGCCGCACTCACCTTGTCCTGGTGCCAGATCGACCGGAACACCTCGTACGACTCGGCATTGCGATCCCATTGGTCCTCGGGAGTCACCGCGAACAGTTCACGCTGCGCGCTGCCGTTGCCTTTGCCGATGATGAGTTCGAGTCGTCCCTGGCTCAGGTGGTCGAGCGTGGCGTAGTCCTCGTAGGCCCGCACCGGGTCGAGCAAGCTGAGCGTCGTCACCGCGGTGAACAGCCGGATGCGGCTCGTGCGTGCGGCGAGGTGCGCGAGCACCACCGTCGGGGCGGAGGAGATGAACGGTCGCTCGTGCCGTTCGCCGACCCCGAAACCGTCGAGGCCGATCGACTCGGCGTGCTCGGCGGCGCGCACCACCTGCTCGAACCGCTCATGGGTGGAGATCTGTGCACCGGTGACGGGGTCGGGCGCGTGGATGATCAGGCTGATCGCGATGGTTCTCATCCGGCGGCCCTCGCCAGGTGGTCGCTTTCGGGCAGCCGCTCGCCGGCGGTCACCGCGATCGGCAGCCGGTTCTCCAGCGGCGGGTAGGGGCAGGTCGCGTGCGGGGTGTAAGCGCACGGCAGGTTGACCGCCCGGTTGAAATCGAGCACCACCTCACCGCCGTCCGGCGCCGGCACCGCGATCGAACGAACTGCCGGATGCGTTGTCACACCTGCGGTTTCGTCGCTGAACAGCACCAGCAGGTCGCCGTCCCGGTGGCCGGGGAAGGCGGTCAGGGACAGCCGGCGTCCGGCGATTTCGAAGGTGATCTCGCCGACCGCGTCGTAGACGTGTTCCAGACCTTCGACGGCTGCCCCCACCGTTGTCGGTCGAGGCTTGACGAACGGGGAGTAGTAGCCGGTGACGACCCACTCCGGTGTCGGCTCGAAGGTCGAAGTGCCGGTGAACGAGGTGCGCAGCGCATTGTCGGGGTGACGCGGCCGCAGAATGTCGAAGCCGCCGCGCTTGGCCACCTCGAGGGCCACGTCGCCGCTACGAACGGTCACTCCGCCACGTTCGGGGAGCACCCCGAAGTCGTGGTGGCCGGTGATCGGGCGGTCGTCGAGTTCGAGTCTCTCATCGGGGTCGAGGTCAACGCTGACCCCAGCGGCGGTGCTGCGCCAGACGCCCGGCGCATCGGGGAAACGGGTGGGTTCGGGCCCGAGGAAGTTGAGGCTGGTGACTGCCAGGAATCCGTGTGGCGCAGCGAGATTCGCCTCGTGCCCGGCGTGCCAGTCGGTCCAGTCCTGGATGAAGGTACTCATGGGTGTCGTCTCCTGCTCATCCCCGTCAGAACGACGGGGAAGGGTTGATCTCGGACTTGGCGATGACGGAGTCGGCAACGTTCCACTTGGCGAACAACTTCGCGTAGGTGCCGTCCTTGATAAGGCTGTTCACCGCTGCGTTGAGCGCGGGTGCGAGGGGTGAACCCTTCGCCGTGACGAATCCGACCTTGGTGTGGGCGACCTCCCCGAGGTAGCGGGTGCCGGGGATCTTCGTGATCAGCACCTTCAGGCTGAGGGTGGGGCCGAAGTAGACGTCGACCTTGCCGTTCTGCAGGCCGAGGTAGATCGGTGCGGTGTCGGCGAAGTACTGCACCGTGTAGGGCTGCTTGCCCGCCTTGGCGCACTCCGCCTTGTTCGACTCGAGCAGCTTCTGGAAGGTCGTGCCGGGGGACGTGGCCACCTTGAGACCGCAGACGTCCAGGAGCGACTTCACCGAGTCGACCTTGACGTCCTTGCTGCCGACGAACGACTGACCGTCGACGAGGTAGGTGGCGAAGTCGACGACCTTCAGGCGGTCCTTGGTGACTCCGAAGTTGGCCTGTCCCACCTGGTACTTCCCGCTCTGCACACCGGGCACGATCGTCTGGAAGGTGCCGGTCTGGGGCTTGAAGGTGATGCCGAGCTTGCCCGCGACGGCGGCACGGATGTCGAGGTCGAGCCCGACCTCCTTGCCGTCCTGCACCCCGGCGTGCGGCAGACCGGACGTGCCGGTCACCTGGGTGACACCGAGCAGAATCTGGTTGCTGTCCTTGACCGACTGCGGCAGGAGAGCACGTGCCGCGGCGTCGGTCTGCACGCCGGTCACTGCGGCGGACGCTGAGGAGGATCCCGTCGACCCTCCTGCGGGGGTGGTGCTGGCGGCGTCCGAGCTGCCGCCGCACGCGCTCAGGGTGAGCGCGGTGGCGATGGCGGCGGCGGTGAGGCCGGGGGTGACGCCGGCGGACCGGCGAGTGACCGGGGAGTTGTCGGTGGTGTTGCGGGTGATGTTCATGGTGGTTCTCCTTGGCTGGTGGGTGTCACAGGACCGCGGCGACGAAGGCGCGGGCACGGTCGTTGGCGGAGTGGTCGAGGACCTCGTCGGGGGCACCGATCGCGGCCACCCGGCCCTCGTCGATGAAGACGAGCTGATCGGCGACCTCTCGGGCGAAGCCGATCTCGTGGGTGACGATGGCCATCGTGATGCCGGTGGTCGCGAGCTCCTTGATGACCGCGAGCACCTCCCCGACGAGTTCGGGGTCGAGCGCGCTGGTGGGTTCGTCGAACAGGATCAGCGCCGGGTCGGTGGCCAGTGCCCGGGCGATGGCCACCCGTTGTTGCTGCCCGCCGGAAAGGTGTGCCGGATAGGCGCCGTCGCGGCCCTCGAGGCCGACTCGGGCGAGCAATCGGGTCGCGGTGGCACGCGCAGTGGTGCTCGGGATGCCCGCGGCGAGCTGCCCTTCCATGATGTTCTGCGCGGCGGTGCGGTGACCGAACAGGTTGAACTGTTGGAACACCATTCCGATCCGGGCGCGTTGCCGGGCGATCTCCCGCGGCGAACGTTCTCGCAGCCGGTCGCCGTCGACGCGATAACCGATGACCTCACCGCCGACCTCGACGTAGCCCGCATCGGGACGCTCGAGGTGGTTGATGCACCGCAGCAGCGTCGACTTGCCCGACCCGGACGGGCCGATGATCGCGGTGACGCTGCCGGCCGGAAGGTCGAGGTCGATGCCGCGCAGCACCTCCCGTCCGCCGTACGTCTTGTGCAGGTTGCGGATTCGCACGCCGGCGCTCATGCCGCACCGCCCTTCGCCGAGGTGTGGACGCGGTGTGGGAACAACCGCAGGTTCGCGCGCCACAGGGACACCAACCCGCTGCCGCCCCCGGAGCGTCGGCCGCGGGTGAAGTGGCGCTCGAGCAGGAACTGGCCGACGGACAGCACGGAGGTGAGCACGAGGTACCACAGGGTCGCCACGAGCAGCAGCGGGATGACCTGGAAGTTGTCGTTGTAGATCAGCTCGGCGGCGCCGAGCAGGTCTTGGACGGCGATGACACTGACCAGCGAGGTGGCCTTCAGCATGCCGATCAGCAAGTTGCCCGACGCGGGGATGATCGCCGGCATCGCCTGCGGCAGCACGACCCGCCGGAAGGTGCGCCAACGGGAGAGTCCGAGTGACTGGGCAGCCTCGGTCTGTCCCTTGTCGACAGACAACAGACCGCCGCGCACGATCTCGGCGGCGAAGGCGCCGACGTCGATGGTGAGGGCCACGTATGCCGCGACGATCGCCGAGAACAGGTGTGCGGTCTGCACCGAGGCGAATTCCGGTCCGAACGGGATGCCGATCGACAGCCGCGGATAAAGCGAGGCGATCTCGAACCAGAACAACAGTTGCACCAGGGGCGGCACCGAGCGCACCAGCCAGACGAATCCGAAGCTCGCCGAGCTCAACACCGGGTTGTCGGACAACCGCAGGATGGCGACGGCGATGCCGAGCACGTATCCGCTGACCATCACCGCGGCGGTGAGCCAGATGGTGAGCACGAGCCCGTCGAGGATGGCCTTGCTGAAGAGGTGTTCGCCGACGATGTGCCATTGGAAGCGTGGGTTGGTGAACAGGGTGTTCACCAGCATCGCCAACAGCACCGCGGCGACACCGGCCGACGCCCAGCGCAGCGGACGGCGGCGCCCGAGCAGCGGGGCGCCGGCGAGATCGGCGGTCAGATCGGCGACGAGACCAGCGGCAAGTTCGCTTGCGGGAGCGGGGGATTGATCACCCTTGCTGACGTCGGGAGCGGGGCGGATCGCCGGCCCGCTCCGTGTCGCCGACCCTTGGTCGACGGTGAGTTGGGACATGGGTATTCCTCACGTTGATCGGGCGGGCGTCGTCAGCCCACGGCCGGCGCCTGCCGGGTGGGGTCTGTCGAGCCGTCGCGCTTATGGATCGCGCGGTTTCGCGACCCATCGGGTGGTCACCTGGAGCACCCCACCGCGGGAGGAGGGTTGCTGGGCAGCAAGCCAGGGCTTGTCACTGCCGCTCATCACCTGAGAGCTGGAACATAACCAGATGTTCTGGATTCCACAAGTTAACAGCATGCTCTATCTAAATGGTGGGATTTATTTCGCGTCGGCACCGTTTATCGTGGGCACCTCGGGCAACCATGCAGTGGGGGCGACACCGGGCGAGTGGCGGGACAACAGGAGGACATCCGTGCAGATCACGGCGCGCAGCGACTATGCGGTGCGGGCGGCGCTCGAGCTGGCGATCGCCTACCCGGAGCGGTTGACGATCGACCGCATCGTCAGCGAGCAGGATCTGCCCCGAAAGTTCGTCGAGGCCATCCTGAGTCAACTGCGACGCAGCGGCATCGTGGTGACCCAGCGTGGGTGTGCCGGCGGTTACGGGCTCGCACGATCGCCGAAGGAGATCACGATCGGCGACATCATCCGCAGTGTCGACGGCCCCCTCGCCGAGATCCACGGGGTGCGGCCGCACGAACTGAGTTACGAGGGCGTCGCCGAGCATGTTCCGGCGCTCTGGGTGGCGCTGCGGTCGAGCATGCGCGCAGTGCTCGACGTGGTCACTCTGCAGCAGTTGCTCGGCGGGAAGTTCCCTGCGTCGGTGCGGCGTCTCGGCGACGCCGATGACGCCTGGTTGCCTCGCTGACCCACCACTTCAATCCCTACTTTTGAGATAGGCATTAGACAAGACGGCGGTTCGTCGTCTAGCTTCGGCATCGGTCACGAGTGACAGCGTCAAGCCCTGGCTGGCTGTCCGGCAACCCTCCCTCGCGGCGGGGTGCTCCAGGTGATGACCCGGCGACGCCACCCGGCGTCGCAAGCGCGAATACCCTTTGCCGGCAAGGCTTTACGCCCTGAAGGCATCTCTTTCGCGACCTCGCATCTGACGAAAAGGTGATGCCGATGTCGGCCGAACAGTCAATTCATCTCGCCGTGGCGCTCGATGGCGCCGGATGGCACCCGGGCGCCTGGCGCTCCACACCCACACTCGCCGGTGGGCTCTTCGACCCTGGTTACTGGACCGACCTCGCCCAGGAGGCCGAGCGCGGGATGCTCGATCTGGTGACCTTCGAGGATCGCTTCGCACCCACCGACCCGGCGGACGGCGACCGCGACGATGTCGTCGTCGGCGCCCTCGATGCTGCGCTGGTCGCGTCCCGGGTTGCCACCCGCACCGAGCGCATCGGCCTGGTGCCGACGGTGCTCGCTCAGCACACCGAACCGTTCCACGTCTCGACCTCGATCGCCACGCTCGACTTCGTGAGCAACGGCCGGGCCGGCGTGCGACTGCGCGGCAGCTGGGACCCGCGGGAGTACGAGAACGTCGGCCGGCGTCCGGCACCGTCCGCCGAGCGACCCACGGGCGAACAGGTGCGCAGCCTGTTCGGTGAGGTCGCCGACCACATCGAGGTCTCGCGCCGGCTCTGGGACAGCTGGGAGGACGACGCCGAGATCCGGGATGTGGAGACCGGGCGCTTCATCGATCGGGATCGACTGCACTACATCGATTTCGAAGGTCCGGAGTACTCCGTGCGCGGCCCCTCGATCACTCCGCGGCCACCGCAGGGTCAACCGCCCGTGGTGGTGCTCGCGCACCAGGACGACGGCTACCGGCTGGCCGCACGCAGCGCCGACGTCGCTCTGGTGACACCGTCGGACGCGGCCGACGCCCGGCGCATCGCCGGGGTGGTGCGCGGGGAGGCAACGGCGGCCGGGCGCGCCGAACGCGAGGTGCGCGTGCTCGCCGACCTGGTCGTGGTGCTCGATGCGTCGACCTCGGCCGCCGAGGATCGCCTCGGCCGTCTCAACCGACTCGCGGGACGCGAATTCACCAGTGACGCAACTGTTTTCGTCGGCACTGCGGACAACCTCGCGGAGTTGATCCTCGACTGGACCGAGCACGGTGTCGATGGCTTCCGGCTGCGCCCGGCGGTGCACGGACACGACCTGCAGCAGGTCACCCGCACGCTCGTGCCCGCACTGCAGGACGCCGGCGCCTTTCGTCGTGACTACCGATCGACCACCCTGCGCGGCCACCTCGGACTCGACCGGCCGACCAGCCGCTACGCCGCGGCCTGAAAGGACAGGCAATGACCAAGCAACGCAAGCAGATCCGGCTCGGTGCGCACTTCCCGGGTGTCAACAACACCACCGTGTGGAGCGATCCGGAGGCGGGTAGTCAGATCTCGTTCGAGTCGTTCCGGAGGTTCGCACAGACCGCCGAACGCGGCAGGTTCGACTTCCTGTTTCTCGCCGAGGGGCTGCGTCTGCGCGAGCACCAGGGCAGGATTCACGACCTCGACGTCGTCGGCCGGCCCGACACCTTCACGGTGCTGGCGGCGCTCGCCGGGGTGACCGAACACATCGGACTCGCCGGCACGATCAACTCCACCTTCAACGAGCCCTACGACCTCGCCCGCAAGTTCGCCACCCTCGACCACCTGTCGGCCGGCAGGGCGGCATGGAATGTCGTCACGTCGTCGGATGCGTTCACCGGGGAGAACTTCCGGCGCGGGGGATACCTCGATCCGTCCGATCGCTACACCCGCGCGGCGGCGACCGTGGGCGCCGCGCGGCGGTTGTGGGACTCCTGGCTCGACGGTGACCTCATCGCCGACGCGCAGGAGGGAAGGTTCGTCGCCGACCCGCATGCGGGGGCGTATGCCTACCACGACAGGTTCTTCGACATCCGCGGGCGCTTCAACGTGCCGCGGTCGCCGCAGGGGCGACCGGTGATTCTGCAAGCAGGGGACTCGCCGGAGGGCCGTGACTTCGCGGCCGCCAACGCCGACGCCATCTTCACGAGGCACTCGACGCTCGAGGCGGGGCAGGAGTTCTACCGCGACGTGAAGCGGCGCCTGGGCCAATTCGGCCGGACCCCGGAGGAATTGCTGATCCTGCCCGGTGTCACCTTCGTCGTCGGTGACACCGACGAGGAAGCGCAGGAACAGGCACGCGTGATCCGGCGGCAGCAGGTCAGCGGTCGCACCGCGATCAACTTCCTGGAGCAGGTATGGAACCGCGACCTGTCCGCGTACGACCCCGACGGCCCGTTGCCCGACGTCGACCCGGTCGTCGGAACCGAACTGCTCACGCAGGGGCGGGCCAGCGTGCGCCGGGACGACGCGCTGCAGGTCGCGCGCCGCTGGCGCGAGCGGGCCGAGGCCGACAACCTGTCGATCAGGGAACTCGTCATCGAGACCACCGGACGACAGAGCTTCATCGGTTCGCCCCTGACCGTCGCATCGCAGCTCAACTACTTCGTGCAGAACGACGCCTGCGACGGTTTCATCCTGGTGCCGCACCTGACGCCGGGCGGTCTCGACCCGTTCGTCGACAAGGTGGTGCCGCTGCTGCAGGAGATCGGGGTGCTGCGCACCGAATACTCCGGCGGCACGCTGCGCGAAAACCTCGGCCTGCCGCCGCAGGCAGCAGCGGCCGAGGCGCGGGAGGAGGCGTCATGAGCGTCCCGCTCTCGGTGCTCGATCTGGTGCCGATCTCGTCGGGGGCGACGGCCGCCCAGGCAGTGCGCCACAGCGTCGATCTCGCCCGACGAGCAGAGGAATTCGGTTACGCCCGTTACTGGTTCGCCGAGCACCACCTGAACCCCGGCGTTGCCGGTGTGTCGCCCGCGGTGACCATCGCGTTGGCCGCCGCGGCGACGACGTCGATCAGGCTCGGCGCGGCGGCGGTGCAGATGGGTCACCGCACAGCGCTGTCGACCTTGGAGGAGTTCGGCCTGCTCGACGCCGCCTTCCCCGGACGGATCGATCTCGGGCTCGGCCGCTCCGGTGGGGCACCGCCCGCCGATGCGCCGCCGGCCCGGACCGCCAACGAGGTCTTGGCGAACGGCTTGGTGCTTCCGCCGCCGTTCTCCTTCGCTGCTCTCGCCGGGTCGCCGCGGTTCGCGGCGCAACGTGAGCTGCTGACCCAGCCCGACGCACGTCCCCAGGGATACCGGGAACAGATCGGTGTGCTGCTCGCGCTCCACGCCGGCACCTACCGGCACCCGAACGGCGAGTCGGTGCACGCCGGTGCGGGGGAGGGCGCCGACCTGGAGTTCTGGATCCACGGCAGCAGCGCCGGCGAAAGTGCCCGTCTGGCAGGCGAACTCGGTGTCCGGTTCGGATCCAACTACCACGTCGCGCCGTCCGCGGTGCTCGAAGCGGTCGCCGCCTACCGTGCCGCGTTCCGGCCGAGCGCCCGGCTCAGCCGTCCGCACGTGATCGTCTCGGCCGACGTGGTCGTCGCAGACGACTCCGAGACCGCACGCCGACTGGCCGCCGGATACGGGCAGTGGGTGCGCAGCATCCGCACCGGTGCGGGCGCGATCGCCTATCCGACGTCGGACGAAGCGGCCAGCACACCCTGGGGCGCGGCCGACGACGCGTTGGTCGCCGACCGCCTCGACACCCGATTCGTCGGCACCGCCGCGCAGGTCGCCGACCGGTTGGCGGCGCTCCAGGAAGCCACGTCAGCCGACGAACTGCTCGTCACCACGATCACCCACGACCACGGCGACCGGGTGCGGTCGTTCCAACTCTTGGCCAAGGAATGGAGCCAACGATGAGCCTTCCTGTGCAGCACCACGCGGCGCCCGACACCGATCACCTGCGGCGCGTGTTCGGCGCCTATCCGACGGGCGTCACCGCGCTCGCCGCGATCGTCGACGGCAAACCCGTTGGTATGGCGGCGAGTTCGTTCACTTCGGTCTCGCTCGCGCCGCCGATCGTCTCGGTCTGCATCGCGCACAGTTCGTCGACGTGGCCGGTGCTGCGTCGCACGCGGCGACTGGGTGTGAGTGTGCTGGCTGCCGATCAGGTCGACGCCTGTCGCGCCCTGTCGGCCCGCGACACCGACCGTTTCGCCGATCTGCGCTGGCGCGAGACCTTCGGGGGAGCGGTGCTGCTCGACGACGCCGGTGCGTGGATCGAGACGAGCATCCGTCAGGTGGTGCGCGCCGGTGATCACGACGTCGTGCTGCTCGACGTGCACGACCTCGACCGCGCCGACGAGGTGGCACCCCTGGTGTTCCACGGCAGTGCCTTCCGGCGGTTGGCGGAGGGCGAATGACCACGATCGCGCTCGTTGTCGGCAGCCCGCGCCGGGAGTCGGTGCACCGCAGGCTGGCGCTGCTCGCCGCCGATCTGGCGTCGCCCGACATCACCGTCGATCTCGTCGAGAGTCTCGACCGCGTGCCGCTCTACAACGAAGACGTCGACGTCGAGCCGGCGCTCGCGCCCGAGGTCACGGCGTTGCGGTCGCGCATCCGCGGCGCGGACGCGGTGTTGTTGTTCGCGCCGGCGAACAACGGCACGTTGAGCGCCGTGCTCAAGAACGCGCTCGACTGGTCCTCGCGGCCCTACGGGCGATCATCGTTGCAGGACAAGCCGATTGCTGTCGTTTCGGCGGCACACCGCACCGACACCGTCGCCCAGCACGCGCACCTGGTGGCGACCATCGCCGGCGGCGTCCCGGTCGAACCGTCCGCTCTGTTCGCGCTCAAGCAACTCGACCTCGACGATCCGGCAGTGGGCGAGGGGTTGCGGGCCACGCTGGTGGCGCTCGCCGGCGCAGTGCGGGAGGTTGCGGCCGCCTGACGTCGATGTGTCCCACCTACAGTGAGAGGCATGCTCTTCGCCTTCTCCGTCGCACCGTCCACCACCGACGACCCGAACGGGTCGGTCAGCGAGGCCGTCGCCGCGGCACTGAAGGTGGTGCAGGACTCCGGATTGCCGCACGAACTCGGCTCGATGTTCACCACCGTCGAGGGTGAGTGGGACGAGTGCATGGCGGTGATCAAGCACGCCACCGAGGCGGTCGCACGGTTCAGCCCGCGCGTGTCGCTGGTGATGAAGGCCGACATTCGCCCGGGCTACGACGGCCAGATCACGGCCAAGGTCGCGCGGGTGCGGGAGCACCTCAAGGAGAGCTGAATGTCGCTGTCGGACTATGAGATCCGGCCGGCCGATGTCGCCGATGCGCCGAGCCTCGGCCGTGCCCACGTGCGCATCTGGCAGGAGGCCTACGCAGGGTTGATGGACGCCGACTATCTCGCCGGCCTCGACCCGCGGGCCCGCGGCGAACGGTGGGCGACGATCATCGAGCAGATGCCGCCGGCCCAGCGCACTCGGGTGGCGGTGCATCGGGCGTCGGGTGAGGTGGTCGGCTTCGTCACGGTCGACACGGCCCGTGACGACGACCCGGCCACGCCGACCGAACTGTGGGCGATCAACGTGCTTGCCGATCATCACGGCACCGGCGTCGCGCAGGCCCTTCTCGATGCTGCGTTGGGCGAAGACGACGCCTACCTGTGGGTGGTCGAGGGCAACGAACGGGCTCAGTCGTTCTACCGGCGCAACGGGTTCGCCGTCGACGGCGGGCGCAAGCGGGACGAGCGGCTCGGCGTCGATGAGCTGCGAATGACCAGACGCGGGTGACTCGGCGGGGGTGACCGGGGTCACCGTTTTGCCACTACAGAAGTAGAAGCGCGCCTACGATCGAGCTATGCAGGCTGATCCGAAGGCAGTCACCCGGTGGTCGTTGGAACATGCACTCCCGCGCCAATTGGTGCGGGTCGCCCGGCGGCGAGGTGACCTGCAGGCCAGGCTCTTCTTCGCGGCCGAGAAACACGAGACGGCCGACCTGGTCGAGATCTTCCGTGAGGCGCAGGAGAAGGGCCCGCTGGTGCCGAGTCGGCTGGGCTATCTGACCGCCGACCATGCGGTCGTGCGCGAAGTGCTCGGCTCGCCCGACGTGCGCACGGGCTTCCCGCTGACGGCCGACAGTCCGGTCGGCCGCGCACTGACCTGGGCGAAGTTCGGTTACCTGCACCCGCTGCGTCCGCCGTCGTTGTTGGCCACCGAGCCGCCCGACCACACTCGTTATCGCAAGCTGGTCACCCGGGTGTTCAGCGTAAAGGCCGTCGATGCGTTGCGCCCGCGGATCCAGGGCATCGCCGACCGGCTGCTCGACGACCTCGCCGCTCGGCCCGGTGTGGTCGATCTCGCCGAGGACTACTGCGCCAAGCTGCCGGTGATCGTCATCTCGGAGATTCTCGGGGTGCCCGCCGAGGAACACGACTACGTGCTCCAGCTCGGCACCGGCGCGGCACCCAGCCTCGACTTCGGGCTGTCGTGGCGGGCCGCGCAGCACGTCGAGCAGTCGCTGCGTGACTTCGACGCCTGGCTCGACCACCACATCGAGCGGCTGCGTCGTGAGCCCGGTGACGACCTGATGAGCAAGCTCGTCGCGGCCCGCGACGAGCAGGGTGGCCTCAACGAGGTCGAGCTGAAATCGACCGCCGGACTCGTGCTCGCGGCGGGCTTCGAGACCACGGTCAACCTCATCGGCAACACGATCGCGTTGTTCAGCGACCACCCCGACCAGCTCGCGCTCGCGCAGGCCGATCCGGGTCTGTGGCCGAATGTCGTCGACGAGGCCCTGCGCATCGATCCACCGGTGCTGCTCACCGGTCGCAGCACGACCCGACAGAGCACGATCGCCGGCCAACCGGTGCGCGAAAACGCTTTGATCACAGCGGTGCTCGCCGCCGCGAACCGTGACCCGAAGGTGTTCGACGACCCCGACCGCTTCGACGTCACCCGGGCGAACGCCAAGGACCACCTGTCGTTCTCCTCCGGCCGACACTTCTGTCTGGGCGCCGCACTCGCCCGGATGGAAGCCGAGATCGGCCTGCGCTCGTTGTACGACCGGTTCCCCGACCTGCGCCTGCAACCAGGACGCCGGCGGCGCACGACGCGGGTACTGCGTGGCTTCGAGCACCTGCCGGCGCGGCTCGGCGCCGATCACGCCGCGCACGTCTGACCGGGCTCGACGCCACGCCCCTGACCCGGTTTCGCTCCGGCGGATCGGTCAGAATGGGGTCATGTCCAACAACCCGCTGAACGCGGCTGCCCTGCGTGGCGCAGTCGACCTGTCCGCTCTCGCGAAACCGGCCCGTCCGGCCGCGCCGCCCGCCGGCGCTCCCACCGGACAGGGTGGGGTGTCCTACGTCGTCGAGGTCGATGACCGCAGCTTCAACGAGGCGGCCCAGCAGTCGATGCAGGTGCCGGTGCTGCTCGCCCTCTGGTCTTCCAGCCAGCCGCAGAGCCGCGCTCATATCGACGCGCTCGCGGCGATCGTCAACTCCTACGACGGACGTCTCCTGCTGGCCGTCGCCGACATCACCCAGGCGTTGCAGTTGCGTCAGGCGCTGCAGGTGCAGCAGGTGCCGATGGTGCTCGCGATCATCGGCGGGCAGCCGCTGCCGCTCTACGCCGGTGACCAGAGCGACGACAACATCCGCGCCGTGCTCGACCAGGTGCTGCAGGCCGCGCAGCAGAACGGCATCACCGGCCGGGCACAGGGCTTCGGTGCCGCGCCGACGGAGCAGGAGACCGACGAGGAGCCCCTGAACGAGTACCACGAGCGGGCGTTCGACGCGATCGAGAAGGGTGACTACGAGGCCGCGATCGCCGCGTACAACGCTGCGCTGCAGGCAAATCCGGACGACGAGGATGCCCGCCTCGGCCTCGGTCAGGTGAACTTGCTGAAGCGCACCGAGGGCGTCGACCTGGCCGCGGCGCGTGCCGAGGCAGCAGCCGCCCCGACCGACGTCGCCAAGCAGACGACGGTCGCCGACCTCGACGTGCTCGGTGGCCACATCGACGACGCCTTCGCCCGCCTCATCGACCTGGTGAAGGCCACCGCCGGCGACGAGCGCAACCAGGCCCGCGAGCACCTCATCGACCTCTTCGACGTCGTCGGCGCCCACGACCCGCGGGTGAAGAAGGCACGCACCGCCCTGATGTCGGCGCTGTACTGACCTGCGGACGGAGGCGATCCATGGTCACCCTCCGGCTCGACGACCCCGATCGTCGATGGACGTCCGTCCGCCTCGACGCCGGCCCGTTCAGCGGGCCGGCGCGGCGGCGAGCCGGCGGGTGGGAGCGCACGGTCGACGAAACCCACCTCGTCCGGCTCGAGTACAACTTCGAAGTGACCGACCCGCGGGGTCGCAGGCGGTATCTGCTCGACCCGCACGCGCCGACGATCGGCAACCCGCCGTACGGCGACAAATCGGTCTGGCAGCGCGCTGACTACCGCGAACCGGGTTGGTTACGCGCTGCGGACCCCAAGGGCCGGCTGCGCCGCCTGGAGTTGCCGTCCCACCTTGCCCAGCCGTTGGCCGTCGACCTGTGGGTGCCCCGCGGGCTGTCCGACCGGCGTCCGGCGCCGTTGTTGTGGGTGCACGACGGCACCGACTATCGCGAACGGGCACAGCTGTCGCGGTGGGCGGCCCATCACGTCGGCACCGGTTTGCTCCCGCCGTTTCGGATCGTGTATGCCGACGCGCCGCGCCGGATGCAATGGTACTCGGGCTCGGAGCGGTACCCGCGGTCGGTGCGTTGCGCGCTGACCGCCCTGCAGGAGCAGTACCCGACGACTCCGCGTATCGCCGTGATGGGAGCGAGTCTCGGCGGGCTGACCTCGATGGTGCTCGGCGCTCGTGATCCACGGATCGGCGCGGTGTTCAGCCAGTCGGGCAGCTTCTTCACCCGGCTGGCGCACGACCGCGACAACAGCGGTTTCCGGTGGTACGCCCGCATCACCCGCCTCGTCGACGTGCTCGGCACCGCACCGGCCGCCCACCGTCCGCTCATCGGGATGAGGTGCGGTGAGGCCGAGGGCAACTACCGCAACAATCTGCGGCTGGCGCAGCGGTTGGAGGCGAACGGTGCCGACGTGCGGTTCGTGGGGCATCCCGACCTGCACAACTGGACCTGCTGGCGCGACAGTCTCGATCCGACCCTGTCGACCCTCTTGCGCGATACGTGGATTGCGGTTGGATGAGTCTCGTGTCAGGTCAACGTGTAGAGCTCCGGATCCCGGGCGCCGAGCACACCCTCGGTGTGTTGCGCCACGGCCATTTCGGACGTCCGGTGCTGGTCTTCCCGAGCGAGAACGGGCGGGCCGAGGATTTCGAGAGCAACGGCATGGTCGGCGCCGTCCAGGATCTCGTCGACGCCGGCCGGGTGTCGTTCTTCTGCGTCGACTCGCTCGACGGCTGGACGTGGTCGGCGAACGAGCAACCTACCGAGGAGCGTGCCAAACGCCACCTGCTCTACAACCGGTGGTTGGAGGAGGCGGTGCTGCCCTACATCGAGCAGGAACTCGGTGGGCGACTGCCGATCATCACCATGGGCGTCTCGATGGGGGCCTACCACGCGGTGCACTTTGCGCTGACCCACGCGCACGTCGTCAGCCTCGGCATCGGGATGTCGGGCAACTACGACGTGACCACCTGGCACGGGTGGGGTGAGACCGGTGACGCGACCTACTTCGCCAACCCGATGCACTACGTCGCCGGCATGGAGGGCGACCACCTCGACTGGATCCGACAGCACGCTGCCGTCCTGCTGGTCGTCGGCGAAGGCCCATTCGAATGGGAGCCCACCCGGTCGCTCCCCTCGACGCGCGATTTCGCGGCACTGTTGGAACGCAAGGGAATTCCGCACCAGCTCGACGTCTGGGGCAGTGACAGTGCCCACGACTGGCCGTGGTGGCGCAAGCAGTTGGCCCACCACCTGCCCCGGTTCTGCTGACCGTGGTCCCTTAGGAGGAGAACACCATGTCCGAACATCTCATCGGCCTGCTGCTCGGCGCCGAGGAGGACTGGCCCCAGGCCTTCGAGGAACTCGTCCGCAGGATGGGGCAGATCACGGCGCCCGACGGCACGAAGCACGACATCCGCTCCGAGCGGCTCACCATCGAGCCGTTCAACCTGCGTGATCGTCCGCGCACCGACCTGGTGATCGACCGGCTCGCGCACTGGTACTACCACCCGCGCGAGTGGCTGAAGAAGGTCGCGCTCATGGACGACGTCTACCTGCTGAACAGCCCCTTCACTTTCCAGGCGATGGAGAAGCACGCGGCTTACTGCGCGTTGATGCGGCTCGGGATGCACGTGCCGGAGACGGTGCTCGTGCCCTACAAGAACCCGGTCGACAACTCGCGCTGGGCCTACACGTCCACCAAGTACAACCGGTCGTTCGACCTCGACGCCGTCGCCGCCGAACTCGGCTACCCGATGTTCATGAAGCCGTTCGACGGTGGCGCCTGGCGCGGCGTCTCGATGATCAAGAACGAGCAGGATCTGCACCGTGCCTACGACGAGTCGGGCGAGATGCTCATGCACCTGCAGAAGGCGGTCGACGGGTTCGAGGTGTTCGCGCGAGCCCTGACCATCGGCCCCGAGACGATGGTGATGAAGTTCCGCCCGGACGAGCCGATGCACGATCGCTACGAGGTGGCCTACGACTTCCTCACCCCGGCGATGGGCGCCGAGACCCGCACCATCGCGCAGACCGTCAACGCGTTCTTCCGCTGGGAGTTCAACTCCTGCGAGATGCTCGTCAAGGACGGCACGGTCTACCCGATCGACTACGCCAACGCCTGCCCCGACGTCGCCGTCACCTCGCTGCACTACTACTTCCCGTGGGCGATCAAGTCGCTGCTGAAGTGGTCGGTTTTCTGCCTGGTCACCGGCCGCAAGGGCAGCACCCTGGTCGACGTCGACCCGTGGTTCGAGGTCGCGGACGCCGACAGCCCCTACGAGCGCAAGCTGGGGGAGTACCAGAAGCTCGCCGACGCCCACTTCGAAACCGAGAAGTACCGCGAGTTCTGCGCCACCAGCCTCGACCACGTCGACGAGATGGTGCTCGACTGGGTGCTGTCCGACGACTTCGACCGGTTGCTCGTCGAGACCGTGAAGTCGACCTACCCGCCGCACGAGCACGAGCGGTTCCTCGCGCACTTCCGTGGGCTCACCGGGCTCTGGGCCAAGGACGAGGAGAAGATTCTCGGCTGATGCCGGCGATGACCAAACCCACCCCCGACGGCTTGGCGCTGCTCGACGAACTCGCCGACGACCTCGAAGCCGCCGCAGTCGCCTTCGAACGCTCGCAGATGTTCGGCAGCCCGGGCTTCCGGCTGCCCGGCAAGGGCAAGTTCTTCGCGACGCTGGTGTCGGGCGAGGAGATGATCTTCAAGCTGGACGGCGCAATGCACGCGTCCGCGTTGGAGCTCGACGGTGCTTACTTGTTCGAGCCCATGCCGGGACGGCCGATGAAGCAGTGGGTGCAGGTGCCGTCGGTGCATCGCGGGAAGTACCCCGAATTGGCCTCTGCAGCAGCGCAGTCCGTCGGCTGAGCAGGTCACTCGATAATTTCGCCGGGGCGCCACGTGTGTGCTTTCCCGTCGGGCGTCGTCCAGTTGACCTGGGCGACGGAGCTCCCGTTCTCGCCACCGCCGGTTCGGACGATGATGGCCGAGTATCCGCTGCCGGGGATCGGGACGACCTCGGTGACCTGAGCATCGCCCACCGCGTCGGTGGCGACCTGGTCGCTGGATTTGTACGGGCGGAAGCTGGCCGTGTGGCTTCCTGCGGGCACGAGCAACACGGTCCGGTTGTCCGGTTCTGACAAGAACAACGGTTGTACGGAACCGGCCTTCGTCCACAGGTTGGGTGCTTCGGAGTCGGTGGAGTCGATCGACGCGGTGCCTCGTGTGACGTTCACACTGATCCGTATTCCGTCCCGGCGCACCGTACGGATGTCGTCGCCGTCGCTGTTCACCACCGATCCGTCGGTGGTCGTCCAATACGCCGTCACCGGTGGGCGGAGGTTCTCCTCGAAAGCGACTCCCACGACGAGTGGAGCGCCTTGCGCGTCAATCACCGGACCGTAGATGGTGAAGCCACCGGTGAGAGCGACGCTCTCTGCGTCCGGGCTGACCGGTGCGACCGCGTAACGGTAGTTCTTGTCGGCGAAGAAGGTCAGGCCACAGCGTCCGCCGCCGACCTCTTCGAGATCGTGGAACGTGGTGCCGTCTGCTGCGCTGGCCATTCGGTAACTCCCGTCGGCACCCTGGGAAACCCGGATCGTGGTGTTCGGCGAGGCGGGACCAAGCAGGTGCGTCTCGTTCGCGTGGCCACCGGTCATGATTCCACCCAGAGGCACCGAATGACGCTGACTCACAACACAATCCGCGGCGACGGGTTGTGGTCCGGCGGGTGTCGGACCGGCCAGCCGGCCGTACGCGCTCCAACCGATCACGGTCGCCGCCAGCACCCCGGCGGCGACACCGGCGCCGATCGCGTACGCACGCCGCCGCCGACGGCGGTCGGTGCGGGCGATCACCACGCCAGGATCGATCGGCCGGATCTTGGGTTCGGTGGTGCGCAGCAGAGTCTCGAAGTCTGTGCTCATCGCGCACTCTCCTCCCGGTCGGCGACATCGGATTGTTCGGCCAGGCGGGCACGTAACGTGGCGAGGCCGCGCGATGCTGCACTCTTGACGGTGCCGACGCTGACACCGAGCAGGTCGGCCACCTCGCGTTCGGGAAGGTCGCTGTAGTGACGCAGGACGACGATCTGGCGTTCGCGAGGTGGCAGCGACTGGAGTAGCGAGGTCAGCAGCGCCCGATCTTCCACCGATGACACCGCCCGCCCGTCGACGCGTTCCGGAAGAGTGCCGTCCGCCGTGATCTGTTCACGCCGCCGACGTCGGCTCTCGTCGGTGTGCAGGTTGACCACGATGCGCCGCGCGTACGCGTGGGGCTGTTGGTCGCGCAGCCGAGACCAGCGGGCGCAGACACGTTCGAGGGCGTCCTGGACGAGGTCGTGCGCGCGCTGCTCGTCGCCGCACAACAGCCAGGCGAGGTGCGTCAACCGCGGCGCGGACGCGTTCACGAACTCGGTGAACTCGGCCGCTGCCGCGGGCTTCACCCGTGCCCCCTGATCTTCATGGACTCCCTAACGGAATTGGCCCCGCAAAGGTTGAGAGGTTCCGGCAGGAATCGTGTCAGTCGGCGGCGTCGGTGTCTGCGTTTTCGCGCGAGTCGTCGGCCGGCTCTATGAGCGCGTCGTCCAGACCCCGCAGAATCGTGAGCACCGTCATCGGCACCGTTGTCACCGAGTTGTCGATCCACAGGCCGATCCGCGGTGTGTGGTGTTCGATGAGGTTGTGCAATCCGGTTGCGGTGCCGATGTCGAGGCGGTCGCCGCGTTCGGCGAGGGTTTCTGCCGACGGGTGCAACACGACCAGGTGGATCGGTTCGGGGTCGGCGAGTTCGAGGAAGTCCTCCAATCGCTCGTCGATCAGGTCGTCGGCGATGACGACGTCGAACCCGCCGGTCCGGTAGACATCGGCGAGCGTGAGCGCAGCGGCATAGCGCAGCAGCACCTGCTCGATCTGCTCGACGCTCGGCGGCTCCTCCATCTGCGCCTGCCCGGTGACGACGAACTGTTCGAGCGTCGGCCCGTCGATGAACACCGCCTTCGGCAGCGCCTCGGCCAACGCCCGGCCGGTCGAGGTCTTGCCCGACGACGGCGCACCGGTGACGACGAAGATGCGGCCCGCGGGGCCGTCGGTCTCACTCATCGGTGCAACCTACCCACCCACGAAGCGCAGGCAAAATGTCGCTTCGGGGGCCGGGTGGGCATCGCGCGGTTCGCGTACCTGTTGGACGTTTCGTCCTGCCGTCTACACGCGGATCGACCTGGGTCAGCGAGGACGCCGATTTCGGTCGCTATCGCGGACTTCGCTGGGAACGTCCCGAACTTCCCTGGCCGGCTCGGGGTCACGCGGCAGACGACGAACGGGACGCCCGCGCCGGCGGGCGTCCCGTTCGGTGCGTGCGGCGGATCAGCCGCCGAGCGCGGCGTCGACGATCTGCTTGGCTTCCGACTGAACTTGCTTGAGGTGGTCTTCGCCGCGGAACGACTCGGCGTAGATCTTGTAGACGTCCTCGGTGCCGGACGGGCGGGCGGCGAACCACGCGCTCTCGGTGACGACCTTCAGCCCACCGATCGCGGCGCCGTTGCCCGGTGCCTCGGTGAGTTTGGCCGTGATCGCCTCTCCGGCAAGGGAATCGGCGGGCACGTCGTCGGGGGAGAGGGCGCCGAGCTTGGCTTTCTGTTCGCGGTTCGCCGGTGCGTCGATCCGCTCGTAGGCCGGTGCTCCGAACTGCTCGGCGAGGTCGGCATAGTGCGCGCTCGGGGTCTTGCCGGTGGCCGCGAGGATCTCCGAGGCGAGCAACGCGAGCAGGATGCCGTCCTTGTCGGTCGACCAGACGCTGCCGTCCATCCGCAGGAACGACGCGCCGGCCGACTCCTCACCGCCGAAACCGACCGAGCCGTCGAGCAGCCCGGGCACGAACCACTTGAAGCCGACCGGCACCTCCCACAGGGTGGCCCCGATCGAGGAGACGACCCGGTCGATCATCGAACTCGACACGAGCGTCTTGCCGACGCGGTCGCTCTTCCAGTTCGGGCGCGCGCCGCCGTAGAGGTACTGGATGGCGACGGCGAGGTAGTGGTTCGGGTTCATCAGCCCGGCGTCGGGCGTGACGATGCCGTGGCGGTCGGAGTCGGCGTCGTTGCCGGTCGCGATGTCGTACTTTTCGCGCTGCGCGATGAGCGAGGCCATGGCGTACGGCGAGGAGCAGTCCATCCGGATCTTGCCGTCCCAGTCGAGCGTCATGAACGGCCAGGCCGGGTCGACCTGCGGGTTCACCACGGTGAGGTCGAGACCGTGCCGCTCGGCGATCTCACCCCAGTAGGCCACCGATGCGCCACCCAGCGGGTCGGCACCGATGCGCACCCCGGCGTCCTTGATCTTGGCGAGGTCGACGGCATTCGGCAGGTCGTCGACGTAGGTGCCGAGGAAGTCGTAGCCCTTCGCCGCGGCACGACCGTCGGCCGTGCGCCGCACACCCGACAGACCCGCCTTCAGGTAGGCGTTCGCGGCGGCCGCGATGACCTTCGTCGCGTCGCTGTCGGCGGGCCCGCCGTGCGGCGGGTTGTACTTGAAACCGCCGTCGGCCGGCGGGTTGTGCGACGGCGTCACGACGATGCCGTCGGCGAGACCCGAGCCGGTGGTGCGGCCGCCGTTCGCGCGCAGGATCGCGTGCGAGACCGCCGGCGTCGGGGTGAACCCGTCGCGCGCGTCGACCAGCACCTCGACGTCGTTCGCGGCGAGCACCTCGAGCGCCGTCAGCCAGGCCGGCTCCGAGAGGCCGTGGGTGTCGCGCCCGATGAAAAGCGGTCCGTCGTAACCCTGTTCGCGCCGATAGTCGACGATCGCCTGCGTCGTCGCGAGGATGTGCGCCTCGTTGAACGCGCTGTTGAACGCCGAGCCGCGGTGACCGGAGGTGCCGAACACCACCTGCTGGTCGAGGTTGTCCGGGTCGGGCGACAACTCGTAGTACGCCTTGACCAGAGCATCGATGTCGGTGAGATCGGACGGCTGGGCCGGTTGGCCCGCACGCTCGTGCGTCACGGCTGCTTCCCTTCATCAGGTGCCGACGGGTCGCCGGCGGTCTCTTGGGTGGACGAATCGGTCGCGGGCTCCGGGGCGGGCGCGTCGGGTGCGGCAGGCGTGCTCGGCGCTGCGCCGACAACCTGTCCGGACGCCGCCTGTGCGCCCTCGGCCGACGACGCGAGCTCGGCTTCCTCGTCCGCCTGCTGGGTGGTGCCCTGCTCGTCGGCGTCCGGCTCGTCGGCCACGTAGTCGGGAGCGAGGAACCACACCGTCGACAGCGGCGGCAGGGTGATCGAGGCGGAGTAGGGCTGACCGTCCGCCGGCTGCGCCGTCGCCTCGACGGCGCCGAGGTTGCCCACGCCCGAACCGCCGTAGCCCGACGCGTCGGTGTTGAGCACTTCCTTCCAAATTCCCTTGCGGGGCAAACCGATTCGCACGTCGGCGCGCTCGATACCGCTGAGGTTGCTCACCGCGAGCAGCACGTCGCGCTCGTTCTCCGCACCCGCGCCGAAGCGCAGGTAGGAGTAGGTGTTGCCGGCCTCGTCGTTGGCGTTGACCCACTGGAAACCGGACGCGTCGTTGTCCAACTCCCACAGCGCGGGGTGCTCGCGGTAGCGGCGGTTGAGGTCCTTGACCAGCGCGTGCACGCCCCAGTGCGCCGGTTGGTCGAGCAGCCACCAGTCGAGGCTGCGGCCGTCGGCCCACTCCGACTCCTGGGCGAACTCCGAACCCATGAACAACAGTTGCTTGCCCGGATGCGACCACATGTGAGCCAGCAGGGCGCGCAGGTTGGCCAACTGCTGCCACCGGTCGCCCGGCATCTTGCGCAGCAGCGACCCCTTGCCGTGCACGACCTCGTCGTGGCTGATCGGCAGCACGAACTGCTCGCTGAACGCGTAGACCAGACCGAAGGTCAGCTTGTGGTGGTGGAACTGCCGGTGCTCGGGGCGCTCGGCGAAGTAGTCGAGCGTGTCGTGCATCCAGCCCATGTTCCACTTGAAGCCGAAGCCGAGTCCGTCGGCGCTCGTCGGCTTCGTGACACCGGGCCACGACGTCGACTCCTCGGCGATCATCACCGTTCCCGGCACCCGCCGGTATGCCGTCGCGTTCGTCTCCTGCAACAACTGGACGGCTTCGAGGTTCTCCCGGCCGCCGTACTTGTTGGGCACCCACTCGCCGGCGTTGCGGGCGTAGTCGAGGTAGAGCATCGAGGCCACGCCGTCGACGCGCAGGCCGTCGGCGTGGAACTCCTGCAGCCAGTAGATCGCGTTGGCCACCAGGAAGTTGCGCACCTGCGGTCGGCCGTAGTCGAAGATGTACGACCCCCACTGCGGGTGCCAGCCCTTGCGCGGGTCGGGGTGCTCGTAGAGCGCGGTGCCGTCGAACTTCGCCAATGCCCATTCGTCGGTGGCGAAGTGTCCGGGCACCCAGTCGAGGATGACCCCGATGCCGGCCTGGTGCAGCCGGTCGACGAGGTACTTGAAGTCGTCGGGGGAGCCGAACCGGGAGTTCACCGCGTAGTAGCCGGTGACGTGGTAGCCCCAGGACGGCGGGTACGGGTGCTCCATCACGGGCATGAACTCGACGTGGGTGAAGCCGAGGTCGCGCACGTAGTTGACCAGATGTTCGGCCAGGTCGCGGTAGCTCTGACCCTGACGCCACGATCCGAGGTGCACCTCGTAGATGCTCATCGGACGACCGTGCGGGTCGTTCGCTGAACGGTCGGCGAGCCACTCGTCGTCGCCCCATTCGTACTGCGACTGGTCGACGATCGACGCCGTCGCGGGCGCGGTCTCCGAACGGCGTGCCATCGGGTCGGCCTTGCTGCGCCACACCCGGTCGGCGCACAGCACCGAGAACTTGTACCGGGTGCCGGCACCGACGCCTGGCACGAAGATCTCCCACACACCGGTGCTGCCGAGCCGGCGCATCGGGTGGGCGAAACCGTCCCATTGGTTGAAGTCGCCGATGACGCGCACGCCGAGTGCGTTGGGTGCCCACACGGCGAACGAGGTGCCGGTGACGTCTCCGGCCGGCCCCGCGTAGGTGTGCAGGTGGGCGCCGAGGATCTCCCAGAGGTTCTCGTGCCGGCCCTCACCGAGCAGGTGCAGGTCGATCTGCCCGAGGGTGGGCAGGAACCGGAACGGGTCGTCGGCGATGTGCTCGACGCCGTCGTCGTAGACGGTGACCAGTCGGTAGTCGGGCTCGTCGGCGGAGTCGATGCGGGCCGCCCAGACGCCGTCGGCGTCATGCTCCATCGGCACCCGGGTGCCGTCGGCCAGTTGCACCGCAACGGATTTCGCGAGCGGACGCAGCGCACGGATGTACGGCCCGTGCTCGTCACGCTGACCGCCGAGCACGGTGTGCGGGTCGGTGTGCACGCCGCGCAGCACGGCCGCCGCAGCGGCCGGGTCGACACGCGGGGCAGCGGGCAGATCGGTGGCTCCGTTGCTCACGACGGACTCCTTCGTGTTCGGGTCGTTCGGGTTCGCTGACGGGGTCGAAAAGCCCGCGGTCGACGTGCCCGCGGTGTGGGGCGCAGCACTCGTAACGGTCCCCGCGGGTGCGGTCTGCGCGTGCGCCGAGCCACCCAACAACCGATCGAGGGCACCCAGCGGGATCGGCAGCCAGGTCGGGCGGTTCTGTGCCTCGTACAGCACCTCGTAGGCGGCCTTGTCGGCCTCGAACACGGTGACCAGCGGTTCGTGGTCGGCCAGGTGCACCCCGGAGGTCTGCTCGTAACCCTCGAGGAAGGCCGAGCGGCAGGAGGCCGCCCAGGCGGTGTGATCGCCCTCGACCGACGCCGCGGCGTAGTCGAACGACCGCAGCATTCCGGCGACGTCGCGCAGCGGGCAGTCGAGGGTGTTGCGGTCGCGCATCGGCCGCAGCGGCTCGCCCTCGAAGTCGAGCAGCACCCAGCCGCGGCCGGGCACATCGAGCACTTGGCCGAGGTGGTAGTCGCCGTGAATCCGTTGCATGGCAGGCCAATTCGCGTGAGACCCGCTGTTCAGCAGCGCTTCGAACGCGGCACGGTACTGGTTGATCGCCGGGTGCACCCGGGCGGCGACGTCATACCGGCGACGCATCTCGCCGAGCACCGAGTCGGCCCGCGCCGGCGTGACCTCGGCGGTCGGCAACGCCTGCGCGAGCACCCCGTGCACCTCCGCGGTGGCGACCCCGAGTTCGCGCGCCTTCGCCGTCCAGTCGGTGTCGGCGCGGGCGGCCTCGAGCGCTTCGCGCCAGGCGTCGCTCACGTCGGGCAGGAACTCCTGCACGAACGCGAGGTGCCCGGCCGCGTGACCGGTGCCGATGCTGGAGTCGGGCCACTGGCCGATGAGGTAGCCGACCGTTGCCGGCACCCGGGTCGAGCCGGTCGCCGAGATGGCCGACTGCAGCACGACGTCGGGGTTGAGGCCGTCCTGGACCACCCGGAACAGCTTCACGATGACGGTGCGCTGCTCGCCGTCACGCGCCTGCGTGTCGATGATCATCGAGGTGTTCGACTGCTCACCCGACAGCACCCGGGTGGCCAACACCGTCGGCATACGCCGTCCGCGGGTGCCGCTGCCCTGCACCCGAACCGTCGCCGGCAGCACGCCCTCGGGGCGGTCCTGCGTGCCCTCCTCGAACGACACGTCGGCGTGCCGCCCGCCGGTCAGGATCGTCTCGAGCAGCGCGGTCACGAAGACCGGGTCGTGGCAGCCGTCGTAGACCCAACGGGTGCCCAACGCGGAGTGCTCGGTGGTGCCGACGAGTGCGCGCTCCGCACCCTCCAGGGGTGCACCGCGGTAGGTCAACGGCACCTGGAAAAGCACCGGTGTCGCACCCGAGGTGTCCATCAGCAGGAGCACCTCGATGCCGACCTCGCCGTCCGGGTCGTCGAACCGGTAGGAACCCACCTGAGTCAGCGACGGAACACCGGATTTGCCTGTGTACCAGCGTTGCCCACCGATCCACGCCTCGACGAGCGCCTTCTTCGAAGGTTCCAGGGTCGCCTTGTGCAGGATGGCCATCGTCAGATCACTTGCTTTCGTCGGGTCGCACGGACAACCAGAAGAAGTCACGCGAACCCAGGGTGAAGGTGGACTTGCCGTCATCGGCCACGGCCGGGAAGTGGGCTCCGCCGAAAAGGTCGCGCAGCCGCGCACCGGCGAACTCCGGTGGCAACTGGACGGTGACCGACTGCGGGCTCGAGGAGAGGTTGTTCAGACACAGCACCGTGCGGACGTCGATCTGGTCGTCCTCGTCGTCGCCCGGGTCGATGGTGCGGGTGAAGGCCAGCACCGAGTCGTTGTCGGCCTCGCGCATCACGAAGTCGCCCAACCCGAACACGGGGTAGTTGGCCCGGATCGCGAGCATCTCGCGCACCCAGTGCAACAGCGAGGAGGAGTGCGCCATCTGCGCCTCCACGTTGACGTTGTTGTGGTGGTAGACGAGCGAGGAGATCACCGGCAGGTAGAGCTTGCCCGGATCGGCACTGGAGAAGCCGGCGTTGCGGTCGGGCGTCCACTGCATCGGGGTGCGCACCGCGTCGCGGTCGTCGAGCCAGATGTTGTCGCCCATGCCGATCTCGTCGCCGTAGTACAGGCAGGGCGAGCCGGGCAGCGAGAGCAGGAGCGCGTGGATCAACTCGGTCTCGGCGCGGCTGTTGTCGAGCAGCGTCGCCAGCCGCCGCCGGATGCCGACGTTGGCCCGCATCCGCGGGTCGGGGGCGTACCAGCCGTACATCGCGGCACGTTCCTCCGGCGTGACCATCTCCAGCGTCAACTCGTCGTGGTTGCGCAGGAAGGTGCCCCACTGGGTGCCCTTCGGGATCGGCGGGGTCTCCTGGAGCACCTTGATGATCGGGGTCGCCTTCTCCTCGCGCAGCGCGTAGTACAGCCGCGGCATCACCGGGAAGTGGAAGCACATGTGGCATTCCGGCTTCTCCTCGGTGCCGAAGTAGTCGACGACCTCGTGCGGCATCTGGTTCGCCTCGGCGAGCAGCACGCGTCCGGGGTACTCGGTGTCGACCATCTTGCGCAGCTCGACGAGGAAGTCGTGCGTCTTCGGGTGGTTCTCGCCGTTGTGCCCCTCCTCCTCGAACAGGTAGGGCACGGCGTCGAGACGGAACCCGTCGATGCCGAGGTCCATCCAGAACCGCACGATGTCGAACATCTCCTCCTGCACCTTCGGGTTCTCGAAGTTGAGGTCCGGCTGGTGGGAGAAGAAGCGGTGCCAGAAGAACTGGCGGCGCACCGGGTCGAAGGTCCAGTTCGACACCTCGGTGTCGACGAAGATGATGCGGGCCTCGTTGTACTTGTCGTCGGTGTCGGACCACACGTAGTAGTCGCCGTACGGCCCCTCGGGGTCGCTGCGCGACGCCTGGAACCACGGGTGCTGGTCACTGGTGTGGTTCATCACGAAGTCGGTGATGATCCGGATGCCGCGGGCGTGCGCCTGCGAGACGAGTTCGGTGAACTCCGGCAGTGTGCCGAACTCGGGCAGCACCGCCTTGTAGTCGGCGATGTCGTAGCCGCCGTCGCGCAGCGGTGAGGCGTAGAACGGCGGCAGCCACAGGCAGTCGACACCCAGCCACTGCAGGTAGTCGAGGCGGTTGATGAGGCCGGTGAAGTCGCCCGAGCCGTTGCCGGTCGAGTCACCGAAGGCGCGCACCAGCACCTCGTAGAAGACCGCCTTGCGGAACCACTGCGGGTCGTGCTTCAGGCCGGGCTGTTGCAGGTTGAATCCCTGGACGCTCATGGTGGTTTCAGTCCCTGCGCAGCTCGATGATGTGCAACGGTTCGCCGTCGACACCGAGGCGCACGAAGTTGTGCTCGCTCCAGTGCCAGGAGGCGTCGGTGATCAGGTCGTGCGCCACGAACCACTCGCCCGGGTGCAGCCCGAGCGCCTCGAGGTCGAGGTGCACCCAGCTCTCCCGGGTGGAGTGAGGGTCGAGGTTCGCCACGACGATGACGACGTCGTCGCCGCGCTTCTTGGAGAAGACGATGAGGGCGCCGTCGTCGACCTTGTGGAAGGTGATGTTGCGCAACCACATCAGGCTCGGGTGGCTGCGACGGATCTCGTTCAACCGGGTCAGGTACGGCGCGAGGGTCTGTCCCTCCTTCGCCCCACCGGGCTCGTAGTCGGCCCAGCGGCGGTCCTTGAACTCGTACTTCTCGTTGTCGATCTGCTCCTCCGCGCCCGGGCGCGCGACGTGCTCGACGAGTTCGTAGCCGGCGTAGATGCCGTACGTCGGCACCAGGGTTGCCGCGAGCGCCGCCCGCAGCTTCCACGCGGTCGGTCCGCCGAACTGCATGTACGGCGTGAGGATGTCGTGGGTGGTCGGCCAGAACGACGGACGCATGTATGCGGCGGCGTCACCGGCGAGTTCCTCGACGTACTCCTGAAGCTCTTCCGCCTCGTTGCGCCACGCGTAGTAGGTGTAGCTCTGCTGGAAGCCCACCTTCGCGAGGGTGTGCATCATCGCCGGACGGGTGAACGCCTCGGCCAACCAGATGACGTCCGGGTGTTCCTTGGCCACGTCGGCGATGAGCCACTGCCAGAACTCCACCGGCTTGGTGTGCGGGTTGTCGACGCGGAAGATCTTCACGCCGTGGTCGATCCACACCTGTATCACCCGACGCACCTCGGCGTAGATGCCGGCCGGGTCGTTGTCGAAGTTGAGCGGGTAGATGTCCTGGTACTTCTTCGGTGGGTTCTCGGCGTAGGCGATCGTGCCGTCGGCGCGGGTGGTGAACCACTCCGGGTGTTCGGTGACCCACGGGTGATCGGGTGCGCACTGCAGGGCGAGGTCGATCGCGACCTCGAGGCCGAGCGAGTCGGCCCGTGCCACAAAGGCATCGAAGTCTTCCCAGGTGCCCAGCTCGGGGTGCAGGGCGTCGTGACCGCCGTCCTTGCTGCCGATCGCGTAGGGCGAGCCCGGGTCGTCCGGGCCGGCGGTCAGGGTGTTGTTCGGGCCCTTGCGGTTGATCGACCCGATCGGGTGGACGGGGGTGAGGTAGACGACGTCGAAGCCCATACCGGCGATCGCCGGCAACCGGTCCATCGCGGTGCGGAACGTGCCGGTGCGCCACTTGCCGGTGGTCTCGTCGAAGTGGGCGCCCTCGGAGCGCGGGAAGATCTCGTACCACGCCCCGGCGAGCGCGCGCTCGCGCTCGACCCACCACGCGTACTCGCGGCTGGGGGAGACGGCCTCGCGCAACGGGGTGCGGTGCATCGCGTCGACGACGGCCGGGTCGGTGCCGGCGGCGAGGCGCTCGCCGGGCGCCTTCGCCTCGTCGCGCAGGGTGGCGATCGCGGCGCGCAGCAACGCGGCGTCCTGCTCGTCGTGGTCGAGGGCGGCCGCGCGCTCAAGTACGCGGGCGCCCTCCTCGAGCATCAGCTCGACGTCGACGCCGGCCGCGACCTTGATCGTGGCGTCGTGCTCCCAGGTGCCGAACGGGTCGCTCCACCCCTCGACGCGGTAGCTCCACCGACCGGGTCGGTCGGCGCTGACGGTGCACACCCAGTGGTCGAGACCGGGGTTGGTGCACCGCATCGGGACGAGGGTCGTCGCGCCGTCCGGATCGGTGAGGATCACCGACGCGTTGACCGCGTCGTGACCCTCCCGGAAGACGGTCGCCTCGATGTCGAAGTGTTCGTCGACGACCGATTTCGTCGGGAAAGCTCCGCAGTCCACGGCGGGCTTCACGGCGACGACCGGGATGCGGCCGACGGGGGACTGGGGCTGGGTTGTCTTAGGTGCCGAAGTCACCCGTCAGACGCTATCGGACGGCGGCATCCGGATGCACCGGTTGGGGGTGATGGACCCTCAGGCGTTCCAGATTCGGTCGAGGTAATCGCGCATCGACCGGTCGCTGGAGAAGAAGCCCGAGCGAGCGACGTTCAGGATCGCCGAGCGGGTCCAGGCGTCGGTGTCGCGGTACACCGCGTCGACCCGATCCTGGGCGTCGAGGTAGCCCTGGAAGTCGGCCAGCGCCATGAACGGGTCCTGGGTGAGCAGGTTGTCGACCACCTGCGCCGACGCCGCGCGGTCACCCCGGGTGAAGTGACCACCGGCGAGCAGGTCGATCGTCGCCCGCAACCGGTCGTTCGAGCGGTAGTACGACGTCGGCTGGTAGCCCTCGGCGCGCAACTGCTCGACCTCCGGTTCGGTCATGCCGAACAGGAAGAAGTTGTCGTCGCCGACCAGCTGACGGATCTCTACGTTGGCGCCGTCGTCGGTGCCGATCGTGAGAGCGCCGTTGAGCGCGAACTTCATGTTGCCGGTGCCCGACGCTTCCTTGCCGGCCAGCGAGATCTGCTCCGACAGGTCGGCCGCCGGGATGAGCTTCTCGGCGAGCGTCACGTTGTAGTTGGCCGGGAACGCTACGCTGAGCACATCCTTGACGCGCTCATCGGCATTGATCGTCGCGGCCACCGAGTTGATCAGGAAGATCGTCTCCTTGGCCATGTGATAGCCCGGCGCCGCCTTCGCGCCGAACACGAAGGTGCGCGGCACGGCGTCCTCGGCACGCATGCGTCCGGAGATGATCGACTCGTAGGTCGACACGATGTGCAGCAGCTTCAACGACTGGCGCTTGTACTCGTGCAACCGCTTGACCATCACGTCGAGCATCGCGTGCTCGGGCAACTCGATGCCGTCGCGCGCCTGGAGCACCTTGAACAGCCGCTCCTTGTTCGCCTGCTTCACGGCCGCGAACTCGGCACGGAAGTCGGCGTCGTCGGCGTACGGCTCGAGGTCGCGCAGGCGCTCCAGGTCGGTCACCCAGCCCGAACCGATCTTGTCGGTGATCAGGTCGGACAGGCGCCGGTTGGCCAGGAAGACGAAGCGGCGTGGGGTGATGCCGTTGGTGACGTTGGTGAACTTCTCGGTCCAGTACTGCGAGAACTCCGGCAGCACCTTGTCGCGCAGAAGCTGCGAGTGCAGTTCGGCGACACCGTTGACCTTCGAGCTGCCGATGGTTGCGAGGTAGGCCATCCGCACCGAACGCTCGGGGTGCTCGGCGATGATCGACATGCTGCGGATGCGCATCTCGTCGCCTGGGAAGGTCTCGCGGACCTCCTCGAGGAACTCCTTGTTGATGCGGTAGATGATCTCGAGGTGGCGCGGCAGCAGTCTGCCGAGCAGTTCGGCCGACCACACCTCCAAGGCCTCCGGCAGCAGGGTGTGGCACGTGTAGGCGAAGCACTGGCGGGTGATGTCCCACGCCTCGTCCCAGTCGAATCCCTTGCGGTCGACCAGGATTCGCATCAACTCGGGGATGGCTATCACCGGGTGGGTGTCGTTCAGCTGGAAGATGATGCGCTCGGGCAGGCGGCGCAGATCGAAGTCCTGCGGCAGCGTGTTCTGGATGAAGTCGTGCAGCGAACACGCGACGAAGAAGTACTGCTGCTGCAGGCGCAGCTCCTTGCCCTGCGGGGTGGAGTCCTCCGGGTAGAGCACCTTGGAGATGTTCTCGGCGAAGGTCTGCGCGCGCACCGCGGCGGCGTAGTCACCGGAGTTGAAGATCTGCAGGTCGAACGCCTGGGTCGCTTTGGCGCTCCACAGGCGCAGCGTGTTGACGGTGCCGTTGCGGAAACCCGGAACCATGTGGTGGTAGGGGATACCCAGCACGTTCCAGTCCGGGATCCACCGGCTGCGCTCACGGCCCTGGTCGTCGGTGTACGTCTCGGTGCGGCCGCCGAAGTCGACGCGCACCTGGCGCTCGGGGTGCGGGAACTCCCACGGGCTGCCGAGCGACAGCCAGGAGTCGGGCACCTCGACCTGCCGGTTGTCCTCGAAGGTCTGGCGGAAGATGCCGTACTCGTAGCGGATGCCGTAGCCGATGCACGGAACGTCCATCGTCGCCAACGAGTCGACGAAGCAGGCCGCGAGGCGGCCGAGGCCGCCGTTGCCGAGTCCCGGCTCGATCTCCTGTGCCCGCAGCGCCGCGATGTCGATGCCGCACTGCTTCATCGCCTCGTCGGCGATGTCCTGCAGGTCGGTGGCCAGCAGGGCGTTGCTCAGCTGACGGCCCAGCAGGTATTCGGCCGACAGGTAACCGATCGTCTTGCGGCCGCTCTCCCGGCGCTGCACGCCGGTCTCCAACCAGCCCGCCATGAGGTACTGGCGCACGGTGCGCGCCAGCGCGAGGTACTGGTCGTTGATGGTCGAGCGCGACAGCAGCACACCCTGACCGAAGTTGAGCTCGTTGAGGAAGGCGGCGACGAATTCCTCGACCGTCTTGTCGGGAGCCTCGACCGGGCCCGACGCGCGCTCGCTGCTCATCGGCATGGTGGGGCCGATGCGATGGACGTCGGTGGTCTGCAGTTCGTCGCTGGCGTACTCGCCGCGGCTGGTGTCGGTCATTCGAAAGGCTCCGTCGAATTCGGGCGGTTGTCCGGTGGGCATGCGCTCGGATGTGGGTCGTGCGGCGACTCACCCGTTCGGGCGAGTCGCGCCAAGCCTGCCGTGTCGGGTGGCCCGATGGAAAGTCCCGCGCCTATGACGTTGCTTACCCGACCTCGCGAATGTTCGGGCGACACGCGTGGCAGGCGCGCGGGGTTGCAAACTTTCGCGAACGTACGATGTGCGGCGTGTTCCTGCCGATCGCCTATCTGCTCGGGGCGGCGCTGGTGGTGCTGGCCGGCTATGCCGCCTGGTTGACCGTCCGCGGCCGATCCATCGACAACCCGTTGTTCTACCTGTTGTGCGCGGCCGAACTCATCATGGTCGTGGCGCTCGTCGCCGGGCTGGTCACTTGGAACGACGCCGACTCACACATGAACAAGGGCGTTTTCGCGGCGTACCTGATCGGCATGGTGATCGCCACCCCCATCGCCGCCTTCTGGGGATTCGCCGATCGCGAGACCCGTTGGGGCACAGGCGTGCTCGCCGTCACCGGGCTGGGGCTGCTGGTCATGACGGTGCGACTGGTGCAGTTGTGGGGCGGTCACGCATGACGAACACAACCCAGAACACGGCCAACAGCACAGCCACGAACGCCGGACCCGGCCGCATCCTGGTCGCCGTCTACGGAGTCTTCGCGCTGGCCGCCACCGGTCGCTCGATCATGCAGGTCGCGCAGAGCTGGCCCCACCCGCCGCTGCCGTACTTGTTGTCGGCGCTGGCTGCCGTCGTCTACATCGTGGCGACGGTCGCGTTGGCCTTGGGCGACCGCGCCCGCCTGGCACTCGCGACCATCGGCTTCGAACTGTTCGGAGTGCTCGCCGTCGGCGTCTGGAGCTACGCCGACACCGCACGCTTCCACGACAAGACGGTGTGGTCGCACTTCGGGCAGGGCTACGGCTACATACCGCTGGTGCTGCCGATCGTGGGCCTCTGGTGGTTGCTGCGCCGCGACCGCGCCGACCGCGCCGACCGCTCGGCCTGAACCGGACGGACGCCCGGCGCCGTCAGGGTTCCTCGCGCGACGGCGACTTGAACACCGCCATCGACACCGCTCGCATCGCGTACTCCGACCCGGGCTGGACCGTGCTCGACGGCACGTCGGCAGGTTTCTCGACGGCGCTGTCCCACAACAGTTCCCACGAGTAACCGTTCTCGGCCCTCGGGAGCACGACGGGCGCCGGGTTCGCCGAACCGTGCAGCACCACCAGCACCAGGTCGTCGCCGACGTCGGCGCCGTCGAAGATCACCTGCATGGTGCGCACCGAGCCGTCGTTCCACTGGTGCTCGGTCATCAGCTCGCCGTCGATGCCGTGCCAGTGCAAGGCGGCGAGTTCGTCACCCCGGATCGCGTCGCCGGGGAAGAACTCGCGCTGTCGCAGCACCGGGTGGGCGGCCCGCAGCGCCGACAGGAAAGCGGTCGTGTCGATCAGGTCGCGCTGCCAGGGCTGCAGACGCCAGTCGAACCAGCTGATCTCGTTGTCCTGGCAGTAGGCGTTGTTGTTGCCGCCCTGACTGCGGCCGAACTCGTCGCCGCCGAGCAGCATCGGCACACCCGAGCTGAGCAGCAGCGTCGCCAGCAGGTTGCGGACGGCGCGGCGCCGCAGCGCCTCGAGGTCGTCGCCGGCCGCGGAGTGCCCTTCGACGCCGAAGTTCCACGACAGGTTGTTGTCGGAGCCGTCGCGGTTTCCTTCGCCGTTGGTGCCGTTGTGTTTGCGGTCGTAGGCGGTGAGGTCGGCCAGCGGGAAGCCGTCGTGCGCGGTGACGTAGTTGACGGACGCCATCGGGCAGCGGCTGCCGAAGACGTCGCGCGACCCGCTGATGCGGGTGGCGAGCTCAGCCACGCCGTGACCGGGGTGGCCGGCGCTGTCGGCGCCCACGTCGCGCAACCAGAAAGTGCGCGCAGCGTCCCGGAATTTGTCGTTCCAGTCGGCCATCGGCGCGGGGAACTCGCCGGTGTGCCAGCCGTGCGCCCCGATGTCCCACGGCTCGGCGATGAGCTTCACCCCGCTGAGCACCGGGTCGGTGCGCAATGCGAGCAGGAACGGATGATCGGGGTGGAACGCGTCGTCGCGCTCCCGACCGAGGGCCACGGCCAGGTCGAACCGGAAACCGTCCACGTGCATCTCGCTGACCCAGTAGCGCAGCGAGTCGAGCGCCATCCGGTAGGGCGTTTCGTGGGTCATGTCGAGGGTGTTGCCACAGCCGGTGACGTCGACGTCCTGGCCGCGGGCGTCGAGCCGGTAGTACGACGCCTGGTCGAGGCCACGCCACGACAACGTCGCCCCGCTGGCAGCGCCCTGCTCCGCGGTGTGGTTGTAGACGACGTCGAGAATCACCTCGATGCCGGCGCGGTGCAGCAGCTTCACCATGCCCTTGAACTCGTCGATGACACCTTGCGGATCGGACGCCGCGGCATAGCCGGGCTGCGGCGCGAAGAACCCGAGCGTGTTGTAACCCCAGTAGTTAGACAGCCCCAGCTGCACCAGATGCGGCTCGGAGGTCGACGCGTGTACCGGAAGCAGCTCGATCGCCGTCACGCCGAGCCGCTGCAGGTGCGTGATCGTGGCCGGGTGCGCGACCCCCGCGTAGGTGCCGCGCAGGTGCGGCGGCACGTCCGGATTGGTCATCGTCAGGCCGCGCACATGGGCCTCGTAGATGAGCGTGCGGTCCCACGGCACGTACGGGTGTCGGTCGTCCTCCCAATCGAACCCGTCGTCGATCACGACATTGCGCGGCATCGACGGGGCGCTGTCGCGCGGGTCGCGCACGGTGCCGTCGCCGCCGAACCGTTCATCGACTGTGTGGCCGAAAACCGTTGGTTTCCAGTGCACCTCGCCCTCGATCGAGCGCGCGTACGGGTCCATCAACAGCTTGGCGGGGTTGAACCGCAACCCCTGCTCGGGCGACCACGGGCCGTTCGCCCGATACGCATACCGCTGCCCGGGGCCGACGCCGTCGACGCGTCCGCACCAGGTGCCGCCCCGGTGGCGCACCAGCGGCAGCCGGGTCTCCACGCCGCGGTCGTCGAACAGGCACAACTCGACCGAACTCGCCCGGTCGGAGACGACCGAGAAGACGGCGCCACCGGGCACGAGGGTGACGCCTGGGGCGGCTGGGGCATCGAGCGAGCGCAGCGCGACCGCGTGCGGCCTGGTGGGGGACGGGGTGGTGTCGCCGATCGGCTCGCGGGTGGGCATGGCGCTCAGCCTACGGTCGACTACCGTGGCGGCTATGACTGATCCCACAGCACTCCCGAACTTCCCGACGCCCGGAAACCAGCCGGAGCAGGCCGGACTGAACGGCGACCAGCAGGACCCGGCGGTGGGTGTGCCCACCTTTGCCGGCCCGGACGACGAGTCGCCGGCCCGCGACCGTGTGGTCGAGGCCCTGCGCGGGCTCGGTCTCGAGGCCACCGTCGACGAGGACGGCGACGTGAGCTACCTGGTGCCGGTCACCGAAGAGGCTCCCGAGGGCGCCGTACCGCAGCAGTTGTTCGTCCGCGCCATCGACGGCGAGCCGGCGATGATCCGCGTCTTCGGCCAGTGGCAGATCGGCGACGACGTCCCGGCCGACCTGACCGAGCGTCTGCTGGCTGCCAACGACATCACGCTGAGCCTCAACATCATCAAGGCCGGCATCGCCAACGGCAATCTCGTCGTCACCGGCGAGCACCTCATCATCCCCGAGTCCGACCTGAGCATGCTGCTGCAGTCGACCACCCAGATGGTCGTGCAGGCGGTGCAGATGTGGCACCAGGCCGCCACCACCGACGGACCGCACGCGGCCACCGGGCCCGAGGGCGCCTGATGACGCAGTACGGCGAGTTCGTCAGCACCGAGATCGCCGACGGCATCGCGGTGCTGCGCATCGAGCGGCCCAAGATGAACGCGCTCAACGAAGAGGTGCAGGAAGGCCTGGCCGCGGCGGCGCTCGACCTTTCCCGTGACGACGGGGTGCGCGCGGTTATCGTCTACGGCGGCGAGAAGGTGTTCGCGGCCGGTGCCGACATCAAGGAGATGCGCACCGCCGGTTACGCCGAGATGGTCAAGCGCGCCGGACGGCTGCAGGACTGCTTCGCGGCGGTCGCGGCCATCCCGGTGCCGACCGTTGCGGCCGTGGCCGGTTACGCGCTCGGCGGCGGCTGCGAGCTGTCGATGACCTGCGACTTCCGCGTCGCCGCCAGCGACGCGAAGCTCGGTCAGCCGGAGATCCTGCTCGGGATCATTCCGGGCGCCGGCGGCACGCAGCGCCTGACGCGTCTGGTCGGCCCGGCGAAGGCCAAGGACCTTGTGTTCACCGGTCGGATGATCGACGCTCAGGAGGCGCTTGCGATCGGCCTCGTCGACGAACTGTGCGAGCCGGGGGCGGTGCTGGAAGCGGCCAAGAAGAAGGTCGCCCCGTTCGTCAACGGTCCGCGGCTGGCGCTGCGCGCGGCGAAGGCCTCGATCGACCAGGGTCTGCAGGTCGACCTGGCGACGGCGCTGCGCATCGAGAGCACCCAGTTCGCAGGGCTTTTCGCCACCAAGGACCAGCAGATCGGGATGGATTCGTTCGTCGAGAACGGCCCCGGTAAGGCCCAGTTCAGCGGCGAGTGACGTCGACCGTGGCGCCGTGGTCACCCCACGAGCGCTGCACGGTCACTGCAATGTCACCGAAGGGTGGTGCCGTCTGCGCCGCGAAGGCGCGGTTCGGCACTACCCTTCGTCTTGTTCGGGCCAGAAAGGAACCTGAAGTGACGATCAAGCAATGGAACATCCCCTCGCAGTGGCAGGAGCCCTTCGTTGCGAAGCTGACCGAGCGGGGCGCGACCGGAGCGGTCGTCAACGCGGCGCTCGAGGCGATCGACGACAAGTGCAAGGCGGAGGGCGAGAAGCCGCTGGCGCTGTTCGGTGAGCCGGTGCCCTACGCGGAGAGCGTGATCCTGCCGAACACCAAGGCGGCCGCGCAGTCTCGGGTGCGTGCGATCGCGCTGGCGGTCATCGGTCTCATCGGCATGTTCCTCGCCCTGTGGGGCTGGGCCGAGATGCGGCAGGACACCGACGAGGTGCTCGGCATGGCACCGGCCATCCCGTTCGCGGTGGGTCTGCTGCTGGTGCTCGGCGCGGCCATCGCCGACGCCGTGCTCGGCAACAAGGCCGACGTGATCACGTCGGCTCCGGGCACGGGCCAGAAGGGTATGGCGTTGCTGCTGAACAAGCTGGCGCCGTGGATCATCGTGCTGCTGACCGGTATTGGGATGCTGCTGCTCTACATCCGCAACAACTGAGCCGATAGGCCGACCCCGGGCGTTACTGGCGAGTAACAAAAAGGTACGCTGAACCCAGTCCAAATTTGCGGTCCGCCGCGCCCGGCGGTGGTCGCTCCACAACGACAGAAGGACGCGCATGAACATCGTCGTATGCGTCAAGTACGTGCCGGACGCCCAAGGCGACCGCACGTTCGAGGACGACAACACCACCGACCGCGAGGGTGTCGACGGCCTGCTCTCCGAACTGGATGAGTACGCGGTCGAGCAGGCCCTGCGCATCGTCGAGGCGGGGGAGGGTGAAGTCACCGTGCTCACCGTCGGTCCCGACGCTGCCGCAGACGCGCTGAAGAAGGCCCTGCAGATGGGCGCCGACAAGGGTGTCCACGTCGTCGACGACGCGATCGCCGGCTCCGATGCCGTCGCCACCTCGCTGGTGCTCGCCGAGGCGATCAAGAAGATCGGCACCCCCGACATCGTGATGACCGGTGTCGCCTCGACCGACGGCGTGATGGCCGTCGTGCCGGCGATGCTCGCCGAGCGCCTGGGCCTGCCGCAGGTCACCCAGCTGTCCGAGGTCAAGGTCGAGGGCGGCACCGTCACCGGCCGTCGTGACGGCGACGTCGCCAGCGAGACCCTCGAGGCCTCGCTGCCGGCCCTCATCGGCGTCACCGACCAGACCGACGAGGCGCGCTACCCCTCGTTCAAGGGCATCATGGCCGCCAAGAAGAAGCCGGTCGAGACCTGGTCGCTGGCCGACCTCGGTGTCGACGCCGGGCAGGTGGGCCTGGAGAACTCGTGGACCAAGGTCGTCACGGCCGACAAGCGTCCGCCGCGCGAGCAGGGCACGATCGTCACCGACGAGGGTGACGGCGGCAAGAAGCTCGCCGAGTTCCTGTCCGCTCAGAAGTTCGTCTGATCCGGTTACGAGACAAGGAGATTCGTAATGGCTGAAGTTCTCGTTCTGGTCGACCACACCGACGGCACCGTCAAGAAGACGACCGCCGAACTGCTCACCATCGCCCGCCAGATCGGCACCCCGTCGGCGGTCTTCGTCGGCAAGAACGTCGAGGCCGCGCGTCCGCGCCTCGCGCAGTTCGGTGCCGAGAAGGTCTACGTCATCGACAACGACGACGTGCAGAACTACCTGGTGGCCCCGCTGGCCGAGGCGCTGTACGCCGTCGTCCAGCAGGCTTCGCCGGCTGCCGTGCTGCTGCCGTCGACGCCGCACAACAAGGAAGCCGCTGCGCGCCTGGCGATCAAGGCCGAAGCCGGTCTGATCACCGACGCGTCGGCCGTCGAGGTCGACGGCGACAGCGTCACCGCGACCCAGTCGGTCTTCGCCGGTTCGTACACCACCAAGTCGCAGGTGACCAAGGGCTTCCCGATCATCACCGTGAAGCCGAACGTCCTGCCGCCGACCGCTTCGCAGGCCGGCGCGACCGTCGTCGACGTCGACGTGCAGGTCTCCGACGCCGCCAAGGGCGCCAAGATCACCGACCGTCAGCCGAAGCAGAAGTCGGGTCGCCCCGAGCTCACCGAGGCCGCGATCGTGGTCTCCGGCGGTCGCGGCACCGGCGGCGACTTCGGCCCGGTCGAGGAGTTCGCCGACACCCTCGGTGCCGCTGTCGGTGCGTCGCGCGCCGCGGTCGACGCCGGTTGGTACCCGCACTCCAACCAGGTCGGCCAGACCGGCAAGCAGGTCTCGCCGCAGCTGTACGTCGCGGCGGGCATCTCCGGTGCGATCCAGCACCGCGCCGGCATGCAGACGTCCAAGACGATCGTCGCGATCAACAAGGACGAGGAAGCGCCGATCTTCGAGCTGGTCGACTTCGGTGTCGTCGGCGACCTCTTCGAGGTGCTGCCGCAGGCCACCGAGGCGGTCAAGCAGACGAAGGCCTGATCCCGCTCCGACGCACCAACGCACGACGCCCGTCCCGGTTCACCGGGGCGGGCGTCGCCGCGTCCGGGCGCCGAATACGGTGGGGCACATGGCTGATGTCACTGCTGCTGCCGCACCCGTCGTCGAGCGTCGGGGCGGGCTCGTCCTGACTGGGCATCGCATCATGGTGCCGCTCGACCACGATCACCCGTCCGGGGAGACGATCGAGGTCTACGCCCGCGAGGTCGCGTCGGCCGACGGCGGCGACAAGCCCTACCTGGTGTTCCTGCAGGGCGGCCCGGGCGGGGAGAGCCCGCGTCCGTCGACCGCGCCGATCGGGCCGGGCTGGATCGCGCGTGCGGTGCGTGACTACCGGGTGCTGCTGCTCGACCAAAGGGGCACGGGCCTGTCGACTCCGGTCAGCAGCAGTGACAGTCGCACCGCGCAGGAGTATGCCGAATATCTCGCCAACTTCCGCGCCGATTCGATCGTGCGTGACTGCGAGTTGCTGCGCGAGCACCTCGGCGTCGAGCGGTGGAGCCTGCTGGGGCAGTCCTTCGGTGGCTTCTGCGCGCTCAACTACCTCAGTCGTTTTCCGGACAGCCTCGCCGAAGTGATGTTCACCGGCGGGGTGCCGCCGGTCGGGCTGTCCGTCGACGAGATCTACGCCGCCACCTACGAGCGCACCGCCGAACTGGTCGAGCGGCACTACGCACGTTTTCCCGGTGACCGTGACGCCGTCCGGCGCATCGTCGATCTGTTGGAAGGACCGACCGGAAGGGTCGAGCTCCCGGATCGGACCCCGCTGTCCACCAGGCGTTTTCGGCAACTCGGAGCAGGCCTCGGCATGTCGTACGGCTCGGAGCAGTTGCACTACCTGCTCGAGCGCGACCCGCAGTCGCCGATGTTCGCGGCGGCTGTCGGCGGGCTGCTGCCGTTCCCGGCGTCCACGCCGATCTACACGGTGCTGCACGAGGCGTGTTACGCGGACGGGGGAGTGACCGGCTGGTCCTGCGACCGGGTGATGCCCAGCTCGTTCCGCGACGACCCGACCATGCTCACCGCCGAGCATCCCTTCCCGTGGCTGCTCGATGAGGTGTGGGGGCTGCACAGGCTGAGGAAGGTGGCCGACCTGCTCGCCGCGCGTGACTGGCCGAAGTTGTACGACGCGCAGGTGCTGGCCCGCAACGAGGTGCCGTGCGCCGCAGCCGTCTACTACGACGACCCCTACGTGCTGCGCCAACACTCCATGGCAACCGCCGAACTGCTGGGCGGGATGCGCCCCTGGATCACCAACGAGTTCCTGCACGACGGCCTGCGGGCCGACGCGCGGGTGCTCGACCGGCTCATTTCGTCGGTGCGGGAGCGCTGACCGACGAGCTGGTCGCCGGCGAACTGGTGGCCGGCGAGCTGGTCGCCGGTGAGGACGCGGTCGGTGAGGTGGCGCTGCGGTTGACCGTCCAGGTGGCGACGACCTTCTTGTCGGACGGCTCGGGCAGGTACAGCAGCTTCCAGCCGGCGACCTCCGAACCCTTCGGCGTCCAGAACACCAAGTAGAACCGGCGCGGCTTGCCCGGGTCGACGAGCGTGCTGGTGAGGGTCTCGCCGTCACTGCCCAGCTCGTTGTAACGGCACAGGTTGCCCTTGTCGTCGAGCAACTGGAACTGGTTGCGCTCGACGAAGCCGACCGCACCCTTCGCCGTCACGTCGAGTCCGACGACGACGCCGCTGACGTCGTTGGGTTGGTTCTGTCCGGGCTCCAGCGCGCGGCCCCACGGGGTGCTCGGGGTGACCTCCAACGAGATCGTGTTGTCACCGGTGCTGAACGGCTTGCCGAACGGTTGGTCCTTCGCGCCGTCCAGCTTGATGCCGGAGCGGTTCGCGGAGCAGGTGGTTGTGGCTGCGGCCGTGGACGGGGCCGAACCCTCGCCCGACCAAGCCGCGACCGCCTTCGGGGCACCCGGCTGCGCCAGGTAGTAGACGGTGTAGTTGGACAGGTTGGCTTCGGCGGGCACGACGAACGCCAAAGTGCCTACGGCGGAGTGGGATTCGTCGACCTGTGCGACCTGCAGCCCATCCCGGAGCGGGTTCTTGGCAGGCTGCGGGCAGAGGGCGCCCGAGGGGTCGGCGAGCACGAACGCCTCCGGATGCATCGCGAACACACCGTTGGTGACCACGCGTGCGTTGACCTTGACCTGCGCGATGCGCAGCCCTTCGGCAGGCGCCGGCGCGGAGCTGAGGGTCGGCTCGGACACCTGAGCTGTCAGCGCCGAGGTGCTCTCCACCGGCACCGGTGAGTCGAACGCCGCGGTGTCACCGCCGTACGACGGCGCCTTGCCCGACGAACACGTGACCTCGGGTGCGCGGCTCGTGCTGCTGGTCGACGGTGTCGCCGTGCCGGCCGAGGAGCATCCGACGAGGGTCAGTGCCGCCGCGAGGGGCGCTGCGATCAGGCGAAGCCGTGCGGTCATTCGGGTGTTTCCTCGGGTTCGAGATGGTGGCTGTGCAAAGTCTCCCAAACACCCGGTGCTGTGCGGGCGTCGGGACCACTGGGCAAACAGTCGTAAAATCGAGCGAGTGAGCTCCCACGTCTATGCCGACCACGCCGCGACGACGAATGTTCGTCCCGAGGTGATCGAGGCGATGGCCGAACAACTCGGTGTCGTCGGCAATGCGTCGTCCCTGCACACGGCGGGACGGTCGGCGCGGCGCGTCGTCGAGGAGTCGCGCGAGCAGATCGCCGAGGCGCTCGGCGCCGCGCCGTCGGAGGTCGTCTTCACCAGCGGCGGCACCGAGAGCAACAACATCGCGATCAAGGGTTCGTACCGGTACGCCGTCGGCCATGACGCGAACCGCCGCGGTCTCGTCGTCGGCACCACCGAGCACCACGCCTCGCTCGACCCGGTCGAGTACCTCGTGAAGTCCGAGGGCGCCACGGTGTCCTGGCTCGAGGTCGACGCCGAAGCAGTGCCGAGCGCGCAGGCCCTGCGCGAACTGCTGGCGGACGACGGCGACGGCTACGCGATCGTCACCTCGATGTGGGCCAACAACGAGGTCGGCGCGATCGCGCCGATCGCCGAGATCGCCTCGGTGGCAAGGGAATTCGGTGTCCCGTTCCACACCGACGCGGTGCAGGCCGTGGGCCACGTCCCGGTCGACTTCGCCGCCAGCGGAGCCGACCTGTTGAGCCTGTCCGGCCACAAGTTCGGCGGGCCGCAGGGTGTCGGAGCCCTACTCGCCCGGCGCGACGTCAAGCTCGTCCCGCTCACGCACGGCGGCGGGCAGGAGCGGCAATTGCGGTCGGGCACCCTCGACGTCGCCTCCATCCGCGGACTCGCGGTCGCTCTCACAGCGGCCGTCGCGGAGCTCGACGTGGAGTCGCGCCGCATCGCCGGTCTGCGCGACCGGTTGGTGAAGGGCGCGCTCGACCTCGGTTTCGACATCTCCGTGAGCGGGCCCTACACCGAAGGCGACATCGAGCGCCGACTCGCGGGCAACGTCCACCTGCGGGTGCCCGGGTGTGACGGCGACTCGCTGCTGTACCTGCTCGACGCGGCCGGCATCGAGTGCTCGACCGGGTCGGCCTGCCAGGCCGGGGTGCCGCAGCCGAGCCACGTGCTGCTCGCGATGGGGCTCACCGAGCAGGAGGCGCGCGGCGCGCTCCGGCTCACCTTCGGCCGCACCAGCACCGAGTCGGACGTCGACGCGATTCTCGCCGCATTGCCGGCGGCGATCGAACGCGCCCGGCGGGCGCACCACGCAGGGAGGGGCAACTGATGCGCGTTGTCGCAGCGATGAGTGGCGGCGTCGACTCGGCGGTCAGCGCCGCCCGCATGCTCGACGCCGGCCACGAGGTCGTCGGGGTGCATCTGGCGCTGTCGCAGTCGGCCGCGACCCTGCGTGAGTCGGCCCGGGGGTGCTGCACGATCGAGGACGCCGGCGACGCCCGCCGGGTCGCCGACAAGCTCGGCATCCCCTTCTACGTGTGGGACATGGCGCAGCGGTTCCGGGAGGACGTCGTCGACGACTTCGTCGCCGAGTACCGTGCCGGCCGCACCCCGAACCCGTGTCTGCGGTGCAACGAACGGATCAAGTTCGCGGCCCTGCTCGACAAGGCGCTCGCGCTCGGGTTCGACGCCGTCGCCACCGGCCACTACGCGCAGATCGTCGAGGGTTCGAACGGTCGCGAACTGCATCGCGCGGTCGACATGGCCAAGGACCAGTCGTACGTGCTCGGCGTGCTCGATGCCGACCAGCTCGCCCACTCCTTCTTCCCGCTCGGCGACACGACCAAGCCCGACATCCGCAAGGAAGCCGCCGAGCGCGGCTTCTCGGTCGCCAAGAAGCCGGACAGCCACGACATCTGCTTCATCGCCGACGGTGACACGCAGGGCTGGCTCACCCAGCGCCTCGGCGCCGAGACCGGCCCGATCGTCGACGAGACCGGTGAGGTCGTGGGGGAGCACGAAGGTGCGTTCGCCTACACGATCGGCCAGCGGCGCGGCCTCGGGCTGAAGGTGCCACGTGCCGACGGGGCGCGGCGTTTCGTGATCGACGTGCAGCCGAAGACGAACACGGTGGTGGTGGGCACCGAGGAACTGCTCGGGGTCGACGAGATCCACGGCTCGCACACGCGCTGGCCCGGACCACCGCCGGTGGGCGAGGTGCGGCTCGGTGCCCAGCTGCGGGCGCACGGCGAGGAGTTCCCCGCGACCGTCACCGCCGAGGGCGACGACGTCGTCGTCCGGCTCGACCGGCGCACCCGCGGGGTCGCCCCCGGCCAGTCGGTGGTGCTCTACGAGAGCACCCGGGTGGTCGGTTCGGCGACGATCACGCGCACGGCCAGGGCTCGCTGAGCCCGAACTTTCCGCTGCCGGAACCGGACCGGCGTCGCGCGCGTCGATACGCTTGGCCCGAGCCGTCACCAAGGGAGAGAGCAAGATGATGAAGCGGTCGTTCGCTGCGTTCGCAGCTGTGGGGATGTCGGTCGTGCTGGCGGCCTGTGGGGGCAGCGACGGGCCGACCGTCGAAGCCGGTCAGCCGTCGACGACGCAGAGCTCCACGTCCACCAGCAGCAGCTCGAGCAGCGACACCACGTCGAGCTCCAGCTCGACCAGCAGCGAGACGTCGACCTCGTCGAGCACCAGCTCCACCACGACCACGACTGCGCCGGTCGACTTCGCGGTGGGCGACTGCCTGCGCAACAAGACCTACGAGAAGGTCGCCTGCACCGACAACCACGAGCTGGAGGTCAGCGCTGTGGTGCCCAACACGCAGTACACCGACGACCTGGTGAAGCGCACGGCGCTGCGCAATTACACCTGCCTCAGCGCCGCCGGCACCTACACCGGTGGTCCGGCGTACGGCACGTTGTGGCTGGGCGACGGCATCACGCCGTCGAAGGACCCGAAGTCGAACGAGCGCATCGCCTGCGTCGTGATGCTGTACAAGAACGACGACAGCGGCGTGCAGTCGATCAACTACTCGGCCAAGGACGCCATCAAGAAGGACGGCTTCGACAAGTACCAGTTCTGCACCAGCTCGCTGCCGAGCGGCGACTCGGTCAAGCTGACCCCCTGCAACGGCCCGCACGTCGCGGAGTCGACCGGCGGTTTCATGACCGGCAAGTTCGGTGACCCCTACCCGGGCCTCGCGAAGAACAACGCCGCGATGTACGCAAAGTGCAAGCCGATCAGCCAGAAGTACCTCGGCACCACCACCCGGACCGACATCATCCCGTCGCAGAACAGTTCGCCGGAGTCGGGCTGGAAGCGGGGCGTCCAGATCACGGCCTGCTTCGTGGAGACCAACGGCACGAAGGTCACCAAGTCGATGAAGGGCATCGGCAACAAGCCGCTCTCCTCGGTGCAGTGAGCACCTATCAGTGATCTGAACCGCAGGGATCCGAACGCCAGGGAACCGAACGGCAGTGGCCGGCCCGCACCGGGCCGGCCACTGCCGTAGTGTCTGGCCGTGACCCAACCGACCTTCAGCGCGATCGGCAGCATGCCGGGCACAGATGTGCGTGACACCGTCCGGATGGTGCGGGATCTTGTGGGGGACAAGGGAATACCGTTCCTGCCCGAGCTTCCTGCGCGTGGTCCGGGGGCAGACATGATCGGTCGCGCCGCGTCGCATCTGGTCGGTCTCGGGGTCGACCTGCAGCCTTCGGGGTGGCGGCTGGCCGACAGTTCGGGCCTCGACGCGCGCCGCGGTGCGGCCTACCTGCGACAGGACCTCGACGAGCTGGCGGAGGCGTTCGACGGCTGGAGCGGCCGGCTCAAGGTGCAGTGGTGCGGCCCGTGGACGTTGGCGGCCTCGCTCGCCCTACCGCGCGGAGAACGGGTGCTCACCGACCCGGGGGCCGCGCGCGATCTCGTGCAGTCGGTGGCCGAATCGGTGCGCGAACACCTGCAGCAGGTGGCCCGACTCGTGCCGGACGCCGAACTCGTCCTGCAATGGGATGAACCCTCGTTGCCGGCGGTGCTCGCCGGTGCGCTGCCCACGGCATCGGGCTTTGGACGTGTGCGCCCGGTCGAACAGGGCGTCGTCGTCGACGGTCTGGAGCACGTGCGAGACGCGGTGGCCGAACTGGTGGTGGCGCAGGTGCTGCACTGCTGCGCACCGAACGTGCCGGTGCCGCTGGTGCGGCGGGTCGACGGGCTCGACCTGGCGATCGACATCTCGTTGGTCAAACCCCGGCAATGGGACGGCATCGCCGAACTCGTCGAGTCGGGCCGCACGCTGTGGGCGGGCGCCCTCGCCACCGACGCGGGTGCGGTGCGGCCGGAGAAGGTCGTCGACCCGCTGCTGAGGTCGTGGCGCGAGATCGGGCTCACCGGGGCCGACCTGCACCGCGTGGTGCTGACCCCGGCCTGTGGCCTGGCGGCCGTCGCGCCGACGAGCGTGCCGGGCCACCTGCGCACGCTGGCGCAGGCCACCGAACTGCTCGGCGAAGCGAGCGAGAGCCTGTCGGCGGGCTGAGGCAGGATGGTCGTCGTGCAGAACGAGACGACCGACGTGCCCGAGCAGGCCCGCCACGAGTGGGCCGAACTGGTCGAGCAGATCAACGACCACCAGTTCGCCTACTACGTTCGCAACGCACCCACGGTCAGCGACGCCGACTACGACACCTTGCTGCGCCGACTCGAGGCGCTGGAGCAGGAGCACCCAACGCTGCGGGTGCCCGAGAGCCCGACCCAGCGGGTCGGTGGCACGTTCAGCACCGAGTTCGCCCCGGTCGACCACCTCGAGCGGATGCTGAGCCTCGACAATGTCTTCGACGAGACCGAACTGCGCGAGTGGCTCGCCCGCGCGCAGCGTGAGGCGGGCGGCGACATCCACTTCCTGTGCGAGCTGAAGATCGATGGGCTGGCGATCAACCTGCTCTACGAGGACGGCGCGCTGGTGCGCGCCGCGACGCGCGGTGATGGTTCGACGGGTGAGGACATCACCCTCAACGCGCGCACCATCGAGGGCATCCCGCATCGGCTGAATGCCACCGGCGATGTCGCGGTGCCGAAGGTCGTCGAGATCCGCGGCGAGGTGTTCCTGCCGGTCGAGGCGTTCGAGCAGCTGAACGCCGACTTGGTCGAGCAGGGCAAGCCGCCCTATGCCAACCCGCGCAACACGGCGTCCGGCTCGCTGCGCCAGAAAGACCCGCGGGTCACCGCGTCGCGCCCGCTGCGGATGTTGGTCCACGGCATCGGTCACCGCGAGGGCCTCACCATCGAGCGGCAGAGCCGGGCGTATGAGTTGCTGCGGGCGTGGGGCCTGCCGGTCACCGACACCGCGAAGGTGGTGTCGAGCCCCGACGAGGTGATCGCGTTCGTCGACTACTACGGCGACCACCGCCACGACGTCGAGCACGAACTCGACGGCATCGTGATCAAGATCGACGAGGTGCCCGCGCAGCGTGCCCTCGGCAACACCTCCCGCGCACCGCGCTGGGCGATCGCGTACAAGTACCCGCCGCAGGAGGTCAACACCAAGCTGCTCGACATCCGGGTCAACGTCGGCCGCACCGGCCGCGTCACCCCGTTCGGGGTGATGGAGCCGGTGAAGGTGGCCGGGTCGACCGTCGAGATGGCCACCCTGCACAACGCGTTCGAGGTGAAACGCAAGGGCGTGCTCATCGGCGACACGGTGGTGTTGCGCAAAGCGGGCGACGTCATCCCGGAGATCGTCGGGCCGGTCGCCGAGTTGCGTGACGGCACCGAGCGCGAGTTCGTGATGCCGACCGAATGCCCTTCCTGCGGAACGACATTGGCATACGAGAAGGAGGGCGACAAAGACATACGTTGCCCCAACTCGCGCGCCTGCCCGGCGCAGCTGAGGGAGCGGATGTTCTCGCTCGCGTCGCGGGGAGCGTTCGACATCGAGGCGATGGGTTGGGAGGCCGCGATCGCGCTCACCGACCCCGACTACGGCCGCCCCGACGACGCCGACCCCGAGGTCGACCCACCGCAGCAGCCGGTGCTCGCCAACGAGGCGGGGCTGTTCGACCTGGTGCCCGACGACCTCGCCGAGGTCATGGTGTGGCGCCGACGCAAGAAGGCCGGTGTCGAGCAGCCGCCCAAACGCGAGCCTTTCTTCTTCACCAAGGCCACCGCGGCCAAGCCGGCCGTTCCCCGGGCCACCACCGGCAAACTGATGGACGAGCTGGAGAAGGCCAAACAGCAGCCGCTGTGGCGGGTGCTGGTCGCCCTGTCGATCCGGCACGTCGGCCCGACGGCTGCGCGGGCGCTGGCCACCGAGTTCGGATCGCTCGAGGCGATCCGCGAGGCCGAGGTGGAGCAACTGTCCGCCACCGAGGGTGTCGGTCCGGTGATCGCCGAGGCCGTGCGCGCCTGGTTCGACGGCGACGGCAGCGACTGGCACCGCGAGATCGTCGAGCGGTGGGCGGCCGCGGGCGTGCGGGTGGCCGACGAACGTGACGAGTCGATCGAGCGTACCCTCGAGGGCCTGACCGTGGTGGTCACCGGGTCGCTCGAAGGATTCACCCGCGACGGCGCCAAGGAAGCGATCATCTCCCGCGGCGGCAAGGCGGCCGGGTCGGTCTCGAAGAAGACCGACTACGTCGTGATCGGGGCCAACGCCGGATCGAAGGCGGCCAAGGCCGAGGAACTCGGTGTGCCGATCCTCGACGAGGACGGTTTCAAACAGCTTCTGGAGAACGGTCCTGCGCAGACGGCTGATTTCGATGACTGACAACGCGATCGGCCTGCAGGACGTCCTGTGCCACATCGACCTCGCTCTCGACGGAATGTGCGCCACGCTCGAAGGACTCGGTGACGACTTGGTCAACGTCCGTCCCGACCTGCCCGGGGCCAACTCGCCGTACGTGCTCGTCCGGCACTGCTGCGGCGTGATGGAGCACTGGGGCGCAACGGAACTGGCCGGTCGCACGACCGGTCGCGACCGCGACGCCGAGTTCACGTCGTCCGGCACCGTCGCCGACCTGGTCGCCCTCGTGCGCTCGCAGCGCGCGCAACTGCACAGCGATCTGGCCGCCTTCGACGGTGAAGCCTCCGCGCTCAGAGCAGGGGAGCGCGACGGCTACACCGCACCCGAACGGGCTGCGGTGGCGACGAAGGGCGGCGTTCTGATGCACATCTACGAGGAGCTTGCCCAGCACCGCGGTCACCTCGACATCACCGCCGACCTCCTGCGCCGGATGCCCGCGACCGACTCGCCGACTTCTCTCTAGTCTGCATTCATGCAGAGTCAGTGGGCGCGCGACGCAGTCGCACATGTCGACCCTCGCTGTGCAGGGGAGCCCCTTGCGAGGCATCACCGCATCACCTTCAACTTTCACCCTGATCGCGGGTTCGGCGGAGTCGAGATCCTCGAAGCGATGCTCGCCGACGGCGAGTACCGCTCCCAGTTCGTCACAGGCACGTCCAACGGCGGATTGACCGCACACATCGGGGGCGACCGGTGGCGTTGGGAGCAGTCGCTGTTCGGCGGCGCCTACGACGAAGCACCGGCAGGAGAGCGTCCGAAGTACGGCGCGTTGAACCACCGGTATCGGACGCTCGGCGGTGCGCCACGATTCGGATCGGCCCATCTTCGGTTGAAGGAACACATGCTCGACCGGGCCACCTTCTGCTTCCCGGACTCTGCGCTGTCGCCCGCGAGGTTCGCCACCGCGCGCCGATTCGGACTCTGGGACGCCGTGACCCATCACGAGGAGTCGATGCAGACCGGCGACAACAACCAGGAAGTCCTGTACGACCCGCTGGACGGTTACGTCGAAGCCCAGGTGCACGGGCGAGTGCTGCTCGATCAGGATGTCGAGGCGCTCGTCCTCGACCCCTGCTTCCGAGCAACTCCCGTCGAAAGGCGGGCACAGGCCCTCGGCCTGCCGATCGAGTGGCACGAGGGCCAGGTGCTGCACACCGACGTCCTGCAACACCAGATCGACTATCGCGGCGGCGAGCCGGTCCGCATCGGCCTGCAGATCGCCGAGCGTGATCTGATCGACGCCCGCATCATCGGCGACGCCGTCAGCACGGGTCGCTTCGAGGTGCAGCCCATGAAGCAGTTGTGGCACCTGACCGCGCAGTGGGGTTCGCCGGCCGGGAGCGCCGACCAGATCCGCAGGCGTGTCGGCGACGTCTGGTAGACCGGCGCCATGCACTTCACCGAGTACGACACCCGGCTCGCCGCGTACGCCGCGGTCGTCGACGACAACGACCGGATCCTGCTGAGCTATTCGAACGGGGAAGGCCGGTTCACGCCGTCCTGGACGATGCCGGGCGGCGGGGTGGAGTTCGACGAGAACATCCCGTCGGCGATCGTGCGGGAGGTCTACGAGGAGACCGGGTTCGCGGTCGAGCTGGGGGAGTTGCTGCTGGTCGACACCTGGTTCCGCGAGGAGGGTGAGCGAGGGCGACCCTTCAAGGCCGTGCGCGTCGTGCACCACGCCCGCATCACCGGCGGCGGCCTCGGCACCGTCGAAGAGGGTGGCAGCACCGACGAAGCCCGGTGGTTCCCGATCGCCGACGTCGCGGGTTTGGAACGGACGGCGCTGGTCGACGTCGTGATCGCCGCGCTACGGGGCGGCCGGCCCGACTGAGACAGCCGCGCCGGCCACCCGCGAAGCATTGGCGCGCCGACTCAGGTGATCGTCACGTGACCGCGGCCGTCCTGTTGACGTGCGGCGACGATGCTGTCGCGACCGGCTTGGCGCTGACCGAGGATCACCGCGAGTTCGTCGGTGCCGACGATGGTCAGCGGCACGATGTCGACCGGACCGGCGGACGTCGTCACCTGCGCCGCGCGTCCGGCAACAGGCATCCCGATGAGCGCGCCCGCGGTGCCCCGCTCGGTGAGCAGCGCGGGTGGGATGTCGGTGCCCTCCAGCGGCAACTCCATCGACGCCACGCCGTACTGCCGCAGGTGGCCACTGATGCCCTGCATTGCGGCGACGTTCTGCGCGAAGTTCTCGATCGCGGCGAACATCCAGCTGCCCCGCAGCGCTTCGAAATCGGCGCCGACCAGCGCGGGCGACTCGATGTAGACCTCGCAGCCGAAGCCCGGGCCGGGGGAGTCGGCGGACGCGTCGGCGAGACCGTCGGACGCGATGATCACGGTGTTCGGGGTGCGCACCACGCGGTAGGCCTGGCGGGTGTTCGGCCAGGCCGGCGCACCCTGGAACATCGGGTTGATCAGGTAGGTGATGACGTCGGGGTCGACCGTGCCGAGCTGCGCCCAGTAGGCGTCGATCTCCCGATGACCGGCGGCCGGCTCACTGTCCCCTCGGCGCTCCTCACCGCCGCCGTGACCGGTGGTCGGCGGCGGAAACGACTGCGCCTCCTGCGCGTTCGTGGGCGCCGCGTCCTGCTGGTCCTTCTTCTTCCGGCCGAACAAACCCATGAAAATCCTCCTGATGTCCCTGCTGCGACCCCAGCCTAGGTCGGCCATGTCGGCGCACGGGCCTACGCTGCGGTGGTGATTTCTCCTGGCGATGACGAGGGCTCGGGCGCCGCTGGTTCCCCGGGGATCGAGCCGGACGACCTCGCCGCCGCCCTGCGCGTGCTCGAACAGTTGCCCGACCTGCCGGCGGGGCACCCCGACATCGAGACCGTCAAGCGTGCCTCGCAGCGCATGTTCAACCGGGTGCGCAAAGCCCGTCGGGCGGCGGCACGCCAGGAGCGGGAGGCACCGCTGCGGGCCGCCGACGACGAAGTGCTCGCCGCGACCGCGACCGGTTCGCCGATGCGTATCGACGACGAGACGAACGGCATCCTGTTGCAGGCGCACGATCCGGGAAGCGTTGCGGGACAACTGAATTTCCCGCGCGGCTGCTACATCTGCCACGCGAAGTACACCCAGGTCGACGCGTTCTACCACTGGCTGTGTCCCGACTGCGCGGCCACATCGCATGCCAAGCGCGACCTGCACACCGACCTGCGCGGCAAGCGCGCCCTGCTCACCGGCGGGCGGGCCAAGATCGGCATGTACATCGCGCTGATGCTGCTGCGCGACGGCGCAGAACTGACGATCACGACCCGGTTCCCGAAGGACGCCGTCCGCCGATTTCGGTCGATGCCCGACGCAGACGACTGGATCGACCGACTCACGATCGTCGGCATCGACCTGCGTGACCCGGCGCAGGTCGCCGCGCTGGCGCAGGAGGTCGCCGACGCCGGGCCGCTCGACATCCTGATCAACAACGCCGCCCAGACCGTGCGCCGCAGCCCCGGCGCCTATTCGCATCTGGTCAACGCCGAAGCTCTTGCGTTGCAAAGCGATTCGCCGTTGCCGAAGCTGATCACCTTCGACCGCACCAGCCAGGCGCACCCCGCGCAACTGGTCGGCTCGTTGGTCACCGACGCGGTCGCCCACCACGGCGACAACGACACGCACGACAGCCACCACGAGGCGGCGGCGCTCGCCGCGGCGCAGTCGGAGCGGGTGCTGCGGGCCGGCAGCGCCAGTCTCGAGGCCTACCTGGCCGGCACCGCCGTCGACGCCGGGGGACTGCTGCCCGACCTGGCCACCAGCAACTCGTGGACGAACACCGTCGACCAGGTCGACCCCTTGGAGTTGCTCGAGGTGCAGCTGTGCAATTCGGTCGCTCCGTTCATCCTGGTGAGCAGGTTGCGCCCGGCGATGAGAGCCGCGGTCGAGGCCGGGGCCCGGCGCGCGTACGTCGTCAACGTGTCGGCGATGGAGGGCCAGTTCGGCCGCCGGTACAAGGGCGCCGGTCACCCGCACACCAACATGGCCAAGGCCGCGCTCAACATGTTGACCCGCACCAGCGCCCAGGAGATGTTCGAGACCGATCGCATCCTGATGACGGCCGTCGACATCGGCTGGATCACCGACGAGCGGCCGCACGACCAGAAGCTGCGCATCGCCGGCGAGGGATGGCACGCCCCGCTCGATCTCGTCGACGGGGCCGCCCGCGTCTACGACCCGATCGTGCAGGGCGAGCAGGGCACCGACCTCTACGGCGTGTTCCTGAAGGACTTCGAGCCGCACCCCTGGTGACCTTCGCTGCGCGAGCGCCCGCCGCGGACCGGAAGCACCCACCGGGGCACTGTCGGCCGCGCCCTAGACTGACCCGCATGTCTTCGCTGTCCCGCGACGAGGTCGCGCACGTCGCCATGCTTGCCCGCATCCAGTTGTCCGACGCCGAGCTGGACAAGCTCGCCGGCCAACTCGACCAGATCGTCGGGTTCGTCGGCCAGGTGAACGACATCGCGGCCGACGACATCCCGCCGATGTCGCACCCGCTGCCGCTCACCAACGTCGCCCGGCCCGACGAGGTGCGTCCGAGCCTCACCCAGCAGGAGGCGCTGTCCGGCGCCCCCGCGTCCGACCTCGGCCGCTTCGAGGTGCCGCGCATCCTCGACGAGGACTGAGCCTGCGCTCCGTTCCGCCCCAGCCAACGACCTGCCCAGACCGTCACGATTGGTTCTGACTTGACCGACATCATCACCTCGACCGCGGCCGAACTGGCCGATGCGCTCGCCCGCAAGGAGCTCAGCGCCGTCGAAGTCACCCAGGCCCACCTCGACCGCATCGCCGCCGTCGACGGCGACGTCCACGCCTTCCTGCACGTCGACGCCGAAGGCGCGCTCGCGGCCGCCCGCGCCATCGACGAGCGCCGCGCCGGTGGCGCCGAACTGCCGACCCTCGCCGGTGTGCCGATCGCCGTCAAGGACGTCGTCGTCACCAAGGGGCAGCCGACCACGGCCGGCTCGAAGATCCTCGAGGGCTGGATCCCGCCGTACGACGCGACCCTGGTGTCGCGGCTGCGCGAGGTCGGCATGCCGATCCTCGGCAAGACCAACATGGACGAGTTCGCAATGGGTTCCTCCACCGAACACTCCGCCTACGGCCCGACCCGCAACCCGTGGGACCTCGACCGCATCCCCGGCGGTTCGGGTGGTGGCTCGGCCGCGGCTGTCGCCGCGTTCGAGGCACCGCTGGCGATCGGCACCGACACCGGCGGCTCGATCCGCCAGCCGGCCGCCGTCACCGGCACGGTCGGCACCAAGCCGACGTACGGCGGGGTGTCGCGCTACGGACTCATCGCCCTCGCCAGCTCGCTCGACCAGGCCGGCCCGTGCACTCGGTCGGTGCTCGACGCCGCTCTGCTGCACGAGGTCATCGGCGGTCACGACCCGCTGGACTCCACCTCGATCGACGCCCCGGTGCCGCCGGTCGTCGAGGCCGCCCGCCGCGGCGAGGTGAAGGGTCTGCGCATCGGCGTCGTCAAGGAGATCTCCGGCGAAGGCTTCGCCCCGCAGGTGAAGGCCCGCTTCGAGGAATCGCTGCAACTGCTGAAGGACGCAGGCGCCGAGATCGTCGAGGTGTCGTGCCCGTCGTTCGTGCAGGGCCTGGCCGCCTACTACCTGATCCTGCCGAGCGAGGCGAGCTCGAACCTCGCAAGGTTCGACGCGATGCGTTACGGCCTGCGGGTCGGCCCGCAGGGGGTCGACGCGCCGTCGGCCGAGCAGGTGATGGCCGCGACCCGCGACGCCGGCTTCGGCGACGAGGTGAAGCGCCGCATCATCCTCGGCACCTACGCGCTCAGCTCCGGCTACTACGACGCCTACTACGGGCAGGCGCAGAAGGTGCGCACGCTCATCGCGCGCGACTTCGCCGCCGCGTTCGAGAAGGCCGACGTGCTGGTCACCCCGACCGCGCCGACCGTCGCGTTCAAGCTGGGCGAGAAGCTCGACGACCCGATGGCGATGTACCTCAACGACGTCGCGACCATCCCGGCCAACCTCGCCGGTGTGCCCGGCCTGTCGTTGCCGAACGGCATCGCCGAAGACGGTCTGCCCTCCGGATTCCAGATCCTCGCACCGGCCATCAAGGACGAGCGGCTCTACGAAGTGGGCTCGGCGCTGGAGCGAATGTTGTTGTCGCAGTGGGGAGCTCCCATCCTGAGCAACGCCCCGCAGCTCGGTACGAAGGAGGGTGCGCGATGAGCGCTCACGTTGACGAAGTCGTCGACTACGACGAGGCGATCGCCGCCTACGACCCGGTGATCGGTCTGGAGGTGCACGTCGAGCTCAACACCAAGACCAAGATGTTCTGCGGCTGCGCCACCGAGTTCGGTGCCGAGCCCAACACGCAGGTCTGCCCGGTCTGCCTCGGCATGCCCGGCGCGCTGCCGGTGGTCAATGCCAAGGCCGTCGAGTCGGCGATCCGCATCGGTCTCGCGCTCAACTGCGAGATCGCGCAGTGGTGCCGGTTCGCCCGGAAGAACTACTTCTACCCGGACATGCCGAAGAACTTCCAGACCAGCCAGTACGACGAGCCGATCGCGTTCAACGGATACCTCGACGTCGAGTTGGAGGACGGCACGGTCTACCGCGTCGACATCGAGCGCGCCCACATGGAGGAGGACACCGGCAAGGCCACCCACGTCGGTGGCGCAACCGGCCGTATCCAGGGCGCGGAGTACTCCCTCATCGACTACAACCGGGCCGGCATTGCGCTGATCGAGATCGTCACCAAGCCGCTCACCGGTGCCGGCGAGCGGGCGCCGGAGATCGCGAAGGCCTACGTCTCGACGTTGCGCGACCTGATCAAGGCGCTCGACGTCAGCGACGTGCGGATGGAGCAGGGCTCGATGCGCTGCGACGCGAACGTCTCGCTGATGAAGAAGGACGCCGACAAGTTCGGCACCCGCACCGAGACCAAGAACGTCAACTCGCTGCGGTCGGTCGAGCGCGCCGTGCGCTACGAGATCAGCCGGCACGCGGCCGTGCTGAACTCCGGTGGCAGCATCCGGCAGGAGACCCGGCACTGGCACGAGGACACCGGCGTCACGACGTCCGGTCGGCCGAAGTCGGACGCCGACGACTACCGCTACTTCCCCGAGCCCGACCTGGTGCCGGTCGCGCCGAGCCGCGAGACGGTGGAGGAACTGCGCGGCACGCTGCCCGAGCCGCCGGCACAGCGCCGCAAGCGGCTGCAGGGGGAGTGGGGCTACTCCGACCTGGAGATGCGCGACGTCATCAACGCCGGTGCGGTCGAACTCATCGAGGAGACCGTTGCCGCCGGTGCCAGCCCTGCCGCTGCTCGCAAGTGGTGGACCGGTGAGCTGGCTCGCCGTGCCAACTCCGAGGGCAAGGGCGTCGAGGACTTCGGCGTCACGCCCGCCCACATCGCCGAACTCGACGGCCTGGTGAAGGCCGGCCGGCTGAACGACTCGATGGCGCGGCAGGTGCTCGACGGTGTGATCGCCGGCGAAGGCACGCCCACCGAGGTCGCCGACGCCCGCGGGCTCGAACTCATGCAGGACGACGGCGCCCTCGAAGCCGCGGTCGACAAGGTGATCGACGCCAACCCGGACGTCGCGCAGAAGGTACGCGACGGCAAGGTGCAGGCCGCCGGCGCCCTCATCGGTCAGGTCATGAAGGAGATGAAGGGTCAGGCCGACGCCGCCAAGGCGCGCGAGCTGATCATCGCCAAGCTCTCCTGAGCCCTGGCCTCGGGCCGAGGCCGTTCGAAGCACCGAGGGAACTCCCGAACCGGAGTTCCCTCGGTGCTTTCGTGCCTTTGGTGGCCGCGAGGGGCGCGGTCGGAGGTCTGAGTAAGGTCGGGCACTGTGACGCCGACAATCGTGAGCCTTCCGCAGCAGGATTGGGTCGACGAGTTGACCGGACTGCCCGACGTCGAACTCGTCGTCTGGGACATGAAGGACGCACCGCCGCGCGACGACATCGAGCTCGTCGTGCCGCCGTACATGAGCAGCCCGAAGCGCCTGACGCGGCTCAGCGAGTTGCCGGGGCTCAAGGCCGTGCAGTTGGCGACCGCCGGCTTCGAGCACGCGCTGCAGTACCTGCCGAAGGGGGTCTCGCTCGCCAACGGACGCGGCATCCACGACACCTCGACCGCGGAACTGGCGATCGGGCTGGCGATCGCGGCGCAGCGCGCCATCCCCGAGTCGGTGCGTGCGCAGGCGGACGGTGAGTGGTTGCAGATCGCGGGTCGCCCCTCGCTGGCCGACCGCAAGGCCCTCATCGTCGGCTACGGATCGATCGGCCGAGCGATCGTGCAGCGGCTGCAGATGCTCGAGGTGGAGTGCACGGTCGTGGCCTCCCGCGCCCGGGCCGGCGACGACCTCGTCGACAGCGTGCACGGCATCGACGAACTGCCGGGGCTGCTGCCGACCGCCGAGGTGGTGTTCCTGATCCTGCCGCTCACCGACGACACCAGGCACCTCGTCGACGAGAAGTTCCTCGCCGCGCTGCCCGACGACGCCCTCGTCGTCAATGTCGCCCGCGGCGGCATCATCGACACCGACGCGCTCGTGCGCGCCTGCGCGAGCGGACGCGTCCGCGCCGCACTCGATGTCACCGACCCCGAGCCGCTCCCGCCGGACCACCCGTTGTGGACGACGTCCGGCGTGCTCATCACCCCGCACGTCGGCGGGGCGACCACCGCGTTCACGCCGCGACTGATCAAGTTGCTGCGCCAAGAGATCCCGCACTTCGTCGAGACCGGCGAGCTGACCAACACCGTCGCCACCGGGGGCTGAGCGGCGGCGCAGTTGGCTGCGTTCCGGATAGTTGGTGGCGAGTCGTGGAGCTCTACCTCCACCACTCGCCACCAACCACACCGATCGCAGCCAACTCCAGCGGGAGTCGAGGACGGTCGGCTCGAGACCCGTCGCCGTGCCGAGCGAGGTTCGATGGAATGCTGACCCCATGACCGCGCAGCGCACGCTCATCCTGATCCGGCACGCCAAGGCAGAACCGCACGGTTCGCGCCCCGACCACGAGCGCGAACTGGCCGAGCGCGGCGTCCGCGACGCCCGCGAGATCGGACGGCGCCTGAAGGCCGACGGACTGCGCGCCGACTTCGTGTGGTGCTCCACCGCGGCCCGCACCCGGGAGACCTGGGCCGCCATCGTCGAGGGTTCGGGCGACGGCGCCCTCGTCGACCACGACCGACGCATCTACGACGCGTCACCGCGCACGCTGCTCGAGGTGCTGCGCGAGACCGACGCCAACATCGGCACCGTCGTGCTCGTCGGCCATGCCCCCGGCGTTCCGGCACTCGCCGCAGCTCTCACCGAAGGCAACGCCACCACCGACTTCGCCGACCACTTCGTGACCAGCGGGGTTGCCGTGCTCGGCGTCGACGTCGAGTGGGCCGACCTCGCGCCGGGCACCGCCGACCTCGTCGCGGCATTCGTCGGACGCGGGTGACGGCTGACTCCGACCCGGCGCGGTCGCGTGACCACCGTCATGTGACCGCGATGTGAGACGACCGTCTCACAATATTGACCCATCTGCGAGTGCGGGCGAAGATCGAGGCGTGGCTCGGATTCTCGTACTTCCCAAGCGCGTCAGCTGACTCGGTCGGCAGACGCGCTCACCCTCACTGCCCCTGACGGGCCGGAGGGTTTTTTCATGCCCGAGGCTCGGGCGAAACCGATCAAGCAGAAGGTGGTTGCCGTGACAGACACGACGGCTCGACCCGGCCCGGTGCCCACACCGGCCCAAGTGGCGTCTCGCGTTCCGCAGGGGGTGCAGGAGGTAGCCGATGTCACGGGTGCCCAGTCGCTCGTCCTCGCGCTCGAGGCCGTGGGGGTCGACACCGTCTTCGGCATCCCGGGCGGCGCGATCCTGCCCGCCTACGACCCGCTGCTCGACTCGGTGAAGGTGCGCCACATCCTGGTGCGCCACGAGCAGGGCGCCGGGCACGCGGCGCAGGGTTATGCGGCGGCCACCGGGAAGGTCGGCGTCTGCATGGCCACCAGTGGTCCGGGCGCGACCAACCTGGTCACCCCGATCGCCGATGCCTACATGGACTCCGTGCCGATGGTGGCGATCACCGGTCAGGTCAACTCCTCCGTCATCGGCACCGACGCCTTCCAGGAAGCCGACATCCGCGGCATCACGATGCCGATCAGCAAGCACAACTACCTCGTCACCGACGCCGCCGAGATCCCGCGGGCGATCGCCGAGGCGTTCCATGTGGCCAGCAGCGGACGCCCGGGTCCGGTGCTCGTCGACATCACCAAGGACGCACTGACCGGGAAGACGACCTTCCACTGGCCGCCGGTCGTCGACCTGCCCGGCTACCGTCCGGTGACCAAGCCGCACCACAAGCAGATCCGCGCCGCGGTCGAGCTCATCCGCGCGGCCAAGAAGCCGGTCTTCTACGTCGGTGGCGGCGTGATCCGGGCCGGCGCCGCGCAGCAGTTGCGTGAGCTCGTCGAGCTCACCGGCATCCCGCTGGTCACCACCTTGATGGCCCGCGGCGCGGTGCCCGACAGCCACGAACTGCACCTGGGCATGCCGGGCATGCACGGCTCGGTGTCGGCCGTGACCGCGCTGCAGAAGTCCGACCTGCTGATCACGCTCGGTGCCCGCTTCGACGACCGGGTGACCGGTCACCTCGAATCGTTCGCGCCGGAGGCCAAGGTCATCCACGCCGACATCGACCCGGCCGAGATCTCCAAGAACCGTGTCGCGGACGTGCCGATCGTGGGCGACTGCAAGGAGGTCATCGGCGACCTGCTCGAGACGCTGCGTCAGGTCGACGGGCCGATCGGCGACTACCAGGCGTGGCGCGAGCGCACCACCACGTGGAAGCAGGAGTTCCCGCTCGGCTACATCGAGCCGGAGGAGGAAGGCGCCCTCGCCCCGCAGTTCGTGCTCGAACGCCTCGGTGCGATCGCCGGCCCGGACGCCACGTACGTCGCGGGTGTCGGCCAGCACCAGATGTGGGCCGCGCAGTTCGTGCAGTACGAGCGCCCCAACTCCTGGATCAACTCCGGTGGCCTCGGCACGATGGGCTTCTCGGTGCCGGCGGCCATGGGCGCCAAGGTTGCCGAACCCGAGCGCACCGTGTGGGCCATCGACGGCGACGGCTGCTTCCAGATGACCAACCAGGAGCTCGCCACCTGCGTCATCAACAAGATCCCGATCAAGGTCGCGATCATCAACAACAGCTCCCTGGGCATGGTGCGCCAGTGGCAGACCCTGTTCTACGGGGAGCGTTACTCCAACACCGACCTGCACACCGCCATCGGCTCGCGGGTGCCCGACTTCGTCAAGCTGGCCGACGCGTACGGCTGTGTCGGGTTGCGCTGCGAGCGTCCGGAGGACGTCGATGCGACGATCAAGCAGGCGATGGAGATCAACGAGGTGCCGGTTGTCATCGACTTCGTTGTCGAGCGCGACGCGATGGTGTGGCCGATGGTGCCCGCCGGTGTCAGCAACGACATGGTGACGATGGCGCGCAGCATGGCGCCGGTGTTCGACCGCGAGGAGGAGGGCGAATGAGCCGCCGGCCGCTGAGCCCCGACACCGTCCGCACGACCTGCGCAAACCGCACGATCCGCATCGACCGAGGAGACAACTGATGGCACGGCACACCCTGTCGGTGCTGGTCGAGAACAAGCCCGGTGTGCTCGCCCGCATCTCCGGCCTCATCTCCCGACGCGGGTTCAACATCGACTCGCTCGCGGTCGGCCCGACCGAGTTCGAGGAGATCTCCCGGATGACCATCGTGGTCGACGTCCAGGAACAGGCCCTCGAGCAGGTCACCAAGCAGCTCAACAAGCTCATCGAGGTGCTCAAGGTCGTCGAGCTCGAGAACGTCGCGTCGGTGCAGCGCGAGCTGGTGCTGATCAAGGTGCGCAGCGACGCTGCGTCCCGCAGTCAGATCCTCGACATCACCACGATGTTCCGCTGCAACGTCGTCGACGTCACCACCGACTCGGTGGTGCTCGAGGCGACCGGCACCCCGGAGAAGCTGGCCGCGCTGCTGGAGGTGCTCGAGCCGTACGGCGTGCGCGAGCTGGTGCAGTCGGGTCTGGTCGCCGTCGGGCGTGGTGGTCGTTCGATCACCGACCGTGCCCGCAAGGTCAGCTGACCTCACGAATTTCAAATACCTGCAATCGAATTCGAACAAGGAGAAGTACTAGTGGCTGCTGAGATGTTTTACGACGAGGACGCCGACCTGTCGGTGATCCAGGGCCGCAAGGTCGCCGTCATCGGATACGGAAGCCAGGGTCACGCGCACGCGCTCAACCTGCGCGACTCCGGTGTCGAGGTCGTCGTCGGCCTGCGCGAGGGTTCGAGCTCGGTCGCCAAGGCCGAGGCCGAGGGCCTCACGGTGCTGCCGGTCGCCGAGGCCGTGAAGCGCTCCGACTTCATCGTCATCCTCGCGCCCGACCAGGTGCAGCGCACGCTGTACAAGAACGACATCGAGCCGAACCTCGTCGACGGGGCCGTGCTGCTGTTCAGCCACGGCTTCAACATCCGGTTCGACTACATCAAGCCGGGTGCCGACAACGACGTGATCATGGTTGCGCCCAAGGGCCCGGGCCACCTGGTGCGTCGCGAGTACGTCGACGGCCGTGGTGTGCCGGTGATCGTCGCCGTCGAGCAGGACGCGTCGGGCAAGGCGTGGGACCTCGCCAAGTCGTACGCCTCCGCGATCGGTGGCCTGCGCGCCGGTGGCATCAAGACCACCTTCACCGAGGAGACCGAGACCGACCTGTTCGGTGAGCAGGCCGTGCTGTGCGGCGGTGCGTCGCAGCTGGTGCAGTACGGCTTCGAGGTGCTGACCGAGGCCGGTTACCAGCCCGAGGTCGCCTACTTCGAGTGCCTGCACGAGCTGAAGCTCATCGTCGACCTCATGGTCGAGGGCGGCATCGCCAAGCAGCGTTGGTCGATCTCCGACACCGCCGAGTACGGCGACTACGTCTCCGGTCCGCGCGTCATCGACCCGCACGTCAAGGAGAACATGAAGGCGGTGCTGGCCGACATCCAGAACGGCGCCTTCGCCAAGCGCTTCATCGACGACCAGGACGCCGGCGCGCCGGAGTTCAAGGCGCTGCGCGAGAAGGGTGCCCAGCACCCGATCGAGGCGACCGGCAAGAAGCTGCGTGGCCTGATGAGCTGGATCAAGGACGGCGCCACCGACGCCGACTACGTCGAGGGCTCGGCCGCGCGCTGAGTGCCTCACCTCCCGTCCCCGGACGGCGCGTCGCACCAGACGCACCGTCCGAGGAATGGGCAAGGGGTTCCCTGGCTCGGCCGACCCGCCCTAACCTCGAACCCGGCCCGAACGGTCGTCGACCACGACCGGGCCACCCACCGCCGAAGCGCGCAACCCCGCCACGGCTGCCACGAATCACACGAATCACCAGGTCGCGCCCAGCACGCGGCCGCACCACCCGAGGGTTGATGAAGATGACCGAAGAGCAGATGGACGCACGCCGCGCACTCCAGGAGTCCATGGACCTGCGCGACTGAGCCCGACTCACTCGAAAGCGGCCCGACAGCTTGTCTGCTGTCGGGCCGCTTCGCGTTGTGCGGCGGAAGGAGTGGCGTCGAAATATGAGACGGTCGTACCACGATGCAAGACGCGACCGTAGGCTCGGCCCATGACCGAGAACTCGAGCGCTGACACGATCAACCTGGCCGTCATCGGCGGCGACGGTATTGGCCCGGAGGTGGTGGCCGAGGGCCTCAAGGTGCTCGACGCCGTGAGCGAGGCGAAGGTCGCCCGCACCGAGTACGACCTCGGTGCGCGCCGTTGGCACGAGACGGGGGAGGCCCTGCCCGAATCGGTGCTGGAGGAACTGCGCGGCCACGACGCGATCCTGCTCGGCGCCATCGGCGACCCGAGCGTGCCGAGCGGTGTGCTCGAGCGTCAGTTGCTGCTGCGCATCCGTTTCGAACTCGACCACCACGTCAACCTGCGTCCGGCCAAGCTCTACCCCGGCGTCCGCAGCCCGCTCGACGTGGCGGCGGTGGCGCCCGACGGCATCGACTTCGTCGTGGTTCGGGAAGGCACCGAGGGGCCCTACACCGGCAACGGCGGCGCGTTGCGCGTCGGCACCCCGAACGAGTTGGCCACGGAGGTCAGCGTCAACACCCGCTTCGGTGCCGAGCGAGTCGTGCGCGACGCCTTCGCCCGCGCCCAGCAGCGCGACCGCAAGAAGCTGACGTTGCTGCACAAGCACAACGTGCTCTCGTTCGCCGGACACCTGTGGCGGCGCACCGTCGAAGAGGTCGGCGCCGAGTTCCCCGACGTCAGCCACGACTACGCGCACATCGACGCGGCCACCATTTACCTGGTCAACGACCCGAGCCGGTTCGACGTCATCGTCACCGACAACCTGTTCGGCGACATCGTCACCGACCTTGCCGCCGCCGTCACCGGTGGCATCGGGCTCGCGGCGTCCGGCAACATCAACCCCTCGCGTGAGACGCCGTCGATGTTCGAGCCGGTGCACGGTTCGGCCCCCGACATCGCCGGCCAGGGCAAGGCCGACCCGACCGCGACCGTGCTGTCGGTGGCGATGCTGCTCGCCCACCTCGGCCGCACCGACGAGGCCGCCCGCATCGAGTCGGCGGTTGCCGCCGACCTCGCCGAGCGTGGCGACGCCGTCCGCAGCACCTGCGAGGTAGGCGACGCGATCGCGGCCCGTCTCTGAGCTCCTTGTCCGAGCTCTCTCGCTCGAAGCTTCCCGCTCGAACACCCGGACGGCCGACCTGCGCTCAGGCGCGGGGGCCGTTCGGCGTAACCTGAATCACACACGTCCCGCCCGGCGGCGCCCATCTGCGCGCGGCCAATCCCAGGAGGATTTCGATGTCCTTGGAGTTCACCCTCGACGAACGCACCGACCGGCTCAGCGATGCCGACCGTGAGGCGATCCTCGACAACCCCGGCTTCGGCAACTACTTCACCGACCACATGGTGCTGGCCACCTGGACGGCCGACGGTGGATGGCATGACGGCAAGGTCAAGGCGTTCGGGCCGATCAGCCTCAGCCCGGCGGCGGCGGTGCTCCACTACGCCCAGGAGATCTTCGAGGGCATGAAGGCCTACCGGCACGCCGACGGCTCGGTCTGGACGTTCCGTCCGGAGGCCAACGCAGCCCGGTTCGCCCGCAGCGCAAAGCGATTGGCTCTGCCGGAGATGAGCGAGGACGACTTCGTCGACTCCCTCAAGGCGCTCCTCGCCGTCGACTCCGCATGGGTTCCCGAGGCCGCGGACGGCGCGGAGACCTCGCTCTACCTGCGCCCGTTCATGTTCGCGTCCGAGGCGTTCCTCGGGGTGCGTCCGGCGCGAGAGGTCACCTACAGCGTGATCGCGTCCCCGGCCGGCGCCTACTTCTCCGGTGGCGTGAAGCCGGTGTCGCTGTGGATCTCCACCGACTATGCGCGTGCCGGCGAAGGTGGCACGGGTGCGGCGAAGTGCGGTGGCAACTACGCCTCGTCGCTGGCCGGTCAGATGGAAGGCCTCGCGGCCGGCTGTGACCAGGCGGTGTTCCTCGACTCCTCGACCCACACCTACATCGAAGAGCTCGGCGGCATGAACCTCTTCTTCGTCTACAAGGACGGCCGCATCGTCACCCCCGAACTCACCGGCACCATCCTCGAGGGCGTCACGCGCAGCTCGATCCTGGAGCTCGCCAAAGACCTCGGCCTCGAGCCGGAGGAGCGCCGCGTGCCGATCCAGGAGTGGAAGGACGCCGCTGCGTCGGGTGAGCTCGCCGAGGTGTTCGCGTGCGGCACGGCCGCCGTGGTCACTCCCGTCGGTGAGCTCAAGTGGGACGGCGGCTCGTGCGACCACCGCCGCGAGGGACACTCCGACGAGATCGCGCTCAAGATCCGCAAGACGCTGCTCGACATCCAGTACGGCCGGGCCGAGGACAAGCACGGCTGGATGACGCGACTGGCGTAGTTCGCTCGAGCTTGGTGGGCCGGCCTTTGCGGAGTGGCCCTCGCTGCGCCGCCCCAGTGAAGGATTGCTGCTGTCATGGCAGCAGTGATCTTTCACTGGAGCCGGTTGCGGTTGGCTGTGGTCGCCCGTGATGTTGCTCAGGCGGCGTGGGTGCCGGTGGCTTGGTAGTGCCAGGTGACGCTGGTGACGGTGGCGGTGCCGGCGAGGTGGTCGCGGTGGGCGATGCGGTGGTGGGTGTCGCACAACAGGGCGCTGTTGGTGAGGGATGTTTCGCCACCTAGATACCAGGGGATCAGGTGGTGGACTTCGCACATGACGGGTGGTCGGTCGCAGCCGGCGTAGGTGCAGTGTTTGTCACGGTGGATCACCGCGCGTCGTAGTTCGTTGTCGACGAGTCTTCGTTTGCGTCCGACGTTCAGGGGTTGGTTCTTGGACCCGAGGACTATCGGCAGGATGTCTGCGTCGCAGGCGAGTTGTCGGACGGTGTCGGGGGTGACGCCGGTGCCGGTGTCGGTGGTGCCGAGTCCGGCGAGTAGTCCGGCGAGGACGAGGAAGTCGATGGTGACCACGAGGGTGGCACTGCCGCGGTGTGTGATCTCTGGATCGTTGTTGACGGCGGCGGCGCCGAGGCCGAGGAGGAGCAGGAACGCATCGGCGCGGCGTTTGCCGGGGGTGCGGGGGTCGGGTTCCCCGGTTTTCTGGGAGTTGCCGTCTTGGTCGGGGGTGTGTCGGTGGTGCGGGTCGTCGCAACACGCGGATTTCGGGGACGGTGCGGCCAGTGATTGGACGCCGTGGATGAGGGCTTCGGCGTGGTCGGGTGACAGGTCGGCGGTGAACCGGACCATCCCACCGGGCAAATCCGACCAGGACAACGATTCGACTTTCTGGAGGGCGTCTTCGTTCTCGTCGAGCACCTCGTCGCCGTACTCGGCCAGGATCCGTTTGGTCAGTTCCCGCACGGTTTTGGCGCCGGCGCCGGGGCCCAACGTGAGCAACCAGCCGTAGATTTCGTCCCGGCTCGCTTTCGGCAGGACGGCTTTGATCTTGTCGATGGTGTCCAGGCAGGTTTTCCCGATCGTGGTGTTCACCCGCCCGGAGGTCACCGCGTCCGCCAATGCCTGGTTCAACGGGGAGCGGGCAGCTTCGGCGAGCTTCGCGATCCGGGACGCGTGCGACGGCTCCAGACCCGACCGCCACGACTCTGCTTCGTCAGTGGCGGGGTCGCCGGCCCGGTCGTCGGCCTCGTCACTGGCATTGCCCCCGACCCCCGCCGCGCCTTCACTGGTGGCGGTTTCGTCCAGTGGCACCAGCGGACCGGCCACGGACCAGGACTCGGCACCGAGCAACGCGTCCGCACTCTCGCCGGTGGACAGTCGGCGCACCCATTGGGTCGCGTCCGCAGCGGTGGACCGGTACACGACCCCTCGGTCGATCGCGTCACTGGTCACGGCGACCATCGTCGCTTCCGACTGTTGATGAACGAGCGCGAGCGACCTCATGACGGAAGTCAGTTCGGTGTCGGTCAGGTTGCCGGTCAACCGCGCCAACCGGGATACGGCGGCCACCGCGTCGGACACCAGCGCGGCACAGGCGGCGGCTTCCCCCGGATACGAGTCGTACAACGCCTGATCGCGAGGCTGGTCGAGAGACTCCTCGCCAGCGTGCTGATCACGCTGCTGGTCGACGTGCTGATCGCTGCCTTCGTCTGGGGTCATGTCCGGATTCACCCGTTACCGTCTTTGATGGGCCTTGAAGCAAGGCCCCTGGTCGCCGGCCCCGGCATGACTGATCACCCCTGTCGCTTGCATGATCCGGGAGGTGTTGTCACCGGGTGCTGGTGGCGCTGGTGGACCGCTGATAGGGACCGGGCCGCCCGAACGCCTGGGTAGGTCTCTTCGTAACGTGGATGTCGGCTTCCTGCGCCTGATCTGGTGACCAGCCGCTCGGACGCACGAGGAGGGGACCATGTCCCGACCTGACTACGCGGTGTACATCGGGCTCGATGTCGGCAAACAGGCGCACCACGCCTGCGCGCTGAACGTCGATGGCACACGGCTGCACGACAAACCGTTGCCCCAAGACGAGTCGTCGCTGCGTGGCCTGCTGACCGAACTCGGCACGCACGGTCGCCTGCTGGTCGTGGTCGATCAACCCGCAACGATCGGCGCGCTGCCCGTCGCGGTCGCCCGAGCCATGGGTATCGATGTGGCCTATCTGCCCGGGCTGGCGATGCGCCGTATCGCCGACCTGCACCCCGGCAACGCCAAGACCGACGCAAGGGACGCGTACGTCATCGCCGAAGCTGCCCGGTCGATGCCGCACGCCCTGCGACGGGTTGATGTCGGCGACGACACCCTGGCCGACCTGGAAGTCATCGTCGGCTTCGATGACGACCTGGCCGGGCAGGTCACCGCGCAAGCAAACCGGATCAGAGGCCTTCTGACACAAGTGAACCCAGCCCTCGAACGTGTCCTCGGCCCACGCATCCAACACCCGGCAGTCCTCGAACTCCTGACCCGCTTCGGTGGCCCGACCGGCCTGCGCGCGGCCGGCCGGCGACGTCTGCTCGCCGTCGCCAAACCCCGCGCGCCCCGCTCCTACCAACGCCTCGTCGACGACATCCAGACAGCGCTCACCGAGCAGACCGTCACCGTCCCTGGCACCCGTGCCGCCGAGCTGGTCCTGCCCAAACTCGCGACCGGACTGGCGCGCCTGCTGCACGACCGGGACGAGCTGGGAACCCAACTGGAGGACATGCTCGATGCCCACCCTCTTGCCGCGGTCCTGACCTCGATGCCCGGCATCGGCGTCAGGACCGGCGCACGGATCCTGCTCGAAGTCGGCGACGGTTCGAGCTTCCCCACCTCCGGCCACCTCGCCGCGTACGCCGGCCTCGCACCCGTCACCCGCCGATCCGGCACCTCGATCCGCGGTGAGCACCCCGCCCGAGGCGGCAACAAGCACCTCAAACGAGCGATGTTCCTCGCCGCGTTCGCCGCACTGCACGACCCGACCTCGCGGGCGTACTACGACCGCAAACGCGGCCAAGGCAAGAAGCACAACGCCGCCCTCATCTGCCTCGCCCGACGACGCTGCGACGTGCTGTACGCGATGCTTCGCGACGGAACCCTCTACCAACAGAAAACCCCAGCCGCCGCTTGACGAAGACCATAGGGACACCTCCCCAGGTGTGCCGCGCGGAATACCTCAACCGTACACCCGTTCGAACCCTGAAACAAGACTTAGCACCACGAATTCGACTGAAACACAGAAGAATTCGATACCCGTCGGTATCCACAGCCCCCTCGTTGAGTCGATTCATCCACAGGCCAACGCAGGCTCGGTAGGCGGCTGTGGATGGTTGGGACGCGTCCTTTCCTCGCGGGCCTCAACCGATGCGATGGGCCGGCTTCGAGGCGGCACGTTCCTCGGCCCGCAGGGATGGCGGCCGGCCCCGAGACTCATCCGGCGCGCAGGCGCCCGGAACGCAGGGTCGAAATATGAGATGTCGAGCCCACAGGCTGGACAGCCCACCGCGAGGCGGGCCACCATGTCGACATGGCAAAGAAGATGACACCGGTCACCACCGGACTCATTATTTGCTAGCGCGTCGAGCCCGGCTCGACGCGCAACCTCCCGTTACCCCGGGAGGTTTTTCGTTTGCCGGGCCACCCGCCACCCGGAAGCGAAGCGGAGAGCCGGGGCTCGGCCAGACCACCAAGCCCTGAACGCACACCGACAAGGACCGACGATGAGCGCCTTCCACGTCTACGACACCACCCTGCGGGACGGTGCCCAACAGGAGGGCCTGAACCTCTCCGTCGCCGACAAGCTCACGATCGCCGGCTTCCTCGACGACCTCGGTGTGGGCTACATCGAGGGCGGGTGGCCGGGCGCCAACCCGAAGGACACCGAGTTCTTCCGGCGGGCGGCGGCCGGTGAGCTGCGCATGCAGAACGCGGTGCTCGCCGCCTTCGGGTCGACCCGTCGGGCGAATGCCGTCGCTGCCGACGACCCGCAGGTGCGCGCTCTGATCGACGCCCGGGCGCCGGTGGTCACGATCGTCGCGAAGTCGCACATCCGCCACGTGCACGAGGCATTGCACACCACCGCCGACGAAAACCTCGCCATGGTGCAGGACACCGTCGAAACCCTTGTGCGAGAAGGGCGCCGGGTGTTCGTCGACGCCGAGCACTTCTTCGATGGCTACCTCGCCGACCCGGCGTACGCCGTCGACGTGATCCGTGCTGCGAGCGAGGCCGGCGCCGAGGTCGTCGCACTCTGCGACACCAACGGCGGCATGCTGCCCAGCCAGGTCTCGGACGTCGTCGCCAAGGTCTTCGACGCCACCGACGTCGGCCTCGGCATCCACTGCCACAACGACACCGGGTGTGCGGTCGCCAACTCGGTTGCCGCCGTCCAGGCCGGCGCCATGCACGTGCAGGGCACGGTCAACGGTTACGGCGAACGCACCGGCAACGCCGACCTGATCACGGTGGCGAGCAACGTCCAACTCAAGCTCGGGCGCGAGGTGATCGACCCTGATCGGCTCCGGAACGCGCTGCACCTCAGCCACGCGATCAGCGAGGTCACCAATATCGCCCCCTACGGGCGGCAGCCGTACGTCGGTGCGAGCGCGTTCGCGCACAAGGCCGGGCTGCACGCCTCGGCGCTGCGGGTCGACCCCGATCTCTACCAGCACATCGATCCCGCTCTGGTCGGCAACTCGATGCGAACTCTGGTGTCGGACATGGCCGGTCGCGCCAGCATCGAACTCAAGGGCAAGGAACTCGGTTACGACCTCACCGACCGCCCGGAGCTTCTCGCCCGCGTGGTCGAGCGGGTGAAGGGCATGGAGCAGGACGGCTGGACCTTCGACGCCGCGGACGCATCCTTCGAACTCCTGTTGGTGGAGGAGGTGGACGGCGCCCGACCGCGCTACTTCGAGACCGAGTCGTGGCGGTGCATCACCGACTCGTTCTCCGAGGACAGCCCGGCCCTCGCCGAGGCCACCGTCAAGCTCACCGCGGCGGGTGAGCGGCAGGTTGCCACGGGGGAGGGCAACGGCCCGGTGAATGCCCTCGACCACGCATTGCGCAAGGCGCTCAGTGCGACCTACCCCGACCTCGCCGGGTTCGAGCTCATCGACTTCCGGGTGCGCATCCTCGACGCCACCCAGGGCACCGACGCGACCACCCGCGTGCTCATCGAAACCACTGACGGAGAACGCATCTGGAGCACGATCGGGGTCGCGCCGAACATGGTGCACGCCAGTTGGATCGCGCTCACCGACTCGTTCACCTACGGCCTGATGAAGCGTGGGATCGAGCCGCAGTCGGCGGGTTAGGTCAGCATGCCGCGGTGGCGCTAGCATCTGCTCAGGTTCGCGCCGAGGGGGCGCGTCGCAAGGGGATCGAAAACATGGGCTACAGGGCCGCATTCGTCGTGTTCGTCGCATTCGTGCTGGCTGGCTGTTCCGGCGCCGACACCACCGGTTCGAGCACGACGTCATCGACGACCTCCGCCTCGACCACCTCCTCGTCGAGCAGCACGTCGACAGTCAGCACATCTGCGTCGCCGACCTCGACGGGCACGTCGTCGACTGCTCCGTCATCGAGTTCCGTTACGCCGACGGCGACTGCCTCGTCGACCACGCGCAAGCCGGTCGCCACGTCGGCGCAGCGAACGACATCCGCTCCGACACGGACGGCGCAGGTGAAGTCGGAGCGTTGTTACTGGTACGAGAGCACCGAGACGTACGCGTGCACGCCGTCGGAACGTGCTTCAAACCGGATCTTGATGCAGCAGATGCTCGGGCCGACGACTATGTATACGAGGCAGACCTGCACCAACGGGACCCTGGAGGCGTATGCGAGGTACGAGTGCATGGCCATGTTCGACACGTTCAGGGGACAGACGCCGCCCTCGCGCAGGCAGTGCGCTGCGCCGACGACGCATGCCCTGTGGGAGACCTGCACTCGTGTCTACGGATACGACCAGACTGGGCCCGAGCCGGGCGTTCCGACGCCTGCTCAGTGCCTCAACCCGCAGTCTCACGCGCAGTACGAACAGTGCGTGAGCCTCTACAGTGCCAGTCGGACCGGTCGTGATCCGGACACGCCACCGAACGCCGTCCACCCGCAGATCTGCTGGAGTTGGGCACAAGGCACACTCGACTACGAGCTGACTGCCGCGCAGCAGCAGTACTGCCGGGACAACCCCTGAGCGGCCCTAAGCGCGGTCGACTTCGGCGATCAGCGGGTCGGCAACCTGCTCCACCACCTCGAGCAATCGCACCCGCAACGGGCGGGCTCGCTCGGCGAACTCCCGCTGCGCGCGCACGTACTCGGCCTTGCCCTCGGGGGTCTCGACCTGCACCGGATCGTGACCCAGCGCGCTGACGTCGTACGGCGATGCGCGCATGTCGAGTACCCGCACCTCGCGGGCGAGTTCGAAGAAGTCCATCACGAGGTCGCTCGAGACGACCGGGGAGAGTTTGTGGGCCCACTTGTAGAGGTCCATCCCGGCGTGCAGGCACCCGGGCTGCTCGAAGTCGGGCTGTGAATCCCGTTGCAGTGCAGCGCTGTTGCGGGGAACAGCCGGTGGGGTGAAGAAACGGTAGGCGTCGAAGTGGGTGCACCGCAGCTCGTGCGCCTCGACCACGGCATCCGTGCCCCGGTGTCCGAGACGCAGGGGGAGTTGGGTGTGTCGGATCTCCTCGGGCGTCGTGCGGTAGGCCATCGCCCACTCGTGCATTCCGAAGCAGGACAGCAGCATCGGCCGGTCGAGGGTGGCGCGCAGCACCCGTCGTGCCGCGTCGAACACGGGACGGCGGCGGGCCAGGAAGTGCTCGACGTCGACAGACGCCAGGCCGTCGACCACGCGATAGAACGGCCATCGGGCGCGCTCGTCGGCCCCGGCCAGCTGGGCGTCCGCGCCCGGGTGCCACACCCGCAGCTGCGAGGGCTTGTAAGTGTAGTACTGGAACAGGAAGTCGTCGATCGGGTGCTTGAGTCCGCGGTCGCGGCGGTGGATGTGATCGGCGACGGCGTCGTCGACGCGCTGCTCGTGCGCCGCGGCGCGGGCGCGCCAGAGCGGTTCGTCGAGCAGGTGGGCCATGCCACGCACGGTAATGGACGTAGCCGAGGCCGCATCGCAGCCTCCTCGCGCGGGCTTCGGCTGGGAAGTTGCTGAGGCCGCAGCCGAATCCGGCTGCTCGCCCACCCGGAAGTGGCAGAGTGATATGGATCGCATCCCTGCTCGTGAGGAGACCACCATGAAGCGCACCCTCGCCGTCGTCGGCGCGGCAGCACTCGTGTGCAGCCTGGGCGCCGCGCCCGCCCGTGCGGGCGCCGACAACCCACACGCAGCGTCCGGAAGCTATGTGGCACTGGGGGATTCGCTCGCGGCCGGCTACCAGCCGGGGCTCGGCGACAACAAGACCGGAGGCTACGTCGGCGGCGTGTACGCCAACCTGCGCAGCAAGTACCGAGGCGCGAAGCTGGTCAACCTGGCGTGCAGCGGCGAGACCACCACGACGATGGTGGGCGGCGGACGGTGCGACTATCCGGGCGGCGCCACCCAACTGCAGACGGCGGTCGACACGATCAAGGCCGAGAAGGGGAAGGTGCGTCTGATCACGCTCGACATCGGGGCGAACGACGTGCAGACCTGCGTTGCCCGCGCCGGTGCGATCGACGCGGCCTGTCTGCAGGCCGGCATGGTCGCGGTCGCCAACAACACCAAGCGCATCGTCAACGACCTGCGTGCGGCGGCCGGCCCCAAGACCCAGATCGTGCTGCTCAACTACTACAACCCGTTCCTGGTGTTCTGGCTCACCGGCAACCAGCCGCTGGCCCAGGTGTCGGTGCAGTTGCAGGCGCAACTGAGCGGGCTCATCGCGCAGGCCGCCGCTTCGGGTGATGCGAAGGTCGCCGACGTGGCCACGGCGTTCCGCAGCACCGACTGGACCCCGACGGCGTCCGGTGTGCCGACGAATGTCGCCGCGATCTGCGCGCTGACGTGGATGTGCAGCAAGACCGACATCCACGCGAACGACGCCGGCTACGTGTTGATGGCCTCCACCGTGAACCCGCTGGTGGTGGGCCCGATCCGTCCGGCGACGGCGTCAGTAGGCTGAGTGGGTGCGAATCTGCCGATACACAGATGGTGAAGACCCCTTCTTCGGACTGGTCGACGGTGCGGGCGAGAAGATCGCCCAGATCAGCGGCGACCCCCTCTACACCAAGATCGAACTGACGGGCGTCACGACGACCGTCGCCGACGTGCGTCTGCTGGCGCCGGTCATCCCGCGCTCGAAGGTGATCGGCATCGGCCGCAACTACGCCGAGCACGCCCGGGAGATGAACAACGAGGTGCCCGAGGAACCGATGATGTTCCTCATCCCCAACACCGCCGTCATCGGCCCGGACGACCCGGTCGTCATGCCGCCGCAGTCCGAGCGGGTCGACTACGAGGGCGAACTCGCGGTGATCATCGGACGCATGTGCCGCGACGTCTCACCCGAAGACGCAGCGAAGTCGATCTTCGGTTACACCTGCGCCAACGACGTGACCGCGCGCGACCTGCAGAAGAAGGACGGCCAGTGGGCACGGGCCAAGGGCTTCGACACCTTCTGCCCGCTCGGGCCGTGGATCGAGACCGACCTCGACACCTCCGACCTGCGTCTGCGCACGCTGGTCGACGGTGACGTCGCGCAGGACGGCACGACGGCCGACATGGTCCACGACATCCCCAAGCTGATCTCGTACGCCTCGCAGGCCTTCACCTTGCTGCCCGGCGACGTGATCCTCACCGGCACGCCCGAGGGCGTCGGCCCGGTGCAGCCGGGGCAGCGGGTGTCGGTCGAGGTGCAGGACATCGGCACGCTCACCAACCCGTACGTGCGTCACTGACGCGGGACGGTTCCATCACCTCACGGTGTGAGGGGATCCACGACGCGTCGGTACATTTCGCCGTTCCGGTGGGCCTACCCTGGATCGGTGTCTGATGCACCGATCGGAATCTTCGACAGCGGCTACGGCGGGTTGACCGTCGCCCGCGCGGTGCTCGACCAGTTGCCGCACGAGTCCATCGCCTACCTGGGCGACACGGCCCGTGCGCCATACGGTCCGCGTCCGATCGCGCAGACGCGCGAGTTTGCGTTGCAGTGCCTCGACCGGCTCGTCGCACACGGCGTGAAGGCGCTCGTCATCGCGTGCAACACCGCCTCTGCGGCGGTCTTGCACGACGCGCGCGAGCGATACGACGTGCCGCTGGTCGAGGTCATCCGACCCGCTGTCCGGCGTGCCGTCCGGGCCACCCGCAACGACCGGGTCGGTGTCATCTCCACCAAGGGCACCCATCAGTCGGGTGCCTACCTGGACGCGTTCGCCGCCGCCCCGCAGCTGGACGTCCACTCCCAGCCGTGTCCGCGCTTCGTAGAGTTCGTCGAAGCCGGCATCACCGGCGGCCCGGAACTGCTCGAGGTGGCCCGTGAGTATCTCGCGCCGCTGCAGGAGAGGGACGTCGACACGGTCGTGCTCGGCTGCACCCACTACCCGCTGCTGACCGGCGTCATCTCCTACGTGATGGGTGACGGGGTGACCCTCGTGTCGTCCGCCGAGGAGACCGCCAAGGACGTTTACAAGGTGCTCGCCGACCGCGACCTGCTCGCCCCGCCCGCTCAGGGGATGCCCGGTCTGTCGTTCACCACCACCGGAGATCCTGAGGAGTTCCGCCGCTTGTCCAAGAGATTCCTGGGCCTGCCGCCCGAGTTCGACGACGTCTTCGAGAACAACTTCCGACATGTGGGGGTGGGTGCATGAAGCTCACGATCATCGGCTGTTCCGGCTCGTTCGCCGGACCGACCTCACCGGCGTCGTCCTACCTGGTGCAGGCCGAGCACGAGGGCCGCACCTGGAACCTCGTGCTCGACATGGGGCCTGGGTCGCTCGGCGTGCTGCAGAAGTACATCGAGTTGGACGCGATCGATGCGATCGTGATCAGCCATCTGCACCCCGACCACTGCCTCGACCTCACCGGACTGTTCGTCGTCACCAAGTACCACCCCACGCGTGGCCCGTTGCCGAGCGTGCCGGTCTACGGCCCGCAGGACACCGGTGCCCGGATGTCGCGAGCCAACGGTGTCACGCTCTCCGAAGCGGCCGACCCGCACGGGATGGACTCGGAGTTCGACTTCCGCACGGTGCGGTCGGGCCGCACCTTCACGGTCGGGCCGTTCACCATCACCCCTCACCGGGTCAACCACCCGGTCGAAGCGTTCGGCTTCCGGGTCGAGGCCGACGGCAAGGTGCTCACCTACACCGGCGACACCGACGCGACGCCCGCGCTGCTGCCGCTCATGGCGGACGCCGACCTGGTGCTCGCCGACGCGGCGTTCTGCGAGGTGCGTGACACCGTGCGCGACATCCATCTGACCGGCAAGCGGGCGGCCGAGGCGGCGCTCGCCGCGGGCGGGGTGAAGCGGCTGATGCTGACCCACATCCCGTCGTGGAACGACCCGCAGGAATGCCGCGCGCAAGCCGCCGAACTGTGGCCGGGTGAGGTCGAACTCGCCGAGCCGGAAGGCGTTTACGAGCTCTGAGCCTCGGGCGCCCCGTGCCGGACGCAGTGGGCAAGCGCGATCAAGTGTGACCACATGAGCACGAAGCCCTCACGCGTGCCTTCGCATGCAGCTCCGGTCGCGCCCCGCCTGAGGCGGCCGACCGCGGCGGATCGCGCCGGTCATAGGCTGAGCCGCATGACCGACGCAACCCGCCACGACGGCCGCGCCAACGACCAACTCCGCGACATCAAGATCACCCGCAACTGGCTCGACCACGCCGAAGGCAGCGTGCTCGTCGAGTTCGGCAAGACCCGAGTGCTCGTCGCCGCCTCGTTCACCGAGGGCGTGCCGCGCTGGCTCAAGGGCAAGGGCACCGGCTGGGTCACCGCCGAGTACGAGATGCTGCCGCGCTCGACCAACACCCGCTCCGACCGCGAGTCGCGCAAGGGCCGCGTCGGCGGCCGCACGCACGAGATCTCCCGTCTCATCGGACGTTCGCTGCGCGCGATCATCGACACGAAAGCGTTGGGGGAGAACACGATCGTGCTCGACTGCGACGTGCTCCAGGCCGACGGCGGCACCCGGACGGCGTCCATCACCGGTGCTTATGTCGCCCTTGTCGACACGATCGAGGACGCCCGCGCCCGCGGGCTGATCCCGAAGAACGCGCAGCCGCTCACCGGTTCGATCGCCGCGATCAGCGTCGGCGTCGTGAACGGCACACCGGTGCTCGACCTCGACTACCCGGAGGACTCCACCGCCGAGACCGACATGAACGTCGTGATGACCGGGGCGGGCGGTTTCGTCGAGGTGCAGGGCACCGCCGAGGGTGCGCCGTTCGACCGTGACGAGCTCAACGCGCTGCTCGACCTCGCCGCCAAGGGCATCGGCGATCTCACCCGGATGCAGACCGAGGCGCTCGAGGCGCCGGCCCGCGAGCGGCAGCGCTAGTGGCCGACACCCTGGTGCTCGCCACCCGCAACGCCGGCAAGATCGCCGACCTGCAGGGCCTTGTCGACGCCGAACCGGCGCTCGACGGCCTGCGGGTGCGCGGGGTGGGTGAGTTCTCCGAGTTGGACGACGTCGCCGAGACCGGCGTGACCTTCGTCGAGAACGCCACGCTCAAGGCGAAGTACGTCACCGAGCGGCTCGGGCTGCCGGCCGTCGCCGACGACTCCGGGCTCGCCGTCGACGTGCTGGGCGGGTGCCCGGGCGTCTTCAGCGCGCGCTGGGCCGGCACGCACGGCGACGACCAGGCCAACATCGACCTGCTGCTCGCGCAGACCGCCGACGTGCCGGTCGACAAGCTGATCGCGCGGTTCGAGTGCTCGGTGGTGCTCGCTATGCCGGACGGCGCGCTGCACTCCGCGACCGGCACCGTGGAGGGCCGGCTCACCCGCGAGCAGCGAGGCGACAACGGCTTCGGCTACGACCCGATCTTCGAACTGCCCGACGGCCGCACCTTCGCGCAGTACACCCGCGAGGAGAAGAACGCCGTCAGCCACCGCGGCCAGGCGTTCCGGGCGTTGGTACCGACGATCGTCCGACTGTTCACCTGAGCTCGAACCCACACGAAGACCCGCACCGATTCGGTGCGGGTCTTCGTGTGGGTGCGGCCGATGAGATTCGAACTCACACTGTCAGGTACCTAAAACCTGTGCCTCCTGCCAGTTGGGCTACGGCCGCGTGCCACCCAGCTTAGGCGTCACCAGCTTCCGCCCCTCGCGCGGACCGCCGCCGCGAGAAAGTCGGACATTGGGAGTGGCAGTTCGGACAGAGACACCGAAGATTCTCGATAGAGTTGTTCAGGGGGTCGCCGTCGATGTGATCAACCTGCAGCTGAAGCGGTGCCCCGTTCCAGGAGGGTCCCAACGAACAGTTGGTACACAACGGGTCGACGCCGGCCTTGGCCATCGCGACCCGAAGGCGCTCACCGTTTACCCGGGGGGACCCCGGTGGACGACGCCGTAGTAGTTCGAGCGGATCGCCGCGAGTCGTCAACTCGAGTTGGCGGCGTCGCCGAGTGAAGTGCGATGTGTCGATCTGGTACTCGCGCAGCCGCCGACTGATCAGAGCATGCGTGCCACTCGCGATCGGCAGGTCCAGTGCCCGGAGCACGTCAGTGACCGAGTCCGCATCCAGCACCGCGGCCGTGAGAACTTCGCGCGTGTACTTCCGTCGGCTCATGGCATGACGCTAGGACCGACCACTGACACACGATCAGGCCAGGCCGAGGCCCTTCTTCAAGGACGCGACGTGACCGGTGGCCTTGACGTTGTACTTCGCCAGCTCGACCTTGCCCTCGGGGTCGACCACGATCGTCGAGCGGATCACACCGACGACGGTCTTGCCGTAGAGCTTCTTCTCTCCGTAGGCGCCGTAGGCCTCGAGCACCGACTTGTCCTCGTCCGACAGCAGCGGGTAGGTCAGCGACTCCTTCTCGACGAACTTCTCCAGCTTGCTGACCGGGTCGGGGGAGATGCCGACGACGTCGTAGCCGGCCTCGGCCAGACCGGCCAGGCTGTCACGGAAGTCGCAGGCCTCCTTGGTGCAGCCGGGGGTCATCGCGGCGGGGTAGAAGAAGATCACCAGGTGGCGTCCGCGGTAGTCGGACAGCGATACCTCGCCACCCTCGTTCGAAAGCAAGGTGAAGTCGGGTGCGGGCTCGGAAACGGTGAGGCGGCTCATGTGATCCTCCGTGTGATCGTCCAGGTACTCGTCCATGGCTTACTGGCGGGTCGGTCTGCGTTATCGTCTCAGTCAGTCCACGAACCACAAGGAGTGACCCATGGCCGACAAGCCGGCACCGAAGAACGCCAAGGAGATCGAAGCCGAGCTCCAGGCGTCCCGTCAGCGTCTGGCAAGCACCATCGACGAGCTCGCATTCCGCGCGCAGCCCAAGGAGGTCGCCAAGCGGCAGGTCGAGTCGGTGAAGCTCAAGGCCAACGACCTCGCCCGCAGCTCCGACGGTGAGGTTGCCGGGGAGAAGGTCGGCGCGATCGTCGGTGGCGCGGGTGTGGCGTTGCTGCTGCTCGGCCTCCTGCGTCGCGCGCGTGGTTGACGGGAGCACTCTTCCGATCCGGATGCTGCACGACCGTCTGCTGGTCAAGGCGGACGGTGACGGCGGCGAGCGCCGCTCCGGCGGCGGCATCGTGATCCCCGCGACCGCGGCGATGGGCAAGCGGCTCGCCTGGGCGGAGGTCGTCTCGGTCGGTCAGCACGTGCGTCAGGTGCAGCTCGGCGACCGGGTGTTGTACGACCCGGAGGACAGGGCCGAGGTCGAACTCCAGTCGCACACATACATATTGCTGCGCGAGCGGGATCTGCACGCGGTCGCTGCGCAACGGGTCGACGACGGGTCCACCGGGCTCTACCTGTAGCGAATAGCGCGTCATCGAGCGGCATTCCGAGGTCCGTTGTCGCTGTTCGAAATACGATGGCGGGCGCTAGAAAGTGTTCGTCATCAACGCCACGGTCAGCCCCTCGCGCTCCCCGAATTCCGCCTCCCGCTCTCCCTGATACCGCTTGATGGCCACCGAGTCGTGCCATGGCCAGCCGCGTTCCTCTCGGCGTCGTTGATGTAGTCGTGGAAGACCCGTTTCAGCTGCGCGTCACAATCGCATCACGATCGTGCAGCACCGATTGCAAAGCTGGACGATACGAGCGACCTTTTTCCGGCGCGCCGCAATGCGTGGTGGCAAAGGCTAGGGGGTGGGAATGCATTCTGTGCCAGCGATAGGAGGCGGAGTTGGCATACGGATATGGGCGTCTTTCGCGGCGCATACTATAACGCGTCGCTGAAGGTGGGGTAGGAGATGCGAATTCGGTCGGCTGCGTTCACTTCAGGTGCATTGATCTGCATGCTGGCGCTTGCGGCTGGATGCAGCAGCACACCGCCTAAGTCTCAAAATCCCGGCGAGACGGTTATGGAGCCATGGTTTACGGCTTCAAATACCTCCATGCCGGCTTCGCCGGAGGAGTTGGATCGCCGGTACTCGGTGCTCAGGGGCGCGTCTCCTGATGTCTTTGACGGTAGATTCCTGACCGCCTCGGGGCAAATGGTCGTGCTCATGATCGGTGAAAGTCCAACGGATTTCTCCGGGGCATCACGCATGGGTTTGGTTCCAAGGCGAACGGACGTGGGGGAGACGGCGCTGAAGAAGGTGCAGGATGATCTTGAGAGCACCTGGAAGAAGAATTCTGATCCTGCGATTCTCTCGATCGGATTGGCGTTGCAGGACGGCTGTGTCGCAGTCCGATACGACCCAAATGTCCCATCGTCCTGGGTCGCGAGTTTGAAGGCAAAGTCCCACGTCTGCGTGATCGCGACCACGAGCACGCTTGCCAAGGAATGAGGGCTGTGCGGACCATTTCTAGTGGCCCGCGTTAGAGAGTCTTCCGTGAGGCGCACATGTGTGAGCGCCGAATCGCCCATGGCGCGAGCACCTGCTCGCAGCGGTCGTTCGCTCACTGACGCTGGCTCACCTCGTCGCGCGCGTCGACGAACGCCCGCACGCAGGTGCGCACGTCGTCCTCGGAGTGCGCCGCCGACAACTGCACGCGGATGCGCGCCTTGCCCTTCGGCACCACCGGATAGCTGAACGGGATGACGTAGACGCCGCGGGCGAGCATCGCGGCGGCGATCTGCGCGGCCTGGCGAGCGCCGTCGTCGCCGGGGAACATCACCGGGGTGATCGGGTGGCTGCCGGGCAGCAACTCGAATCCGGCGTCGGTCATGAGCGTGCGGAACAACTCGGAGTTGGCGCGCAGCTTGGCGCGCCCCTCGTCGAAGGTGCGGGCGAGCTCGAGGGCCTTGCGTGACCCCGCCACCACCGACGGTGCGACGGCATTCGAGAACAGGTAGGGGCGGGCCCGCTGGCGCAGCAGGTCGACGATCTCCTGGTGGGCGGCGACATAACCACCGGACGCGCCGCCGAGCGCCTTGCCGAGGGTGCCGGTGACGATGTCGACCCGGTCGAGCACACCGCAGTGCTCATGGGTGCCGCGACCGTTCTCGCCGACGAACCCGACGGCGTGCGAGTCGTCGACCAGCACCATCGCCCCGAACTCCTCGGCGAGGTCGCAGATCTGCTCCAACGGCGCGTAGTAGCCGTCCATCGAGAACACGCCGTCGGTGACGATCACCTTGCGCCGGGCCCCTGAGGCAGCCTCCAACTGGGCGCGCAGGTCGGCCATGTCGGCGTTCTTGTAACGGAAGCGCTGCGCCTTCGACAACCGGATGCCGTCGATCAGCGAGGCGTGGTTGAGCTCGTCGGAGATGATCGCGTCCTGCGCCTCGAAGAGCACCTCGAAGACGCCGCCGTTCGCGTCGAAGCACGAGGAGAACAGGATCGCGTCGTCGGTGCCGGTGAACTGGGCGATCTCGCGCTCGAGGTCGCGGTGCTGGCTCTGCGTGCCGCAGATGAACCGCACGCTCGCCATGCCGAAACCCCACTCGTCCAACGCATCTCGTGCGGCGGCGACGATGTCGGGGTGGTCGGCCAGGCCGAGGTAGTTGTTGGCGCAGAAGTTCAGCGCGTCACCGGCGGTGGTCGCCACGTGGGCCGACTGCGGGGTGGTCAGTTCGCGCTCGTGTTTGGTGAGCCCGGCCTCGTCGATCTCGGCGAGAGTGGCCGCCAGTTCGTCCTTGAACCCGTACATTGCCTCAGCTCCAATCCATGATGACCTTGCCGCAGTCGCCCGACCGGGCGGCGGCGAAGGCGTCCTGCCATTGTTCGGCCGGGAAGCGGTGGGTGATCACCGATTCGACCGCGCGCTTGAGTTCGGGGGAGGTCGACAGCATGGCGCTCATCGCGTACCAGGTGTCGTACATCTCCCGACCGTAGATGCCCTTGATGGTCAGCATGTGGGTGATGACCCGGCCCCAGTTGACCGAGAAGTCGTCGCCGGGCAGACCGAGCATCGCGATGCGTCCGCCGTGGTTCATGTTGTCGATCATCTCGGCCATCGCGGTCGGGTTGCCCGACATCTCCAGGCCGATGTCGAAGCCTTCCCGCATGCCGAGGTCGCGTTGCACATCGGCGATGCGCTGCTGAGCCACGTTGACGACGCGGTCGGCGCCGGCACCACGGGCGAGGTCGAGTCGGTAGTCGGAGACATCGGTCACCACGACGTGGCGTGCGCCGACGTGCTTGGCGATCGCGGCGGCCATCACCCCGATCGGCCCGGCGCCGGTGATGAGCACGTCCTCGCCCGCCATCGGGAACGACAACGCGGTGTGGGTGGCGTTGCCGAACGGGTCGAAGACCGCACCGAGGTCGGGGCTGATGTCGTCGGGCTGCACCCACACGTTCGACGCGGGGATGACGACGTAGTCGGCGAAGGCGCCGTCGCGGTCGACGCCGACACTGCTGGTGCGGATGCACAATTGGCGGCGTCCGGCGCGGCAGTTGCGACACTCGTTGCAGACGACGTGACCTTCACCGGACGCGCGTTGTCCGACCTTCACGGCGGTGACATCGGGGGCGATCTCGACGACCTCGCCGTAGAACTCGTGCCCGATCACCAACGGCGGGCGGACGGTGGACGCGGCCCAGTCGTCCCACTGCTCCAGGTGCAGGTCGGTGCCGCACAAGCCGGCCCGCAGCACCTTGATCTTCACCTCGCCGGCACCGACCTCGGGTTCGGCGACATCGATGAGTTCCAGACCTGGACCCGGGTGGGTCTTCGCAAGTGCTCGCACGTCCGATCATCTTGCCAGATGGACACGGTCACGCCGTGACGGAAGTCATCAACGGGCGGGCGCCTCAGTCGAGGGCAGCCCGCGACAGGTGCAGGTAGGCGTCGGTCGACATGGTGAGCACCGGCTTGCCGTCGGCGTTGCGCAGTTCACCGTCGGTGCGCACCAGCGCCCGGTTGCGGTCGGGTTCGGGGCTCAGTTCGACGATTCGCACCGAGCCGGTCAACCGGTCGCCGGGGCGCACGGGCCGCAGGAAGCGGACCTCGGGCAGGCCGCGTCCGGCGATCGCGGCCCAGTGCGTGCTGTCGACGTAGAGCCTGTGGTAGATCGCCATCGTGTGCAGCCCGCTGGCGATGAGGCCGCCGTACGGACCTGCCGCCGCAGCGTCGACATCGAGGTGAAACCACTGCGGATCCCACGACCGCGCGAACTCGAGGATCTCCGCATCGGTGACCTCGTGCGTCCCGAAGGTGACCACGTCGCCGACCGCGAGGTCCTCTGCCAGCTTCAATCCGTCGAGATTCACCAAGGCCGTCCTCCGCATGGTTCTCAACGAGAAGCCCCCGTCCGAGGACGGGGGCTTCTCGACTGGTGCGCCATCAGGGACTCGAACCCCAAACCCGCTGATTAAGAGTCAGCTGCTCTGCCAATTGAGCTAATGGCGCAACGAGGAAGAACATTACCGCACGGTCTGCGGAAGTGCGAAATCGGTTGGGGTGCGGCGTCCGTCACGTCCGGCGCCGCGGCGCAGTCCGCAGCAAATCGCAGGTCGCGACCCGCCCGAAGCCACCGTCCACCGCCCCGGAAGGGGAGGATGATCGGTAGGTTCACCAGTCAGTAGCAAGCTTCATTGTCCAAGATTCGAAGGACCCGAAACTCATGACCGTCCTGTACGACGAAGCGATCGACCGGCCGTTCGACGAGCCGCCCGAGTCACCCGCCAAGCCCGACTGGAAGGTCGCGTTCTCCCGCGCCCGCTCGAAGTTCTCCCAGGACGGCGGCACCGACGTCGCGGCGGCACTCACCTACTACGCGATGCAGTCGCTGTTCCCCGGCCTCATCGCGGTCATCTCGCTGCTGAACATCTTCGGCAACGGCAAGGAGACGACGCGCAAACTGGTCGAGTCGATCGGCCGGATCATCGGCAAGAGCCCGAAGGATCTCAGCGCCGTCACGAGCTTCATCGACAACGTGCAGGCGACCCCCGGCGGTGGCGTCGCCCTGATCGTCGGTATCGGTGGTGCGCTGTGGTCGGCGTCCGGTTATGTCGGTGCGTTCAGTCGTGCACTCAACCGGATCTACGCGGTCGAGGAGGGGCGCTCCTTCGTCAAGCTCAAGGGCACCCTGCTGCTGGTGACTGCCACCGAGATCGTGCTCATCGTGCTGGTGATGCTGTCGCTCGTGGTCAGCGGTGGCGTTGCCAAGGAGGTCGGTGACGCGATCGGGCTGGGTGACACCGCCGTGCAGGTCTGGGACCTCGTGAAGTGGCCGTTCGTGGCGCTCGTGGTCATCGGCATCATCTCGATGCTCTACCGCACGACCCCGAACGTGCGACGTGCCAAGGGCAACCGGCTGTTCAGCTCCGGTGCGATGGTCGGCTTCGTCGTCTGGGTGCTCGCCTCGCTCGCCCTGGTCGCATACGTCGGCTTCACCCAGGGCGCCAGCTACCAGAAGACCTACGGTGCCTTCGCCGCCGCGATCATCCTGTTGCTGTGGCTCTGGATCACCAACATCGCGCTGCTGTTCGGTGCCGAGCTCGACGCCGAGCTGCTGCGCACCCGTCAGCTGAAGTCGGGCTTGCCGGCCGAACGGCTCATCCTGCTGCCGGCCCGCGACACCGACGGCATCGACAAGAAGATCGCCAAGGACGAGAAGCTGGTCGAGGACGCCATCGAGCTGCGGGTCGACTCGACCACCGCCGCCGACGCGGTGGCCGGACGCGGTGGTGCCGAGACCAGCGCGGCCCGCGAGTTCGGCCTCGCGATGGGTCCGGGCCAGCACGGCAAGATCGGCAACGAGTCGGCTCCCGTGCTGCGTGAGCCCGCCGGTGGCAGCCGCGAGCGCGCGCTTTCCTCTTCGGACGCGTCCTCGGATGCTGTCGCCGCGCAGGTGCTCGCGGCGCGCGAGGAGCGCCTGCAGGACGCGCTCGTCGAGGCCGAGCAGGCGCGCAAGGTGCGTGCCCGCAAGGCGGCGCAGGAGGCGAAGATCAAGCAGAAGGAAGCCGCCAAGGCCAAGAAGGCCGCCGCCGAGCAGAAGGCACGCGAGGAGGCGGTGCCGTTGAGCAGCAAATGGGACGCGGTCGACGCCGTCCGCGCGCAGTACGCGCCGACGCCGAGTGCGGAGCGCGACGAGATCCTCGCCGAGCGCGAGTCGCGGCGACAGGCATTCCGCGCCGAGCGGGCCGCGAAGGCGGTCAAGGCGCGCGAGGAAGAGCTGGAGCAGAAGGCGCTCGAGCCGACCCCGGAGTCGCGGGCCTACGAGCTCGGGCGTCACGAGGGGCCGGCGAAGGCCCCCGCGGAGCCGAGCCCGCTGGCGAAGGAGATCGAAGCCGAGCGCGAGCAGCGCCGCAACGAGTGGTACGCGGCGCGCGGCCTCTGAGCCGCCGAGCGACACGACGAAGGCCCCGGAGCACAACTCCGGGGCCTTCGGCTTGGGGTGAGTGACGGGACTTGAACCCGCGACATCCGCGACCACAACGCGACGCTCTACCAGCTGAGCTACACCCACCAAGACTGCCCTTGTGCAGGGCAGCGCGGACTATCGTACCTGCTCCGGAGCAGTGCTCATGACCACCCCGGCGGCAGGCGCCGTGTCCGGCGTCCGCGCACGGTCAGCACGCGGTCGGTGCACGTCAGTCCGAGACGACGTGCTTGTCAGCGATGGCCTTGGCCGCCTTGGAGTCGGGGCCGGGCTGCGGCACGAAGACGGCCTCGCGGTAGTAGCGCAGTTCGGCGATCGACTCGGTGATGTCGGCGAGGGCGCGGTGGCCGCCACCCTTCTTCGGAGCGTTGAAGTAGACCCGCGGGTACCAGCGGCGCGACAGTTCCTTGATCGAGGAGACGTCGATGATGCGGTAGTGCAGGTGCTCGATGAGCTGCGGCATGTCACGGGCGAGGAACGCGCGGTCGGTGCCCACCGAGTTGCCGCCGAGCGGCCACTTGCCGGCCTCCGGCGCGTGCTGGCGCACGTACTTCAGCACCTTGGCTTCGGCGTCGGCCATCGTGAGGCCGCCGTCCAGCTCCTCCAGCAGCCCGCTGGTGGTGTGCATCTCGCGCACGAAGTCGTTCATCTGCTCCAGAGCGGCCGGCTCGGGCTTGATGAGCACATCGATGCCGTCGTCGACCTGGTTCAGATCGAAGTCGGTGATCAGCACCGCCACCTCGATGAGTGCGTCGTTGTCCAGGTCGAGCCCGGTCATCTCGCAGTCGATCCAAACGATGCGGTCGTTGTTCATCTTGACGTCAGCCACGTCGTTCACCCTAGAGCCGTCGAGCCGCGGACGTCGGTAGGGTCGGCGTTCATGGGGATCCAGCCGAACAGCGTCCGCACGCTCTCGCGCGCTGAGCTCGCCCGGGTGACCGGGCAGCGGTCCCTGCTGCGCCGCTCGATCGGGTGGGCGGTCGGCCTCGTGTTCTTCGGCCTGTGCCTCGCGGTCGTTCTCGCCAGCGTGCAGGCCCAGTCGGGTGCCACCGCGACCGTGCTGGGCATCGCGGCATCGGTGGTGGTGCTCGGCATCGTGGTGCCGGTCTTCCTCTGGCTCGACCGGTTCGAACCCGAACCCAAGGGCATGTTGTTGTTCGCCTTCTTGTGGGGCGCGTGCGTCGCCACGCTCGGAGCGGCCCTGCTCAACGAGGTCGGCGGCTACCTGCTCGGCGCCACCGGCGAGTCGGATCCGTTGGTGGCGATCCTCGTCGCGCCGCCGGTCGAGGAAAGCCTCAAGGGCTTCGCGCTGCTCCTGCTCCTGGTCTTCCGGCGTCGCGAGATCGACGGCGTGCTCGACGGGATGGTCTACGCCGGACTGTGCGCGGCCGGGTTCGCGTTCGTCGAGGACATCGTCTACCTCGCCAACGGGTACGCCGACTCCGGTGAGCAGGGACTGGTCGGCACCTTCGTGGTGCGCGTGTTGATGAGCCCCTTTGCGCACCCCATGTTCACGATCTGTACGGGGATCGGCATCGGTATCGCAGCCACCTCACCGGGATTCTTGATGCGGGTCGTGCCGCCCCTGGTCGGGCTCGCCTGCGCGATCGTGCTGCACGCGGGGTGGAACGCGTTGGCGATCCTGTCCGAGCAGGGCTGGCTGGTGGCGTACGTGTTGCTGCAGGTGCCGCTGTTCTGTGCATTCGTCGCGCTCCTGCTCGTCGCTCGCCGACGTGAGTCGGCCAAGATCGGTGAGCAGTTGTCGGCGTACGTCGACACCGCCTGGCTGTCACCGCCGGAGGTGCGGATGCTCGCCTCGATGGGGGAGCGCCGGTATGCCCGGGCATGGGCGAAGGCGCACGGTGGCAGTCAGTTGCGCCGACAGATGGTGCAGTTCCAAGACGTCGCAGGCGAACTGGCGATGTTGCGTGCACGGATGACGCGCGGCGACGTCGGCCACGACTCGCGGGCCCGCGAGCAACTGCTGCTCGAAGCGCTGTGGGTGCTGCGTCGGCCCTTCCTCGGCACCGCGCTCTACCGCGGCGTCGAGTGGGCGCCGATCGGTCGCCGTACGCCGGGCCTGGGCTGATCGCGCGCCGTCGACCCGCGGCTAGACTGGCCCGTCGTTGCCCCCTTAGCTCAGCTGGATAGAGCAAGGGCCTTCTAATCCCTAGGTCGCAGGTTCGAGTCCTGCAGGGGGCGCTCTGACCTGCATGTTTGTCCGAAAGCGGGGAGGCTCGGAAGGGCCATCACCCATTTACGTCCCCACTTTGGTTTGACAGCTCCCGAGGTGAGGGGGACGGGCGTACGTCTTGGGGGCGCTCAGGCGCGCGCCGTCCGCTCCCTGGCCCCGGATTGGACGCCGCGGTAAGGCTGCACTAACCTCCACTCGACTTAGGCAATCCTTGCCTGAGTGCGAGCTGTGGAGGTGCTCCGTGCTGAGCAACTACCTGATCGGGCTGCGCGAGGGCCTCGAGGCGACCCTCGTGGTCGTCATCCTCGTGGCCTACCTGGTGAAGTCCGACCGCCGTCACTTGTTGCCCCGCATCTGGGCCGGCGTCGCAGCCGCGGTGCTGGTCTCGCTGGCCTTCGGCGCCGCGCTCACCTTCGGCCCGCGCGGGCTGACCTTCGAGGCACAGGAGGCCATCGGTGGCACCCTGTCGATCGTCGCTGTCGGCTTCGTCACCTGGATGATCTTCTGGATGGCGCGCTCGGCCCGAGGCCTGTCGGCCGAACTCAAGGGTGCGGTCGACCGGGCCGCCGACGCCTCCCGCTACTCGATGGTCGTCGTCGCGATGCTCGCCGTCGGCCGCGAGGGCCTGGAGACCGCGTTGTTCATCTGGGCGGCCACCCAGGCTGCCGCCACCGAGAACGGTTCCACCACAGCGCCGCTCACCGGCGCGCTGCTCGGTCTGCTCACGGCCGTCGCCCTCGGCTACCTGATGTACAAGGGCACGCTGAAACTCAACCTGTCGAAGTTCTTCATGTGGACCGGCGCCTTCCTGATCCTGGTGGCCGGCGGGGTGCTCTCCTACGGCATCCACGACCTGCAGGAAGCCGGCATCCTGCCCGGTCTGCACGCGGTCGCCTTCGATGTCAGCGGCACGATCCGTCCGACCTCGTTCATCGGCACCCTGCTCAAGGGCACCTTCAACTTCTCGCCGGTGACCACCTGGTTCGAGGCGATCGCCTGGGTCGCCTACGTGGTGCCCGTCATGACCATCTTCTTGCTCAAGGTGACCGGCGGCGGCAAGAACGCCGCCCCGTCGGCGCCGTCCACCTCCTTGAAAGTCGCCGCATGAACCGTCGCCTCAGCCTGCTGCTCGCCGGCCCCGTCATCGCCGGCACGACCCTCGTGGGGTGCACCAGCAACAGCCCCTCCGGTGCCGGCAACGGCGAACTCACGGTCACCTCGACCGCGACCGAATGCCAGGTGTCGGCGAACAGCGCGCCGTCGGGCACCGTCGTGTTCAAGGTGAAGAACACCGGCAACGAGGTGACCGAGTTCTACCTGCTCGCCAGTGACGGGCTGCGCATCGTCGGCGAGATCGAGAACATCACCCCGCAGTTGACCCGCGACCTCGTCGTGCAGGTGCCGCCGGGCAAGTACTACACCTCCTGCAAGCCGGGCATGGTCGGCAACGGCGTCCAGGCGGCGTTCACCGTGACCGACTCGGGCAAGAAGTTGGAGGCGACCGGTGACGACAAGGCGCTGATCACCACCGCCACCGGCCTTTACGCCAGCTACGTCAAGGACCAGACCGACAAGCTGCTGTCGGGCACCGAGTCGTTCGTGAAGGCCTACAAGGCAGGCGATTTCGACAAGGCGCGCGCGCTCTACGCACCAACCCGGATCTACTGGGAGCGCATCGAGACCGTCGCCGAGAGCTTCGGCGACCTCGACCCGAGCATGGACGCACGGGAGGCCGACCTCGAGCCCGGGCAGAAGTGGACCGGCTGGCACAAGATCGAGAAGGACCTCTGGCCGCCGAAGACCGGCTACACCGCGCTCACCGCCGCCGAACGCAACTCCGTCGCCGACCAGTTGCTCAAGGACACCCGCACGCTCCACTCGCGCACCCGCACCCAGACCTACACCGTCGACGGGATGGGCAACGGCTCGAAGGGGCTGCTCGACGAGGTCGCGACCGGCAAGGTCACCGGCGAGGAGGAGACCTGGTCGCACACCGACCTGTGGGATTTCCAGGGCAATGTCGACGGGGCGAAGGTCGCGTTCGAGAACCTGCGGCCGATCCTCACCAAGAAGGATCCAGCCCTCGAGACCTCGGTCGCGACCAAGTTCACGGCCCTGCAGAAGGTGCTCGACAAGCACCGCAAGGGCGACGGCTTCAAGCTGTACACCGAGCTGAGCAAGACCGAGATCAAGGAGCTCTCCGACGCCGTCAACGCACTCTCCGAGCCGCTGTCGAAGGTGACCGCGGCGGTGCTCAAGTGACGTCCGAATCGGACGGTGTGACAACCGAATCCGGCGAAGAGGCCGGACCCCGGGACGCCCGTCGCAGCGGCACCAGTCGGCGCCGGATGCTCGGCCTCACCGGTGCGGGCGCAGCACTGGGTGTGGCCGGGTTCGCCGGTGGGTTCGCGACCCGTGCGGCGACGGCCGACGACACGACACCGCCGGCGAAGTACCCGTTCTTCGGCGCCCACCAGGCCGGCATCGCAACGCCCGCCCAGGACCGCCTGCACTTCGCCGCGTTCGACGTCACGACCACCGACCGGCAGGAGTTGGTGACTCTTCTGCGGGCGTGGTCGATGGCTGCCGCCAGGATGACCGCAGGTGAGTCGGCGAGCGCCGAGGAGACGTCGTACGACGCCCCGCCGGCCGACACCGGTGAGGCCGACGGGCTGCCGGCGTCGGGCCTGACGATCACCATCGGGTTCGGTCCCGGGCTGTTCCGGGACGCGTCCGGCAAGGACCGCTTCGGCATCGCCGCGCGCGCGCCCAAGGCGCTGCGCACCCTGCCGCACTTCCCGGGTGACAACCTCGACGCCGCGCGGTCCGGGGGAGACCTGTGCATCCAGGCCTGTGCCGACGACCCGCAGGTGGCGGTGCATGCGGTGCGCAACCTCGCCCGCATCGGCTTCGGCACGGTCGCCTTGCGCTGGAGCCAACTCGGCTTCGGGCGCACCTCGTCGACCTCGACCAGTCAGGCGACCCCGCGCAATCTGTTCGGTTTCAAGGACGGCACCGCCAACCTGAAAGCCGAAGACCCCGACCTGCTCGACAAGCACGTGTGGGTGGCGCGTGGCGACGACTCGGGCGCCGAATGGCTCGCCGGGGGCAGCTACCTGGTGGCGCGCCGGATCAACATGCAGATCGAGACGTGGGACCGCACCTCGCTGCGCGAGCAGGAGACCAATATCGGTCGCGACCGGGCGAACGGCGCCCCGCTGTCGGGTGGCACCGAGTTCAGTGCGGTCGACTTCGCGATGAAGGGTCGTGGCGGCACGCCGATCATCGACCCTCGCTCCCACGTGCGGCTGGCCCACCCGAGCACCAACGGTGGGGTGCAGATGCTGCGCCGCGGCTACAACTTCACCGACGGATCGAATGCGCTGGGTCGGATCGACGCGGGCTTGTTCTTCATCGCGTTCGTGCGCAACCCCGACACGCACTACATCCCGATGCAGACCCGACTGGCCAGCCAGGATCGGCTCCAGGAATACCTGCAGCACACCGGTTCCGGGCTCTTCGCGGTGCCGCCCGGAGCCGACGAAGGATCCTACGTCGGTGCGTCATTGTTCGAGGGGCGCTGACCTTAGACTCCTACCCGTGAGTCCTGCCCCCGACGCCTCCCGCCTGCCGACCGCGCTCGACGGTCTGCGAGTTGCTGTCGAAGGCACCCGTTTTCCGTTGGAGACGCCCAACGCCGCGGCCGCCCGCAGTGGCCGGGGCGAGCTGCTGAATCAGCTGCGTGACTACATCATTCCGCGCGCCAACTCCCTCGATGCGCCGCTGCTGGCTGTCGTCGGAGGCTCGACCGGTGCCGGGAAGTCGACCCTGGTCAACTCGATCGTGGGGGAGACGGTCACCACCCCGGGCGTGCTGCGTCCGACGACGCGTGCCTCGACGTTGATCCACAACCCGGCCGACGAACGCTGGTTCACCGGCCACCGCATCCTGCCCGAGCTGGCCCGGTTGACCGGCGAGTCGGCCGGTGCGCACGACCCGAACACCTTGCGTCTGGTCAGCAGCGCGTCCGTGCCCGCGGGGCTCGCGCTGCTCGACGCGCCCGACATCGACTCGGTCGTGTCGGCCAACCGCGACCTCGCGCGGCAGTTGCTGAGCGCCGCCGACCTCTGGATCTTCGTCACCACCGCCACGCGCTACGCCGACGCCGTGCCCTGGGAACTGCTGCAGCAGGCGATCAAGCGCGGCACCTCAGTGGCCGTCGTGCTCGACCGGGTGCCGATGGACGTCATGGAGGAGGTGCGCGCCGACCTCGCCGAAATGCTTGCGCGGCAGGGCCTTGGCCAATCACCGGTGTTCGCGGTGGCCGAGTCGAAGCTGTCGAAGAGCGGAATGCTGCCGGTGAGCGAGGTGACCCGCATCCGCGGCTGGTTGGGCTCGCTGGCGGCCGACGCGCTGGCCCGCAGCATCGTCATCCGCCGCACCCTCGACGGTGCGCTCGACTCCCTCGACTCCCGGGCCCGTGTGCTCACCGAGGCCGTGCGCGAACAACAGACCATCGCCCACGAACTGCAGGAGGCGCCGCGCACCGCCTACACGGCGGCGCACCAGGCCGTGCAGGAAGGCATGCAGGACGGCTCCCTCCTGCGCGGCGAGGTGCTGGCCCGCTGGCAGGAGTTCGTCGGCACCGGCGAACTGCTGCGGCAGCTCGAAGCGGGTGTCGGTCGGATGCGCGATCGTGTCGTGTCGGCGCTACGCGGACGCGGCCGGGCCGAGCCCGCCGAGAACCTCGGCGAGGCGCTGCACACCGGCGTCGCGGCCCTGCTCGTGTCGCACGCGGAGACCGCCGCGATCACGTCGGCGCGCGCCTGGCGGGCGACGCCCGGTGGTGCGCGGCTCGTCGAGCAACATCGCGAACTGGCAACGGCCTCACCCGATTTCGGCGCGCGGGTCGAGCGTGCCGTGCGTGACTGGCAGAGTGACGTCATGGAGTTGGTGCGTCAGGAGGCAGGTTCGCGCCGCACCACTGCCCGCTTCCTCGCCTTCGGCGTCAACGGCATCGCCGTGATGCTCATGCTCATCACCTTCTCGGCGACCGCCGGCATCACCGGCGCCGAGGTCGGTATCGCCGGTGGCTCGGCGGTGCTCGCCCAGCGCCTGCTCGAAGCGATCTTCGGTGATCAGGCGGTGCGCACGCTGAGCGTGAAGGCCCGCAAGATGTTGATGGAACGCGCCGACGCGCTGTTCTCGGCCGAGCAGGAGCGGTACACCCAGGTGCTCGCCGAGGTCGTCGGTGACACCTCGGTGCCCGACCGGCTCACCCCGGCGCTCGCGGCAGTGAAGGCGGCGCGATGAGTCCCGATCTGTTCAAGCGCAAGGCGTCGAAGGCCGGCGCCGTGAGCAACGAGGCACTGCAGGAGCGCGGCAAGGCACTGGCCGAGGCGATCGAGCAGGGCGGCGACCGGCTGCCCGCGGCCAACGTGGCCGTCGCTCGTGACCTCGACCGCAAGGTCGCCGAGCGCAGCGACATCGCCGGCGGGCGCACCGTGGTCGCGCTCGCCGGTGCCACCGGAAGCGGCAAGTCCAGCCTGTTCAATGCCCTTGTGGGAGAGCCGGTTTCCCGCATCGGTGCGCGACGTCCCACCACCTCGAAGGCGGCTGCTGCGGTGTGGGGCGAGGAGGCGTCCGGCCCGTTGCTCGACTGGGTGGGCGTCGGTGCTCGGCATCAGGTGCCGCTCGTGGCCCGCAGCACCGAACAGCTCGACGGGCTGGTGCTGCTCGACCTGCCCGACTTCGACTCCAATGTGTCGGCGCACCGCACCGAGGCCGACCGGGTGCTCAAACTGTCCGACGTCTTCATCTGGGTGACCGACCCGCAGAAGTACGCCGACGCGGTGCTGCACGACGACTACATCCGCACGATGGCGCAGCACGCCGCGGTGACCATCGTCGTGCTCAACCAGATCGACCGGCTCTCCCGCGAGGACGCGCGCGCCTGCGTGGCCGACCTTGAGCAGTTGTTGCAGCGTGACGGGCTGACCGGGGTGCGCGTGTTGCCGACATCGGCCGCGCGCGGCATCGGCCTCGACGCGCTGCGCGCCGAACTGGCCGGTGTGGTGTCGCATCGCAATGCCGCGAACCAGCGGCTGGCCGCCGATCTGCGCACGCAGGCGTTGGAGTTGCGCCGACACGTCGGCGACACCGAACCCGACCTCGGCAAACGGGCCGGCGCCGAACTCACTGACGCGTTGGCGAAGGCCGCCGCGGTTCCGGTCGTCGGCCACGCGGTCGAGCGTGACTACCGCATGCGCGCCGGGATGCACGGTGGTTGGCCGTTCACCCGGTGGGCCAACAAGTTGCGTCCGGCGCCGCTGTCGCGGCTGGGCCTCGACAAGGTGGCCTCGCAGCTGACCCGTTCGGAGGGGCAGCGGGCGCTCGGACGTTCGTCGTTGCCCCCGGCCTCGCCGGCGGCGCTCGCGGCGGTCGATCTCGCCACCCGGCGGCTGGGTGAGCAGGCCGCCGAGGGGCTTCCGCAGCCGTGGGCCGACGCCGTCTACGACGCGGCCACCCCGCACGACGACGACCTGCGCGACAGCCTCGACCAGGCCGTACTCGGCACCCCGCTGCGGGACAAGGACCCGTTCTGGTGGCCGCTGTTCTCGGCGCTGCAGTGGCTGTTCGCCGCGATCGCGCTGGTTGGCCTCGGGTGGCTGTTGGTGCTCGCCGGCCTGGGCTTCGCGCAGATCCACGTCGACGTGCCGAACTGGGGTTGGATCCCGATCCCGTTGCTGCTGTTGGTCGGTGGGTTGCTGCTCGGCTTGTTGCTCGCCTTGCTGTCACGCGTGCTTGCCGCCCGCGGTGGCCGCCGGCGCAGGGAAGCGGCCGAACGGCGGTTGCGCGACGCGGTCGAGCAGGTCGGACGCGACAAGCTGGTCGCCCCGGTGCGTGAGGTGCTCGGTCAGCACCGCGCGACCCGCGAGGCGCTCGAGCGCGCCGCCCGCTGATAGGTCGTCCCGGTTTCCCCAGCCCACCTGCAGACCCGCCGTCGTCCACAACCGGACGGCGGCGGGTTTCGCGTATTCGCCGACCGGCGCACCCTCTGGTCAGGCCACCGTCCCGGTGGCCGGGACGCATTCAACAGGAGGCAGCAACATGGGCAGCTCGATCATCACGATCACCGGCAACGTCACCGCCGACCCGCAGGTGCACGAGTTCGACACCGGCACCCGCAAGTCGAAGTTCTCGGTGGCCTGCACCCCCTCGGTGCGCGACCGCAACACCGGTGAATACCGCGACGGCACCACCACCTTCTACGACGTGGAGTGCTGGAACCGGCTCGCGCACAACGCCACCGTGTCGCTGCACAAGGGCGACCCGGTCGTCGTGACCGGCCGGCTCAGCGTCGAGACCTGGCAGGGTCAGGACGGTGGGCGGCGTCAGAGCGTCATTATCACCGCCAGCGCCGTCGGGCACGACCTGGCCCGCGGCACCGCGCTGTTCGAGCGACAGCAACAGGCGCCGGTGCAGTCGGCACCCGACGACGGTGCCGACTTCTCGGGCCCGAGCCCGGCGTCCGGTGGTGTGGTGGCCGAGGACGAGGAGCCCGCCGCCTGAGCCTGCTGTCTGGGCCCGCTGTCTGGGCCCCGGGGCGGGCGGGGCCGCCGATTGGGAGAGGGGCACCGCCCACCGATAGCCTGGCGCGCATGGCTGAGTTCATCTACACCATGACCAAGGCGCGCAAGGCCGTCGGCGACAAGGTCATCCTCGACGACGTGAGCATGTCGTTCTTCCCCGGCGCCAAGATCGGCGTCGTCGGGCCGAACGGCGCCGGAAAGTCGACGATCCTCAAGATCATGGCCGGGATCGACCAGCCGTCCAACGGTGAAGCCCGCCTGTCCCCGGGTTACAGCGTCGGCATCCTGTTGCAGGAGCCGCCGCTGAACGAGGAGAAGGACGTCAGGGGCAACGTCGAGGAGGGCATGGGTCAGATCAAGCGCGACCTCGACCGCTTCAACGAGATCTCCGAGGAGATGGCGCAGCCCGACGCTGACTTCGACGCTCTCATGGAGGAGATGGGCAAGCTCCAGGAGAAGATCGACAACGCCGATGCGTGGGACCTCGACTCCCAGATCGAGCAGGCGATGGACGCGCTGCGCTGCCCCCCGGGAGACGCCGACGTCACCGTGCTCTCCGGCGGTGAGCGCCGCCGCGTGGCCCTGTGCAAGCTGCTGCTCAGCAAGCCCGACCTGCTGCTGCTCGACGAACCGACCAACCACCTCGACGCCGAGTCGGTCACCTGGCTCGAGCAGCACCTCGAGAGCTACCACGGCGCCGTCCTGGCCGTCACCCACGACCGGTACTTCCTCGACAACGTCGCCCAGTGGATCTGTGAGGTCGACCGCGGACGCCTGTACCCCTACGAGGGCAACTACTCCACCTACCTGGAGAAGAAGCAGGAACGTCTGCAGGTGCAGGGCAAGAAGGACGCCAAGCTCGCCAAGCGCCTGAAGAACGAGCTCGAGTGGGTGCGTTCGAACGCCAAGGCCCGCCAGACCAAGAGCAAGGCCCGTCTGGCCCGTTACGAGGAAATGGCGGCCGAGGCCGACCGCACCCGCAAGCTCGACTTCGAGGAGATCCAGATCCCGCCGGGCCCGCGTCTGGGTTCGCAGGTGATCGAGGTCAAGAACCTCAAGAAGGGCTTCGGCGACCGCACGCTCATCGACGACCTGTCGTTCACGTTGCCGCGCAACGGCATCGTCGGTGTCATCGGCCCGAACGGTGTCGGCAAGACCACGCTGTTCAAGACCATCGTCGGCCTCGAGGAGCCCGACAGCGGTGAGGTCAAGATCGGTGACACGGTCAAGATCTCCTACGTCGACCAGACCCGTGGCGGCATCGACTCGGAGAAGACACTGTGGGAGGTCGTCTCCGACGGGCTCGACCACATCCAGGTCGGTCAGGTCGAGATCCCGTCCCGCGCCTACGTCTCGCAGTTCGGCTTCAAGGGGCCCGACCAGCAGAAGAAGGCCGGCGTGCTCTCCGGTGGTGAGCGCAACCGCCTCAACCTGGCGCTGACCCTCAAGCAGGGCGGCAACCTGCTGCTGCTCGACGAGCCGACCAACGACCTCGACGTCGAAACCCTCGGTTCGCTGGAGAACGCACTGCTCGACTTCCCGGGCTGCGCTGTGGTCATCAGCCACGACCGGTGGTTCCTCGACCGCGTCGCGACGCACATCCTCGCCTACGAAGGCGACGACGAGAACCCCGCCAAGTGGTACTGGTTCGAGGGCAACTTCGCCGCCTACGAGGAGAACAAGGTGGAGCGGCTCGGTCCCGACGCCGCGCGTCCGCACCGCGTCACCTACCGCAAACTCACCCGCGACTGATCGACGTCGCAGCGCCAGACGCCCCGCAACCGGTTCGCCGGTGGCGGGGCGTTCCCGTTCGCATGACATAGGTTCGGCCACATGCGACTTCCGATCGGTGCCAGCGACGTCACTCCCAGCGGGGGCACCGTGACCCTCATCGGACGCCGAGCGGAGGGCTGGCAGCAGGTCGGTCCGCGGATGTCACTCGAGGAGGCGCTCGCGGTCATCGGTTCGCACCGGCCGAGCGACCTACCCGGCGCCACACCGCGGGAAGCCGGCAACGCGCCGTACCTCGAGCCCGGCGCAGAGATCACTTGGCACTACCAACGCAGCATCGACACCGCTCGGGTCGTGCGCGACGACGAACGTGGGCTGGTCGCGTGGATCCCTTCCGGCTCCGCCCGGCTCGGTGCCACGCCGGCGACCGGCGGTCATGTGCGCGACGTCGAGTTGGCCGAGCGGTTCCGCACGCCCTGGGTGATGCAGGAATCGACGTGGCACGGATCGGGCGTGCTGCGGGTAGCCCCGACGAGGCGTCCGTGGTCGGTGTGGTTCTTCCGCGACAGCAACGGGGACTACTCCGGCACGTATGTCAATCTCGAACTGCCGCACCGGCGTCCGGGGGAGGGCGACCCGATGCCGTTGCGCACCCACACCTGCGACCTCGTGCTCGACGTGTGGATGGATGCGGAGCCCGCGGGTGACGAGGACGTCTGGTTGAAGGATGCGGACGAGCTCGACGCCGCGGTCGAACAGCTCCGGTACACCGGCCGGCAACGCGACGCGGTGCGCGCCCTGGCCGACCACGCCTGCCGCGAACTGTTCCGCGACTGGGCGTGGCCGATGGACGAGGGCTGGCAGCAGTGGCAGCCGACCCCCGAGCTGGATACACCGATTACGTTGCCCGACAACGAGATTGTCGCCTGGGCGGGGGCTCGGCACGGTGTCGACAGCCTCGACGGCTGACCTACTCCAAGCCGTCGAAGTTGGACGGATCGCGAGTGGGTCGTCGAAGCCGATCCGTGATTGCGGCCACGCCCTCGAGATCGAGGTGATGAAATTCGGTCAAGCGTCGTGGAGCCGCTCCAACACGGCTGCAAGATTGATGGTTCACCCGAGCCCGTCGAATGACGGTGGGTAGACCACTCGCCCGCGCAAGGTCACGTCGTCCGGGTTGTAGGTCGACAGCAGCGCCACCTGCGCCGCTGCGCGCGGCGCCCAGTCGGGCAGTGGCAACGACAGCCCATGGTCGCCGGCGAACTCGAAGCCGCGCGCGCCGTAGTAGTCGGGGCTGCCTTCGAGCACCACGAGAGGTTCGCCCGCCCGGTCGGCCGCCGCCAGCGCATGCTCTATCAGCGCCGTGCCCGCGCCCGAGCGTTGACGATCAGGTGCGACCGCCAGCGGAGAGAGCATCACGATCTCCCGCTCCCCGCCCTCGCCGCGCACCATGCAGCCGTCGATCATCACGTGGCCGACGACCTCGCCGCTATCGGCGGCGACGAACGACAGTTCGGGGCGGTACTCGTCCGACGCACGGATGCGCTCGACGAGGTCGGCCTCGGTGTCGCTGCCGAACGCCGCCGCGACCACTCGTCGGACGGCGGGAAAGTCGCTCGCGCGCTCCGGCCGGATCTCCAAGCCCATCTCGGGATCGTCTCGGCTGCGCGCGGCTTCAGCAAGCCGTTTCAGCGGGCTGTTCAGCCGAGCGCGTCCGCGACCGGGGTGTCGCCGTCGTTGAACGGCAGATCGGCACCGATGGTCGACGGGTGGTCGACGGCCGCGACGATCACCTGTGCCACCGCCTCGCGGGACGCCGAACGACCCTCCGTGGGGTTGAGGTCGATGCCGCGGGCCGGTTCCAAAGTCAGTGAGCTCGGCATGACGATGGTCCAGTCAAGTCCACTGGATCGCAGGTGGGTGTCTGCAGCGGCCTTCGCCTCCGCGTAGGCGAAGAACGAGTTGTCTTCCGGCACACCGTGGTCGGGCTTGGCGCCGAGGTAGGACACCATCACGTAACGCTTGATGCCGGCGGCCTTCGCCGCGTCCATCGAACGGATCGCGGCATCGCGGTCGACGGCGTAGGTGCGGTCGGGCTTGCCGCCACCGGCACCGGCCGACCAGACGACGACGTCGTGGTCGCCCAGCAACTGCGTGAGCGCCTCGGTGTCCATCGTCTCGACGTCGGCCACCACCGGGGTCGCACCGGTTGCCTCGATGTCAGCGCGGTGGTCGGGGTTTCGGATGATCGCGCTCACCGAGTGTCCGGCGTCGACCAGGAGCGGTTCGGCGAGCAAAGCGACCTTGCCGTGTCCGCCGATCAGAGCGATGCGTGCCATGAGGTTCCTTCCGTTGCGGGAATGTCCTTCCTTTGGTCCAACGCACGTGCGCGGGAGAAATTCCGTCAGCTCAGCGCCCTCAGCGGTGACGCAGTCGGTGCTCGAGGCCCGCCCGCACCGACGGCCATTCGTGCGCCATCACCGAGTAGACGACCGTGTCCCGCAGCGCACCGTTCGACTCCAGTCGGTCGGCCCGCAGCACACCGTCGAGCCGCGCGCCGAGACGCTCGATCGCCGAGCGTGACTGCTGATTCGACCAACTCGTCTCGTAGCGCACGGCCTTGCAGCCGAGCGCCTCGAAGGCATGCGTCATGAGCAGCAGCTTCGACTCGGGGTTGGTGCCGGTGCCGTGGGTCGACTCGCGGTTCCAGGTGTAGCCGATCGAGACCCGAGGCACGTCGGCGCGAATGTCGTAGAACGACGTCATGCCGAGCACCACGTCGTCCGACTGGCGAATCGCGGTGAACGGCAGCATGTTTCCCTGCGCCTGCAAGTCGAGGCGTTGCTCGATGGCCGTCTCGACCCCCTCGATGGTGGGAGCCGAGGTGTACCAGCGGTCCCACATCCGACCGTCCTGGGTGGCCTCGACCAGCCCGTCGTGGTGCTCGCGTGAGAGCGGTTCGAGACGCACGAGACGACCGATCAGCGTGGGTGTGGTGAGGTCCATGCCGGCAAGTCTGGCAACCGAGAGTTTGCGTGGTCGAGCCTGTTCGGCGCGTGTCGCGCAAACTTTCGGTGGGCGTCAGTCGAGGTCCTTGACCCGGATCATGCCTTCCTGGGCGACGGTGCAGATCAGGGTGCCGTCGAGGCTGAACATCTTGCCGATGCCCAGGCCGCGTCCACCGGACGCGGACGGCGACTCCTGCTGGTAGAGCAGCCACTCGTCGACGCGCCCGGGCCGGTGGAACCACATCGAGTGATCGAGGCTCGCCGGACGCAGCCGGCGGTCCGCCCACACCAGACCGTGCCGCCGCAGGTTCGACTCCAGGATCGTGTAGTCGGAGGAGTAGGCCATGACCGCCGCGTGAATCAACGGATCGTCCGGCAACGCACCGGCGGTCTTCATCCACACGTTCTGGCTGGCGTTGTGCTGTCGACCGGGACGGAAGAATAGTGCGCCTTCAACCGTCCGGACGTCGACGGCGCGGCTGCGCCAGTGGTCGGCGACCGGGTGGTCGATGCCCTCGAGTTCCTCGGCGGTGGTGCGCACGCGGTCGGGGTCGGGGACGGCGGGCATCTGCGCCTGGTGTTCGAGCCCGGGAGCCGGCACCTGGAAGGAGAGCGTCGCCGACAGGAGCGTCTTGCCCTCCTGCATCGCGTAGACCCGGCGCACCGAGAAGGAGTTGCCGTCGCGCAGGTTCTCGACCGCGAAGTTGATCGGTTGGAACGAGTCGCCGGGACGGATGAAATAGGCGTGCAGGGAGTGGACATCGCGTTCGCCCAACTCGGGGTTGCCGCGCACGGACAGCCCGGCCGCCATCAGCGACTGCGCGAGCACCTGCCCGCCGAACGCCCGCTTCTGCGGCGTCTCCTGGCTGCGCCCGACGAACATCTCGAGTTCGTGGGTGTGCTCGGAGTCGGGGTCCATGGCCGCATCGAGCGGTCCGAACCGGGTCTTGCCCTGCGGCTCGAGGTTGAGCACATCGAGGAGGTCGACGACCGGGTCGCGATCTGCGTCGGCGGTGGACGCGGTGGGGTCCTGGGAGTTCACCCGGCAGACTCTATCGATCGGCCCCGCGTCACGTCCCGAGCCGCGGACGGGATGATGGACACATGCCGAAACGCCCGTATTACCTCGATGTGCCGCTGCGCTGGTCCGACATGGACGCCAATCGGCACGTGAACAACGTCCAGTTCCTGCGCCTGCTGGAGGAAGCCCGCGTGCTCGGCATGCGCGAGTGGTTCGGCGACCTCGGCCACGACAAGCAGCCGCTGCTGGTGGCCCGCAGCGAGATCGACTACCTGCAGCAGTTGCCCTACCGTGGCCCGCTGATCACGGTCGCGATGTGGTGTTCGCGCATCGCCGGTGCGTCGTTCGACCTGTCGTACGAGGTGCTGTCGTCCCGTGACGACGACGCCGTGGTCTATGCGCGCTCCGAAAGCACGCTCGTCACCTTCGACGTGGAAACCCAACGGCCGCAACGCATCACAGCCGAGACGCGGGCCGACCTGGAGCGCTACTTCGCCGACCCGGTGCCGATGAAGCGCCGCACCCGATGACCGAACTCCGACTCGAGGACGACCGCGCCGCCGCCGACTTCGCCACCTTCGTCGGTCGTGCGCTGCGGGTGAACCCCGACGGCGCACTGCGGCTGCAGGCGGCGGGGGAGGTGCTCGCCTGCTGGGTCGAGGTGTTGCCCGGACGCGGGTTGATGCACTCCGGTCTCGCGCTCGCGCTGCGCGTGCAGCGACTGGCCGCACCCGCCGCTCTCGACACCGCCGTCGCGCTCGTGGCCCTGCGTGACCGCATCGCGCGCGGCATCACCGACACGATTCCCGTTCCGCCGCAGGAGGTTTCGGCTCCGTGGCTGGCGATCAGTCCGCCGCGCTCAGGCTGGGAGCCCGCGGCAACGGTCACCGTCGAGCGGTTGCGGGAAGCGGCCCGGATGGGTGTGCTCGAGGTGGCCGACGGCACGCCGGACGGCGCCGGTGCGGCCGCCGTCGCGGCCCTGCGACAGCGGGTGTGGTCGCGGCCGGTCGACGAGGTGGTACCCGCCGGCGCCGCATTCGCTGCCGACGCCCTCGGGTTCCTGGTGGGTGAGGCGGCCCAGGTGCACCGTGTCGGCCCCTGGACCCGCCTCAGCACGCCGGCCGGCTACGTCCTCACCCGCTGAAACCTCGTCGGGCTGTTCGGGCCGTTCGCCGTCCGGCCGGTGTGCCGGACGGCGCGACGTCGCGTCAGACGGTGAACCAGACCGCGGTGTCGGTCGGCAGGGTGGTGTCGACGTCAGGCTCGCTGGCAACGAGAACCGTTGCGCCCGAGGGGATCTCGACCGGTTCGGCGCCGAAGTTGACGAGCACCTGGGTAGTGCCGGCGCGCGTCTCGACCCGCGCGGCGAGCACGTCGGCGCCCTCGTCGAGCACGCTGAGTGCGCCCTCGCCGAGGTCGCGCTCCTTGCGAATGCGCAACAGCTCGCGGTAGAGCTCCAGCGTCGAACCCGCCACGCCCTCTTGCTGGTCGACGGCGAGGTCGCCGTAGACGGTCGGCTGCGGCAGCCAGGCGTTGCCGGTGCGGTTGAACCCGAAGGCCGGCTCGTCCTTGCTCCACGGCAGCGGCACCCGGCACCCGTCGCGACCGAGTTCCTTGCCGTGTGTGCGGGCGAATGTCGGGTCCTGGCGGACGGCGTCGGGCATCGTCGTGTGGTCGGGCAGGCCGAGCTCCTCGCCCTGGTAGAGGTAAGCACCTCCGGGCAGCGCGAGCATCAGGGTCGTCGCGGCGCGGGCGCGGCGCAGACCCGCCACCGCGTCGGGCTGCGCGTCGTCGGCGCCGATTCCGTTCGGTCGCGGGGTGCCGATCGGCAGGCCGAGGCGGCTGGCGTGACGCACCACGTCGTGGTTGCTGAGCACCCAGGTGGTCGGCGCGCCGACCTTGTCGTTCGCGGCGTACGACGACGCGATGACCTCACGCAGATCCGTTGCCCGCCAGGGGGTTTGCAGGAAGTCGAAGTTGAAGGCCTGGTGGAACTCGTCGTCCCGCACGAAGAGCGCGGCGCGCTCCGGCGGGTCGACCCACGCCTCGGCGCACATCGCGCGGTCGTTCGCCGCGTCGCCCGTGGTGTTGTACGAGTCGAGGATCTTGCGCCAGCCGCGGTAGATCTCGTGCACACCGTCCTGATCCCACATCGGCGGGTGCTGCTTGTCGAGGTCGGTGAGGTCGAGCATGTTCATCGCGCCGGTCCAGTCGGGCAGGCCCGCCTCCTTGATGAGGCCGTGTGCGACGTCGACCCGGAAACCGTCGACCCCGAGGTCGAGCCAGAACCGCAGCACCGACTCGAACTCCGCGCGCACCGCCGGGTTCTCCCAGTTGAAGTCGGGCTGCTTCGGGTCGAACAGGTGCAGATACCACTGGCCCGGCGTGCCGTCGGCCTCGGTGACGCGGGTCCAGGCCGGGCCGCCGAAGACGCTCTGCCAGTTGTTCGGCGGCTGCGAACCGTCGTCACCCTTGCCCTCACGGAACATGTAGAGGTCGCGCTCGGGGGAGCCCGGCGCGGCGGCGAGGGCCGCCTTGAACCATTCGTGCTCGTCGGACGAGTGGTTCGGCACGAGGTCGACGATCACTCGGATGCCGAGCGAGTGAGCCTGGGAGACAAGGGTTTTCGCGTCATCGAGCGCGCCGAACAGCGGGTCGATGTCGCGGTAGTCGGCCACGTCGTAGCCGGCGTCGGCCTGAGGCGAGGTGTAGAAGGGCGACAGCCACACCGCGTCGACACCGAGGTTGCGCAGGTACGGAAGGTGCGCGGTGATGCCGGGCAGGTCACCGACGCCGTCACCCGACGCGTCCGCCCACGAACGCGGGTAGATCTGGTAGATCACCGCGCTGCGCCACCAGGCGGAGTCGGGGGATCCGCGGTGCAGGAGAGTGCCGTCGGCGGACAGGTCGAGTTCTGCGGAAGTCACGGTCGACAAGTCTCCGCCTTGCGGGCGGCCGGACACAAATCCGGCCGTCGACGAGAACCCCTGGTCACGCGTGGGTCACGGTGTGGTGGTGCTAGTGGGGGCGGCGGAGCCTGGCATGACCGCCACCTCCACGACCCAGTTCCCGCGGTTGTCCTTGGCGTCGACCACGACCGTGATCGGCACGCCGGCCTTCGCGTCGACCGTCTTCCCGAACACGATGGTCAACCCGGGCTTCCAGACCGGAGACCAACCGTCGGTGGCCGCTGCGGGAACGCCGGCAATTGTGTCGGCGCCGTCGACACGCGCACGGAACTGGCCCACCGAACCCGATGTCAGGTTCACGAACAAGCTGAGCTTTCCCGAGGTCTGCGGTGTGATCGTGACAGATGTCGTGCCCGCGGCGTTCCCGTGCCCGTTGGCCGTTATCACGTCGGCGGACGGCGTCGGCGGCGGTTGTTCTTCGACGTTGACCGTTGTGGTCGGGGTGGGAAAGGTGCCCCACTTCGCGGGCACGTAGATACCGACAGGTACCTTCGCGCGGATCTTGCCGTCCGCTGAGATCAGGCCGACCCGCGACGTGGAGAGCTCGAGCGATGAGACCACAGGGCCGAACGCAGGCTGCTGCAGTTCGGGCTCGTCCGCGGAGTAGCAGCCTGTGCGCCCGGCACCGTCCCCTGTCACCAGCATCGCCGTGTCGATCATTCCGGTGCCGGTCGTGAGCATGTCGTCGCACGAGAACACTGCGAAAGCTCCCGCACTCGTCCTGGCGCGAAGGTCGGTGATCATCGACGCCGTCGGCGCTTGCTCGTGGGGGTCTCCGGAATGTGTCGCTACCTCCTGCACTCCGATCAGTCTGTAGCCGCCGACGAACAACGGTAGGTGCGCGCCGGCCTTCTTCACCTGTTCGGCCGGGGTGAGCGTCTGCTCCGGCCACACGTGGTTCACACCGACGGCCGCGCCGACGGCGAGCACCCCGGCGGCGACAGCGGCCACCAAGCGGGTGCGCCCGCGTCGGCGGTCGGCCCGCACCCGGTCGCGTACGCCGGCGAGCATGGCTTCGCTGTTCGGCACGCGCACCTCGTCGACGTACGCGTCCATCGCGTCGCGCAGATCCTGAGTCGTGAGAGTCATCGGCGGCCTCCTTCGGACGTCGCGGCGAGGTGGGGACTGATCCGCAGCGCCGAGAGGGCGCGCGAGGTGTGCGACTTGACCGTGCCGACGGAGATGCCGAGGGTGCGGGCGGTCTGCTCCTCGGTGTAATCTTGGTAGTAGCGCAACACCACAACCGCTCGCTGCTGGCGGGGGAGACGGGCGAGCGCGTCGATCAGTCCGGCGCGGGTATCAAGCCGATCGCCGTCGTCGAGCGGCCGCTCGGGAAGCTCGTCGGTCGGCACCTCGCCGCGCCACTTCCGCCGCCACCCCGAGGCGAACTCGTTGACGAGTATCCGCCGGACGTACGCCTCCGGCTGGTCGGCCCGGTGCCAGTTCTGCCATGCCTTGGCGAGGGCGGTCTGTACGAGATCTTCGGCGGCGGCGTGATCGTGCGTGAGCAGCATCGCGGTGCGATGCAGCGAGCCGCCGCGGGCTCGCACGAACTCGGTGAAGCCGTCGGGTTCACCTCGGGTCGAAGCGATCATGTCTACGGGACGACCTGGGTGCCGCAGATGGTTGTCACGACCCGCGAAGGGGCTCGGTTCAGAGCTGCGTCAGGTCGGGACGCTGGTCGTCGCCCGGCGCGTTCACCATCGAGTACGCGGCGCGGGTCAGGTAGTCGCGCAGCAGGTCGTCCAGCGACTTCTCCAGGCCGATCGTGTCGACCGCGTTCATCATGTGCAGCAGCCAGCGGTCGCGCTGCGCGGGAGTCACGACGAACGGCATGTGCCGCATCCGCAGGCGCGGGTGGCCGCGCTCCTGGGAGTACGTGGTCGGGCCACCCCAGTACTGCTCCAGGAACATCCGCAGCCGACGCTCAGCAGGGCCGAGGTCTTCCTCGGGGTACATGGCGCGCAGATCGGGGTCGTCGGCCACGCCCAGGTAGAACTCGTGCACCAGCTTCTCGAAGGTGGCGGCACCGCCCATGAGCTCGTAGTACGTCGTCTGCTCGGTCACTCGGCCAGTCTCGCAAACCGTCCGTCCGGCGTCCGAACCGCCCACAAACGCTGCACCTCCCTCCGCAGACGCTGTTGCGTGCAGACGCTGCTGCTGCAACGGCAGCGGCTGCCGGGAAGCGCAGCGTTTGCGGGAGGGGAGTTGCGGGGGAGGGGTCGGGTCAGATGCCGGCGCCGGCCGAATACGGCGGGAGGGCCGGACCGCGGATGCCGGCCCCGTCGAGGGCGACCTTGGCGCGCTCACGCAGTTCGCGTGACAACGCGTACTGCTCGCCGGGTGCGGTCTTGGCGATGATCCGCAGCGTGACCACACCGCCCGCGACCGACTCGACACCGGCCACCTCGGGTTCGGCGAGCAGGACGTTCTTCCACGGCTCGTCGTCGTCGATGGCGGCGGTCACCGTGCGCAGCACGCCGAGCGCCCGCTCGACCGATTGGTCGTAGGCGATCGGGATGTCGATCAGGGCGACCGACCAGCCCTGCGACCTGTTGCCGATGCGGATGATCTCGCCGTTGCGCACGTACCAAACGACGCCGGACGCGTCCCGCAGCCGGGTGACCCGCAGGGTGACCTCCTCGACGGTGCCGATCGCCTCACCCGTGTCGATGACGTCGCCCACGCCGTACTGGTCCTCCATGATCATGAAGATTCCGGAGAGGAAGTCCTTCACCAGCGACTGCGCGCCGAAACCGAGGGCCACGCCACCGACGCCGGCCGAGGCCAACAACGGAGCCAGCGGCACCCCGAGTTCGGCCATGATCGTCAGCGCGGCGATGGTGAAGATGACCACGGTGGTGATCGAGCGCAGCAACGACCCCACGGTCGCGGCGCGCTGCTTGCGTCGTTCGTTGTCGAGGCCGGCCGCCTGGCGGATCACCCGCGTCGCGCGCCCGCCGGAGGAGTCGCGCTCGGCGGATCGCTGCTCCATCATCGTGGTGACCTTGCGGATCGCGCGATGCACCAGCCATCGCGCGAGCAATGCCACCACCACGATGCCGGCGATCATCAACGGCCGGCCGAGCAGCTTGTCCCAGACGGTTTCCGAGCCGGTGTCCGGCGCGAGCAACTCGAGCATGCGGGTCAGTCTCGCAGGGCAGCGGCCCACGCCTCGAAGACCCTTCGGAACGTGCGAAACTTGCGGCCATGTCCGACGCGCCTTCCAGCCCGCTCATCGATCTCGCCCGCGCCTACGGCGTGGCCACCGACTACTGGGACTGGAAGGGCAATCACGTGATGGTGTCGGCCGACACCATCAGCACCGTGCTCAGCGTGTTCGGGGTCGAGGCCGACGACGAGCAGTCGGCGCGGGCCGCTCTCGCAGCGCGCGAACTCGAGCCGTGGCGCCGGGTGCTGCCGCGCGCGGTGGTGCTGCGCGAGGGCTGGACGCCGTGGGTGGCGCTGCACGCGCCGCAGGGTGCTCCGGTGACGGCGAAGCTCGTGCTGGAGAACGGCCGCACCCGCGACGTCACCGTCGTCGACCGTTACGTCGAGCCCCGGGAGGTCGACGGCGACCTCGTGGCGGAGACCACGATCGAACTGCCCGGCGACCTGCCGCTGGGGTATCACGAGCTCGTCGTCACCGTGGGTGCGGTGGTCGAGGAGCCGGCGCAGGTCGCCGAAGCGGCCGACGCCTCCGACGCCTCCGGCGCGGACGACGCCTCCGACGCCTCCGGCGCGGACGACGCCTCCGACGCGGACGACTCCGGTGAGGAGAACGCCGCGCACGTTCCCGGCACCGTCTCGGCCCCCACCGAGAAGCCGGAAACCGTCGAATCACCCTCCACGGCAAGCGGATCCACGGTGGAGGCGGATGCTGCAGAGGTCGAACATCGCGCGCCGGTGATCGTCACCCCGGAGAAGCTGGCGTTACCGAAGGCCCTGCAGGACGACCGGGTGTGGGGTCTGATGACCCAGCTCTACACCGTGCGGTCGGAGCGCTCGTGGGGCATCGGCGACGCCGCCGACCTCGCCGAGCTCGGCACCTGGGGTGCTCGCCAGGGCGCCGACTTCGTGCTCATCAACCCGGTGCACGCGGCCGAGCCGGTCGCCACGATGGAGCCGTCGCCCTACCTGCCGACGTCGCGCCGGTTCGTCAACCCGATGTACATCCGGGTCGAGGAGGTGCCGGAGATCGGCTACCTGTCCGCGGCCGAACACCAGTTGGTGGAGTGGCACAGCGACGATGCCCGCCGGCTCAACAAGCTCGCCCAGCTCGACCGTGACGGTTCGTGGGAAGCGAAGCGGGCCGCGCTGCGGATGATCTTCCGCACCGAGCGCACCCACCGTCGCGCCCGCGACTTCGAGGAGTTCATGGCCCGCGAGGGGCAGGGCCTGATCGACTTCGCGACCTGGTCGGCGATCGTCGTCGACCGCGGATTGCCCTGGGAGACATGGCCGCAGGAGTTGCGTGACCCGCGCAGCGAAGCCGTCGCGAAGGAACGGGAGCGGCTCGCCGACGAGGTGGAGTTCCAGTGCTGGCTGCAGTGGATCGTGCAGTCGCAACTGGCCGACGCACAGCGTGAACTCCTCGCCGCGGGCATGGGCGTCGGTGTCGTGCACGACCTCGCGGTGGGTGTGCACCCCGGCGGTGCGGACGCGTGGGCCCTCGGTGACGTGCTCGCCCACCAGGTGAGCGTGGGCGCGCCGCCAGACGACTACAACCAGATGGGTCAGGACTGGAGCCAACCGCCGTGGCGGCCCGACCGTCTGGCCGAGCTCGGGTACGCGCCGTTCCGCGACATGCTGCGCACCGGGTTGCGGATGGCGGGCGGCCTGCGCGTCGACCACATCCTCGGGTTGTTCCGGCTGTGGTGGGTGCCCCGGGGGGAGTCTGCGAAGAACGGCACCTACGTGCGCTACGACCACGAGGCGATGGTCGGCATCCTCGCGCTCGAGGCGCACCGCGCCGGCGCGGTGATCATCGGCGAAGACCTCGGCACGGTCGAGGACTGGGTGCGCGACTACCTGCTCGAGCGCGGGCTGCTCGGCACCTCGATCCTGTGGTTCGAGCGCAAGGACGGCTCGGCGCCGCGGGCGCCGGAGACCTACCGGTCGCTGTGTCTGGCGAGCGTGACCACCCACGACCTGCCGCCGACCGCCGGCTACCTGCAGGGCGAACATATCGCGGTGCGGCACGAACTCGGTCTGCTGACCCGTCCGTTGGAGGAGGAGATCGCCGAGGACGACGCCCAACGGGAGGCCGTGCTCTCGGCGTTGCGTGAGCGCGGACTGCTCAAGGCGAACGCGGGCATCGAGGAACAGGTCGACGCGCTGCACAAGTACCTTGCGTGGGCTCCGAGCAAGATGCTCGGCGTCTCGGTCAACGACCTCGTCGGGGACGTGCGCACGATCAACCAGCCGGGCACCGACGAGGAATACCCCAACTGGCGGCTGCCGCTGGCCGACGGCAACCACAAGCTGGTGACCCTCGACGAGGTGATGATCAGCCGCCGGGCCAAGCGCCTCATCCGCTGCGTCAACCGCCGCGACGCCGGACCGGCCGTCTAGGTCTGCGCACGACGAAGCCCCCGCTCCGAACCGGAGCGGGGGCTTCGTCGTGAAGGGCGGCGACTCAGGAGGCGTCGAAGGCCTGCGCTGTCAGTGCCCGAGCGACGTCGTCGCGGTGCTCGGTGACCACGCGCACCAGCCCTGCAGAGGCAGAACCGTTGTCCTGCAACCACTTCTCGCAGCCGGTCAGCAGCTCGGTCGACGCCAGCCGCACCGGGAACGCCAGCTGGGCGATGGACTGCCCGATGTGGAAGGTGCGGGTGCTCCACATGTCGGTGAGCATCGCGAAGTACTTGTCGACGTACGGCGTGAGCAAGGCGTTGTCGTGCACCCGCTGGAACCCGATGCCGACCTCCTCGATGGTCTGGTTCGCCAGGTCGGGGGTGTCGACGAGCAAGGTCCACGCGGCGGCCTTCGCCTCCGCGGTCGGCACGGCCGCCCGTGCGCAGGCAGCCTTCTCCTTGCCGGTGGCGGTCGCGTCGCGCTCCTGCTCGGCCGCGATCTCCGCTTCGCCGGCGACGCCGCCGGTGACCAGGGCGATGAGCAGGTTCCAGCGCAGGTCCTGGCCGACGACGAGCCCCTCGAAGGTCTCCTCGCCGGTGAACAGGCCCTGGATCAGCGCGAGGTCGTCGTCGGACGACGCGAAGGTCGCGAACGCCTCGGTGAGCTGCAGTTGCGCGTCCGATCCCGGCTCGGCCGCCGTGGCCGCGGCGCGCAGCGAGGCGGTGACGTGGGCGCGGATCTCCTCGCGCGCCGCCGGGTCGATGTAGAGCGCGGTCAGCTGGCGCAGCAGGTTGAGCATCATGCGCAGGATGCCGGCGTGCGTCTCGGCGCCCAGCAGCACCTGCACCACCGACACCAGCTCGCGGCCGCGCATCTGTGCGTCGCGGGTCATGTCCCACAGCGCGCCGAGCACGAGTGCGCGGGGGAGTGACCCGAAGCCGTCCGGACGCTCGACGATCGCGGCCAGCGACGCCTCGTCGAGACGGATCTTGCAGTAGGCGAGGTCGTCGTCGTTGACCAGCACGACGCCGGGGTGCTTGCTGCCGACGAGTTCGTCGACCGAGGTCGACGGGCCGTCGACGTCGACCTCGATCCGCTTCACCCGCACCCACGAATCTGCCTGGCGCTCATAGCAACCCACGGCGAGACGGTGCGGGCGCAGGGTCGGCAGCTGCTCCGTCGCGGTCTGCTCGATGCTGAAGGAAGTGATCGTGCCATCGGCGTCGACCTCGACCTTCGGGGTCAGGGTGTTGACGCCCGCGGTCTCCAGCCAAGCCGCCGACCACGCGTCGAGGTCGCGGCCCGATGCGTCGGCCAGCTCACCGAGCAGCTGGGGCAGGGTGGTGTTGCCCCACGCGTACTTCGCGAAGTAGCTGCGCAAACCCTGCACGAACGCCTCGCGCCCGACGTACGCGACGAGCTGCTTGAGCACGGAGGCGCCCTTGGCGTAGGTGATGCCGTCGAAGTTCGACTCGACGTCCTCCAGGTCGCGGATCTCGGCGACGATCGGGTGGGTCGAGCTGAGTTGGTCCTGGTTGTAGGCCCAGGTCTTCTCCAGGATCGAGAAGGTCGTCCACGCCTCGGCCCACTCGGTGGCCTCGGCCTGGCACACGGTGGAAGCCCACTCGGCGAACGACTCGTTCAGCCAGAGGTCGTTCCACCACTGCATCGTCACCAGGTCGCCGAACCACATGTGCGCCAGTTCGTGCAGGATCGTCAGCGCGCGGCGCTCGACCTTCGCGTCGGAGACCTTCGACCGGAAGATGTAGATCTCGTTGATCGTGACGCAGCCGGCGTTCTCCATCGCCCCCATGTTGTATTCGGGGGTGAAGATCTGGTCGTACTTCTCGAACGGGTACTCGCAGTCGAACTCCTTCTCGAAGAAGTCGAATCCGCGCTTGGTGCAGTCGAACACGTTGTCGGCGTCGAGGTACTCGCGCAGCGAGCGACGGCAGTAGAGCGCCAGCGGCACCTCGCCGCGGCGGGTGGTGACGCTGTCGCGCACGACGTCGTAGGGGCCGGCCACCAGCGCGGTGATGTACGACGACATGACCGGTGTGGCCGAGAACTTCCAGGTGGCGGTCGGGCGCTCATTGCCGGACGGGTCGGTCCAGACCTGCGACGACTCCACCGGCTCGGGGGTCGGCTGGTTGGACACGACCTGCCAGTGCGCGGGAGCGGTCACGGTGAACGCGAAGGTCGCCTTCAGGTCGGGCTGGTCGAAGACCGCGAACATGCGGCGGCAATCGGCGACCTCGAACTGGGAGTACAGGTAGACCTCGGAGTCGACCGGGTCGACGAACCGGTGCAGACCCTCGCCGGTGTTCATGTAGGTGCCGGTGCCGGTGACGACCAACTGGTTGTCGCCGGCCTTGAGCGACAACGGGATCCGTGCACCGTCGTAGCCTCCGGCGTCGATGCTCTCGCCGTTGAGCTCGAGGGAGGACACGGTGCCGCCGACGAAGTCGATGAAGGTGTCGGCGTCGTGCGCGGCGTTGAACCGCACGGATGTGACCGACCCGAATGTCGCCGCGTCGGTGGTCAGATCGAGGCTCACGTCGTAGGACGCGACATCGACGAGTCCCGAGCGGGACTCCGCCTCGGTGCGGGTCAGGTTGGTGGTCGACACCTGGTCTCCTTCGTGGGGATCGCGCACGCACCATCGGTCGGTCTCGTGCGCAGCCATGCTGCCACGCAACGCCTCGACGGCTTTGGCAGGATGGGCACGTGACTGACAACAACGCCTCGAACGGCGGCCGCTCGGCGGCAGAGATGTTCTTCGATCCGATGTGCCCGTGGGCATGGATGACCTCCCGCTGGATGATGGAGGTGGAGAAGGTGCGCGACGTCGACGTGACCTGGTCGGTCATGTCGTTGAGTGTGCTCAACGAGGGCCGTGACGTGCCGCAGAGCTACCGCGACATGCTCGACCGCGGCTGGTTGCCGGTGCGCACCGTGATCGCCGCCGAGCAGTCGGTGCCCGAGGCCGAGCGCAACACCGTCCGCAAGAAGTTGTACGACGCCATGGGTCGGCGCATTCACCTCCAGGAGCGTGGCCGTACCGGTGACGAACTGCGTGAGATCTGCGTCGAGGCGCTCGCCGAGGCCGGACTGCCTGCCGAACTCATCGAGCAGGCGCAGAACGTTCCGGGTGACGACATCGACACCCGGCTGCGCGAGTCGCACCAGCGTGCGATCGACCTGGTCGGTGACGACGTGGGCACGCCCGTGGTGTCCTTCCAAGATGTCGCCTTCTTCGGTCCGGTCGTCACCCCGGCGCCGAAGGGCGAGGCCGCCGGCCGCCTGTTCGACGGCTGCTTGCTCGTCGCCGGCACCCCCGGCTTCTACGAGCTCAAGCGCAGCCGCAGCGCTGACCCCGACTTCAGCTGAGGTATCACGACAATGCGAGTTCACATCGGTGGCGACCACGCCGCCTACGAGATGCAGCGCGGCCTGGTCGACTGGCTGGCCGAGCAGGGATACGACGTCGTTGACCACGGACCCAAGGAGTACGACGAGCTCGACGACTACCCGGTCTTCGTGCTGCGTGCCGCCGAGGCGGTCGCTGCCGAACCGGGTTCGCTCGGCGTGGTGCTGGGCGGCTCCGGCAACGGTGAGCAGATGGCTGCGAACAAGGTGAAGGGCATCCGTGCTGCGCTCTGTTACTCCACCGAGTTGGCGCAGCTCGCCCGGGAGCACAACGACGCGCAGATCATCTCCCTCGGCGGGCGTTTCCACACCCAGGAGCAGGCTCAGGCGATGGTGAAGGTCTTCCTCGAGACGCCGTTCTCCGGAGTCGAGCGACACCAGCGTCGGCTCGACATGGTGTCGACCTATGAGCAGGACGGCACACTTCCGGCGTCCTGAACCCTTGCGGTCCGCCCGCAGGAGTGCTATCGGTCGCCGGCTGAAACGGCGAAGGATACGCCCCGCCGGGTGAAAAGTGGGGTTTGAAGGTAAGAAGTTGGTCAAGTTCCTTTGGCGTTACCGATCGGTACCTATAGCGTTGCCGGTATGGGGATCGAACAGCCGTTGCCGCACGGGCTCTTCGCTCGGCGTGCCCGATGGCTCGCCGAGCCGGCTGATCGTGTCGTAGGCCGCACGACGGCCGTCCCTCGCATCGGCGTCATCGCCGCGGGAGCGCTCGTTCTGGCGAGTTCTGTTCTGGTCGGCATCTTCGTCGTCCGACCGAGCCTCAGTTACGCGTTGTTCGTGCCGCTGGTCGCGGCGGCCGGTCTGCTGCTGCGCGGCCGGCTGATGGCGACGGTGCTCGCCTACATCTGCGTGTCCTTCGTGGTGGTGTCGGTCGTGCTGCACACCGGTGAGTTGAGTGATCGCGTCGTGTCGAGTGCGCTGGCGCTCGGGGCGACGGTTGCGATCGTCGCGCTCATCAACCGGTTGTGGGGCCGCCCCGGTGGGGTGACCCAGGAGGTCGCCGCGAACATGCTGACCGACCTGCGGCGCCGGCACGCCGTACAGACCCACATGCCGACCCTGCCTGCGCAGTGGACGCTCGACACCGCCGTCCTGCCCGCGCACGGCGAGGCCCTCTGCGGCGACGTCGTGGTGGGTTGTGAGGTGAAGGGCATCTTCAACGCCGCCGTGCTGGACGTCTCGGGCAAGGGCTTGACCGCGGCGTCGCGTGCGGTGCTGTTGGGCGGTGCCGTGTCGGGTCTGCTGGGTGCTCTCGAACCCAACCGGGTGCTCCCTGCGACCAACGACTACCTGGTGCGCCAGGGGTGGACCGACGGTTTCGCGACCGCGACCCATGTCGCGGTCGATCTGGAGTCGGGTGCCTTCTGCCTCGGCTCGGCCGGCCACCCGGCGGCCGTGCAGTTCCACGCGGGCACCGGACGCTGGGAGCCGTTGCGCACCGGCGCCGGGGTGGTGCTCGGCATCCTGGAGGACCTCAACGAGGCCGACTACCCGCGTCTAGAAGGTCGACTCGACCGCGGTGACGTGTTGGTGCTCTACAGCGACGGTGTCGTCGAGCACAAGGACGTCGACATCTCCCAGGGCATCGACCGCATGCTGGGTGTCGCCGACCGCGAGATCACGGCCTGCCTCGACGGCTCCGCCCGTCGTATCTGCGAAATGGCCCGCGCCGGCGAGTCTGACGACCGCACCGTCGTCGTCCTCAAACGAAACTGACCGTCGGTCACCGCAGCCGACCGGGGAGTCCGTGCCCGGCATCGAGGTGCGATAGGCGACCAACACGATCACCCGCCCGCAGCGCAAGCGGACTATGTGAGATCTGCCGGAGAGTCGGCACGGCCGACCGGGCGAGCCTGCGAGCCCGGGAAGGCCGGGACGGCCGGAGGGAGTCGAACGATGAACATAGGGCCGCAGGCCCGGCGTCGGGGTAGCCGGATTCGAACCGGCGGCCTTCCGCTCCCAAAGCGGACGCGCTACCAAGCTGCGCCATACCCCGTGGTGGTGTCTGCGACCGGCCCGTTTTGGGCGCTGTCGGCAGAGTAGGTAGGCTAACCCCTCGGTACATCACGCCGGACGTCGGGCCACCCTGTCGCTCGCGCGTGCTGAGCCGTGCGGGCGTAGCTCAATGGTAGAGCCTCAGTCTTCCAAACTGATTACGCGAGTTCGATTCTCGTCGCCCGCTCCAGCAAGTGCGGAACCGATTCCCAACCTTTTGGAGTGCCTGTAGTGAAGAGCGCCGTCGAGACCCTCAACCCGACCCGGGTCAAGCTGACCGTCGAGGTGCCGTTCGAGGAGCTCAAGCCGAGCTTGGACGCCGCGTACGCCGCGATCGGCAACCAGGTGCAGATCCCCGGTTTCCGTAAGGGCAAGGTGCCGGCTCGCATCATCGAGCAGCGTTTCGGCCGTGGCGCGGTCGTCAGCGAGGCGATCAACGAGGCGCTGCCGGAGTTCTACGGTCAGGCGATCGAGGAGAACGACCTGCAGCCGCTGGGTCAGCCGGAGGTCGACATCACCGGTGCGCCGACCGAGGGCGACGACCCGCTGGTCTTCACCGCCGAGGTCGATGTGCGTCCGGAGTTCGACCTGCCGGAGTTCGGCGACATCAAGATCGAGGTCGACCCGCTGAAGGTCACCGACGAGGACGTCGATGCCGAGGTCAGCGCGCTGCGTGAGCGTTTCGGCACCTTGAAGACCGTCGAGCGCGCGGCGAAGTCGGGCGACTTCGTCACCGTCGACCTCACCGCCACCATCGGCGACGAGGAGATCGACTCGGTCGAGGGCATCTCCTACGAGATCGGTTCGGGCAACATGCTCCCGGGCATGGACGAGGCGCTCGAGGGCCTGTCGCTCGATGAGTCGAAGACCTTCACAGCGCCGTTGGCCGGTGGCGAGCACGAGGGCGAGGACGCCGACTGCGTCATCACGCTGCGTAGCGTCAAGGAGCGCGAGCTGCCCGAGCTCGACGACGACTTCGCCCAGCTGGCGTCGGAGCACGACACGATGGACGAGCTGCGCGCGCAGCTGACCACCCAAGCGGAGACCACCAAGCGTTTCCAGCAGGGTGTGCAGGCTCGCGACAAGGTGCTCGACCACCTGCTCGACAACGTCGAGATCCCGCTGCCGGAGAAGATCATCGAGGCCGAGGTGCACAGCCACCTCGAGGCCGAGGGTCGCCTGGAGGACGACGAGCACCGCGCGGAGGTCGACGAGTCGACCCGCAAGGCCCTGAAGTCGCAGCTGCTGCTCGACAAGATCGTCGCTCAGGACGAGGTGCAGGTCTCGCAGGAGGAGCTCATCGAGTACCTCATCATGCAGGCGCAGCAGTACGGCATGGACCCGAACACCTTCGCGCAGGCGCTCGACCAGCAGGGTCAGGTGCCGCAGGTGCTGTCCGAGGTGGCCCGCCGCAAGGCGCTGGCCTCGGTGCTGGAGAAGGTGCAGGTTGTCGACACCGACGGCAACACCGTCGACCTGAACCAGGAGATGGAGCTCGAGGGCGACGAGGCGTCGGACGACGACGAGGCTCCCGCCGCTGACGCGACGGACGAGGCCGCGACCGACGAGGCCGCGACCGAGGAAGCTTCCACCGAAGAGGCCTGATCGGCCTCCCCACGGGGACACGTGCGAAAGGCGTCCGGGCAACTGCCCGGGCGCCTTTCGCCGTCCGGGCAAGGGCCCGCATCAGGACCGTCTCGGGGACGCCGGCGGGTGCCTCTTCCGCTGACGGCGAACATCGGTCCGGGTCGGGACGAAACCCTCGGTGGCTGACGTTAGGGTCAAATGGAAGCGGACACCAGCGTCCGCACGCGAACGACAGATGGAGTCACGATGACGGAGCGCAGTAACGCGCCGGTCGGCATGGCCACCCAGCCGGTGGCCGGCCTCGACGATCAGATCTACAACCGCCTGCTCAAGGAGCGCATCATCTTCCTGGGCTCGGACGTCCGCGACGACAACGCGAACGCCATCTGCGCGCAGCTGCTGCTGCTCGCCGCCGAAGACCCGGAGAAGGACATCTGGCTGTACATCAACAGCCCGGGTGGTTCGGTCACCGCGGGCATGGCGATCTACGACACGATGAACTGGATCCCCAACGACGTCGCCACCGTGGCCATGGGCCTCGCCGCGTCGATGGGTCAGTTCCTGCTGTCCGCCGGTGCGAAGGGCAAGCGTTACGCCACCCCGCACGCGCGGATCATGATGCACCAGCCGTCCGGCGGCATCGGCGGCACCGCGTCCGACATCAAGACGCAGGCCGAACTGCTGCTCGGCATGAAGAAGGAGCTCGCGCAGCTCATCGCCGACCACACCGGCCAGACCGCGGAGCAGATCGAGCGCGACTCCGACCGCGACCGCTGGTTCTCGGCCAAGGAAGCCCAGGAGTACGGCTTCGTCGACCACGTCTTCGAGCGTTCCACCGACGCTCCGGGTGAGGTGCAGGCATGACGTACCCGTTGAATCCGTTGGGAGCACAGATGAATTCCACCCGCACCCCGGGCGGCCTGCAGGTGCCGAGCAGCCGCTACATCCTGCCGCAGTTCGAGGAGCGCACGTCCTACGGGATGAAGCGGTCCGACCCCTACAACAAGCTGTTCGAAGACCGCATCATCTTCCTCGGTGTGCAGGTCGACGACGCGTCGGCCGACGACATCATCGCGCAGCTGATCGTGCTGGAGTCGCAAGACCCCGACCGCGACATCCTCATGTACATCAACAGCCCGGGTGGTTCGTTCACCGCGCTGACCGCGATCTACGACACGATGCAGTACATCCAGCCCGATGTGCAGACCTTCGTGATCGGCCAGGCCGCCTCCGCCGCAGCCGTGCTGCTCGGCGCCGGCGCCAACGGCAAGCGGTTCGCGCTGCCGAACGCCCGCATCCTGATCCACCAGCCGGCGATGGAGGGTTCGGGCGGCACCGCCTCCGACCTCGAGATCACCGCGAACGAGATCTTCCGGATGCGCGCCTGGTTGGAGGAGACCATCGCCAACCACACCGGCCGCACCAAGGAGCAGGTCGAGAAGGACATCGAGCGCGACAAGATCCTCACCGCCGCCGAGGCCAAGGAGTACGGCCTCATCGACGAGGTGCTGTCCTCCCGCAAGGCGAGCCTTCAGAACTGACGGCTCCTTCGCGGTTCGGGCCCCCGGCAGGCGCTTCGCTTCTGCCGGGGGCCCGACGCGTCCCGCCGTCGTGAGCCTTCCAGCGTGGTCGGCTCGGATGCCACCACCGGCAGTGCGGCTCGGGTCGTGGCTGGCGCTTCGCTTCTGCCGGGGGCCTGACGCGTCCCGCCGTCGTGAGCCTTCCAGCGTGGTCGGCTCGGGTGCCACCAGCGGCAGTGCGGCTCGGGTCGTGGTGGCGCTTCGCTTCGGATGGCACCAGCGGCAGTGCGGCTCGGGTCGTGGTGGCGCTTCGCTTCTGCCAGGGCCCGACGGGGTCCCGCCGCGTGACGGCTGGAGCGGTTGCGGCGCGGATTTCAGCCCTCGGCGTACTGGCGTGACTCGCCGCCCGACACCGGGGTTCAATAAGAGTGGTTGTCGCACGTCGGGGGTAACGTCGGCGCAGTCACCCAGCAACGTAGGGAAGAGGGAAGTCGAGTGGCACGTATGGGAGAGAGCAGCGATCTGCTGAAGTGCTCGTTCTGCGGGAAGAGCCAGAAGCAGGTCAAGAAGCTCATCGCCGGTCCGGGTGTCTACATCTGCGACGAGTGCATCGACCTCTGCAACGAGATCATCGAGGAAGAGCTCGCCGAGACCAGTGAGCTGGGGTTGGAGAAGCTGCCCAAGCCGAAGGAGATCTTCGAGTTCCTCGACCAGTACGTCATCGGGCAGAGCAACGCCAAGCGTTCGCTCGCGGTGGCCGTCTACAACCACTACAAGCGCATCCAGGCCGCCGAGCAGGCGCCGAAGAAGGACGCCGACGGCGTCGAGATCGCCAAGAGCAACATCCTGCTGATCGGCCCGACCGGCTGCGGCAAGACCTACCTGGCGCAGACCCTCGCCCGCATGCTCAACGTGCCGTTCGCGATCGCCGACGCGACCGCGCTGACCGAGGCCGGTTATGTCGGTGAAGACGTCGAGAACATCCTGCTCAAGCTGATCCAGGCCGCCGACTTCGATGTGAAGAAGGCCGAGACCGGCATCATCTACATCGACGAAATCGACAAGGTCGCCCGCAAGAGCGAAAACCCGTCGATCACCCGTGACGTCTCCGGTGAGGGCGTGCAGCAGGCGCTGCTGAAGATCCTCGAGGGCACCAGCGCGTCGGTGCCGCCGCAGGGTGGCCGCAAGCACCCGCACCAGGAGTTCATCCAGATCGACACCACCAACGTGCTGTTCATCGTCGGTGGCGCGTTCGCCGGCCTGGAGAAGATCATCGAGGCCCGTTCCGGCCGGCAGGGTCTGGGCTTCGGCTCCGAGCTGCGCCAGGCCAGCGACCCGATGGCCAGCTTCGGCGAGGTCGTGCCCGAAGACCTGATGAAGTTCGGACTCATCCCCGAGTTCATCGGTCGCCTGCCGGTGATCACCACCGTCGAACCGATCGACCGCGAGGGCCTGGTCTCGATCCTCACCGAGCCGCGCAACGCCCTGGTGAAGCAGTACCAGAAGATGTTCGAGATCGACGGCGTGGAACTCGAGTTCACGCCCGACGCGGTCGAGGCCATCGCCGACCAGGCCACCCTGCGCGGCACCGGCGCCCGCGGCCTGCGCGCGATCATGGAGGAGGTGCTCCTCCCGGTGATGTTCGACGCGCCCAGCGACGACGACATCGCCCGGGTCGTGGTCACCCGTGAGGTCGTGCTCGACAACGTGTTGCCGACGGTCGTCCGGCGCGATACCCGCAAGCGCGCCCCGCGCAAGGAGAGCGCCTGACGCCCACCCGTCCCAGACAGACCGACAGCCCCCGCGAACCAGGTTCGCGGGGGCTGTCGGCTTCGGTGTGTGGGACGGCTACTCGAAGTAGACGGCCACCCGGCGCCCACGCGTGTGGAGCACCTCGACGTCGACCTCGTACACCTCGCAGAGCACGTCCGGTTCGATGATGAGCTCGGGGGTTCCCTGAGCCAACACCCGTCCGTCGCGCATGGCGATGATCTCGTCGCAGTAGGCCGCCGCGATGTTGATGTCGTGCAGCACCACGACCACGGTCTTGCCGAAGTCGTGCACCAACGACCGCAGCCGCTGCATCATCGCGACCGAGTGCTTGATGTCGAGGTTGTTCAACGGTTCGTCCAGCAGGATGTGCGGGGTGTCCTGGGCGAGCACCATCGCGATGAACGCACGCTGCCGCTGACCGCCGGAGAGCTGGTCGAGGTAACGGTCGCGCAGGTCGACCAGGTCGGCGAACCGGATCGCCTCCTCGACCTGGCGATGATCGTCGGCACCGAGCCGTCCCTTGGAGTGCGGGAAGCGCCCGAAGCGCACCAGGTCGGCGACGGTGAGGCGCGCGGTCAGGTGGTTCTCCTGGCGCAGCACCGCCACCACCTTGCTCACCTCGCAGTTCGCGGTGCGGTGGACGTCGAGGCCGCCGACCAGGGCGCTGCCCGACGTCGGCTTGAGCAGCCGTCCGGCCACCGACAGCATCGTCGACTTGCCGGCGCCGTTCGGCCCGACGAGCGCGGTCAGCCGACCGTCGGGGATGCGCAGGGACGGGACGTCGAGCACCGTCGCCGTGTCGTATCGGACAGTGACGTCCCGGAGTTCGATCACAGTCGCACTCTCCTCATGAGCAGGAAGATGAAGTAGGCGCCGCCGACCAGGTTGATGACAACCGACAGGGGAGCGGCGAAGTCGAGCACCCGGCTGACCAGCAGTTGCCCGAGCACCGTGGCGATGGCACCGACGAGCAGCGCCCCGAGCAGCAACGGTCCGTGGCGTGGTGTGCCCACCACCTGGCGGGCGACATTGGCGACGATGAGTCCGAGGAAGGTCATCGGGCCGACGAGCGCGGTCGAGCTCGCCACCAGCACGGTGATCAGCGCCAGCGTCGAGCCGACGACCACGCGATCGGGCAACCCCAGGCCGATGGCCCGCTCCGCGCCGAGGTTCAACAGGTCGAGGTATCGCACCAGCGGGATGCAGCAGGCGATCGCGGCCGCGGTGAGCAGCGCGGTCACCATCAGCACCGACTCGTCGGCCGTGCTGAACGAGGCGAACATGATGTCCTGCACGGTCAGGAAGTCGGTCGGCGAGAGCATCCGCGACGCGAACGACCCCAGCGACGAGAACAGCGCGCTGCAGACCATGCCGATGAGCACCATCACGACCAGGTTGCGTCCCGAGACCTTCAACAGCAGACCGAAGATCAGCACGCCGAAGACACACAGGGCTCCCGCGTTCATCACGGTCGTCGTGACCGGCGACATACCGGCCAGGGTGTCGCTGCCGAACAGCAAGACGATGAGCGTGCCGAGCAGCACGTACAGCGCGTCGAAGCCCATCACGCCAGGGGTGAGCAGCGGTGAGCCGGCGAGGGTCTGGAACAGGATCGCCGACACGCCGCAGGAGGCGCCGGCGATCACGAGGGTGAGCAGTTGCCGGCGGCGCAGGTCGAGCGCGTACGAGCTCGCGTTCGACAGGTCCCAGAACTGGTAGATCGCCACCGCGGCGACCGCGACCGCCGCGAGCACGAGCAGACCGGTGCGGACGCGACGGCGCCGGGCGCGCTCGAAGTCGGTCTCGACGGGCACCGCGGCGGTGTCGTCGACGGGGCGGGTGGTCGCAACGGTCATCGCAGATCACCCCGTGCAGCGCGCAGGATCAGCACGATGAAGACGGCCGCCCCGATGATGCCGGCGATCGTGGCGAAGGGCACCTCGTAGGGGTAGCGCACGAGGCGTCCGAGCAGGTCGCAGGCGACGACGAAACCGGCCCCGGCCAGTGCCGTGATCGGCAGCACCCGGCGCACATTGTCGCCGAGCATCATCGACACGATGTTCGGCACGATCAGGCCGAGGAACGGTATCGCGCCCACCACCACGACGACCAACGCGGCCATCATCGATACCACGACGAGTCCGACGTACAACACGCTGCGGTACTTCACGCCGAGGTTGGTGGCGACGTCCTCGCCCATGCCGACGACCGTGAACCGGTCGGCGAACAGGTAGCCGATGGCGCCGACGGCCAACACCAGATACAGGGGTTCGTAGGTGCCCTCACGCAGGGAGGATCCGGCGCCGGTCGTCCAGAGTTCCAGCATCTGCATCAGATCGGCCTGGTAGGCCAGGTAGGCGCCGATCGCTCCCAGCACCCCGCCGTACATCATGCCGACGAGCGCCACGGTGAGCGTGTCGGCGCGACGCAAGGTCTGCAGCAGACACAGGAAGCCGATCGTGCCGAGCACGGCCGCCCCGATGGCGAAACCGATCTGAGGCAGCAGGCCGGCCGACGGCACCAGCACCGCGCACGCGATGACGCCGAGCACCGCGGCCTCGACCGTGCCCGACGTGCTCGGGGAGACGAACCGGTTGCCGGTGATCCGCTGCATGATGAGGCCGGCGACGGCCATGGCCGCCCCCGCCAACAACAGCGCGACCAGCCGCGGGATACGGGAGATCCGCAGGATCTCCCACTGCGCGGCGTCCGGACTGAACACGTCGAGTGGCCCGACGCCCGCGACGCCGACACCGAGCGAGAGCACGCTGAGCGCGACGACGGTGACGGCCGCGATCGCCACCACCGGCGGGCGGCGCCGACGACCGGACGCCGGACCGCCGCTGTTCTCCTGCACGTGGTCGTGCGGGTGCTCCTCCTGGTACTCCTCCGGGCGCTCCTCCGGGCGCTCGGCCGGATACTCCTGGCTGCGCGCGGCGGTGCTCGCCGGCGAACTCACAGCACCTTGGCGAGGTCGTTCGCGGCAGCGATGTACGACAGCGGGGTGTCGGTGGCGAGGTACCAGGAGAAGCCGTCGACGGTCGAGATCTTCTTGTTCTTGGCGGCGTCGGTCTTGTTGACCAGCCCCGAGTTGAGCACGTCGAGGGCCGGCTTGGCCGACTCACCGATGGTGCGGCTGCGGTCGAGCACCAGCACGCGGCTCGGGTTGTACTTCAGGAAGAATTCCTGGTTGATCTCGTCACCGTGCCCGCCGTCGCTCTTCAGTGGGGCATTGACCGGCTTGAACCCGAAGTCGGTCCACACGGTGCCGAAGCGCGAGCCCGGACCGTAGGCCCCGACCTTGCTGCCCGAGACCTGCACGAACATCGTCGTGCCACCGGCGTTCGTCGCCTTGGTGCGCACATCGCCGATCGCCTTGTTCATCGACGCGAGGTGGGTGTCGGCCTGGCTCGACTTGCCCCAGATCGAGGCGAGCGTCTTGTACTGGTCGGAGACGGCGGACAGGTGCTTGGTCGCGTCGTCCTCACGCACCGACATGTCGATGACGTTGGGGGAGATCTTGGTCATCTCCTTGAGTACCTTCGCGTTGCCGGAACGGCCACCGATGATGATCAGGTCGGGTTCGAGCTCGGCGATCGCCTCGTAGTCGGGTTCGAACAACGTGCCGACCGTCTTCACCGACTTCAGTGCGGCCATGTCGGCCGGAAGCTCCCCGCTCGCCTTGGGCAGCGCCGCGATCGGCACCCCGAGCTGGGTGAGGCTGCGCGCCACGCTCCAGTCGAGCACCACGACCTTGCCGGGGTTGGCGGCAACCTTCACCGAGCGGCCCTGGGCGTCCTTCACGGTGACCGGACCGGTGGCCTGCGCCGCCGCACCGGAGGTGGACGCGGACGAGCCGTTCGAGGTGGAGGAGCTGTTCGAAGAATCGGACGAACCGCAGGCGGCGAGGCCGAGGGCGAGCGCCGCGGTGAGTGCGACGGTGCGGGTCGGGCGGGCGAGAGCAACGGGCACGATGAAACCTTCCGAGGTGGCTGTAAGGGGAGGCTAAGTTAACTTAGGAGCGCCTAACGACTTTCTCCCGGGTGGGTATCACCGATCGGGACGGCGCACCGATTCGCTGAAGACGACGGTGACCGCAGCGAGCACGACGAGGGCCACCGGCACCGGCCACCACGGGCCGTCGAGAGCCACCGATCGGACGGCGAGCACGAGCGATCCGGCGACCGCGCAGCCCCCTGCGACCAGCGCGGTGCGGCGCAGCCAGCGCACGGCGAGTGCGCGCGGGACGGGTGCGCTGTCGGGGCCCGACGCGACCAAGGTGACGGCGCTGTGCAGAGCCAGGAGGCAGGTGGCGGCGGGAACGCTCCACCAACTCACCCGATCGGTGGCACCCCACCACTCCAGGGCCAGCAGCGCGAGCAACATCACTTCGGTGGCGCCGTCGGTGCGTGCGGCGAGGCCCACGGTGGCCACCAACACCAGCGCGAACACGAACCAGGACGGGTCGCCCGCAGCGACCGCGCACACGTGGAAGCCGACCACGGCGGCGGCTGCCACCAGCAGCACGCGCAATCGTGTCGGGTCGATGCGCACCAGCCGGTCGAGTCGCGGAAGGAGCGTCATCGCCGCCGCTCCCGCGCCGGCGAACGGCGGCCGAGCACCTGCAGCGCCGCATCGAGGCTGCCGGGCCCGCGCCAGGGGGTGATCGGCACACCGCGCAGGGACAGCCCGTCGATGTCCATCTGCCGTTCGAGGGCCCGGATCCGCCACGCCATCCGGTCGACCAGATCTTCGTCGAGGTGGTCGGGTTCCATTGGGAGACAGTCGATCACGACGACGGGCAGACCGCGCCGCGACAGGTCGGCGGCCACCGCCGTGCCGAGTTCGGTGAGCAGGGTGGTGACGAGGAAGACGGTCGCGCCGGGGGAGACCCGCAGCCGCACCCGGTCGGCGTGGGCGTCCGAGGATCGCCCGACCCGCACCCGGCTGAGCACGTCGAGAATGCTGTGCTGCTGACGTGCGCCCAGGGAGACCGGCACGTGCCGCAGCGAGCCGGTGCCGATCACGTCGAGGCCGACGCGGTCGCCGCGGCCGAGGAAATAGTGCGCGAGCGACGCGCAGGCTCGCAGGCCCAGGTCGAGCGAACTGTCGGTGTCACCGTGCCCCCGACGTCGATCGACCCGTCGAGCACGAGCACGATCTCCGCGTCCTGCTCGGCGTAGCTGGTGCGCACATGCAGTTGCCCGGTGCGGGTGGTGACCGGCCAATGGATCGTGCGCAGCTTGTCGCCGGCTCGGAAGGCGCGGATGTCGGCGAACTCGGTGCCGTCGCCCGTGCGTCTGCTGCGGTTGGACCCGACTAGACCGATCGGGTGCGGCACCGGCGCGCGGCCGCTGAACCGGTCGACCCGGGGTAGCGCGTGCAGGTCGCTGCCGGGCAGGTGCACCGGCCCCCACACGTACGCCGCCCAGGGCGAGGCGGCGACGATCTCGACCGAGCCGGTCTGGGCGGGGCCCCAGCGGCGCAACGCGAAGGTCAGATCGATGCGGTCGGTGGCGGAGGTCGGCATCGAGGTCTGCGCGGGGCGTCCGCCGTCCCAGACGACCCCGGGAGTCGGCTCGACGACCGCATGCCACTGTTCCGCACCGGCGGCGTCGTGCAGCGTTGCGGTCCACGCGACCGATTCCTGTTCGGTGGGTGTGCGGTTGCCGAGCCGAACCCGCACCGCCGGATCTCCTGTCGGACGGGTCGCGAAGGCCCACGCGGTGACGACGATCAACGGCAGCGCCAACACCAGGAGGTCGGCTCGCGCGGTGATCACGGCCAGGGTGCACAGGCCCACCGCGGCGGCGGCCGCAGCAAGCATGGTCGGCCCGGGCACCCACGAGTTCGCTGTGTCTCCCGGGTCTCCCGTGCCGATTTCCGGGTCGTCAGGTGCCATGAAGCGCCTGCGGTGCGGGCACGGTGTCGAGCAGCGCACGGACGACGCCGGCGCCGGCGACGTTCGCCATCCAGAGCTCGGGTTTGACGGTGACGCGATGGCCGAGCACCGCGACCGCGACCCGCTTGACGTCTTCCGGGCTGACGAAGTCGCGTCCGCGGATCACCGCGATCGCACGGGCGAGGAGCATCAGCGCGAGCGAGCCGCGCGGCGAGGCGCCGAGCATGAGCTGCGGGTGTGACCGCGTGGCCGTGGTCAGGTCAACGCAGTACTTCTGCACGCTGGTCTCCACCGCGACCTGCTCGACGACCTGCTGCATCGCCAGCAGGCCGGTCGCATCGGTGACGGCGGGCAGCTCGACGGCCTCCTGACGGCGCGCGATGCGCCGCTGCAGGACGTCCAATTCCTGTTCCGCAGAGGGATATCCGAAGGAGACCCGGGCGAGGAAACGGTCGAGTTGCGCTTCGGGCAGCGGGTAGGTGCCCTCGTACTCGACCGGGTTGGCCGTGGCGATCACATGGAAGGGCTCGGGCAGCGCGAAGGTGTGTCCTTCGATCGTCACCTGGCGTTCCTGCATCGCCTCCAACAGCGCGGCCTGGGTCTTCGGTGGCGTGCGGTTGACCTCGTCCGCGAGCAGGAGCCCGGTGAAGACCGGACCGTGCCGGAACGCGAACTCGCCCTTCGCCTGGTCGTAGATGTAGGCGCCGGTGAGGTCGGCCGGCAGGAGATCGGGGGTGAACTGAGCGCGCTTGAACTCCAGCCCGAGCGACTGGGCGAGCGATCTCGCCGCCAGTGTCTTGCCCAGGCCGGGGTTGTCCTCCAGCAGCACGTGACCACCGGCCAGCACCGCCGCCAGGACGAGTTCGAGGGACGCACGCTTGCCGACCACCACCTGCTCGACCTGGTCGAGCACGCGCGCGGCAGTCTCGGTCGTCGTCGCAATGTCGGTCACAGAGTCTCGATGCGTCGGATCAGATCGTCCAACCGGTGTTGGTCGATCGGGGGTGGTGTTGTCGCACAAAGGTATTCGGAAAGGTCTGGGTCGAGGTGCCGGGCGAGCACGGTGCGGTCCTCCGGGTCGAGCACGATGCCGAGGTGCTGACCGGTGCGATGGGCGGCGACGGCACGCAGGGTGCGTTGCAGGGTGGCGGCGGAGGTGCGGACGGGTTCGCCGTGGCGTCCCCGCGTGGTGTCGTCGACGATGCGGCGCAGCAACGACCGGCGGGGGTCTTGCACCGTGCGGCTGCGTGCGTCGGCGGGCGGGTCGGTCGGCATCGACATCGCCCACGCGGGTCCGGTGTCGGCAGCCAGTCCGAGCAGCGCGGTCGCCACGAGGGCGAGGGCGACATCGACCGCCAACCGGGTGTGCATGCCGACCAGACCGGCGATCCACCACAAGGCCGCCGCGAGCACGACCGCGCGTAGCAGTCGGACACCCCAGCGGCGCACGGGCTCAGGCATGGGAAACCGCCGCATCCGGCAGCGACCGCCTGATGGCGGTCAGCGCTGCGAGCGCCGCCGCACGGTCGTCCTCGGTCAGATCGTGGGTGGAGAACCGCGCTTCGCGGTACAACGCGGCCAGGCGACTCACCGAAGCGCGGTCGACCGACAACTCGTCGAGCAACCGGACGGTGAGCTCGGCCGACGTCTCGCTCGGCCGGGGCTCGACGCCGGCCGCGCGGGCGGCGTCCTGCAGGCCCACCCAGCACCGGATGATCGCGTTGTCCGGGGTGCCGACCGACAGGTCGGTGAGCGAGTGTTCGACCGACTCCGCGACGAGCGTGGCCAGCGGCGGGGCGAGCGCCACCGGAGGCGTGTGCAGCCGGCGATGCCGCAGACCGATGGCCCGCACGAGCGCGACGACCAGCCAACAGGTTGCGGCGAGAGCAACTACCGCACAACCGAACACGAACAGTCGGGTCAGGTCGGGGCCGTACCCGCTCAGATCGGGGACCGGGACCGTTGGGGCCTGACCCGCACCCGGTAGAGGAGTCGACGTCGTGGTGGGCGACGGGGAGGGGCGTACCGGCGGGGTGACGTCGGTGTAGGTGACCAGTGCCGGACGTCGGTACACCACGGCGACCGCCGCAGCCATGACGACCACCGCGGTCACCGCGACGACATTCGTCACTCGAGCGCGATCGCCGGCTACAGCACCGGCTCCCGGCTCCACCTCGTCACCCCCGCATCGTCGCGCGACCCTACTCGTTGTCGGGAGCCGGGCATCAGCTCTTCGGCGGCGGCGGGATCAGCTGCGCGTCACGCACCTCGAAGGCGTCGGCATCGGCGTACGCCAGCCCGGTCACCTTGCCGGCGGCGCGCAGGTCGGCCTCGCCGCTACGCACCCGGTCGAGCGTTTCGGCCGGACCGGCGAAGGTGATCGAGCTGACCTCGGCACGCATGCCGAGCTTGGCGTCGGACTTCGCCTTGCGCACACCCGCCAGCGCCGCGCCGACGGCGTCGAGCACCGCGGAATCACCTGCGGCCGAAGACAATTCGTCGACCGACGGCCACGCGGCCTTGTGCACCGAACCCTGCTTGAACCACGACCACACCTCCTCGGCCGAGTAGCACAGCACCGGCGCGAGCAGACGCAGCTGCACATCGAGGGCCAGCCGCAGGGCAGCCCGCGCGGAGGCAGCTGCCTCGGGTGCGACCGGGTTGTCACGACCGCCGTAGGCGCGGTCCTTCACCAGCTCGATGTAGTCGTCGCAGAAGGTCCAGAAGAAGGTCTCGGTCACGTCGAGCGCGCGGGCGTAGTCCCACGCCTCGTACGCCCGGGTGGCCTGCTCCACAACCTGCGCGAGACCGGCGATCATCGCGCGGTCGAGCGGCTCGGTGATCGCCTCGACGCCGCCGACGGGTTCACCCTCGGTGCCCATCGTCAGCGCGAACTTGCTCGCGTTGAGCAGCTTCATCGCGAGGCGGCGGCCGATCTTGATCTGCTGCGGGTCGTCGACGGTGTCGGTGCCCGGGCGCGCGATGGCGGCCCAGTAGCGCACGGCGTCGGTGCCGTTGGCCTCGAGCATGTCGCTCGGGGTGGTGGCGTTGCCCTTCGACTTCGACATCTTCTTGCGGTCGGGGTCGAGGATCCAGCCGTTGATGTAGGCGTCGGTCCACGGCGCACTGCCGTGTTCGTAGTGGGCGCGCACCACAGTGGCGAACAGCCAGGTGCGGATGATGTCGTGCCCCTGCGGACGCATGTTCATCGGGAAGATCTTGGCGAACAGCTCCGGGTCGTTCTTGCCGAGCGGATCGGCCGCCACCGGCCACCCGGCCGCGATCTGCGGCGAGAGCGACGACGTCGCCCAGGTGTCCATGATGTCGGTGTCGGCGGTGAACCCACCCGGCTGGTCGCGCTGTTCCTCGGTGTAGCCGTCCGGCACCTCGCTGGTGGGGTCGACCGGCAGCCGCGACTCCTCGGCGAGCAGCGGGTCGTCGTGCACGACCTCGCCCTGCTCGTCGAGGCGGTACCAGACCGGGAACTGCACACCGAAGAAGCGCTGCCGGCTGATCAACCAGTCGCCGTTGAGCCCGGTGATCCAGTTGGTGTAGCGGCTGCGCATGAACGTCGGGTGGAAGTCGATCTCCTGGCCGCGGGCCACGAGGTCGTCGCGCAACTGCTCGCTGCGGCCGCCGTTGCGGATGTACCACTGGCGGCTGGTGACGATCTCCAGCGGCTTGTCACCCTTCTCGAAGAAGTTCGCCTTGCGCTGGGTCTTCACCGGTTCGCCGACCAGGTCGCCCGACTCGCGCAGCGCGGCGACGATCGCCTCGCGCGCCGAGTGCACGGTCTTGGTCGCGAGCTCTTCGGTGTAGAGCTGCTCGCCCGGGCCGCCCGCGATCCACTCCGGTAGATCGCCGGTGATGCGGCCGTTGCGGGTGATGATCGAGCGGATCGGCAACTGCAGCTCGCGCCACCACTGCACGTCGGTGAGGTCACCGAAGGTGCAGCACATCGCGATGCCGGCGCCCTTGTCGGGCTCGGCCGCCGGGTGGGCGAGCACCGGGATCTCCACGCCGAACAGCGGCGAGGTGACCGTGCTGCCGATCAGCGGCTGGTAACGCTCGTCGTCCGGGTGGGCGATGAGCGCCACGACGGCCGGGATGAGCTCGGGGCGGGTGGTCTCGATCTCGACGGTGGAGCCGTCGGGCTTGTGGAAGCTGACCTTGTGGAAGGCGCCCGGGTAGTCGCGGGCCTCGAGCTCGGCCTGGGCTACCGCGGTCTGGAAGGTGACGTCCCACAGCCCCGGCGCCTCCGCCTGGTAGGCCTCACCGCGGGCCAGGTTGCGCAGGAAGGCCTGCTGGGCGACGGCCCGGGAGCGGTCGTCGATGGTGCGGTACTGCACGTTCCAGTCGATGGAGAGCCCGAGCCGGCGGAAGGTGTCCTCGAAGGCCACCTCGTCGATCGCGGTGAGCTTCTCGCACAGCTCGATGAAGTTGGCGCGCCCGACCGGCTTCTGGTCGGCGGCCTTCACCGACTTGCCCTCCGCGCCCTCGGTCGGCGGGGTGAAGTCGGGGTCGTAGGGCAGGGTCGCGTCGCCGCGCACGCCGTAGTAGTTCTGCACCCGACGCTCGGTCGGCAGGCCGTTGTCGTCCCAACCGATCGGGTAGAACACCTCCTTGCCGGTCATCCGGTGGTAGCGCGCCAGGCAGTCGGCCTGGGTGTAACCGAAGACGTGGCCGAGGTGGAGTGCGCCGCTGGCCGTGGGCGGGGGAGTGTCGACCGCGAAGATCTGCTCACGCGGCAACTGCATCGCACGCTCGCGGTCGAACGCGTAGGTGTCCTGCTCACGCCATACCTGTCCCCACTTGTCCTCCAAGCCGTCGACGGTGGGCTTGTCCGGGACCTGGATAGCGGGGGTACTGGCGTCAGTCATGGCGCCTATGTTCCCATCCCGCCAGGGGTGGTTTCACCCGGGTTTGCGCGAGTGCCGGGAGTGTGGACCCCTGTACCGCCGGGCGCGCTGGTTAGCATGTGGCGCATGACGATCACCGTGCAGCGCTTCCTCGACTCCTACGCGCCCGACCCGGACGTCCGGGTGCCCGGTCGCGCGTTCCTGGAGTACGCAGCAGCGAACGCCCCGGCCGAACTCGTCGAACTCTGGACCCGGCACGGCCTCGGTTTCTACGGCCAGCAGCGTCTCGCCCTCGTCGACCCGGCGCAGTGGTCGCCCGTGCTGCAGCGCTGGCTCGGCAGCGACGTCCGCAGTTTCCCCTTCGCGGTCACCAGCTTCGGCCACGTCTACCACGTCCAGGGCGACGGGCCGGTGCAGTGCCTCGACCCGCACTTCCTCACCAACAACTTCGTCGCTCCCGATGTCGTCGGTTTCTTCAACGACCACCTGCCGAGCCCGCAGTCGCACCTGTCCGACCTCGAGGGTCCGCGCGGCGGGGCCCGTGCCAAGTTCGGTGACCTCGCCGAGGGTGAGATCTACTGTTTCGACCTGCCGCTGTCGCTCGGCGGTCAGGTCGCACCAGACGCGCTCGCGAAGGCCGCTGGCATCGAGAAACTGATCGAGATCCACGAACAGACCGCGGCCCGTCGCTGACACGAGCACGAAGAAAGACCGCCGCCGCGCACGAGCGTGGCGGCGGTCTTCGTGAGCTGCGACCGCACGCCTACCGCAGGAACCAGTCGGTGGTCCACTTGTCGGTGCGCGAGTCGCGGTAGTCGTTCCAGATCGATACCCGCAGGTAGGTGCGTCCGTACCAGCTCTCGGTGCGCACCCACACCGTGCGGGTGGCGAAGCCCTGGTCGTAGAAAGCCGTCGACCAGCCGTCGCTGCGCAGGGTCAACTTGCGTGAACCCCAGGCACAGTCGGTCGGATAGCACTTGCCCCACAGTTGCACGTACCGGGCGACGCCGTACGTCGTCGAGCAGATGTTGCCGTTGCAGACCGTCTGGGTGTCGTCGCCGCAGTAGACGCGGGTTCTCGTGATCGATTGCGTCGCCGAGTCGCTGTTGTACCAGGTGCCGTCGAGCGGGCTGGTGGTGCACAGACCGGCGTGCGCCGGCGGTGCCGCACCGAAACCGACACCGATGAGCCCGAGGCTCAACAGCATTGGCGCGAGGAGCAACGGGACGATACGACGGGTGGCGGATGTCTGCATGACGGTTCCTTCCGTGGACGGCTGCGAGGTGGCTGGGTGCGCCTCATGTAGGGGAGCCGCCCGGACCCTCGCTGATACCGCCCGTCGCAATGCGGTTGCCGGGCAGCCGCGGCAGCCGCGTAGACTGAACACACAGCGTCTGAGCCGTCATCAGCGGCGAGCTTCCGGAAGAACAGCGGTCACCGCCGCCCAGTAGAACCGGACGGGACGAGCCCGTCACAGCTCACGATCGAGCGGCCACACCCTTCGCACCGAAGGGCGGGGCAAGCGAGGTGGTACCGCGGTGCCGTCGGAAGTCCGGCGTCGTCGTCCTCGAACCCGACGGACGAACGACCCGCGAAGGAAGCCGCGATGACCTACCCCAAGGTTGATCTCACCGCACCCGCCGAGCAGCAGGCTGCCGGCGTCTCGTCGACCCCGAACTTTCCGGCGATCGAGCAGGCGGTGCTGCGTTACTGGGACGCCGACGGCACCTTCCGTGCGTCCGTCGCCCAGCGTGACGCGGGCGTCGACGGGGCCAACGAGTTCGTGTTCTACGACGGTCCGCCGTTCGCGAACGGTCTGCCGCACTACGGCCACCTGCTCACCGGCTACGTCAAGGACATCGTGCCGCGGTTCCAAACGATGCGCGGCAAGAAGGTCGAGCGCCGCTTCGGTTGGGACACCCACGGCCTGCCCGCCGAGCTCGAGGCGATGCGCCAACTCGGGCTGAAGACCAAGGACGAGATCCTCGAGATGGGGATCGACAAGTTCAACGCGGCCGCCCGCGCGTCGGTGCTGAAGTACACCGGCGAATGGGAGGCCTACGTCAACCGGATGGGTCGCTGGGTCGACTTCGAGAACGACTACAAGACCCTCAACGCGACCTTCATGGAGTCGGTGCTGTGGGTCTTCAAGCAGCTCTACGACAAGGGCTTGGCCTACCAGGGCTTCCGGGTGCTGCCGTACTGCTGGAACGACGAGACCCCGCTGTCGAACCACGAGCTGCGGATGGACGACGACGTCTACCAGATGCGGCAAGACCCGGCTGTGACCGTCGGGTTCCGTTGCGACAGTGGTGAACTCGAAGGTGCGCTCTTCCTGATCTGGACCACGACGCCGTGGACGCTGCCGAGCAACCTCGCGGTGATGGTGCACCCCGACATCGATTACGTCGTCGTGGAGTCGGATGTCACCGGCAGCACCGAGCGCTACGTGATCGCCGAGCCGCGGGTGCAGGCGTACGCCAAGGAACTCTTCGGTGACGCCAAGGCCGACTGGTCGGACAAGGTGGTGCGCCGGCTGAAGGGCCGCGAGATGTTCGGCGCCACCTACACGCCGCCGTTCTCCTACTACCTCGGCCACGAGAACTCCTTCCGGGTCGTCGAGGCCGACTTCGTCACCACCACCGATGGCACCGGGCTGGTGCACAGCGCCGGCGCCTTCGGTGAGGACGACATGATGGTCACCGACCGCGAGGGCATGGCCCCGGTGATCCCGGTCGGCCCGAACGGCCGGTTCACCTACCCGGTGGGCGAATACGAAGGCATGCAGGTCTTCGATGCCAACCCGCACATCATCGACCACCTCAAGGCGGCCACGCGGGGCGAGGGCGCGAGCGGCTCGGTCAGCCCCGGCACCGTCCTGCTGCGTCGAGAGACCTACGACCACAGCTACCCGCACTGCTGGCGCTGCCGTAACCCGCTGATCTACATGGCGGTCTCGTCGTGGTTCGTCTCGGTCACCGAGTTCAAGGACAAGATGCTGGCGAACAACCAGCAGATCAACTGGGTGCCGGGCAACGTCAAGGACGGCCAGTTCGGCAAGTGGTTGGAGAACGCCCGCGACTGGTCGATCTCGCGAAACCGCTTCTGGGGCAGCCCGATCCCGATCTGGAAGTCCGACGACCCGCAGTACCCGCGGATCGACGTCTACGGCTCGTTCGCCGAGTTGGAGCGCGACTTCGGCCGGGTGCCGACCAACGCCGACGGCGAACCCGACCTGCACCGTCCGTACATCGACGAGCTCACCCGGCCCAACCCCGACGACCCCACCGGCAAGTCGACGATGCGCCGCGTCGAGGACGTCATGGACGTCTGGTTCGACTCCGGCTCGATGCCGTACGGCCAGGTGCACTACCCGTTCGAGAACGCGCAGTGGTTCGAGCACCACTACCCGGCCGACTTCATCGTCGAGTACATCGGTCAGACCCGCGGCTGGTTCTACACGCTGCACGTGCTGGCCAGCGCGCTGTTCGACCGTCCCGCCTTCGAGAACGTCATCTGCCACGGCATCGTGCTCGGCTCCGACGGGCAGAAGATGAGCAAGTCGCTGCGCAACTACCCCGACGTCAACGAGGTCTTCGACCGCGACGGTGCGGACGCGATGCGGTGGTTCCTCATGTCGTCGTCGATTCTGCGCGGCGGCAACCTCATCGTTTCCGAGGAAGGCATCCGCGGCGGCGTGCGTCAGGTGATGCTGCCGCTGTGGAGCAGTTGGTACTTCTTCAGCCTGTACGCGAACGCGGCCGGTTACGAGGCGAAGTGGTCGACCGCGTCACAGAACGTGCTCGACCGGTATCTGCTGGCCAAGACCCGTGACCTGGTCACGCAGGTCACCGCCTACCTCGACGAATACGACGTGGCGAGCGCGTGCGAGGCCACCGCCGGCTTCGCCGACGTGCTCACCAACTGGTACATCCGTCGCTCCCGCGACCGGTTCTGGTCGGTGGGCAAGGACGGCGACAACGGTGCCGACACCGAGGCCTTCGACACGCTCTACACGGTGTTGGAGACCCTCACCCGGGTCGCGGCGCCGCTGCTTCCCTTCACGGCCGAGCAGGTCTGGCGCGGCCTGACCGGCGGACGTTCGGTGCACCTCGCCGACTACCCGGTCGCCGACGACCTGCCGGCCGACGACGCGCTGGTCACCGCGATGGACCGCGTGCGCGCGGTCTGCTCAACGACCTCGAGTCTGCGCAAGGCCGAGGGACTGCGGGTGCGTCTGCCGCTCGGCGGACTCACCGTGGTCGTGCCGGACGCCGCCGCGGTGCAGCCGTTCGCCGACCTGATCGCCGATGAGGTCAACGTCAAGAAGGTCGACCTCGTCGACCTCGCGTCGGCCGCGGAGGAAGACTTCGGTCTCACCCGCCGGCTCACCGTCAACGCGCGTGCGGCCGGTCCGCGGCTCGGCAAGGACGTGCAGCTCGCGATCAAGGGCAGCAAGTCGGGCGACTGGTCGGTGGCCGACGACGGCACTGTCACCAGTGGCGGACTCGCCCTCGTCGAGGGCGAGTACACGCTCGAAACCGTTGTCGCGCAAGGGGAGTCGGGATCGACCGCACCGGCGAAGCTGCCCGGTGGCGGGTTCGTCGTGCTCGACACCGAGGTGACCGACGCGCTGCGCGCAGAGGGCGTCGCCCGCGACGTCATCCGCGGCATCCAGCAGGCGCGCCGCGACGCCGCGCTCGACGTGAGCGACCGGATCAGCGTCGCGATCGTCGGGGACGAACCGGTTTGGCAGGCGGTGCTGGAGCACCAGGGCTTGATCATGGGCGAGACGCTCGCGGTGCAACTCGGTGCCGCCGGTGGCGACCAGGTGTTGCCGGGTGCGACCCCGATGACGCTCTCCGACGGGCTGAGTGCGAATGTCGCGCTGAAGAAGGTGGAGCCGCGATGACGGGTTCGCCGACGGTGGTGCTGCGCCAAGCGACCGGCGACGACCTGCACGCGGTGCTCGAGGTCGGGCGGCGCACGTGGCCTGCCACCTACGCGCCGATCGCCGGCAAGGACTACGTGGCGATGGGCCTGGCGAAGTGGTGGACCGAGGAAGCGACCATCCCCGCGATCCGGGCGGGTCGGGTGCTGGTCACCGAGGTCGACGGTGCGGTCGTCGGGATGGTCTCGTTCTCGCCGCAGGACGGCCACTTCATGATCTGGAAGCTGTACGTGCTGCCTGAGTTCCACGGGCAGGGTCTCGGCCACCGGTTGCTCACCGCAGCCATCAACCGGGCCCACGCCGAGGAGTTCGCCGACGTGCGGTTGTCCTACCTGGTCGGCAACGACCACGCCGGGGAGTTCTACCGCCGGCACGGTTTCATCGAATACGACCGGGAGCACGGCGGGTCGGGCATGCCCGACTCGGTCTGGATCCGCAAGCCGCTGCGCGATGAGCCGCAGCAGGAGGAGAAGGCATGAGCCCCCGTCCGGACGCCGCCCAGGTGGAGGCCGCTCGCAAGCTCGAGGTGCACCGCCGGGTGCGCGAGATCGAGGCCGAGATCCTCGCCCGCACTCCCGAGAACAACCCCGAGCCCTCGCTCGACCGGGTGGCCGAGTGCATGAGTCTGCTGGGCGACCCGCAGCACAACTTCCCGTTGATCCACCTCACCGGCACCAACGGCAAGACCACCACCACCCGCATCATCGAGCGCATCCTGCGCGAGATGGGACTGTCGACCGGGCGGTTCACCTCCCCGCACCTGCACGATATGCGCGAGCGGATCTCGTTGAACGGCAACCCGATCGAACCCGAGAGGCTGATCGACGTCTACGACGACGTGCTGCCCTTCATCGAGATGGTCGACCAGCGTTCGCAGGCCGAGGGCGGCCCGCGGATGACCTACTTCGAGGTGATGGTCGTGCTGGCCTACGCCGCGTTCTCCGACGCGCCGGTCGACGTCGCGATCGTCGAGGTCGGCCTCGGCGGGGTGTGGGACGCCACCAACGTCGCCGACGGCAAGGTGGCCGTCGTGACGCCCATCTCGATCGACCACCAACGTCTGCTCGGCAACACGGTCGAGGACATCGCCGGTGAGAAGCGCGGCATCATCAAGCCCGACGCGATCGCGATCGTCGGACGCCAGGTGCCCGAGGCCGACGAGATCCTGCGCCTGCACGCGCAGGAGGTCGGCGCCCGACTCGAACGCGAGGACGACGCCTTCGGGGTCACCGAGCGCGACACCGCGGTCGGCGGCCAGCAGATCACCGTCCGCGGGTTGACGGGGGAGTACGCCGACCTGTTCCTGCCGCTGTTCGGTGAGCACCAGGCGCACAACGCCGCGATGGCGATCGCCGCCGTCGAGGCGTTCGTCGGCGGTGGCGAGCAGCCGCTCGACCGGGACGTGCTGCAGACGGCGCTCGCTGAGGTGACCTCGCCCGGACGGCTGGAGATCGTGCGGCGCTCGCCCACGGTCGTCGTCGACGCGGCACACAACGCGGGCGGAGTGGAAGCGCTGCGCGCGGCGCTCAACGACTCGTTCACCTTCACCCGACTCATCGGCCTCATCGCGATCATGGGCGACAAGGACGCCGAGTCAATGCTCGAGGCGCTCGAGCCGGTGCTCGACGAGGTCGTGATCACCCGCAACTCCTCGCCGCGCTCGATGAGCGTGGGCGAGCTCGGCGAACTCGCCACCGAGGTGTTCGGGGCCGACCGGGTGCACGTCGAGCCGCACCTCGTGGAGGCCATCGACAAGGCCGCCGCACTGGCCGACGAGCAGGGTGGCGTCGGCGGCGGCGTGCTCGCCACCGGATCGGTCGTCACCGCGGCCGACGTCCGCGCAGCACTCGGGGTGACGACCACGTGAAAGACCTCATCTACTACGGCGTCGGGGAGAAGATGACCCGGCGCTTCGCCGCGATCGTCGTCGGTTCGCAGTCGCTGGTGGTGTTCTTCGGTGCCCTGGTCGCCTTCGCGATCGCCAAGGCGAAGGACGACTCCTCGCACACCGCCTACCTGGTGGTCGGGTGCGTGCTGGCGCTGCTGTGTATCGTCGCGGCTGGAGCGATGCGCCGACCATGGGGCGTCACTCTCGGCTGGGCGATCCAGATCGCCACTCTCGCAGCGACATTCATCGTGCCGATGATGTTCTTCGTCGGTTTGGTGTTCGGCGCGCTGTGGATCACCGCCCTCGTGCAGGGCGCCAAGATGGACCGACTGACCCGCGAATTCTCCGGAGCCGCCCAGTGAACTTCTTCCAAGCCGTCGTGCTCGGCCTCGTGCAGGGCCTGACCGAGTTCCTGCCGATCTCGTCATCGGCCCACCAACTCATCGTCAGCCGACTGTTCTTCGACAACGACGGCGGCGGCGCCGCGTTCACCGCGGTCACCCAGCTCGGCACCGAGACCGCGGTGCTCGTCTACTTCTGGCGCGACATCGTCCGCATCGTCAAGGCGTGGGCGCTGTCGCTCGTCGGCAAGGTGCCGCGCAGCGACCCCGACGCCAGGATGGGCTGGTGGGTGATCATCGGCACCATCCCGATCGGCGTGCTCGGCGTGGTGCTGAAGGACGCGATCCACGGTCCGGTGCGCAACCTGTGGGTCACCGCGACGATGTTGCTGGTGTTCGCACTGATCATCGCGGTCGCCGACTCGACCGCCAGTCAGCGCAAGACGCTCAACGATCTGAACGCGGCCGACGGCGTGAAGTTCGGTCTGTTCCAGGCCTGCGCGCTCATCCCGGGTGTCTCCCGCTCCGGCGGCACCATCGCCGGTGGTCTGTTCATGGGATACCGCCGTGAGGACGCCGCCCGCTACTCCTTCCTGCTGGCCGTGCCGGCCGTGCTCGCGTCCGGTTTCTTCGAACTGCTCGACATCGCCGGCAAACCCAACCCGGACGGCTGGACGCCGATCGTCATCGCCACCGTGTTGGCGGGCATCGTCGGCTACGCGGTCATCGCCTGGCTGATGCGCTACATCTCGACCCACGACTTCAAGCCGTTCGTGTTCTACCGGATCGCGCTCGCGGTGATCCTGTTCGCGCTGCTCGGCTTCGGTGTCATCGACAGCGGGGCACCCACCGCCTAGCCGTACCCAGCCCACTCACACCCCGCACGCACACCCCGCAGCGTTTGCGTTGGGGGCGGTGTTAGCGTTGGGGGCGGTGGCCTAGGCTCTGCATCGTGAGCGCGCAGATCGAACGGACCCTGGTCATCGTCAAGCCCGACGGCTACTCCCGTGGACTCACCGGGGAGGTGCTGCGCCGCATCGAAGCCAAGGGCTACACGCTGGCCGAGTTGCAGGTCATCAGCCCCGACCGTGAGCGCCTCGCGAAGCACTACGCCGAGCACGAGGGCAAGCCCTTCTACGAGCCGCTGGTCGACTTCATGAGCAGCGGCCCCGCGGTCTTCGCGATCGTCGAGGGACACCGTTGCATCGAGGGCTTCCGCGCCCTGGCCGGCGCGACCGACCCGACCGCGGCGCTGCCGGGCACCATCCGGGGCGACCTCGGCCGCGACTGGGGCCTGCCGGTGCAGCAGAACATCGTGCACGGCTCCGACTCGCCGGAGTCGGCCGAGCGTGAGATCAACATCTGGTTCGCGGGCTGATCGTCTGATCGGCCGGCCATAGTCGCACCGCGGGCGCCGCTGAGCCCCGGTTCGTCGGGCGGCGCGTCGGCGATGCGGTGCGATGGTCGCGCTAGGAAGCGGCCGCCTGGTCGCGACTCGCGGCCAGGTCGTCGAGTCCGGCGATCGCCTTCTCCAGCAGGGTCGCAAGCTGCTCGCGCTGCGGGCCGGTGAGGCGGGACAGCACATCCGACTCCAGCAGGTCGCTCTCGCGGACCACCTGTCGGAAGGTCTCCCAACCGGCGGCCGTGAGCGTGACCAGCACGCGGGTGCGGTTGCTCGGGTCGGGGGTGCGATCGATGAGGCCGCGCTCGGCCATCTTGTCGAGGCGGTGGGTCATCGACGACGGTGCCACCGCGACCACTTCGGCCAGCTGTGACGGCGTGGTCGTGGTGTCGCGCGGACGCAGGGCGAGGTTGGACAGCACCGACCACTCACCGGTGGTGAGGCCCACGTCGGACAGCGCGAACCCGTACCACTGCGACAGTTTGCGGGTGAGGCCCTGCACCGCGGTGATGACCCGCTGCACCTGCTCGTTGCCGCCCGCTTCGACGTATGCGGCGACCTCGGCCTCGTACTCCTGACGGACCGACTTACGTTTCGATTTGGAAGGACTCATTGCCTCCAGTGTGCCACCGTCAGGGGTCGGAACGGTCGCGACCACCAGGAGACGGCAACTGATCTACGATCACCGGGTGACCCGTCGACTGCTGCCTACCGGGCGTGACCTCGCAGTCGATCTGGGCACCGCGAACACCCTCGTGTACGAGCGCGGACGCGGCGTCGTGCTCGACGAGCCGTCCGCCGTCGCGCTCGAGGTCGGCACCGGACGACTCATCGCCGCCGGCGCGAAGGCGCGCGAGATGCTCGGCCGCACACCCGGCCACGTCGACGTCACCCGTCCGCTGCGCGACGGTGTCATCAACGACGCCGACGTCGCCGAGCGGATGCTGCGTTACTTCATCGCCCAGGTGCACCCGTCCCGGCTGCTGCGACCCCGCATGGTGGTGTGCGTGCCCAGCGAGGTGACCGGGGTCGAGCGCCGCGCACTGGAGGACGCCGCGACCCGAGCCGGCGCGCGCCGGGTCTACGTGATCGAGGAGGCGATGGCGGCCGCACTGGGTGCCGACCTGCCGGTCGAGGAGGCCACCGCGAGCATGGTCGTCGACGTCGGCGGCGGCACCAGCGACGTCGCGGTGATCAGCCTCGGCGGCATCGTGCAGGCCCGATCGATCCGGGTCGGCGGCGACGAGATCGACGAGGCGATCGTCGCCTTCGTGAAGAACGAGTACGCACTGCTGCTGGGGGAGCGCAGCAGCGAGGACATCAAGGTGCAGATCGGGTCGGCCTTCCCGTTGCGCGAGGAACTGTCGATGCGGGTGCGCGGACGCGACCTGGTCAGCGGGCTGCCGAAGACGGTCACCGTCACCTCCCAGGAGGTGCGCCGGGCGATCGACGCCCCACTGTTGCAGATCTGCGAACTGGTGCGCGCGACCCTCGACGTCTGCCCGCCCGAACTCGCCGGCGACGTGCTCGACCACGGCATCATGCTCACCGGCGGCGGGTCACTGCTGCGGGGCGTCGACGCCCGGCTGCGGCACGAACTCGGGGTGCCGGTGCGGATCGCCGAGGAGCCGCTGCGCGCGGTGGCCCGAGGGGCGGGACGATGTGTCGAGGAGTTCGGCACCCTGCAACGAGTTTTGGTAGACAGCAAGAGGTACTGAGCAAAAGTACTGAGCAGAAGTACTGACCCGTGCGCCCACCCGGAATGCGCGCGGTCGGCTGAGGAAGGATGTCCCGATGAGCAACTCCCGCGCCTACGAACTGGACCGCGCCCACGTCTTTCACTCGTGGTCGGCCCAGCGCAAGATCAGCCCGATGGTGGTCGACCGCGCCGAGGGCTCCCACCTGTGGGACGACCAGGGCAACCGCTACCTCGACTTCACCTCCCAGTTGGTCTACACCAACATCGGCCACCAGCACCCCAAGGTGGTCAAGGCGATCCAGGACCAGGCCGCGAAGCTGTGCACGATCGCCCCGGCCCACGCCAACGCCGAACGCTCCGAGGCGGCCCGGTTGATCGCCGAGATCTCGCCCGAGGGCATGGAGTACACCTTCTTCACCAACGCCGGCGCCGAGGCGATCGAGCACGCGATCCGGATGGCCCGCCTGCACACCGGCAAGATCAAGGTGCTCACCCGCTACCGCAGCTACCACGGCGGCACCCAGACCGCGCTCAACGCGACCGGCGACCCGCGCCGTTGGGCCAGCGACTACGGCAACGCCGGCATCGTCCACTTCCGCGGACCGTTCCTCTACCGCTCGGAGTTCCACGCGACCACCGAGCAGCAGGAGTGCGAGCGGGCACTGGCGCACCTGCGCAGCACCATCGAACTCGAGGGCCCCTCGACGATCGCCGCCATCCTGCTGGAGACCATCCCGGGCACCGCCGGGATCATGCCCCCGCCGCCCGGCTACCTCAAGGGGGTGCGCGAGTTGTGCGACGAATTCGGTCTCGTCTACATCGCCGACGAGGTGATGGCCGGGTTCGGTCGCACCGGTGAATGGCTGGCGCTCGACGCCCACGACGTGGTGCCCGACCTCGTGACCTTCGCCAAGGGCGTCACCTCGGGTTATGTGCCGCTCGGCGGCGTCATGGTCGGGCCGACGGTGTTCGAGTCGTTCGCCGAGAAGCCCTACCCGGGCGGCCTCACCTACTCCGGCCACCCGCTGGCCGCCGCGGCCGCGATCGCGACGATCGGTGCGATGCGCGAGGAGGGCATGGTCGAGAACGCCGCGCGCGTCGGCCGCGACATCATCGGGCCGACCCTGACCAAGATGGCCGACGACCACGCCTGTCTCGGCGAGGTGCGCGGCGTCGGTGCGTTCTGGGCGCTGGAACTGGTGCGCGACAAGGAAACCCGCGAACCCCTCGCGCCGTACGGCGGGTCGAGCCCGGCGATGGACGCGGTGGTGGCCGAGTGCAAGAAGAACGGCCTGCTGCCGTTCGTCAACTACAACCGCATCCACGTCGTGCCCGCGCTCAACATTCCTGACGACCAGTTGCAGGAGGGTCTGCAGATCCTCGACGCGGCACTCGCGGTCGGGGACGCCCAGGCCAAGGGCTGACCCATGGCGCTCCGGCCACACACCCGACGGCGGGTGCTCGCCGTCGGGTTGGCCGGATGTCTGTTGGCGGTCGTCGTCGACCAGGCGGCGCCCGGTGCCACGGCACCGGTGCGGCGGGTCGCCGCAGAGGTGTTCTCACCCGCCCAGTCGGCGTTGTCCGGCGGCGACGACGCGAACAGCCTTGCTCGGCAACGTGATTCCGCGCTCCGCGATGCGGGTGACTCCCGTGCGAACGCGGCGACGCTCAGTGCCCTGCGGACCTTGCTCGGGTCGGCACCGGCCGACGGACGCCGGTTCGTGGCGGCGCGCGTCATCGGCTACACCACGGGCACCACGGCGGGCACGGTGCAGCAGGTGACGATCGACGCCGGATCGGCGGACGGCATCCGCACCAACCTGACCGTGATCGCCACCGACGGACTCGTCGGACGCACGGTCGCGGTCAGCACCCACTCGGCGACGGTGCAGTTGCTCACCGACCCGGACAGCGCGGTCGGGGTGCGGGTCGGTGCACCCGGAATGCTCGCGTCGGTGTCGGCGAAGGTGCCCGCCGGGCTGCCCACCCGCGATCCCGGGCGCCTCACGCTCCGGATCGCCGGCACCACCCAGGCGAAGGTCGGCGACCGCGCGACCACCCTCGGCAGCATCGACCAGACGCCGTACGTGTCGGGCGTGCCGGTCGGCACGGTGGTATCCGTCGACCCCGACCGTGGCCAGGGTGCGCCCACCGCGGTGCTGCGGCCCGCGGTCGACGTCAGCCGGCTCGACCTCGTCGGGGTGGTGCTGCCCGGTGACCGGCAGACCCGTCCGACGGTGCAGGGCACCCGGTGACGTCGCGGTGACCTCGTTGATCCCCGCACGGTTGACCGTCGTGCGGACGCTGGAACTGCTGCTTGCGGTGTTGCTGACCGTCACCGTGCTGCCCCGTTGGGGTGTGCCGGTCGATCTCGTGCTGGTGCTCGTCGTCGCGGTCGGGTTGCGCGCCGGCACCCAGGTGGGCGCGTTGTTCGGGCTCGTCGCCGGGCTGCTGGTCGACGTCGTGCCGCCGGGGTCGGTGCCGCTCGGGGCGACCGCGCTGGTCTACGCCGCGATCGGCGCGGGCGCGGGCGTGCTGCATCGTTCGGTGCGGGCGTCGGTGCTGCTGCCGGCAGCATGCCTGCTGCTCGCCGCGGCCGCCGTGCAACTGGTGCGGCTCGGCGTGGCGGCGTCGGCGCGGCAGGGGTTCGACCTCGGTCACGCGGCCGCCCTCGTGGTGTTGACCGCCGTCGTCGGCGCGCTGCTCGTGCCTCCGGTGATGCGGCTGGAACACCACCTCGTTGCCAGGGGGATGGTGTGATTCGGCGGCGCGGCGGCATCGAGTATCCCGACGGCCACCGTCCGGCCGGGCGGGCGCCGTACCCCACCCGCATCTGGGCGCTGCTGCTCGTCGCCGTGCTGGTGTTCGGGGTGCTCGCCGGACGGCTCTTCCAACTGCAGGTGGTCGACGGCCCCCAGATGCGGCAGGCCGCCGAGCGCATCAACACCCGCACGATCACCGTGCCGGCCACCCGCGGTCGCATCCTCGCTGTCGACGGCACCCCGCTGGTCACCAACGGGTCGACCGCCATGCTGACGATCGACCCCACGGTGCTGGCCGACAGCAAGGACGGCGGCCGCGCGCTGCTGACCCGGGTGCAGCAACTCGTCGGCGGCGACGTGGAACAGATGCTGGCCCGCACCCGGGCCTGCGGCACGGCGGGCGCACCGCCGGCCCCCGTCTGCTTCTCCGGGAGCCCGGTCGAACCGATCCCGGTGCTCGGCGACGTCGATCCCGGGCTGGCGATGACCTTGCTCGAACGCCCCGAGGACTTCCCTGGCATCGCCGTCCAGCAGGTGCAGGTGCGCCGCTTCCCGGCGCCGTCGGCGGTCAACGCGGCACAGGTGATCGGCTACCTTGGCCGCACGAACAGCGATGACCTGCAACGCAATCCGTCACTGACCGCCGCCGACGTCATCGGGCGCAGCGGCCTCGAACTCAGTCAGGACAAGGCGTTGCGTGGCACCGCCGGTGAGACGGTGCTTGCCGTCGACGCCCGCGGGTTGCCGGTGAGCACGGTGAGCACCCGGCCCCCGACGTCCGGACGCGATGTCGTCACCCACCTCGACCTGCCGGTGCAGCGGGCCGCCGAGTCGGCGCTGTCGGACACGATCGCCCGGTTGCGGGCCGCGAAGCGTCCGACGACCGGGGGAGCGGCACTGGTGCTCGACGCATCGAGCGGCGCCGTCGTGGCGATGGCCAGCAACCCCAGCTACGACCCCCTGGTCTGGACCGGCGGCATCAGCTCGGCCGACTACGCCCGCCTCACCGCACCCTCGGCGAACAACCCGTTGATGAACCGGGCGATCGCGCAACTGCAACCCCCGGCGTCGACCTTCAAGGCGGTGAGCCTGCCGGCCGCGATCGCCACCGGCATCGATCCGAAGGGGCACTACCAGTGCTCGTCGTCGGTCACCGTCGGCAGCCGGGTCTTCAAGAACTACGAGTCGGCGGCGTTCGGATCGATCGACCTGCCCACCGCGCTCGAGGTCTCCTGCGACACCGTCTTCTACCGCTGGGCCTACGCCCGGTGGATCGCCGAGGGCGGCATCAAGGCCGACGCATCCACCCCGAACCCGTTCACCGACACCGCCGTCTCGTTCGGCTTCGGCAAACCCACCGGCATCGACCTACCGGGCGAGGCAGCCGGCAACGTGCCCGGGCGCCAGTGGAAGGTGAATCAGTGGAACGCGATGAAGGCCACCACCTGCCGCCGTGCGACAACCGGCTACCCCGAGGTGAAGGACAAGGCGCAGGCCGACTACTTCAAGCAGTTGGCGGTCGAGAACTGCCGGTACGGCTACCAGTGGCAGGCCGGTGACGCCGTCAACCTCTCGATCGGTCAGGGCGACATGCTCGTCAGCCCGCTGCAACTGGCGGTAGCGTACGCCGCCGTCGCCAACGGCGGAACGCTCTGGCAGCCGCAGGTGGTCGCGGCCACCCGCACCGCCGACGGTTCCTCCCGCACCGCCGTCACCCCGCACCGCACCGGCACCGTGTCGATGCCTGCCGAGGCTCGTCCGGTGCTGCTTGACGGCCTGCGGCGCGTGGTCACCGAACCGGCCGGCACCGCGCACGCGGGCTTTGCGACCTTCCCCGCCGACTACCCGGTCTCGGGCAAGACCGGCACCGGCGAGGTCTACGGCAAGGACGCCACCGCATGGTTCGCGTCGTACGGACCCAAGCTGCCCAGCGGCAAGCAGTACGTCGTCGTCGTGATGATCGAACAGGGCGGCCTCGCCGCATCGGCCGCGGTGCCCGCCGCCCGGCAGATCTGGGACGTGCTGCGCACCCGGCCGTGACCTCCCGGTCCCGACGCCTACCCATCTCACACCCACCGGACGCATGTCGGGGGCGCCCGGCGCGCGGCGTAGAGTGACCGGCGTATCCGCGGAGGGAAAGCCGGTCGAAGTCCGGCGCTGACCCGCAACCGTAGGCCCGAGAGGGCGAGCCGGAACGCCGACGCGGAGACGAGCTCACTCCCCGTCGAGGTCTACGGGCGGAGCGTCGGACCCCACCAGGACCGGCTCCCGCACGCCGGCCGTCCTGGAAGGATCACCATGACCCTCAACACCACCGCCCGCGCGGGTCTCGCGGGCACTGCCGCGCTCGCCGCCCTTGCCCTGGCCGGCACGTCGACCGCTCAGGCCGCGACCACCCCCGAGGTCGGTGTCGCGTCCTACCTCGTCTCGCAGCTCGCTGCCGGCGGACACCACCTGTCCACCACCTTCGACGGCACCCCGTACGCCGACTACGGCCTCACCAACGACGCGATCCTCGCGCTCGCCACGACCGGCGCCGGGCAGACCGAGATGGGCCGTGCCGCCGACTACATGGTCGCGAACGGCAGCGCCTACTACGGTGCCGGTGCCGAGCGCTACAGCGGGTCGCTGGCCAAGCAGATCGTCATGCTCAAGGCCACCGGACGCTCGACCGGCGCACTGGTCACTGACCTGCGCGGCCTCGAGGCGGCGAACGGGCGATTCTCCGACAAGTCCGAGTACGGCGACTACTCCAACAACCTGTCCCAGTCGTGGGCGCTCATCGCGCTCAAGCGCTCGGGCGTGAACCCTTCGGCCAATGCCATCGCCTTCCTGAAGTCCCAGCAGTGCACCGACGGCGGGTTCAAGCTCAACCCCGGCGACACCGGCTGCGCCAGCGACCCGGACGCGACCTCCTTCGCGGTGCAGGCGCTCGCAGCCGTGGGCGACAGTGCTGCCGCCACCCGCGGTGCCGACTACCTCGCCGGGAAGCAGCAGGCGTCCGGTGGTGTGGGCGGCGGCTCGACCACCTCCGCCGTGAACAGCAACAGCACCGGCCTGGCCGCCGTCGCCTTCTCGGTGACCGGCAAGTCGGCCAACGCCGCTCGTGCGACCGCGTTCGTGAAGTCGCTGCAGTTCGGCTGCGACGCGCCGGCGCCGTTGCGCGGCGCCATCGCCTACGACCGTGCGACCTACACCACCAAGTTGGCCGCGGGGGCACCCGGTGACCAGGAGAACCGCAGCACCGTGCAGGCGGCGTTCGGGCTCACCCTGCAGCCGTACGTGTCGGTGACCGCGCACGGCGCCGCGACCGCGGCCGTCGACTGCAGCACGACTACCAGCAGCAGCACGTCGAGCACCTCGGCGTCCACCACGTCGTCCACATCGTCCTCGTCAGCGTCCACCACGTCTCCCACCACGTCGGTGGCCGCTTCGTCGACCTCGACCGTGACCGGCCCGGCGGTCGTCACCGACGGCCCGACCGGTGACGGGGGAGCCGACCTCGGCGTGCTGGCCGGGGCCGTGGCGCTCATCGCCACCGTCGGCGCAGGGGCTGGAGCCTATGGCCGCCGTCGCAAGTGATCGTCGCCCGGCGCGCGCCGGGAGCACCGCGCTGAGGCTGTTCGTCGCGCTCGGGCTGGCCCTGGGGTTCGTCGGACTCGTCGGCTTCGTGCAGGCACCGTCGAGCCAGGCAGCCGGTTGCACCGGCAGCACGGGTGTCTCGGTGGTCGTGCAATTCCCCGGTGGCGGCATCGCCACCGGATGCGCTCCAGGGAGTTACTCCAGCGCGCTGCAGGCGACGCAGGCCGCCGGGTTCCAGACCACCCGAGCCGCCCGGGAAGCGGGCTACTTCGTGTGCCGGATCAGTGGGCAGCCGGCCAGTGATCCGTGCCAGCGCGCGGCGCCGAGCACTGCCTACTGGGCCGTCTTCAGTGGCCGTCCGGGCAGTGGCTGGACCTACTCCCAGATGGGTGCGGCCTCGATGCCTGCGCCGCAGGGCAGCAGCGTCGGCTGGCGGTTCGGATCGGGCGCTGCGCCCGGCATCGCGCCGATCACCCCGACCAAGCCGTCCGCGACGAGCACGACGAGCGCCACGAGCACGACACGGCCGACGAGCACGAGCCCGCGGCCCAGCTCCACCTCGACGTGTCCGAGTTCGACTGCGGCGCACCCGAGTTCGACGGCCGCCCGGCCGTCGTCGACGGCGCCCGGCTCGTCCTCGACGGCACCTCGTTCGGGCACCGCTGGTTCGGTGCCCACGTCGGGATCGAGCGCAGGGTCCGGGTCGGCATCGGCCGCTGGGTCGAAGAAGGCCGGCGCGACCTCGTCCACCTCGTCGAGTACGGCTACCGGTTCGTCGTCGCAGAACCGGTCGCAGGATCCGTCGTCGCAGACCTCGGCCTCAGCTGACGCCTCGACGAACGCCTCGACGACCGGTGTCCCGACGGGCACCGATGTCGCCGTCGCGCAGCCCGACAACAACGGCGGCGGTGGCGGCACCAACCTCGGCCTGGTCGCCGGCGGTGGGGCCGTGGCGCTGCTCGGTGCAGGCGCCGTCATCGCCTGGTTCCGCCGTCGTCCGCAGGACTGATCGGGGAGTGGTCGCAGGCAGTACCGGAGGATGGGCGCCCCGCTTCGTGCACCCTGGGGCGTGGTGGCTGTGGGCGTGTTGCCTCGGTGCCGCCGCCACCCAGACCACCAATCCGATGCTGCTTCTGCTCGCGCTCGGCGCGGTCGTCTTCGTGGTGGTCAACCGTCGTCCCAATGCACCGTGGGCTCGGTCGTTCCGGATGTACCTCTACCTCGGCGTGTTCGTCGTGGTCAGCCGGGTGCTCCTGTTCGTGCTCGTCGGCGCCAAGACCGGGCCGACCGTGCTGGTGCGGCTGCCGGCGGTCGACCTTCCCTCGTGGGCTGCCGGCATCCAGTTGCTCGGGCCGATCGCCGTGGAAGACCTGGCCGCGGCGGCGAGCGAGGGCCTGCGATTGGCCACGATGATCACGTGCTTCGGCGCGGCCAACGTGCTCGCCAACCCGCGACGGCTGCTGCGGTCGCTGCCGGCCGCGGTGCGTGACGTCGGCACGGCCGTCGTCATCGCCCTGACCGTGGTGCCGCAGCTGGCCGAGAGCGCGGTGCGGGTGCGGCGCGCGCGGCAGCTGCGGGGGAGCACCGCGTCGGGTTTGCGCGGCGTGCCGCAGATCGCGCTGCCGGTGCTGCAGGACACCCTCGACCGGTCGTTGCTGCTGGCCGCCTCGATGGATGCGCGGGGCTTCGGCAACCGGGCCGAGACCACCCGCCGCGACAGTATCCTGATGGGGGCGCTGTCGCTCGGTGGACTGATGGCGTTGTGTGTCGGGTTGTACGGACTGCTCGGCGAATCGACCTCCGCCGACGGCGAACAGACCGGCACACCGGTGTGGATCGGACGCGGATTCGTCGTACTCGGTCTGCTGCTGGGGGCGCTCGGGCTCTGGTGGGGCGGACGGAAGGTGCCGTACTCGGTCTACCGGCCCGACCCGTGGGGCACCGCGGAATCCCTCGTTGCGTTGTGCGGGGTGGCCGCCTTCGTGCTGGTGCTCGAGGCTCTGCGCGACGATCCCATCGCGGCCTCGTTGGTCGTCGACCCCACCGTCCAGGTGCCGCACGTGCCGTTGCTCGCGGTGGTGGCCTTGCTGGTCGCGGCACTTCCCGGGCTCATCACGCCGGCCCTGCCCGCCACACCGAAACGCGCAGCGCGCGCCAGAGCTTTCGAGGAGAGCGCCGGATGAGTTGGGCCGCAATCAAATTCCAGAACGTCACGATCACCTACTCGGGCGAGGACCGCCCGGCGGTGCGCGACGTGACCTTCGAGCTGGAACAGGGCGAGCTCGCCGTGCTCGTCGGGCGGACGGGTGCGGGCAAGTCGACCGTGCTCGGCGCGATCAACGGGCTGGTGCCGCACTTCACCGGTGGCACCCTCACCGGCCATGTGCGGGTGCACGGGCGCGATACCCGCGATCACCTGCCGCGGCAGATGGCAGATCTCGTGGGCTACGTCGGGCAGGACCCGCTGGCCGGGTTCGTCACCGACACCGTCGAGGAGGAACTCGCCTACGGGATGGAGCAGTTCGGCATCGAGCCGCAGGTGATGCGCAAGCGGGTCGAGGAGACACTCGACCTGCTGGGCATCGCCGACCTGCGCAACATGCCGTTGCGTGACCTGTCCGGCGGGCAGCAGCAACGCGTCGCGATCGGCAGCGTGCTCACCCTGCAGCCCCAGGTGCTCGTGCTCGACGAACCGACCTCGGCGCTCGACCCGACCGGGGCCGAGGACGTGCTCGCCACCATCACCCGGCTGGTGCATGACCTGTCGGTCACCGTCGTTATGGCCGAGCACCGCATCGAGCGGGTGCTGCAGTACGCCGACACTCTCATCCATGTCACCCGCGACGGGTTGGTCGAGGTCGGTGAACCGGCGTCGATCATGCAGCACGCGAGCGTCGCACCCCCGGTGGTCGAACTCGGGCGTGACCAGGGGTGGACGCCACTGCCGCTGTCGGTGCGAGACGCGCGGCGGCGCGCCCGCCCGCTGCAGCAGGAACTCGCCGCCCGCGAGGTCCCTTCCCCGAGCCCTGCGCAGAGCCCGACAGTCGAAGGCCCGACCGTCCTGAGCGCGCACGGGGTGCGGGTCACGTACGGCGACTTCACCGCCGTCCGCGACGTCGACCTCGAGCTGCGGGGCGGGGTCGTCACCGCGCTGATGGGTCGCAACGGGTCGGGCAAGTCGTCGCTGATGTGGGCGCTGCAGGGCGCCGGGAAGCTCAAGGCCGGCGCCGTGCGGGTCGGCGACGTCGAACCGCGCACGCTCGCCGCGCCGCAGCGCCGCACCGTCGTCGGGATGGTGCCGCAGACCGCCGCCGACCTGCTCTACCTGGAGTCGGTGGCCGCCGAATGCGCCCAGGCCGACAAGGAGAGTGAGGCCGAGCCGGGCACCTGTCTGCGGTTGTTACGCGAGATGGTGCCCGACATCGTGCTCGACCGGCACCCGCGTGACCTGTCCGAAGGGCAACGGTTGTCGGTGGTGCTCGCGATCCAGCTGACCGCGCGGCCGCAGGTGGTGCTGCTCGACGAACCGACCCGCGGCCTCGACTACGCCGCGAAAGCCGCGCTACGAAACACGTTGCGGCAGTGCGCAGCTCGCGGCCAGGCGGTGCTCGTGTCGAGTCACGACGTCGAGTTCGTCGCGCAGACCGCCGACGAGGTCGTGTTCATGGCCGACGGCGACGTCGTCTCCACCGGGTCGACGGCCCGGGTGCTGTTGGGGTCACCGGCGTTCGCGCCCCAGGTCGCGAAGATCCTGGCGCCGCTGCCGTTGCTGACGGTCGACGCCGTCCGCGCACTGCGAGGGGCGCCCGCGTGAGGTCAGGTGCGGCGATCCCGCTCAAGCCGCGGTCGGCGCTGGCGATCGCGCTGGTGTCGGTCGTCGGTGTCGTCGGGTTCGCCTGGCCGTTGTTCGTCGACGCGTCGTCGTCGATGGCAGGCAGCCATCGCAGTGATGCGCCGTTCCTGTTCGCGCTCATGTTGCCGCTGCTGCTCATGGTGGTGCTCGCCGAACTGTCCGACGGTGGCATCGACTCCAAGGCCATTGCGATGCTCGGGGTGCTCTCCGCGGTCGATGCGATGCTGCGTCCGCTGGGTGCGGGCACCGGCGGCATCGAGGTGATGTTCTTCCTGCTCGTGCTTGCCGGACGCGTGTTCGGCGCCGGGTTCGGGTTCGTGCTGGGCTGCACGAGCATGTTCGCCTCGGCGGTGCTGACGGCGGGGATCGGCCCGTGGCTGCCGTTCCAGATGCTCGGGGCCGGTTGGGTGGCACTGGGCGCCGGGCTGTTGCCGCCGGTGCGCGGCAAGATCGAGATCGCGCTCCTCGCCGGCTACGGAGCACTGGCCGGGCTGCTCTACGGGTGGGTGCTCAACTTCTGGTTCTGGCCGCTCGGCACCGCGGGGGAGCCCGCCATCTCGGTGGTGCCCGGCGGACCCATTCTGACCAACCTGCAGCACTTCTTCGCGTTCAACCTGGCCACCTCGCTCGGCTGGGACATCGGGCGCGCGATCACCACCCTCGTCCTCATCCTGCTCACCGGCCGACCGATCCTGCTCACGCTGCGGCGGGCGTCGCGCAAGGCCGCGTTCGGTGCGGCCCCGACCACCTGAGCGGAACGGGCCGGGTGGCGGCGAGCGTGGTCGAGAGCGTGACCGGTAGGGCGGCCAAGAGGGGTGCGGGCATTCGAGTAGCGTGCAGCCACCGGCTGGACGGCGGCTGGATTAGGGCGAAACCGCGGACCGCTGGTACCTTTGTCAGTGCCGTCCGAACGGCCGCGGATCCAATCGCCCTGGTGAACAAGCCCAGGTGCGCCGCGCAACAAGATGACGAAAGGGAGTCGCCCAACCATGCCGCTCACCACCGCCCGTAAGGCCGAGATCGTTGCCGAGTACGGCACCAGCAAGGGCGACACCGGTTCGCCCGAGGTGCAGGTCGCACTGCTCACCGAGCGCATTCGCGAGCTCACCGAGCACGCCCGTCAGCACCCGCACGACCACCACAGCCGTCGTGGTCTGCTGCTCCTGGTGGGTCAGCGCAAGCGTCTGCTGCGTTACCTCGAAGACATCGACGTGGAGCGTTACCGCTCGCTGATCAAGCGTCTGGGCCTGCGCCGATAATCAAAGACTTACGACCGAAGGCGGTCCACCAACGGGTGGGTCGCCTTTCGGCGTAGGAGGCGCCGCCCCACAAGGGTGGGCGGCACCACCACAGAAGGAAACCCGTTCGCACACAACGACGATGTGCGACGAGATTTGAGAAGAACAGGAGGGCCCAATGGAGGGTCCAGAAATCACGTTCGCCGAAGCCACCATCGACAACGGCAAGTTCGGCACCCGCACCGTCCGGTTCGAGACCGGACGCCTCGCCAAGCAGGCCGCTGGAGCAGTGCTCTGCTACCTCGACGACGAGACCACCCTGCTGTCGACCACCGCGGCCGGCAAGCAACCGAAAGACCAGTTCGACTTCTTCCCGCTGACGGTCGACGTCGAGGAGCGCATGTACGCCGCGGGCAAGATCCCCGGCAGCTTCTTCCGTCGTGAGGGCCGCCCGTCCACCGACGCGATCCTCACCTGCCGTCTGATCGACCGCCCGCTGCGCCCGGCCTTCGTCAAGGGTCTGCGCAACGAGGTGCAGGTCGTCATCACCGTCCTGTCCCTGAACCCCGACCACCAGTACGACGTGCTGGCGATCAACGGTGCCTCGGCCTCGACCCAGATCTCGGGTCTGCCGTTCTCCGGCCCGATCGGTGCCACCCGCGTGTCGCTGATCGACGGCCAGTGGGTCGCGTTCCCCAACTTCTCCGACATCGAGCGTTCGACCTTCGACATGGTCGTCGCCGGTCGTGTCGTCGGTGACGACGTCGCGATCATGATGGTCGAGGCCGAGTCGACCGAGTCGACCTGGGATCTCGTGAAGCACCAGGGTGCGCAGGCGCCGACCGAAGAGGTCGTCGCTCAGGGCCTGGAAGCCTCGAAGAAGTTCATCCGCGTGCTGTGCGAAGCGCAGGCGGAGCTGGCTTCCAAGGCTGCCAAGGAGGTGCAGGAGTTCCCGCTGTTCCTGGACTACCAGGACGACGCGTACACCGCCGTCGAGCAGGCCGGTTCGACCGACACCGCCGCCGCGCTGCAGATCGCGGACAAGCAGGAGCGCGAGGGTCGCCTCGACGAGATCAAGGAGTCGCTCAAGGCCGACCTGGCCGGCGGGGGACGCCCGCTGGAGGGCCGCGACAAGGAGGTCTCCGCGGCGTTCCGTTCGCTGCAGAAGAAGCTCGTGCGTGAGCGCATCCTGCGCGACAAGGTGCGCATCGACGGCCGCGGTCTGCGCGACATCCGTGCGCTGTCCGCCGAGGTCGAGGTGCTCCCGCGGGTGCACGGTTCGGCCATCTTCGAGCGCGGCGAGACCCAGATCATGGGCGTCACCACGCTGAACATGCTGCGCATGGAGCAGCAGCTGGACACCCTGTCGCCGGTGACCCGCAAGCGCTACATGCACAACTACAACTTCCCGCCGTACTCGACCGGTGAGACCGGCCGCGTGGGTTCGCCCAAGCGCCGCGAGATCGGTCACGGCGCCCTGGCCGAGCGCGCGCTCATGCCGGTGCTGCCCACCCGCGAGGAGTTCCCGTACGCGATCCGTCAGGTGTCCGAGGCGCTCGGCTCCAACGGTTCGACGTCGATGGGTTCGGTCTGCGCGTCCACCCTCGCCCTGCTGAACGCCGGTGTGCCGCTGCGCGCCCCGGTCGCCGGCATCGCGATGGGTCTGGTCTCCGCGGAGGTCGACGGTGAGGTGCAGTACGCCGCACTGACCGACATCCTCGGCGCCGAGGACGCCTTCGGCGACATGGACTTCAAGGTCGCCGGCACCAAGGAGTTCGTCACCGCCATCCAGCTCGACACCAAGCTCGACGGCATCCCCGCCGACGTGCTCGCCGGCGCGCTGACCCAGGCCCGTGACGCCCGCCTGCACATCCTCGACGTGATGAACGAGGCGATCGACGCTCCCGACGAGATGTCGCCGTACGCCCCGCGCGTCATCGCGGTGAAGATCCCGGTCGACAAGATCGGTGAGGTCATCGGCCCGAAGGGCAAGATGATCAACCAGATCCAGGAGGACACCGGCGCGGACCTCTCGATCGAGGACGACGGCACCGTCTACATCGGTGCCACCGACGGTCCGTCGGCCGAGGCCGCCCGCGCCGCGGTCAACGCGATCGCCAACCCGCAGATGCCCGAGGTCGGCGAGCGCTTCCTCGGCACCGTGGTGAAGACGACCACCTTCGGTGCGTTCGTATCGCTGCTGCCGGGCAAGGACGGCCTGCTGCACATCTCCGAGGTGCGCAAGCTGGTCGGCGGCAAGCGGATCGACGCCGTCGAGGACGTCCTGAAGATCGGCCAGAAGGTGCAGGTCGAGCTCAAGGAGATCGACCCGCGCGGCAAGCTGTCGCTGGCTGTGGTGGAGGAGGCCGGCAGCGGTGACGCCGACGCCAAGGCCGAGGCTCCGGCCGCCACCGGCCCGGTCGCCGAGGCTCCGGCCTCGGAAGCTGCCGGTTCGGACGCCGCCGTCGACGCCTCGGACGACGAGGTGCTGGGTGACAACCACGCCGATGCCGAGGGCGAGGGTGGCGAGCGTCGCCGTCGTCGTCGCGGTGGTCGCGGTCGCGGCCGCAAGAACGGTGAAGGGGAGGGCGGCAACGCCGACGAGGGTTCGGACTCCGACTCCGAGTGACTGTCCGCTCAACCGGCGAGGGCCGTCGATCCGCAAGGATCGGCGGCCCTCGCTGTATGCGGGCTACGTGGTGAGCACGTAGCTTCCCGGCGCGTCCATGATCGGCGGGAACTTCTCGGAGCCGACCTCGGTGCCGAGCACGGTCACCCCTCGCGGCTGCGCCAATTTGTTGCCTAACACAAGGCTTGTCCAAGTGGCCGTCACCCTTCTCGACGACTGAGCAATCGGCCAGGGATGCGCCGAGTGGGAACAGACGCAGCCCCTAAGTAGTTGACGTGTCCATGAACGGTTTCGGATTCTTGAGCTTCGGCCACTACGGCTTCCAGGGCTATGGAGCTCGCGAGATGCTGCAACAGGCGGTCGAGCTGTCGGTCGGTGCCGATGAGCTCGGGATCAACGGTGCGTACTTCCGGGTGCACCACTTCGCGAAGCAGGCGGCGTCGCCGATGCCGCTGTTGAGCGCAATTGCCGCGCGTACCAAGCACATCGAGGTGGGCACCGGTGTCATCGACATGCGCTACGAGAACCCGCTTCATCTCGCCGAGGAGGCTGCCGCACTCGATCTGCTGTCCGACGGCAGGGTCGCGCTCGGCGTGAGCCGGGGGTCACCGGAGCCCGCGCTGCGCGGCTGGGAGGCGTTCGGCTACACCGGTTCGACCGACCCCCGCGGCGCCGACATCGCGCGTCCGAAGTTCGATCGCTTCCTCGACGCCGTCCGCGGTGTGCCGCTGGCCGAGGCGGACCCGGCGCAGTTCGGGTCCTCGCAGAAGCTCCGGGTCGAGCCGCACTCGCCCGGGCTCGCCGACCGTGTCTGGTGGGGTGCGGGCAGCCGCGACACCGCCGTGGCCGCCGCGCGTATGGGTGTCAACCTGATGAGCTCGACGCTGCTGACCGAGGCGACCGGCCAGGCCTTCGGCGACCTTCAAGCAGAACAGATCCAGGTCTTCCGCGACGCCTGGAAGGAAGCCGGGCACCAGCGCACTCCACGAGTTTCGGTGAGCCGCAGCGTCTTCCCGATCATGAACAGCCAGGACCAGATGTACTTCGGACTGCGGTCCGGCGACAGCGCCGACCAGATCGGTGTCATCGACGGATTCCGCTCGACGTTCGGTAAGACCTACGCGGCAGAGCCGGACGAGTTGGTGGAGCAGTTGCGCGACGACGCCGCCGTCATGGAGGCCGACACGCTGATGCTGACCATCCCCGCGCAACTGGGTGTGGAGTACAACCTGCACATCCTCGGGTCGTTCGCGGAGCATGTCGCGCCGGGCCTGGGCTGGAAGCCCAACACGCAGGGGCCGGTCGTCGGAAACCCGATCGACTGAGCAACCGAGAACAGTCGAAGGGCCGCACCACCGGTGGTGGTGCGGCCCTTCGACGTGCGGTGGACGGCGATCACTCGCCGCCGAAGGATGCCCCGCAGGTCGTGTACGCGGTGAAGATGTCGCCGCCGTACGCGTCGAAGAGGTGGTCGATGCCCTTCCCGTTGGACATCAGCCCCTTGTTCGGGTTGTTCTCGGCCAGCGTGTTCTTGCCGGCGACGTGGATGGTGAACGACGACGGGTTGCCGCTGGCAGCCCACCACGCCTTGATGCAGTCGGCCTGCGTCTGCGTGATGGTCCCGGTCTCCACGTCGCCCTGGACGGCATCGGCCACGGCGAGCGTGAACCACGCGTTGGAGTTGGCGCCGGCGCTGGCATTGCCCTGGGCCGACCGGCTTGCGTTGAAGCATTCGTGCGCCCATGCGCTGCCGCTGCTGCCCAGAAGTAACCCGGTGCCCACGACGAGCCCGATGCCGGTGCGGCGCAGCTTGTGATCGAACATGAGTTTCCCCTCCGCGATGTGACGGTTTCCCCTGCCCTTCGAGGTTGACACGAGCCATCCGTCCGGGTGTGCGGAACCGGAGAAATTCGTTCCGCCGACGTTTCTCCACAGCCCCTCGCCGCCGAGAACTTCCTCCTGTGGAAACCGGCATTCCCTTGCGTCGACGTCCATGGTGGTGCCTCACCGATGGCGGGAGGCCAGCACATGACGCACCAGGTCCGGCACCAGATCAGGCACGAGACGAGGCGTCCGGGCAGGCCCAGAGCGAGGCTCGAGACCGTGACAGCCGCCACGGCGCTCGCCGTCGCGCTCGCGGGCTGCGGGGGAGCGGCCACTTCGACCAGCACCTCTCGGTCGAGCGTTGCCCCGCCGACCACGTCCGCCGGGTCGGCGACCACGACACCGGTGACCCCGACATCCGTGACAGCGGCGACGACAGGTGTGACGCCGTCACAACTGACCGAACTGTTCAGCGACTACGACCGCCGCAACAACCCTGCTCTCGCCAAAGCCAATCGGGACGACCCGAGCGGCTGGGCCACCGCCGATGACGGCCCGGTGCTCGCCTCCGATCTGTTCAGCACCGCGCTGCGCAAGGCGATGAAGGAGTCGGGCACGAAGGTCGACTCCAGCCCTGCCTGGTACCACCGGCCGGTCGCGTCCGTCGGCGGGGCCGAGAACGCCGACGGGTTGGGGCCGTGGGTGCTCGCGCGGGTGCGCAGCGACGTTCCCGGAGACGACGAGCCGGGGCGCGACGAGGAGTACTTGCGCGTGATGACCGGTGGCTCGGGTACACGAGGCTGGAAGATGTTCGCGTCGCTGCGGCGCGACACACTCGTTCCGGTCCCGGCCGACCTGCCGGCCGGGGCGGACGTGCGGCTGACACCGGAGCAACGGCAAAAGCTTGCGAACACCGCGTCGGAGGTTGTGTATGCGCTGGGCAACGGGAACGTCGACGCGTTCGGTCAGGCGAACGCGATCGTCGACCTGCGCACCGCGGGAATCGAGACCGATTCACGCCCGGACCTGAACGGTCGGATCAGCTACCAGTGCTGGGGGTGGGGTGATCGGACGCGCCAGAATGCTGCCTCGGCTGTGCTCGTCGGCACCCCGGCGCTGCGCTCCCAACGTGCGGTCGGCGCAACCGTCGCACTCCTGACCCTCGACTGCGACTGGACCACCAGCGGGTACGTCGATGTGCCGGAGCCGCTGGCGAAGGTGACCGGGTTGTCGCCCGGGGAACACCGGTCGGTGCGGACCGCATCGGCGGTGCAGTTCGCGCTGGTCCTCCCCGACCGGGGCAAGCCGAGCATTGCCGGTTGGGACCTCAGGTGGCAGCTTCCGCGCTGATCGAGGGCCGGGGCGACGCCGTCCACAGGGGCCCCGGGAAGTACCGGTCAGGTCAGACTTGCCTTATGTTGCCGGGTTCATCGTGTGGACCGCGATCGACATGATCCGAGCGGTGCTGCGCGGCAACTTCGGGCTCGACATCCTGGCGGTGGTCGCCATGACGGACACCCTGCTCGTCGGGGAGTACGTCGCGGCGCTCGACGTGGTGCTGATGCTGTCGGGCGGGCAGGCGCTGGAGGACCAAGGTGGTCGATGCGGTGCGGATCGTCCGGCACACCCTGAAGGTGGCACAGACCGCGATCTGGATCGGCATCGCGCTGAGCGTCGGGTTGATGCTGACCGCGACCACCGGTGCCGTCCCGGCCGTCGCCGGGGCGCTCACCCAGGAGATCGTCGATCTGGCCACGATCCGCTACGCGCTGCGGGCGCTCGGCGCACCCAAGGGTGACGGGGTGAGCTCGGCCGGCGCGTTGTCAGCGCCGGCCGAGCTGGGGACCCCGGATTCGCTCCGGGTGGGTTCCTGAACGACGTCGCAGGTCAGTCGCCGCACCACTGCAGGCGGTTCTGGGCGACCTTGGAGGTCATCGGTCCGAAGCTGCCGTCGACGGGCCCGGGCGGTTGGCCCCGTACTGCGTCGGTGAAGATGGGTGCATGGCAGAACTCGTGCTCGGACCGCTGCTGCGCTACGTCGGCGAGACCCGTGCCACCATCTTCGTCGAGACCGACGCGTTCACCGCGGTCACCGTCCGTGTCGGCGAACATAATTGGACCGCACCGACATTCGCCGCTCACGGTCACCATTACGCGATCGTGATCGTCGACGGGCTCCAGCCGGCGAGCGTGCAGGAGTACACCGTCGACCTCGATGACCGCCGGGTGTGGCCCGAGGCCGACAGTGAGTTTCCGCCGAGTCGGATCGCGACGCTCGACCCCGACAAGGATGCGTCGTTCCTGTTCGGGTCGTGCCGCACGTCGGTGTCGCACGACAAGCAGGGCAACGACCTGCACGGTGTCGACGCGCTGCGTGCGTACGCCTACGAGATGGCGCGCAACCCCGACCATTGGCCCGATTTCGTGCTCTTCCTCGGCGACCAGTTGTACGCGGACGAAACCTCGGCCGCGATGCGCGACTTCATCGAACGACGTCGAGGGCTGGACGAACCTCCGGGGGAGGAGGTCAAGGACTTCGTCGAGTATGCCGAGCTGTATCGACTCGCCTGGACCGACCCGGCGAACCGTTGGCTGCTGTCGACCTTGTCGAGCGCGATGATCTTCGACGACCACGACGTGCGCGACGACTGGAACACCTCGGCGAGTTGGCACGAGGAAATGAACGCAACGCCGTGGTGGCACGACCGGATCGTCGGCGCACTCGGGTCGTACTGGATCTACCAGCACGCCGGCAACCTCGATCACGACACGCTGGCGCAGGATCAGATCTGGAAGATCATTGCCGCGCACCAGGATTCGACGGAGCTTGATCTGACGACCGTGATCGATCGGTTCGCCGAACAGGTCGACGACGACCCGACGACATACCGCTTCTCGTTCGTGCGCGAACTCGGTGGCACCCGTCTGGTCGTGATCGACTCCAGAGCCGCCCGCGACCTGCGACCCGACCACCGGGCGATGCTCGACGCCGACGAACTCGCCTGGGTCGACGAGCAGTTGCGCGGCGACACCGAGCACCTGTTCATCGGCACCTCCCTGCCGTTCCTGCTACCGACGGGAATCCACGACCTGGAGTCGCTCAACGAGACGATGGCCCAATCGGGCAAGCGGATCACCGGTGCGCTGGGTGAGAAGATCCGGCAGGCGGTCGACCTCGAGCACTGGGCCGCGTTCGAGAAGTCCTTCCGCGACGTGTCCAGGATGGTGTTCGAAGTGGCGCGCGGCGAGCGTGGCAGGGCGCCGGCCACGATCACGTTCCTGTCCGGAGACGTGCACAACTCCTACGTCAACGAGGTCACCGCGACGCCGATGCCGGTCGAGTCGCGCATCGTGCAGGCCGTGTGCTCGCCGATCCGCAACCCGCTGCCGCGCCACGTCCGCATGCTGCAGGGAACGCTGTCGGGCTGGATGGGCGCACCGATGCGCTCGCTGGTCAACCGGATGCCGAAGGTCAAGAAGCCCGATTTCGACTGGGCGACGACGCACGGCCCGTGGTTCGACAACAACTTGGCGCGGGTGGAGGTGCTCGGCTCCCGGCTACTGCTCACCTGGGCACGCGGCGACGTCCAGGGCGACAACTACGATGACCCGAAGCTGGTGCGGGTCGAAACCGTGCTGATCGACTGACCGTTTCGTTCTGAGGAATCCATGCGCCTGATCGTCACCTGCGCCGTCGGCCTGGAAGACCTGCTGCGCGGCGATCTGGCGCACGACGGCGCTCAGGTGACCGTCGGCGGCGACGGGGAGTTGCTCGTCGACGGAGCTGAGCCGGACGCTTTGCGCACCAACCCGATGGTCGATCGCGTGGCACTCCCGTGGGCCGTGGGTGACGATCTGTCCGGTGCCGAGTCTCTGTGTCGCGCAGGCGGTTTCGAGGAGCCGATCGCCTTTCGGGTGCACGAGCGGGATGCCTCCCGACGCGAGGTACTCGTCGAATCGGTCGAGGCAGCAACAGGATGGACCAACGACCCGTCGGGATGGCAGGTGAACCTCGTTCCGCAGGCGGGGCGGGCGGAGATCGGCCCGCTGGCCTGGGCGTCTCGCTTCGGCGCGATGGAGCGGTTGCCGGCAACGACGCCGCCCGCGGTCGCGGCCGGTGTGCTGCGGCTGGCGAAGCTGCGGCCGGGGATGCGCTTGCTGGATCCGTGCGGGGGAGTGGGCACCATCCCGATCGTCGATGCCCTCGTGCGGCCCGGGTCAGGGCTTGTGGTCGATCTGTCCACGGAGTCGATCGAGTTGGCACAGAACAATATTCGCTCGCTCTCGCTGGAGGATCGCGTATTCGCGGAGGTGGGCGACGCCACCGACCTCGACCTCGCCGACGGGTGCGTCGACCGGGTGGTGTCCGACGTCCCCTTCGGCAAGAAGATCGGCTCCACGAAAGCCAACGACACGCTCTACCCCGGACTCGTCGCGGAGCTGGCACGGGTGCTCGCCGACGACGGTCGAGCCATCCTCATCACCGACGACAAGCGTCGCTTCGCCGACGTCGTCGCTCGCAACCGGTCGCTCAAGATCGTCAAGGAGACACCGCTGCGCTACAACGGTGTGACCCCGACGGCTTTCTCGATCAGTCGCGTTCGCGCTCGGCGGCGCTGAGGTCGCCACTACCCTCGACAGGGTGAGCAGCAAGCTTGTTCTTCTGGCCGCGAGCGGGCTCGCGCTCGAGGCGGCGCAGGCCGCTCGGGCGGCCGGACGCGAGGTGCTCGGCTGCCTTGACGACGATCGGTACCTCTGGGGCACCGCGCTGCGCGGCTGGTTGCCGGTGCTGCCCGGGGGGATCAACGCGTTGGGAGCGCTGCGTGCTGAGCACGAGGTCGAGCAGGTGGTCTGTGCCGGACGCGGGCAGGTGCGGCGCGCGATCGTGCAGCGCCTCGCTGCCGCTGGCGTCCAGGACGGCTACGCGTCGGTTGTTCATCCGTCGGTGGCGGTTCCCCCGTCGTGCGACGTCGGCGGTGGCTCAATTCTGCTGGCGGGATGTGTGCTGACGGCTCAGGTGACCGTGGGTGCGCATGTCGTCTGTATGCCGAACGTCGTGCTCACCCACGACGATGCGATCGACGACTATGCAACGTTGTGCGCCGGCGTTGTGCTCGGCGGCTCGGTGCAGGTCGGCGAGGCCGCGTACGTGGGCATGGGAGCGAGCGTACGAGAGAACCGAGTCGTCGGCGCCGGCTCGACGCTCGGCATGGGGAGTGTCCTCGTGCGCGATCTGCCCGCCGGGCAGACATGGGCCGGTGTACCAGCACGTCTGATGGAAGTCTGAGAGCTTTTCCGATTTTGCTGCGCGGTTCACGCCCACGGCGGGACACTTCCAATCGGGGCGGCTGAGTCGGCCAGTTCCCGTGGGGGCAGTTGCAGAGTGGGGTCGGAACATGCGTGGTGTGTGGCGTTCTCTCGGTACGTCTGTGCGGCGACGCATGTTGGCGATGGGAGTTGTGCTTGCCCTGATGCTGACGGCGGTTGCAAGCGCAGCTCCAGCACCGGCGGCGGCCGGGCCATGTGATGGCACGTACAACAAGATCGCCTGCGAGAACAGCAAACCGGGCAGCCCAGAGAGCGAGTGGGACATCCAAGGATCCGGGGATACGACGATCCAGGGTTTCTCGACCGACATCAGTGTGAATATCGGGCAGCGGATCGACTTCAAGGTCGACACCACGGCGTCGGCCTACACCGTGACCATCTACCGCATCGGCTACTACCAGGGCAACGGCGCGCGCAAGATCGCGACGGTCACGCCGTCGGCCAGCCTGCCGCAGAAACAACCGCAATGCATCACCGACGTCACCACCGAGCTCTACGACTGTGGCAACTGGGGAGTCTCGGCGTCCTGGAATGTGCCCAGTGATGCTGTTTCCGGTGTGTACATCGCGCTCCTGAAGCGCACGGACAACGGCGACTCCAGCCACATCACTTTCGTTGTTCGCGACGACTCAAGCCACTCCGACATCACCTTCCAGACCTCTGATCCGACCTGGCAGGCGTACAACACCTACGGTGGCTCGGGCTTCTACCAGGGTGCCGCGAACGGTCGCGCCTACAAGATCAGCTACAACCGTCCGGTGTTGACGCGAAGCTGGGTCAGCGGACGCGACTTCTTCATGGCCAACGAGTACCCGGCAGTTCGATTCCTTGAGCGCAACGGCTACGACGTCAGCTACCAGTCCGGGGTCGACACCGACCGCTACGGCAGCCTGTTGGTCAACCACAAGGTGTTCCTGTCGGTCGGTCACGACGAGTATTGGAGTGGTGCGCAGCGAGCCAATGTCGAGGCCGCCCGCGATGCCGGCGTGAACCTGCAGTTCCTCAGCGGCAACGAGATCTACTGGCGCACCCGGTACGAACCGTCCGCGGACACGAGCCACACCGCCTACCGCACGTTGGTGTCGTACAAGGAGACCTGGGCAAACGCCAAGATCGACCCGTCGAGTGAATGGACCGGCACCTACCGCGATCCGCGGTTCGCGCCGACGAGTCAAGGTGGTGGCAAACCGGAGAACGCACTTTCTGGAACGATCTTCATGTCCAACTACACAGACGCTCCTGTGACCGTGACGAAGGCCCAGGGAACCCTGCGGCTTTGGCGCAACAGCGGGTTGGCATCCATGACGGGCACCAGCACGCCGTTGGCGCCGCACACGGTGGGGTATGAATCCGACGAGGATCAGGACAACGGAGCCAGGCCGCCGGGTCTCATCCGGTTGTCAACCACGACGGCGGCCAGCGATTCGTATATGCAGGACTTCGGATCGGCGGCGACATTGGCTGGAACGACCACCCACAGCGTGACGCTGTACCGGGCTCAGAGTGGCGCTTTGGTCTTCGGCGCGGGAAGCGTGCAGTGGACCTGGGGCCTTGATTCGAACCATGACTCAGCGTTCGCTCCGTCTGCCGCGGATGCACGAATGCAGCAGGCGCAGGTCAACCTGCTGGCGGACATGGGTGCGCAGCCGACGACGCTGATGGCAGGAATGGTGCCCGCGACGAAGTCGACCGACACCGTCGGCCCCACCGTCTCGATCACGAGCCCCGGGGCGGGGTCGAGCCAGGCGAACGGCGCGTCGGTGACAGTGACCGGCACCGCCGCCGACACCGGCGGTGGGGTTGTCGCTGCCGTCGAGTACTCCGCAGACGGCGGCGCCACCTGGCATCCCGCAGCCGGCACCACCTCGTGGGCTTTCACGTACACCCAGCACGGCAGCGGCACCCAGACGATCAGGGTGCGCGGGGTCGACGACAGTGCGAACATCGGCGCAGTCGCGACGCGTGACTTCGCGGTCAGCTGTCCTTGCAACGTCTTCGGCACAGCCACCCCGTCGACGGCACCGATCTCGACCGCGGGCGTAACCAGCCTTGCAACGACCGACCCGTCCGCGGTCGAACTCGGCATGCGGTTCACCCCGACCACCGACACCTTCGCGACGGGCGTCCGCTTCTACAAGGGCACGGGAAACACCGGCACCCACATCGGACGTCTGTGGAGCTCGTCCGGGCAGTTGCTCGCCTCCGTCACCTTCACCGGCGAGACGGCAACCGGGTGGCAGACCGCGCAGTTCTCCTCGATCGTGCCGATCACGGCGGGCTCGACCTACGTCGTCTCCTACACCGCACCGAACGGGCACTACGCCGCCCAGCCCGATGCCTTCTCCTCTGCTGGTCTGGTCGCACCACCGTTGAAGGTCGACGGTGGGTACGGCGCGATTCCAGCGGGGGTGTACAGCAACCCGGGATCGTTCCCGAACCAGAGCTACCAGAACACCAATTACTTCGTCGACGTGCTGGTCAACGGCACGGACACCACACCTCTCACGGTCACGAACCAGTGGCCGCTGCCTGGGTCGACGAGCGTCGCCGGCACGACCCCGATCACCGCCAGCTACAGCAAGTCGATCGCTGCCGGAAGTCAGAAGGTCGTGGTCACGGACCAGCTGGGCAACACCGTGACCGGCACGACCACGTACGACACCTCCACCCGCACCGTCACGTTCCAGCCGAGTCAGGTGCTCAACGGTTTCGTGAAATACACGGTGACCGTGACGGGAACGGACGCCCTCGGTAACCCGGTGAGTTCGGGTGGTTCATGGTCGTTCACGAGTGCGAAGCCGGACGCTGTCGTGGGCACCTGCCCGTGCTCGCTGTTCAACGACTCCACGGTGCCGTCGATCATCGATACCGGTGCGACACAGCCAGTTTCGGTGGGTGTGCGGTTCGCGCCGACGCAGGACGGAACGATCACCGGCATGCAGTTCTACAAGGGCCCGGGCAACACGGGCACCCACACCGGCACGCTGTGGTCGGACAGCGGGACGGTGCTGGCGACCGGCACCTTCGCCGGGGAGTCGACCGCGGGGTGGCAGACCCTGACCTTCACCCAGCCGGTCGCCGTGACGGCTGGATCCAACTACGTGGTGTCGTATCGGTCGTCGACGGGGTCGTACCCGGTGACGCCCGGCGATTTCGCGACCGCCGACAGGTCTCGCGGGCCGCTCAGCGTGACGTCGACCGCCGGCCGATACACCTACAGTGACGCGTTCCCGACCCAGGCGACGTCGACGAACTACTTCGTCGACCCGATCTTCGTCAAGCAGGCGCCCAGCATCGCCGTCACCGCGATGAGCCCGGCGTCCGGCGCCACCGACGTGCCGACGAGTTCCAATGTCACGGCTTGGTTCTCGTCGTCGATCATCCCCGGTGCGACCTTCACGGTGGCGCAGGGTGCGACGTCGATCGCCGGATCGACTGTGCTGAGCGCCGACGGCACTCAGCTGACCTTCACACCGTCGGCCGCGCTGCCGGCCGACAAGGACATCACCGTGACCCTGAGCGGCGTGGTCTCCACCCAAGGTGCCAGCCTGCCGACCCAGACGTGGACCTTCCACACCTCGGCACCGGGCAACACCGTGACCCAGTCGCTGTTCAGCAACCAGACACCGACCGAGGTTTCGTCCTCGGACAACGCGGCGGTCGAACTCGGCACCGTGTGGACGCCGGGCGTCGACGGCACGGTCACCGGGGTCCGCTTCTACAAGGGCACCGGCAACGGCGGCACTCACACCGGTTCGCTGTGGTCCATGTCCGGGCAACGGTTGGCGACCGTCACCTTCGCAGGTGAGACGCCGACCGGGTGGCAGACGGCGAGCTTCAGCTCACCGGTGCAGGTGTCGGCCGACACGTCGTACGTCGTGAGTTACCTTGCGCCGCAGGGGCATTACTCCGACACCCCGGGATTCTTCAACAGTCCGTTGGTCAACGGCGACCTCTCGGCGCCAGCTGGCCAGAACGGGCGGTACCTCTACGGTGCCGCCGGCGGATTCCCGCTGTACACGTTCAACTCGACCAGCTACTTCGTGGATGTCGTGTTCGCTGCGCCGACCCCGGTCATGGCCGTCACCAGTCAGACACCGGCGCCCGGAGCGACCGGTGTGTCGACCGCGACGAAACCGTCGATCACCTTCTCGGCGCCGCTGACGACAGGATGGGCGATGTCGGTGAAGGCCGGGGCCACCCCCGTCCCGGGCAGCGCGAGCTTGTCGACTGATGGTCGAACGCTGACGTTCACGCCGACGGCGGCGTTGCCGACCACCACCGCGCTGACCGTGACCGTCACCGGCATCAACTCGACGACGGCCGGAGCGTTGGCCGATCAGACCTGGTCCTTCCAGACCGGGTCGGCCACAACGGCGCTCGTCTCGATGTTCCCCACCCAGACACCGGTGACACCCTCCGACTCGGACACGACCGGCATCGAACTCGGCACCGCATTCACACCGTCCGTCGCAGGCTCGGTGACCGCCATCAAGTTCTACAAGGGCAGCGGAAACACGGGCACCCACACCGGCAGTCTCTGGACGTCGACCGGCACGAAACTGGCGTCCGTCACCTTCACCGGGGAGAGCGCGAGTGGCTGGCAGACAGCACAATTGGCGACTCCTGTCGACCTCACAGCCGGCCAGACCTATGTGGTGTCGTACTTCGCGCCGAAGGGTCATTACTCGTCGACGGGTGCGTTCTTCAACACCCCCGTCACCAACGGTCCGTTGACCGCCGTGTCGACGAACAACGGCCGATACCGGTACGGCAGCACGAGCGGTTTCCCGACGAGTTCGTGGAACGCGACGAACTACTTCGTCGACGTGGTGTTCCGGTACGCACCCTGATCCCGAGGTCGTCAGCCGGACGGGTCGACGCGTCGGCTCAGCGGACGACCGCCGGCGACCACGCGTTCTCGATCAGCAGTCGCGGCGACGACTGGGCATCGACGGAGAGCGCCCAGACGTCGTCGACGCCGGCCAGGTCGGCGCGGGGAAGGCCATACAGAATGGTCGTGTGGTCGAGCCATTCGATCTGGTCGTCGACGCTGCGGGGCTCGCCAGTGAGGACGGTTTGACGCCCGCTCGCGAGATCCAGCACGGCGGGCGTCCAGTGTTTGGCCGTGCCGTCGTCGCTCACCACGACCTTGTACGCCACCTTCCGGCCGTTCGGTGACAGCGACGGACACTCGGCGTTCGTGCGGATCGAGGTGAGGGTCTTCGTCTGCAGGTCGCCCTTCACCAGATAGGTGCGGCCGCCGGTCGCTGCGGTGGCGAAGAAGGTGCGATCGTCGGCCGCGAAGGTGACGCCCCAGATGTTGCGGTCGGTGGCGGTGGAGGTGCGGCCGTCGATCACCAATGTGAAGGTCTCGAGATTTCCGTGCGAGTTTCCACCGACGTCTCGGATCTCGGTCACGGTAGAGAACGCCGTCTGCTGGTAGGAGTGCCCGGTGACGAAAACGGTCGAGGCGACCAGTTTGCCGTCAGGGGAGAGCCGGGTGCGGTTGGGCACCCCGCCGAGCGGCACCTGCTGAATCTGGTGCCACGAGTTGTCGGTCTCCACCCACCGGTAGCTGGTCGTGGCGCCGCGGACCGTCTGCAGGCAGGACACTCGGGTGCGGGTGGCGTCGACCCTGTCGCAGGCCAGGTCGGTGAACGTGCGTGCGCCGTGTGGTGCACTGAGCGAGACAATCGCGACTGTCCCGTAGTGGTCGTCAAGACCTGTGTGTCGGAACATGATTCGCGGCGCATCGCCGGTGACGGTCGGGTCGGGCGTCGATGTCTTGGACGGCGCGTTGCAACCGACCAGCGCCGACGAGACCGCGAGACCGACGGCGATGCCGGCCGCCAGGCGAGAACCCGCCGGCCGCACTCCGGAGCGGAACAAGCCGATCAACCGGTTGTGTGCAGCAAGCCGAAGACGGCGTAGTCGGTCTGCTTCCCGGCGCTCTTCGCGCTCACCGTCACCACGTCGTCGTCGCGGGTGAACCGCACCGCCGATGCACCCTCCGCCGCGTGTACGGTGCGCTCGGTGAAGCCCAACGGAGCGAGCTTCGCCCGGTAGGCGGCAAGCACATCGGTCGCCGATCCCGCACCGACCGCGCTGAGGCCGACCTGTAGCTCATTGCCGGCCGGGCTCACCGAACTGACGATGACGGTCGATCCGGTCAATTGGCCGAGCAGTGTGGGGTGACCCGCCGCAAGCCGGCCCTTGGCGCTCGCCTGCTTCGGCAACGGAGATCGCACGAGCGGGGTCCTTGCGGTCGACGATGCGTTCGCCTTCGCAGCGCTCGCGGAGGCGGTGGCGCTGCTGAGGCCCGGAAGGCGAGTTGCCTTCGCACCGGTGACGGGGTGAACCCTGACACCGCCCTTCACCGTGGCACGGGTTCCCGCCGGGTCGAGATTTGCCTTCGGCAGCGTTTCCTTGCCCGGCGAGCCTTCTGCCGTGCTTGCCGCGCCGTTCGCGGCACCCGGCGCCCCCACCAGGTTCGGCTGCGACGCCGTCGTGCCGGCACAACCGGTCAAGCAGATCACCGTGAACGCAGCGATCGAGAACCCCACGATTTTCATGCGATGCCCCCATCTGCCGACCCGAGAGGGCCGGACAGATTCATGCTAGTGCCGCGGAATCACGCCGGTACGGGGTTTGCCGAATGCGGATCGGTGCGGTTCAGGCGGCGTCCCATCTCACCGGAACGACGGATTTTCCGAATCTCCTGCGGGATGTGTCCTGGACCGAAACAATCTTCGATGGGGGCGGCCGACTGGCCGTTTGAAGAATGTGGTACAAGCACTGGTTCATTCCGGTGGTGCCACGAAGCGGGGAGGCATTGTGCCGATCGGAATTGCAGTAGTGGGGGCGGGTTACTGGGGGCCGAATCTGGTCCGGAACCTGTACGCGAGCCAGGACTTCGACCTCAGATGGTTGTGTGACCTGGACCAGGAGCGGGCCCACCGGGTTGCGGATCGGTACTCCGGGGTGCGGGTGACGACTGAGTTCGAGGAGGTCCTCGCCGACGAAGGTGTGGAGGCGGTAGCGATCGCGACGCCCGCCTCCACCCACGCACCGATCGGGCGTGCCGCCCTTCACGCGGGGCGGCACGTCCTACTGGAGAAGCCGCTCGCCGCAAGCACGGAGGAAGCAGCCGAACTGGTCCGGCTCGCCGACGAGTACGGCCGCACCCTGATGTGCGACCACACCTTCTGTTACACCCCGGCGGTGCAGTACCTGCGTGACCTGGTCGCCGGCGGCGACCTCGGGGACGTGCTGTTCGTCGACTCCGTGCGGATCAACCTCGGTCTGGTGCAACCCGACGTCGACGTGTTCTGGGACCTTGCACCGCACGACCTGTCGATCCTCGACTTCGTGCTGCCCGGCGGGCTGCGACCCATCGGCGTTGCTGCTCACGGGGCCGATCCGATCGGCGCAGGCGTTGCCTGCCTGGGCTATCTGAGCCTGCCGCTGCCCGGTGGCGCGATTGCGGGGGTTCACGTGAACTGGTTGAGCCCCACCAAGATTCGCCACATGGTGATCGGTGGGAGTCGCCGCACCGTCGTGTGGGACGACCTGAACCCACAGCAGCGGATCTCGGTCTACGACCGTGGCGTGGACCTCTCGCCGATGGGCGGCGTGAGTGCTGACACCAAACGCAAGGTCAACGTCAGCTACCGACTGGGGGACATGCACGCTCCAGCCCTCCCGGAACGGGAGGCGCTGATGGGCATGGTCACCGAGTTCGCCGCCGCGATCAGGGAGAACCGTCCACCGTTGACCGATGGACGCGGCGGCCAGCGGGTGCTCGAGGTGCTCAGCGCAGCGAGCCGAAGTCAGCAAGCCGGTGGCGCGTTCATCGACATGGGCACCCGGCCGATGGCGGTGGCGCAGTGAGCCGGTTCGAAGGCGCCACCGCGCTGGTGACCGGCGGTGCCGGCACGATCGGTTCGACCATCGTCGACCAGCTGCTCGATGCCGGCGCGGCACGTGTCGTGGTGCTCGACAACCTGGTGCGCGGGCGACGGGCGAACCTCGACGACGCGATGGCCACCGGCAAGGTGGAACTGGTCGAGGGCGATATTCGCAGTCGCGACACCGTCAACGACCTCGTCGCCGGCACCGACCTCGTCTTCCACCAGGCAGCGATTCGCATCACGCAGTGTGCCGAGGAACCACGCCTGGCGCTCGAGGTGTTGGTGGACGGTGCTTTCAACGTGATCGAAGCGGCCGCCGACCACAAGGTCGAGAAACTGATCTTCGCGTCGTCCGCGTCTGTCTACGGCATGGCCGAGCAGTTCCCGACGGACGAGCAGCATCACCACCACAACAACGACACCTTCTACGGTGCGGCGAAGTCGTTCAACGAAGGCATGGCACGCAGCTTCCGTGCGATGCACGGCCTCGACTACGTCGGCCTGCGTTACTTCAACGTCTACGGACCGAGGATGGACGTCCACGGCCTCTACACCGAGGTGCTCGTGCGATGGATGGAACGCATCGCCGATGGGCAACCGCCGCTCATCTTCGGCGACGGTCAGCAGACGATGGACTTCGTCGTCGCCGGTGACGTCGCCAGAGCCAACATCCTCGCCGCAGCGAGCGACGTGCGCGAAGGAATCTACAACGTTGCGAGCGGCACCGAGACCAGCCTGCTCGAACTCGCTCAGGCCCTGTTGTCGGTGATGGGCTCCGATCTGGGCGTAGAGCACGGACCGGAGCGTGCGGTCAACGGGGTGGTGCGCCGCCTGGCCGACACCCGTGCGGCCGAGCGCGACCTGGGGTTCCGCACCGAGATCGGACTCCAAGAGGGGCTGCGCCAATTGGTCGAGTGGTGGCAACCGCTGCGCGCGGAGATCTCTGCCGGGCGCAGCGTGGGGGCGGTCTGAGCGATGTCTCGCATCAACGTCATGCAGCCGTGGATGGGTGCGGACGAGATCGCCGCGGTCACTGCCGTCATCGAGTCCGGGTGGGTGGCGCAGGGGCCGAAGGTTGCCGAGTTCGAGACCGAGTTCTCCGCCCGCATGCAGGCGGAGCACGCGGTCGCCACGTCGAGTTGCACGACCGCGTTGCACCTCGCGTTGATCGTCGCGGGGGTGCAGGCGGGCGACGAGGTGGTCGTTCCGTCGTTCTCGTTCATCGCCACCAGTAACGCGCCGACCTACGTCGGTGCCAGGCCGGTGTTCGCCGACGTCGATCCGTGCACGGGCAACCTGACGGGTGACACGGTCAAGGCAGCGATCGGGCCGCACACGACGGCTGTCATCGCCGTCGACCAGGGCGGGGTTCCGGTCGACCTCGACGGCATCCGCCAGGTGTGTGACCCGCTGGGCATCGTCGTGGTCGAGGACGCCGCGTGCGGGGCCGGTTCCACCTATCGGGGGCGACCGGTCGGCGCGGGCGCCGAGGTGGCGGCGTGGTCGTTCCACCCGCGCAAGATCGTCACCACCGGCGAGGGCGGGATGCTGACGACCTCCCGGCCGCAGTGGGCAGAACGTGCGAAACGGCTTCGCGAACACGCGATGAGTGTGAGTGCGGCACAACGGCACGGACGGGTGCTCGCGCCTGCCGAGGAGTATCTCGAGATCGGCTACAACTACCGCATGACCGACCTGCAGGCGGCGGTCGGGATCGTGCAACTGGGCCGGCTCGACGAGGTCGTGGCACGACGGCGCGGGCTCGCTGCCCGCTACGCGGCGGCGTTGTCCGATCTGGCCGGGGTGCGGTGTGTGCACGACCCTGAGTGGGGGACGAGCAACTTCCAGTCGTTCTGGATCGAGCTGCTGCCGGATGCGCGGGTCGATCGGGACGCCTTGCTCGCGGCGTTGGCCGACACCGACATCTCGGCACGTCGGGGAATCATGTCCGCTCATCGCCAGCCCGCCTACGCGGGCATGGCGCACGCCCAACTTCCGGTGAGCGAACGGCTCACGGGCAACACCCTCATTCTTCCGCTCTTCCACCAGATGACCGACGCGTCGCAGGACCGGGTCATCAGTGCCATCCGCACTGCACTCACGACGGAGACCGATCGATGACAACCAGCACGTCCACGACCGTCCCGTTCCTCGACCTCGTCGCGCAGCACGCCGAAGTCGCAGAGGCGGTCAACGCCGACCTCGCGCAGGTCTTCGCAACCGCCGGTTTCGTCGGCGGTCCGCATGTCGCGGCGTTCGAGCAGGCGTATGCACGGTTCTGCGGCGTCGACCACTGCGTGGGTGTCGGCAACGGAACCGACGCGGTGGAACTCGCGCTGCGCGCCCTCGGCATAGGCCAGGGGGACGAGGTGATCACCGCAGCGAACACCTTCGTCGCCACGGTTGAGGCCATTGTCCGAGCCGGGGCAACACCGGTGCTGGTTGACGTCGACGACGAGACCCTGCTCATCGATCCGCAGGCCGTCGCGGCGGCGATCACCCCTCGGACCGCTGCCGTCGTGCCGGTGCACCTTTATGGTCAGATCGCACCGGTGGAGCAGATCGCCACGGCTGCACCGGGGATCGCGATCGTCGAGGACGCGGCGCAGTCACAGGGTGCGACGCGTTTCGGAGCGGTGTCGGGCGGCCTGGGCACGATTGCCGCGACGAGCTTCTATCCGGGTAAGAACCTCGGGGCGGCCGGCGACGCGGGGGCGGTCACGACGAACGACGCCGAACTTGCCCGGCGGGTGCGGATGATCGGCAACCACGGGTCGGAGCGCAAGTATGAGCACGACGTCTTCGGAGTGAACTCCAGGCTCGACGCGATCCAGTCAATCGTGTTGCGGCACAAGCTCGCTCGCCTCTCCGACTGGAACGACGCGCGGCGGGACGCAGCAGCGCTCTACGCAGAGTTGCTCGGCGACGTCGACGAGGTGCGTCTCCCGGTCGTGGCTGATGGCAACGAGCACGTCTGGCATCTGTACGTGATCCGCGTCGACGAGCGGGATCGGGTGTTGGAGCAGCTCCACCAGACGGGAATCGGCGCCGCACTGCATTACCCCCGTCCGGTTCATCTCTCGGCGGCCTTCGCCGGCCTCGGTTACGGCCCGGGTGCCTTCCCGGTCACCGAACGCGCAGCAGACCAGATCCTGTCTCTGCCGATGCATCCGCATTTGAATGCGGGGCAGCAGGAGCGGGTATGTGCCGCCCTTGAGGATTCGGTTAGGTGACGCCTATGCGGGTTGCCCGCCAGCGAGTCCTCGTGCACCTCAACAGTCTTGAGTTGGGCGGCACTCAACTGAACGCGCTCGATTTGGCCCGCGAGGTTGCCAACCACGGGTTCGAGTCGGTGCTGATCGGCGATTCCAAGACGCTACCGTCGGGGCCGAGTCTCTTGGATGTTGCGCGCAAGCACGGGACGCGGATCCACGTTTACGATGCGAGTGACTCGATGGTGGTCCGAGCGCGCCAGTTGGATCGGCTTGCGCAGGAGCACTCGGTAGACATTGTCCACGTTTACGGTACGTGGGACAGCGGGGCGCGATCCACCTACTGGGGTCCCGCGCGGTTTGGGCGCCGTCCTTGGCTGCAAACCGTGTACGAGATGGAAGTGCACCCCACCGTCAAATGCCACATGCCGCTCGTGATCGGGACGGAGTATCTGCGCGACGAGCTGCAGGCTCGGCCGGGAGGCACGGTTCTGGTTCGCCCGCCGGTTGACATGGCGGCTGACCGGCCATGCACACGGGCCGGAAACCGGTTCCGGCATGAGCAACGGCTCTCCGGGTTGTTGATTGGTGTGGTGTCTCGCCTTGATCCGGTGATGAAGGCGGTACCCATCGAGGTGGCGATGCAGACGGTCGAGCAACTCAATGTCGAGGCGACCTTGGTCGTCGTCGGCACAGGCCGAGACGCCACCAGACTGGAGCGGCTCGGCGATGCCGTGAACCACCGCGTCGGGCGCCGCGCGGTCGTCTTTGTAGGTGCGATGGCCGATCCACGACCCGCCTACCAGGCGGCGGACATCATGCTCGGGATGGGCGGTTCGGCTGCCCGATCATTGGCCTTCCACAAGCCGCTCGTCGTCCAAGGTGAGTCCGGTTGGTCGTGCCGGTTCGACGAGAGCAGTGCTGCGATGCTCGCCCGCAACAGCTACTGGAGCTCGACCGTCGTGACCGACGCAGTTGGCATGCTGGCGAGTCAGCTTCAGCCGCTGATCGACAGGCAGGAGTATCGCGCACGCTTGGGTGACTTCGGCCGCCGCTTCGCTGAGGAAACCTTCGGGCTCACCGCGATGGGTCAGCGCTTGGCAGAGACTTACCGCGCAGCGGGGCGATATGGGGTGCTTGATTGGGCCAGTGATATCGGGCCCGAACTGCGTTCCGTGGTGCGCAAAGTGGTTGGTCATCGCGGCCAGGACGCCCGATGACAGAGGTCCGGCCGCCCCAGGAGGCGACGCGGGAGACACCCGCGCCGCCAGAAACCGATGTGGTGGGCGCGGCTGCTTCCGGCGTCCTGTGGCTCACTGCGCAGAAGTGGATCATTCGACTCACCGGATTCGTCACCATTGCATTCCTCACCCGACTGCTGGTGCCTGAGGACTTCGGAACAGTGGCTGCAGCAGGCACCTTGCTGCCTTTCTTCTATCTTTTCGCCGATCTGGGGTTCTCCGCCTATATCGTGCAAGCCGATCGAGCCGACGACCGGATGCTGAGCACGGCAGTGTGGTTCTCGTGCCTCGCCGGAATCATCCTGTGCGGCGGTCTCTGGATATTCGCCCCGTTCATGGGTGGTGTGTTCAAAGCTCCTGGAGTTGTCGATGTCCTTCGGGCACTGTCGATGTGGGTCGTGATCACCTCTGCTGGCGCCGTCCCCCTCGCGATTCTTCGCCGTAGAATGCAGTTCAGGGTCATTGCCCTGCAAGCGACGGTCGCAGCGTTCGGTGCGCAGGTTGCAGCGATTGTTCTCGCGCTGCGGGGCGCCGGCGTCTGGGCGCTTGTCGCCCAGGTGTTGGTTTCTGCGTTGCTCACGACTGCGATGTCATGGGTAACCGTCCGCTGGCGTCCACGTTTTCAGTTCGACTACCGCGAACTCGCAAGCATGACAAGGTTCGGTGGTTTCGTTGTTGCCGTCGAAGTGGTCGCTCTTGGACGAGCATGGGGTGAGGCAGCAGTCACTGCGGCAGTTCTTGGAACCGCTGCGCTAGGTCTTATGACCGTCGCGCAGCGTCTCGTACAAATGGTGCAAGACCTGAGCGGAAGCGCGATTGTTCCGGTGACGAATGTTGCTTTCGCCGCTGTTAGGTCCGACTCCGAGCGGCTGCGTGCGGCGTACTTGCGGTCATTGCGGATGGTCATCTTGGCACTGTCGCTCCCGCTCACGGTTGTCGCCGTTGCAGCCCCGGTCCTCGTGCCGCTCATGTTCGGACCGGGCTGGACCGGAAGTATCGGTGTCACTCAGATCCTTGCTCTCGCGGGCACTCTCACGACCGCTGCGTGGCTCGATCACGGCCTGTTCTACGGTCTAGGTCGCCCTGGCACATGGCTGTGGTACGCGGTCGTCACCGATGCGGTGACGCTTGCGACGACGATGGCACTGGCCAGCCACGGGTTGACTGCGATCGCCTTGGGTTTCCTCGTCGTTGCGATAGTCGCGACCGTCGGCAGAACGGCGATGGTCCGGGCTGTCATGTGTGTTGGGTGGCGCTCGCTCGCCGGTCCTTACTGTGCGGTCGTGCTCGTCGTCATGCTGTCTGGGACTGCAGGCTGGCTCACTTTGCGGTGGATCACCGGCTCCATGTGGTTGACCCTCATGACCACGGCAGCCGTGGTGACGGCGGCCCACTTGGTCGTTAGTTCGCTGGTCGCGCGGGAGACACTTACCGATTTCGTCGGTGTCGTCCGTCGCGCGATCAGATCCCTACGCTCACGGCAGGCGATCGCGCGATGAACATCACGAGGTGGCCAGATAATCGCTCGGTCGGTCAACAGCTTCGCGAAGAAGCTGTTCGGTCGCAATGCGTGGATTCGGGTCGCAGCAGTCAAAGAAACAACAGGGGAATGGGGGCAGCGTGACCACTGAAGTGGATAACCACTATCGACGTTCGATGGAAGAGCCATCGGTGCACCGTGACGACCAAGATGATCGTGCGACGGGACCACATGTGCTGATTGTGGTGCAGAATCTGCCGGTGCCGCTGGACCGTCGGGTGTGGCTGGAATGTGCGGCGCTGACTAACCGAGGCTACACAGTGAGCGTCATCTGTCCCAAAGGCCCGCACGACCCGTCGTACGAACAGCTCGAGGGTGTGCACATCTACAGGTACAAGCCCGCGCCTGAAGCGGAGGGTCTGGCCGGATATGCGTGGGAATTCGGTTATAGCTGGGTCCGTACGGCCGCACTGTCGGTGAAGGTGTGGCGACGCGACCGATTTGACGTGTTCCAAGCGTGCAACCCGCCGGACACCTATTGGTTGCTTGCTCAGTTGTGGCGACTTCGACGGGTGCTGTTTGTCTTCGATCACCATGACCTCAATGTCGAACTTTTCGTATCGCGCTTTGGTGAACCGCACGGGCTCCTGAAGAAACTCGAGTACCGTGGTCTCCAGTGGTTGGAGCGGCGGACACTGCGGTCCGCCGACCGTGTCATTTCGACCAATGACTCGTACCGGTCGATTGCGATGGAACGCGGGGGCCGTCGACCGTGGGAAGTCACCGTCGTTCGTAGCGGACCTGATACTGATCAGATGCGCCCGATCTATCCGGTCAGTCCACGCCGTCCAGATCAGATTCGGTTGGTCTACCTCGGCATCATGGGCCCACAAGACGGGGTCGACCAAGTGCTGCTCGTGATGGACGAACTGGTGCACCGGCGTGGAAGAAGCGATATTCGGGCGACGCTCATGGGCTTTGGCGACTGCCTTCAGCAACTCCGGGCTCAGGCCACGGAGCTTCGGCTCGACCCATACGTCACCTTCACCGGGCGCGTCGACAAGGTCGCAATTGCCGAGCACCTCAGCGGCGCAGACATCGGTCTTGGCCCTGACCTCTGCACGCCGCTGAACGACCTGTCGACCATGAACAAGACCATGGAGTACATGGCGTACGGCTTGCCGTCAGTTTCCTATGACCTCACCGAGACGAGGATCTCCGGCGGAGAGGCAGTGTCTTACGTGCCATCGGGAGACATTCTTTCGTTCGCCGACGCAGTTGAAAAACTTGCGGACGATCATGTGTTGCGTCGGCAGATGGGCCGGACCGCACGCCTACGGGTGGTCACGTCGTTGGACTGGCGCCCGTCGGCCGAGGCGTACGTTCACGTTTTTGACGAACTGACCGGGTTCTGCCGACCGGGGCCGGCGGTTCCCATGAGCCGGCGTCTTCCGGACCGTGACCCCCACGGACGCGAGTTCGTCTCTCTCGATGACAAAGCGGAGTTCAACAGGTACCTGTCCGAACGGTGCGCACCGTGATACGGATTGGTTTCCATGACCTGCTCAGGACAACGGCTGCGGCAACGCCTTCGGCCCCTGCACTGAGCTACAAGCAGGAGACACTTCACTACGGTGAAGTGTGGAATGCGGCACAGGCGATCGCTCGTGACCTGCAGGATGCAGGGCTCCGCCGCGGCGACCGGGTCGCAATCTACCTCGAGAAGCGGCTCGAGACGGTGATCGCGATGTTCGCGGTCTCAGCTGCCGGTGGTGTGTTCGTGCCGGTCAACCACGTGTTGAAAGTGGCACAGGTTGAGCACATCCTCGCCGACAGTGGCGCTCGCGTGCTGTTCACGTCCCCGGAACGGTTGAGCCTGCTTGCACCCGCAATGGCCCGATGCGCAGTTGAGCGAGCTGTGCTTGTCGGACGGCACTCAGACGCGGCGATCGGGGCAGACGCCGGCCTCGACGTGCGCCCGTGGAAGGTGGGCTTGGGGCAGCAGACAGAGGCCTTCGGGGCGGTGCCGGTGATCGACAACGACCCGGCCGCGATCCTCTACACCTCCGGCAGCACCGGTCGACCTAAGGGCGTGGTGCTCAGTCATCGCAACCTCATTGTCGGAGCGGAAAGCGTCAGCTCCTATCTGGGCAACACAGCGGACGATGTGATACTCAGCGTGCTGCCCCTGAGTTTCGACGCCGGGCTGAGTCAGATCACGACGGCGTTTGCTGTCGGGGCGCACTGCGTCCTGATGAACTTCCTGCTTCCGGCCGAAGTGCCGAAACTATGTGAACAATATGGCGTCACGGGCCTCACCTGCGTCCCCCCACTGTGGGTGCAACTTGCCGATGTGGCATGGCCTGCCCAGACCGCTGCCCGATTGCGCTACTTCGCCAACACGGGCGGGCGGATGCCGCGGCCACTTCTGGAACGGCTGCGCGCCGAATTCAGTTGCGCCAGCCCATATCTGATGTACGGGCTGACTGAAGCCTTCCGGTCGACCTTCCTTGACCCGGCACAGGTCGACATACGACCGGACTCGATCGGTAAAGCGATTCCGAACGCAGAGGTGCTCGTGCTTCGCCCGGACGGGACGCAGTGCGAGCCCGGCGAAGAGGGTGAGCTCGTCCATCGTGGGCCACTCGTCGCACTCGGGTACTGGAATGACCCAGCCCGCACAGCCGAGAGATATCGACCGATCATGCGCCCGGGCCAGGAATGGCGCGCACACGAGCTGGCAGTGTGGTCGGGCGACACCGTCGTCGCCGACAGCGAGGGATACCTCTACTTCGTCGGTCGGGCAGACGAAATGATCAAGACATCTGGGTACCGAGTGAGTCCGACTGAGATCGAGGAAGCGGCATATGCCAGCGGTTTGGTTCGCGACGCAGTGGCCTTGGGGATCCCGGACGACACCCTCGGCCAGCGCATCGCGTTGGTCGTGGCTCCGGTGGCTGGTGCCCTCGACCCGGACGATCTCGTGGCTGCATTGCGCAGGCGTGTGCCGCTCTACATGGTGCCAGGGCGGGTAGACGTGCGTGCCGACCTCCCACGATCTCCGAACGGCAAGTTTGACCGCGCACTCATCCGGTTGGAGCTCGGGGAGCGAACATGATGCCCTTGGAACACGTCGCAGCCTTCGGCACTGTCG